>JBDHXV010000034.1:0-29778 GCA_039810885.1 Chitinophagales bacterium | reverse complement strand
CAGGAGACCAGATATAAGAATTAGCGCCACTTGCGGTTAGAACAGCCGTTTGTCCTTTACACACCGTGTCATTTACAACGGTAAGCGTTGGCGCAGGGTTTACCGTAATAGCATTATTGATGAGCTTAGTATCTGTGCCGCCGGCATTAGTAACAGATAGCGATACATTATAAGTCCCCGGTAAATTATAACATACCGTTACATTTGAATTTGTAGAGGTTGTTGGGGTTCCGCCAGGTGTAGTCCATTGATAGGAATCTATTTGACCGGTAGAAGTAGAAGTTAACTGCACACATTGTCCGGCACAGATGGTTGTATTATTAATAGTAAAGTTGGCAACAGGTGGAGGGGTGCCAGCGGGTGTACCTGTTACTGTAATCTCATCTACTGCAAATGCAGGGTCATTTCCGGTTGCATCATGGCGAAAGCGGTAAGCAAATTGAAGAAAGGGTTGGTTATTAAATACAGGTAATGAGATTGTTTGCTGTGTCCATATCGTTGTGTTATTGTATGAAGCAATAGGATTAGTTATTAAAGTCCAGTTTCCTGTTGATGAGGTGCGATAATAAACTTCTCCTACAGATTGAGGCCCACCGGCGCAAAGCCACCAGAATTTTAAAGTGACGTTATTGTATCCTGAGGTATTTATCGAGTTATTCATTTTTGCAAAATAGCTAGAGCCGCCGCTGGCATAAAAGCAAGAATTAAAAATGCCATTCATTGAGGCAAGGCTGCTGAGTATATGCAAGTAATTACTCTGCGGGTATCCTGTAATCGCACTGGGTTGGTTAGATGTGTTGGGAATAGTCAAGAGCAGCATTACGGTACCTCCCAGATAAGCATTGTTAACTACCCATGAATTGGGGCTGTCCAATCCGCCTAAGTCATCTGAATTAAGTGCCCAGTTAGAATCGCCGTTGTTAAATGTTTCTGTAAATAGTGTTGTTTGAGCAACAACATTTAAGGTGAGTAGAATAAATAAGAGAGTGTAAATAATTTGTTTCATGTTGATGAGTATGTTTAAGGCTAAAGATATTAATACTATGCCGAAAAAAACACCAATAGAAATTAAAAAGTGATTAGCGCAATGAAATGTTAGAAATCTTAGATGCTTCTATTTTTACCGCAATACTTTTTGTTTTTGATGCTTTCTTTCCCTTGTCCGGCCGATACATTAATTGGTAAACTCCCGGCTGCACTGCTAAACTTTGATTTGAACTGACAGCGTGAAAATCATAAACCAACTCCATCTTCTCATTTTGTTTAATAAACAAAGAAGCCACTCCCGGCTCAGTAACGTTAAGTTGCAATATACCCGGTACAGAAACTTTCTGTAAGAAAGTTTTACTTTGTTCAATAGTTATATCGTAAAGATAGATGCGAGGTAAGGTCAATAACTCAAGATCATAATGTCCGATTAGATAATCCACCTGAGTGCCCACATCTTGCACGTATAGTATATGCGGACTGCCAGCCTTGCGGACAATACATTGCAAAGCATTCATTGTATTTAGACGCACTCCGTCAAAAGATAAAGATAAGGTTCCTTGAGGGGCATCCACTGCGATAATATTATGCTTACCGGCGCTTAGTTCTATCTGCTGTTTGCGCACTTCGGGTATGGTATGTACAACAAGGTCATAGATGCCTTTAGGGTCAAGATATAAAGTGTCCGGATTATTTCTTTGATCCAAACGCTGTATGTATTGATAGCGAACTTTTCCTGTGGCGTGATCATAGAAAGTAAAAGCCATATTTGTTTCAAGAGGCTCTCCCAAGCTGTTTAAGACATTCAGTTGCACTGTTGTTTTGTTTAATGCTTGTTTCACAGCAGCATTAATGATCTTCCCTAATTCAGATTCTTCATTTGCGTTTACAACTGTTCCAACGCATTTGTAAAAACGTAACATAGTATCGCTAATCCCGAGACCTACGATGTAAGGTCTAACTGAAATCCTTTTTTCGGTTAGCATTTTAGCGGCATTGCAAGCATCACCGTTGCATGTTTCAATTCCGTCTGTAATAATAATGATGGAATGCCCCGATAGGGTGTCCTTCGGAAAATCATAAGCAGCCTGCAAGAGGCTATATGCCAATGGGGTCTGTCCTTTAGGCACAACTTTATCCAGAGCTGATTTTAGTTGTAAGGAGTTGTTTTTGCCAAACGGCACCTCAAGTTTACTATCCGTACAGTTATTTAAGTCCTTATGATACTGATGCCCTAAGATGCGCAACCCGAATTCCACATTCTTGTTAACGCGATACATACTATCAGTAAGTGTAATTAAAATGTTTTTGGCTATCTCAAAGCGAGACTGCTTTTGCCATTTGGCATTCATACTGCCTGAGGCATCAAGAATAATAAGAATGCGTTGTGTTTTAGGGCTATAGCCGGAAGGTTGTGCAATAATAGTAACCGTATTAGTGATAATACATACGAAAGTAAAAATTACTATACGCTTAAAATATACAAGTATGAAATTCTTATGTATCAATAGTCCGCTAACGTTAGAGGTAATTGTTCTAAGGCTTTTTTCAGTTGGTCATCATTAGGAGCTATGCCATGCCATTCATGGCCGGTCATCATAAAGTCCACACCGAATCCCATAATTGTTTTCATTAAAATGACGACAGGTTTTCCTTGTCCTAAACGACTTTTGGCTATATATAGTGTATCAACAACTTCCTGCATATTATTCCCATTCATCTCAATCACATCTAAGCCGAATGATACCAGCTTAGCCTTCAAGTTTTCTAAATTCATCACCTTAGTAGTGGGTCCGTCAATTTGTTGCCCGTTATAGTCTATGGTGATAAGCAAATTGTCTAATCTATGGTGAGCAGCAAACATCAAGGCTTCCCAGTTTTGTCCTTCTTGCAATTCTCCGTCTCCTGTTAGCACAAAAACAGTTTTCGAATCCTTGTTTAATCTCTTGGCAAAGGCGGCTCCCGAAGCTACGGACAAGCCTTGCCCTAAAGAACCACTGGCCACACGTATTCCCGGCAATCCTTCGTGTGTTGTTGGATGCCCTTGTAAGCGTGTTCCTATCTTTCTAAAAGTTTTTAATTCATGTATATCAAAGAATCCCGAACGGGATAATACACTATACCATAACGGAGAAATGTGCCCGTTTGATAAAAAGAAAATATCTTCTCCGATTCCATCCATAGAAAAGGGCAACTTGTAATCCAGCACTTCGAAATATAGTGCCGTTACAAAATCAGCACACCCCAGAGAACCGCCGGGGTGGCCACTTTGGCAACCGTGTACCATACGCACAATATCACGACGAACCTGAGTGGCTATTTTTTCTAGCTCTTGAATGGAATGTTTCATGAAAGAATTGCTTTTCGACAAATGTACCAAAGCACTGTCTATGCTTAACGATACTTATCCCAATGCACCACGTTTAAAAACGAAATTAAAATTTACTATGGTAACACATATTCAAAGGCGAACTTGAACCACTCATAGAAATTAACGTTTAAACAAGGTAGTTTCATCTAAATTTAACACTGTAAAACATAGTTTCATATTATGAAGAAGATATTCATTATAACAACTCTTGCTTGCATTGTAATTATTGGGTTTATAGTTCTGTCGCAGATACAGAATAATAAGGCAAAAGCAGATGGCCCCGAAGTATCTAAATTGAGAATCGATAACACAGAAATCGTAAAGACCTATCCTATCGTGTTGCCTGTGAAACTTAACTTCTGCAATGAGTTGGTTCCCTTGAAGGATCAGGATGTGCGTGAGCGGTTAGATCGTGAGTTGCTGGTTAATACGTATTGGCAATCACAAACCTTGTTAATCATTAAAGAATTTAACAAGTTGAAACCTTTGCTGGAGCCGGTGTTAAAAGAGTATGGCGTACCCGAAGATTTTATTTATCTGGCGGCAGCTGAAAGCGGCTTCAGAAATGTTGTATCCCCATCTAAGGCTGTTGGCGTTTGGCAATTGATAGAAGAGACAGCAAAGATTTATGGGTTAGAAGTAAATGGTGAAGTGGATGAGCGTTATCATTTTGAAAAGTCAACTGCAGCGGCATGTAAATTTCTAAAACAGGCTTATGACAAATTCGGCTCTTGGACTATGGCAGCAGCAGCTTATAATATGGGAATAGCCGGATTATCTGAAACATCACTCAAACAAAAATCTTCAAGTTATTACGACCTGATGTTGAATAATGAAACATCACGATATGTTTTCAGAATTCTTGCTTTAAAAGAGATTGTGCTTAATCCGGCTAAGTATGGCTTTATTGTTAATGAAACTGATTTATATCAACCCTATAAATACAAAACTATATCAATAAATAGCAACATTGAATCACTCGCCGATTTTGCTGCATCGCATCAAATCAATTACAAAGAACTCAAAATACTAAATCCCTGGCTGCGCTCCACTACATTGACAAATAATATACATAAGACTTACAGTATAAAAATTATGCAGCCGGAATAGCTGTGGCAAACGCTGCACTTTGTTTTCCTAACTCATAGAAACAGCAAATCTTCATAAGGGCGATTTAGGGGGTGTTTAATAACTTGCAGCACATTAGAATTGCGAGATTTGCTACCAGTTAAATTCACCGATTAGTACGCCTAAATATGAAAGAACCATTGCCTTATCAACCGAAAAATAAGATTAGAATAGTTACGGCTGCTTCATTATTCGATGGGCACGATGCTGCTATAAATATTATGCGCCGTATCATACAATCTTCCGGTGTCGAGGTGATCCACCTTGGTCACGACCGCAGTGTTCAGGAAGTTGTCAACTGCGCTATTCAAGAAGATGTACAAGCTATAGCCATGACAAGCTACCAGGGTGGGCACACGGAGTACTTTAAATACATGTACGATTTGCTCAAAAAGGAAGGCTGCTCACACATAAAGATTTTCGGTGGAGGTGGTGGCACCATTCTACCGGAAGAGATTAAAGAGCTTCAAGAGTACGGAATTACCCGCCTCTATCACCCCGATGACGGACGTGCTATGGGACTCATGGGCATGGTTAATGATCTGTTGCAAAAAGCAGATTTTCCTACCGGACATCCCTCAACTTTTTTACCCATTAAAGAAGAAGATTGGAACGAAGCAGATCAACAAACAGCTACTATTAGCAGAGATACCTTACAACAAGGCTTGAAGAAAAAGAATCCTCGCATTATTGCCGGATTAATATCCTGTGCGGAGAATTATGAGGAGGAATTTAATTTTATTAAGCCTTTTTTAAATACAACAGATAAGAAAACAAAGAAAACCCCTGTACTGGGAATTACAGGCACAGGTGGTGCGGGAAAATCATCTTTGGTTGACGAGCTGGTGCGCAGGTTCTTGCTTGATTTTAAAGACAAAACAATTGCCATTCTATCCGTTGACCCCTCAAAACGTAAGACCGGAGGGGCTTTACTTGGAGACCGCATTCGAATGAATAGCATAAATAACGAACGAGTGTACATGCGTTCTCTTGCAACACGACAATCAAACCTTGCGGTAAGCCGCTATGTAAAAGATGCTGTTGAAATTGCACAAGCTGCACAGTTTGATTTAATCATTTTAGAAACTTCCGGTATTGGACAAAGCGATACCGAAATAGTTGAGCACAGTGATACGAGCCTCTATGTTATGACACCCGAATACGGCGCTGCTTCACAATTAGAAAAAATTGATATGCTGGACTTTGCCGACATCATAGCACTCAACAAGTTTGATAAGCGTGGAGCCATAGATGCTCTGCGTGATGTGAAAAAGCAATACAAACGAAATCATCAACAGTATAATGCGGCAGACGAAAGTTTGCCTGTTTTTGGCACTATTGCCTCGCAGTTTAATGACCCGGGCATGAACCGGCTTTATAAAGCGGTTATTCAAACACTAAATGAGAAAGCAAATGCCGGATTTGTATCTCATTTTGCAATTACAGCAGAGATGAGTGAGAAGATATATATTATTCCACCGGCCCGCACACGTTATCTAAGTGAGATATCAGAAAATAACCGCCGTTATGATACTTGGGTAAATGAACAAGCAGAAATTGCTACCTCGCTGTTCAGTATTCATTACACTATTTCCAAGCTGGATAAAAGTTCATTAGCAGACAAAGACCGTATCCGCAAAGAACTGCAGCAAATGTATGCGGAGCAGGAGATAAAATTATTTGGTCCACTCAAAAAAATACTTGCAGATTGGAAACAAACATGTGCTCGGTACCATGCAGATGAATTTATATATCAGGTACGCAATAAGGATATTAAAGTAATTCCATATACCGTATCTCTTGCTAAAACCCGCATTCCAAAGGTAGCTACACCCGACTATGAAAATTGGGGAGAGATTATTCGCTGGGTATTACAAGAAAATTTTCCCGGAGAATTTCCCTACACGGCAGGGGTGTTTCCATTTAAGCGCGAAGGAGAAGATCCTACCCGAATGTTTGCGGGCGAGGGAGGCCCTGAGCGTACAAACAAACGCTTTCACTATGTATCGCTCGGTATGCCCGCAAAGCGCTTATCCACGGCCTTCGACTCGGTAACCTTATATGGAAACGATCCCAATCAACGCCCCGACATTTATGGGAAAATAGGAAACAGCGGAGTCAGTATCTGTTGCCTTGATGATGCAAAAAAATTATACAGTGGATTTAATCTTGCTGATTCAAAGACTTCGGTAAGCATGACCATCAACGGCCCGGCTGCGATGCTTACAGCATTCTTTATGAATGCTGCTATTGATCAACAATGTGAATTATACATTCAACAACACGGATTGACAGATATGGTGAAAGCGAAGATTGATGAAATCTATAAGAAGAAAGCTATTAAGCGACCTTCGTATCAAGGCGAGCTTCCACAGGGAAATGATGGGCTTGGGTTGATGTTGCTTGGGGTTACCGGCGATCAAGTTCTAGATAAAGAGGTTTACGAAAAAATAAAAGTACATACGCTAAGCGCGGTGCGCGGTACGGTGCAGGCAGATATTCTAAAAGAAGATCAGGCACAGAACACATGTATCTTTTCAACTGAGTTCGCTTTACGGCTGATGGGAGATGTGCAAGAATATTTTATAAAAAACAATGTCAGAAACTTTTATTCGGTTTCGATAAGCGGCTATCATATTGCAGAAGCGGGGGCTAATCCTATAACACAATTGGCCTTTACGTTAGCGAATGGGTTTACTTATGTAGAATATTATCTCAGCCGCGGCATGCAAATTGATGATTTTGCGCCTAACCTTTCTTTCTTCTTTTCAAACGGAATAGATCCGGAGTATGCTGTAATTGGACGAGTAGCACGGCGCATCTGGGCCAAAGCCATGAAACATAAGTATGGGGCAAATGAGCGTTCGCAGATGCTGAAGTACCATATTCAAACCAGTGGGCGAAGCTTGCATGCACAGGAAATTGATTTTAATGATATACGAACTACACTGCAAGCACTATATGCTATTTATGATAATTGCAACTCGTTGCACACCAATGCTTATGATGAAGCCATAACTACGCCTACTGAAGAAAGCGTGCGAAGAGCAATGGCTATACAATTAATTATCAATCGCGAATTAGGGTTGGCAAAAAATGAAAACCCTTTACAAGGGTCATTTATTATCCATGAATTAACAAATTTGGTAGAGGAGGCCGTGCTGATAGAATTTGATCGAATTACAGAACGCGGCGGTGTTCTGGGAGCTATGGAAACAATGTACCAACGGGGAAAAATTCAGGAAGAAAGCCTATACTACGAACATTTAAAGCACACCGGAGAATACCCCATTATCGGAGTGAATACATTTCTTAGCAGCAAAGGGTCTCCCACTATTTTGCCCAAAGAAGTGATACGTGCAACCAAAGAAGAAAAAGAATATCAAATTTCAATGTTGCGGGAATTAAACCGGGCAAATCATGAACAAAGCACTTCATTGTTGAAATCATTGCAACAAACGGCAATACAGAATAAAAATATGTTCGACACAATGATGGAGGTTGCGAAGTATTGTTCCATCGGGCAGATTGCGAATGCCTTATTTGAAGTAGGGGGGCAGTACCGCCGAAATATGTAGTTTGTGAATCTTTCTGGTTCAATTAATTTTGTGTTTCAAATATCGGGATGTAGCGCAGTTGGTAGCGTGCTTCGTTCGGGACGAAGAGGCCGCTGGTTCGAGTCCAGTCATCCCGACTTCCTTATAGAAAATGATATGCTTGCCGGAAGTCAATTAGGATAACAGTATCTGTATTAGTTAACACTTGATCAATTAGTGTAAGTAAGAAAATAAGTATTCTTCTGCTTTTTGCAAAATGTTGCACAGATCACTTATTTCTTATAACTTGCCTGTAAAGAGCCACATCTATGCTCGACACGATTAAACCTGAGTCCCTATTATATATAGATATTGAAACGGTACCCTGTTTTTCAAGTATAACCGAATTAGATGATGAAATGCGAAGCCTGTATTTAAAAAAGTCTGAGCGATTGCATGTTGTCGGAGAAACTGAAGATGAAAAATATTTCAATCACGCCGGTATCTTCGCAGAGTTT
Organism: Chitinophagales bacterium; assembly: GCA_039810885.1. Classification (GTDB taxonomy): domain Bacteria; phylum Bacteroidota; class Bacteroidia; order Chitinophagales; family UBA10324; genus BJGO01. The sequence goes on along the minus strand of JBDHXV010000034.1, from coordinate 21,238 downwards.
GGAAAAATAATTTGCATCAGCGTCGGCATATTATTTAAAGAGAAACGAAATCCCGATTACAGATTTCGTATAAAAAGTTTTTACGGGCATGATGAAAAAGAATTGCTTCGTGACTTCGCCGCTCTACTTAACAAATATTACAAAGATTCGAGTAAATACTTTTTTGCTGGGCATAATGTCAGAGAGTTTGACGTGCCGTATCTCTGTCGGCGAATAATTATTCATCAATTAAAATTACCCGCATTACTCGATATCAGTGGAAGAAAGCCTTATGAAATAAATCATATTGATACGATGCTTCTCTGGAGGTTTGGAGACTATAAGCACTTCACCTCTTTACGCCTCCTCTCTCGTATTCTTAATATAGAATCTCCTAAAAATGATATTGACGGAAGTGAGGTAGCTCATGTTTATTGGAATGAAAATAATTTGCAGCGAATTGTTTCGTATTGCGAACGTGATGTGCTAACGGTTGCTCAAATTATTATGAGATATAAAGGACTCCGTTTACTAACTCGGGAACAAGTTCAATATGTTCAAAATAAAGAGTAACGCAATCTCATGAAGCGTATCGGATTATGGAGTCAACACTAATTTGTTTTTACACGTCTGCTCAATCTCTTCTTTATTCATCATTTGCTTACGGTATTTACAGTTAATATAAAGTAAAGCCTGATCGTCATAATGTGGTGAAGAAAATACACCGCTTTGCCCTGTAGGATTAATACTCAAAGAGTTTTCAATATCATTAAAATCTAACAAAATGCGCAATGCAGGGCCGTAGGTTGCAGGATACTTCCCGGTAGAATTGAGTACAAAGCCGCTGCTGTTCAGCGTTTCCATTCCGCCCGGTGCCGGCATAGGGCCCACATTAAAAAAATAATTGAGCGGCTTTTTCTTTCCTAAAGCATTAACGTGTACTAAAGTATGCGCACGCCCCCATTGCCAATCACTTACATTACTTCCAAATTGCTGTTTTAACTCTTTAAGCGTTGTGTTGAATGCCTGAGTGCACAAGAGTGCCCGAAGTTTCTTCCCTCCGCTGTGAACATCATCCCACCAAACAGCATTTTCATTGGATAATAATTTATGAATCGAATTTTTCATAAGAGGTGTTTGAAGAAAAGTATTGAAAGCATCTTCACCTAACTCGTCCTGCATTGCCAGGCATAGGACGTGATACAACCACTTATAATAAATCGTAGGGGCCACATCATCCACTTCGTGAGAGCCACTCCAGTTTTGAATAATGTGCAAGGCTTGGACTGTCACTTGATCAGTTCCTAAGCTGTTTTGGCCTTGAATGATGTTACAGAGCAACTTCGCATTCTCCGCTTGAACCGTATTAGTAATATCGTCCTGCCACTCCATAAAATCATTAATAGAAAATTTTTCTTTCGTTGCAAATTGTACAATGCGTCTGGCTCTATCATCGGGGGCATAATATCCGGGAAACAGAATGCCCTGCATCGTATCAGGTTGATTATTGGCAGAATAGATGAATCCGCTTACGGGATTCACATTATGGGGGTTTTCTTTAAAATCATAATAACCAAGAATCTCATCTTCCCCACTACTGCCATTAAGAAATAGAACGGGGTTAACGTGTGATGGACGTTTCATCAACTTCGCGGCAGCCCACCAAGCAATATTCCCATCAGCATCGCCATACATTACATTTAACCCCGGAGATATAATTGCAGATACGGCAAGCTCTGTTTCTTGTATGTCATGCGCATGCGCTAACTCGTAAGTTATGTTTAGCAAAGTGCTCGGGAACTTAGTATGCACCCAAAACATACTCACCGGCTCCTGTTCCATATCACTAATATCTTTCAGCACTTCATTCATCACCGGCCCGTGACGAGTGAATTTTACTTCAAAAACGATTTCATCACTTTTTTTCACTTTGATGGTTTCACGTACTGCTGTGAATGGTATCCATTCATCTTTGAATTTATATTCTTTATTGTTATTTGGATTTAATTGTTCTTTATAGAAATCAATATCATCATTTTCGAACATCGTAAGCCCCCAGGATATCTGCCTGTTATGACCGATGGCTGCAAAGGGAAATCCCGCTAAAAAATTTCCATAAAAAGACTGCCCCGGATATTCCAGATGCGCTTCATACCAAACAGAGGGCTGCGAGTAAGCAATGTGAGTATCGTTTGCAAAAAGTACTTTTCCGCTTTCCGTTCGAGAGGGTGCCGCCACAAATGAGTTACTGCCAACAAAAGGAGCAACAGGCAATATCCTCAAAATATCTGCAATTGAGAGAGCAGAGTTAATGGAGGCTTTTGTAAACGCATGATTTGATGTAGGGATTTTTTCGCTTCCCGGAATATAATGAGCGGCCAAATCTTGTAAATATTGACTGCCGAGCCGATGCATCTTTTCGCATAAAGGATCGGTTTTGAATGCAACAGCAAAGCTGAAACTCATATACCCGCTCACGAGGTACAAATCACTCAACTTAAAATGCTCTTTTGGAATACCAATAAGTGTAAACTCTACAGGAGTTTTACCATTATCCATATAGGCATTGATGCCATGTATATAAGCGTTTGCTGCCTTGTAATAGCCTTGAGTACTATCAGTTAAATATGCAGATGCAGATTCAAGAGCATTTTGTTTTAACCCTATTGCACGAAAAAATTTATCAATATCTATAAAATCTTTACCTAAAATGTCGCTCAGTCGACCCGCAGAAACACGGCGAAGCAACTCCATTTGAAATAATCGCTCTTGTGCGTGCACGTACCCCAATGCATAATAGGCATCAGGCTCATCTTGAGCGTATATATGAGGAATGGCATAATTGTCAAAATATACGGTTACCGGATGGGTTAACCCCTTTAAAGTTATAGTGCCGTTATACTGTGGTTTAAGTGTTTGAGAATAAAAATATAATCCGAGCAGGATTAGACAAAAGAGAGCTATAATGCTAAGCCCGATACGTGTAGTCCATTTTAACATAAAACGAAAATAAGCACGAACAAAGAGTTTGGAACATGGAATATGCAACCAACAAGAAAATGCTTCTTCCACTACCTTTGCCAACCTATGAGCAATCAGCCGCAAGATTTATTTAAGGATATCGTTTCACACGCCAAGGAATACGGTTTCATTTTTCCATCATCTGAAATTTACGACGGGTTAAGTGCTGTCTATGATTACGGCCCTTATGGCTCCGAGTTGAAAAAGAATATTAGAGAATATTGGTGGAAGAGCATGGTTCAAATGCACGATAACATTGTAGGAATCGATGCTGCAATATTTATGCACCCAACTACATGGAAAGCCAGCGGGCATGTGGATGCGTTCAATGATCCCTTAGTTGATAATAAAGACTCAAAAAAACGCTATCGTGCTGATGTGCTAATAGAAGAAGCACTTGCAAAGATTGAAGCCAAGATTGATAAAGAAGTTGAGAAAGCAGCAAAGCGATTTGAAAACTTTAATGAGCAAATGTTCCGCAGCACAAACCCGCGAGCACTGGAGTATCAGAAGAAGATTGACGAGTATAATGTGCGATTTAAAAAGGCATTGGAAGAGAATGATTTGGCAGAAGTAAAACAAATCATACTTGACCTCGATATTGTTTGTCCAATCAGCGGTACGCGCAACTGGACGGATGTGCGTCAGTTTAATCTCATGTTTAATACGCAGATAGGCTCTGTTAGTGACGAGGCGAATACTATCTACCTGCGTCCCGAAACAGCACAAGGTATTTTTGTAAACTTTCTTAACGTGCAGAAAACTTCACGAATGAAAGTGCCTTTTGGTATAGCACAAGTAGGCAAAGCATTTCGCAATGAAATTGTTGCACGTCAGTTCATCTTTCGCATGCGAGAGTTTGAGCAGATGGAGATGCAGTTTTTTATTCGGCCGGGCTCAGAAGATACGTGGTATGCCTATTGGAAAGAAAAACGTATGCAATGGCATAGGGCGCTGAACCTACCAGAATCACACTATCGATTTCATGACCATTTGAAATTAGCACACTACGCAAAAGCAGCCTGCGATATAGAATTTAAGTTTCCGTTTGGATTTAAGGAATTGGAAGGAATTCATAGCCGTAGCGATTTTGACTTATCACAACATGAAAAACATTCGGGTAAAAAGCAATCATTCTTTGATACGGATCTCAATGAAAGCTATACCCCGTATGTGATTGAGACATCTATTGGATTAGATCGTATGGTACTGGCTATTATGAGTTATGCATATCAAAATGAAAAGCTTGAAGATGGCAGCGAGCGAGTTGTAATGAAATTTCCTCCGGCATTGGCTCCAGTTAAAGTGGCCGTGCTACCACTTATCAAAAAGGATGGCCTACCCGAGAAGGCTTTCGAAATTTTGAATGACTTAAAATATTCGTTCTATTGTCATTATGATGATAAAGACTCTATTGGCCGCCGTTACCGCAGACAAGATTCTATAGGAACACCGTATTGTATTACGATAGACCATGAAACATTAAAGGCTAACACCGTAACCATTCGCGAGCGCGATAGCATGAAGCAAGAACGCATATCGGTGAATGAGGTCAACAGCATTGTAGAAGAGCGGGTAGGCTTTAAAAGCCTTCTTCTGAAGCAATCGAAGTAACTATCGTTTTCAATTTATGAATAGGTTCTTAATTCTATTATTTGCAGTCAGTTCCTTTATTTCATGCCAAAAAGAGGATATGTCAGGAGAATCTGTTAAAGCAGATAATTCGGCAACACTCCGTGTAGGGGTACGCCATGCTATATTAGATACTGCCGGAGTAGTGCATGACACTATCTTGAGAAACTCCGTGGTGTTTCTATATTATACACTTGAAGATGCTGTGGATAACAATAACCTTATTCTTTATAAATTAACAGATTCAACGGGTAGCGCCATGTTCTACAAACTGGACTCGTTATCCTATACGGTTCGTGTGCAAAATGGGGTGCTGGGCAATAAAATACAAAGCATTAACACACCGCACCAATCCATTGTAAATATGGTCATCACATATTAGTCTGATTGCTTATCATTGTGTTGCGACATGCATCATAAAGTTATTATTATTACTGCGCCTTCAGGATCGGGAAAGACAACGCTTGTTCAATACCTGCTCTCGCGCTTTCCGCAACTTGAGTTTTCGGTTTCTGCATGTACACGTGCGCCTCGACAAAATGAAGAAAATGGCCGCGACTATTATTTCATAAGCGTTGACGAATTTAAAAAACGTGTTGCCGAAGGAGCTTTTGTTGAGTATGAAGAAGTTTATAAGGGTAATTTCTATGGGACATTAAAAACAGAACTACAAAGAATTTGGAATAAAAAGCATATTGTCCTGTTTGATGTGGATGTAAAAGGAGCCTACCACCTAAAAGGTATTTTTGGAGAAGAGGCATTGACACTGTTCATAAAGGCACCATCTCTCGAAATTCTTGAACAACGGCTAAGAAACAGAGGAACGGAGAGTGAAGAAAAGATACAAATGCGCTTGGAAAAGGTAAAGACAGAACTTGAGATGGAAGACAAGTTTGATATTGTATTAGTTAACGATCGCATAGAGCAGTCTCAAGTAAGACTCGAGCAAATTGTAAACTCTTTCATAGAAAAGCAATAAAAAAACAAAGACGGATGCTTTGAACATCTGACATATTTAATACCTTCGTTAATATGTCTTCTATGTTAACTAAAATAACCAACGGAGTTAAGATTTCAGTCGAGACATTCTATCAACCCGACTATTCCCAGCCCCTTAATCATGAATTTATGTTTGCTTATCGCATAGCTATTTCTAATGAAAGCGAATATACCATTAAGCTACTGCGCCGTTATTGGGTCGTGTTCGATTCGAACGGAGTAGTACGCGAAGTAGAAGGAGAAGGCGTGGTAGGTCAACAACCTGTACTTGAACCTAATGAGTCGCATCAATATGTTAGCGGTTCACACTTACGAACAGAATTGGGAAAGATGCGTGGTCACTATACTATGGAACGATTGATCGATGGTAAGATTTTTAAAGTTGAGATTCCTGAATTTCCATTAATAGCGCCTTTCAAATTGAACTAATTACCTGATAGAAAAGAGTTACTTCTTTCTTATATATTTTTGCCGCTCAATAGGCAGAACTGATGAAAGTAATCGAGCACTTAGCCAACAAAGACAAAAGCATTTTCTCATTTGAAATCTTACCTCCATTGAAAGGTAAGGGTATCCAAGCTATATACAATTGCCTGGATCCGCTGATGGAGTTTAACCCACCGTTTATTAATGTAACCTATCATCGTTCAGATTTTATTTATAAGAAAACGGCAGATGGGCTATTTCAGAAGAAAATGATTAGTAAAAGACCGGGCACCGCAGGGATATGTGCAGCTATTCAAACAAAATATAAAGTAGATGCCGTGCCGCACTTGATTTGTGGCGGATTCACTATAGACGAGACGGAAGACTTATTGATTGAACTTAACTTTCTTGGTATTGAAAATGTGTTATTGATACGGGGTGATAAAATGAAAAGTGAAGAAGTGTTTACAGCCGAGAAGTTTGGTCACTCGTATGCGGTAGATATGGTAAAACAAGTTGTGAATATAAACAAGGGGATCTATTTGGAAGAAGACCTGAAAAATGCCACACACACAGATTTTTGCATAGGAGTGGGCGGTTATCCCGAGAAGCATTATGAAGCGTTGAATATGAATACCGATTTAAAATACTTAAAGGCTAAAGTTGATGCGGGGGCACACTATATTGTTACACAACTATTTTTCGATAATAATAAATTTTTCGACTTTGTTAAATCTTGCCGCGAGATAGGCATTACGGTACCCATTATACCGGGCATTAAACCGATAACCACCTTGCGACAGGTTCATAATATGCCGCGCGTGTTTTATGTAAGTTTCCCAGAAGAGTTAGCAAATGAATTTGAAAAGTGTAAATCGGATGATGATGCAGCCCGCATAGGTATGGAATGGAGTATTCATCAAAGTAAAGAATTAATTAAGGCGGGTTTTAATTGCTTACACTTTTACACCATGAGTAGCCCTAACCCTACGTATCATATAGTTAAGCAACTGGCTTAATAGTATTGCCGACAAACGCAAACACCCTTTTCCCAAATAGCGAAATGCTTCGTCATCACTCTTTCTGATAAACGATCTTCGTTGTTTCTTTCTTTTCTCCATTACTCAACTCTACAAAGTACATGCCTTGTGCTAGATTAAGTTCAGTAAGATTCAATAGTGTACGGCTTTCTTCAGCGTTACCAAATGATGCACTTAAGTCGGCTACTTGCATACCCGTGATCGAGTATATTTTACAAGATACTTTATGATTAATGTTATTGTCCTTGTAGTCAATAATTAAATTGTTGTTCGTAAGAGTAGGGAATATGCTGGTCGTGAACTCAGGTAACTCGGTAATGCTGTTAATAACCGATGGCCAGTATTTGAATTGTGCTGTTATTGTGTCTGGAGTACTCAAATTCATCTTAATGGTATCGGATAGGAATGATGGTGTAACGGCGTTGTTATTAGGTATCCAATAACCAAAGACATAATCAGTCTTTGGTACTGCTTGCAATTTCATATTAATAGAACCAAAGTACGTGCCGGTGTAGGGATATACTTGTGGTGTAAATGTTCCAATTGTAACTGTTCCGCTTCCGGCAGGGCTAACTTTAACGGTGAGTTGATAAGGGCCGGTAACCTGATAACAATCTACAATACTACCTGCAATATAGGAGCAGCGCGCATTGATAAAGTTCTTCATGCTCTGAAGATTGTTGTTCCACGTAGCTATAGAGCCGCCCCAGCGTTGAATATGTTTAGGCATCTCTGGGGTCATAAAACTGATAAACCAATCTAAATGTGCTAAGGTGGAATCGCAATTCAGATAACCGTTCGTTAAATCGGCATAGCGGTTAATATACATTTCTTTGAACTCGGCGTTTTGCAGCAGGCGAGTAAGAACGTTTAAATGACCCATACTGGGTCCTGCATTGGGCCAGTTAGCCTGTAAGTCGCAGGGGTTTGCCGTAGGCCCCGTAGTTGGCCATCCGCTATAATTTTGTCCAAGCCCTAACACATTGTCCATATCCCATGCAGAGTAGCGCCATTTGCGTTTATCTCCATTAACATCTCTGCCCCGCCACCACATCGTGTTCCAATTAATCCAATCGGTGTTTACAACATAAGTATTGTATATACAATAGTCTATCACACTGCTCAGATCCAAGCGTTGTTTAACACTGTTGTATGCCACAGGATTAGTCATAGAATTAGCCATAATATAATTATAAAGATTCACCCATCCGGTATCGCTGCCATAATCAATTTGCAAGCCACCCCAGTACTTTAACAAATCTATATGATCACCATCTTGATGATAATAGTAATCTGTATAATCTTTGTCATCCATCTTTTCGCGTGTTTCATATAAGCCCCAATAATGACCATTTACAAAAAGGATATTATGCTTTAGCGTTCTACAATCAAAATCCAATCCGATTTTCTGTGCATAGTCTTGTACAAAGGCATCTCGTAAGTGACAACTTGGAAGCCATCCATTACCGGGATATCCATCGGATGCGCCGGCTTTAAAGATTACTCGTTGAAACTTTTGGCGATTGCTGCGCGGAAATATTTTATACTTCATATAGTGATTGTACCCGTACTGATCCCAAGCCACAAAATCAATGCCTCGCTGAGGATGTGCCCACGAATCATTACCGTGCTTATCGGATCTACCTACGGTTATAAACTTGCGTTGTTGGTCGGTATCAAAATATTCTAATGATGTAACAGGATTTAGGCTGCTATTGCCTTCTAACAGGGTCTGCGTTTGATCTCCGCTAATAGAAATAACGGGTAAGGTAAAGGGACCTTCATTTATAAAGAATGTAGAGAAGTTGTAAAAACTTGGTAATACAGCAGGGTCTGAAACGACAACCATTGCCTTAAGAACCGTTGTAATATTTACGGTAAGAGCACTGTTGTAAACACTAGATGAAGTTGTAGGTACAAATCCTGTGGTTGTATAATATATGGTTGCGTTTGATTCGTTTGTTGAAATGGAAACACTTACACTATTGGTATAATATCCGGCATTTTGGCTGAAGGTGGGTTGATTAGCATAGCGTGCGTAAGGAGTTGCTGTGTTGTTAGATGCATTAACAGTTGGATTTGTGAAAATACTCCATGTTGCAGCGCCATCAGTAGTGCGGCCCCACGAGTGGTTTTGTTGATGCCTTCTTATTGTCAAACTGTCAATAATTACACCGGCAGATGTAGCTACGATTATTTTTTCGTTTTCTGTTTGATGTAGTTTGAAATTGGTATGATAATTATTACCGACAATAATGTTTCTACCGCTTGCCCACACGCGCACGAAGCCATTTGGCGCAACAGTTCCGGTAGTGAAGTGCCATTTTGTGGGATTATTTTTTTTGTCCGACATGCAAAATCCGGTCAAGTCAATAGTATTGCCTGATGTATTATACAACTCTATCCAATCTTCTCGCTTGCCGTAGTTATCAGTTACCGTATTTATATTACCACACGAATATTCATTTATCACTAACTGCGCTTTTGCTTTGAGTATGGTGATGATAAGGATGGCAATCCAAATTGCAATGACTCTGATGCTATTCATAGACTTCAATTAATGAGTTTAAATTTAAGAAATTACCGCAGCAATGAAACACTGCCCGTTTTACTGAATATTTCGCCATTTCTGAATGTGCCTTTGATGTAATAGACATAAACACCCATTGGATAAGGAACGCCCCATCCGTCTGTGCCATCCCAAACGTCTTTGATATTGTAGGCGTAAAACACACGAGTTCCCCATCGATCATAGATAAATAGCTCATAGGAGTTTAATTGTGTGGAAATCACTCCAAATACGTCATTATAGCCATCACCGTTTGGAGAAAAGGCATTTGGCACAAATACGGAACATGCCGATTCTATTTTGATGCTATCCTTTGCGTGGCAGCCGTCTTTATCAACATATACCCAAAGTAATACCGGATAATCATCTATGGAAACAATAGGTGCTTGTGAGCCATTAGACCAATAATAGGTGGCATTCGGGCTGGTAACATCAAAGGTAATGGTCTCTCCATCACATAAGGCTGTATCGTTACCGAGATTAACTGTTGGAATGTTTGTTACCATATAGGTCAACTTATAGTTGTCCTGTACGGTATTTCCACAGATGTCAGAAAGCGTATTGCCATCAATGCCTGTTTTTATCGTCAATGTGTACTGTCCGTTTGTTACAATAGGGCTATTTAAGATCACGCCTATCCGGTGAGTTGATGTCGTACTTCCACATCCCACTCCGAAAGCCGCATAGACAGAGCCGCCTGACGGCCCTGTGAAGATAAAGTCTGAGCCATCGGGTGCAATTGAATTACAAAGAATCCCTTCAGACATTACAACATATAAAGTGTCTTGCTGATCGCAATTGCGGTGTAGTATAGAGTCGGCAGTGGGGGCTTTGTTATCTAATAGACTCGCTGTGCCGCTAAAGTCGAGTTGGTACCCTCCCGTTGAGCCGCTGCTGTTATTAATCAAAAGGGCATACGTATTTCCGGGTATCAGATTAATCGGAGCCCCGGTGTTGGGGTCTAAGGGACCTGCATTTGTAAGGGTGCCCGTTGCATTCATTCCGGTTACACCGGGGAAAACGGAATAATTACATGCTAGCTCGTGAGCGGTGCCGTTCATAATACCGGGACAGCCTACATTAGTAATATTAAAAATTGCCCAGTCATAATCATCAGTATAAGCAGCCGGGGAGAGTGTAAATTCAAGTGTGCCACCAGTACTTACATTAAAGGTGTACCACGTGCTGTTTTCCTCCCCTGCGGCAAGACACGAAGTGTTAATAGGAAACACTAATTCCTGAACGGTGCCAAACCCGGTACTTGAGGTAGGTTGTGTAAATGAGGTGCTACAAACCTGAATGGCGTTAGCACAATCTTGCTCCGGTGCTTGTGCAATCAATGCAAAAGGAGAAATCAAAAAAAAGCTGAATATTATAAGGTAAAAGTTCTTACTCAAGGGAAAAGGGATACAAATTTATGTTTTGCATTGATATTGCCAACTGCTAATAAATACGGTTATTTCGCTTAATGAGTAAGTTAAGAGATTAACTAAAAATCATATTTTGCAACAATAGGTACTCTTCGCCCGCTACCAAGAGCCTTAGGAGAGATTCTTAATGAAGGCGGTGCTTGGAAACGCTTGTGTTCATTGTTATTTACCAATTGGATCACACGCTTAACAATAGAAGAATCAAAGCCCTGAGATACAATTTCTTCAATTCCTTGTAATTGCTCTATATAAAGGAATAAGATTTTATCCAGAACATGGTAAGGAGGCAGAGAGTCACTATCTTTTTGATTTGGACGAAGTTCGGCAGAGGGTTCTTTCGTTAAAATATTTTGCGGAATAATTTCTTTTTTTCGGTTGATAAAGGCACAGCACTCATAAACTTCTGTTTTATATAAATCACCCAGAACACTTAATCCGCCACACATATCACCATAAAGTGTTCCGTATCCAACGGCAGATTCGCTTTTGTTGGAAGTGTTTAATAAAATAGCACCGTGCTTGTTGCTTAAGGCCATTAGAAACAGACTTCTGATGCGTGCTTGCATATTTTCTTCCGCAACATTAAACGGAATGTTATTAAAGAACGGTTGAAGTGATGTTAACGCCGATTGAAAAGTGTCGTGAATTGGAAGAATATGATACGATACATCTAATCGGTTGCAAAGATCTAAAGAGTCGTTGACGGAATGTTCAGTTGAAAACGCAGATGGCAAGAGAATAGCTTTTACATTTTCATTGCCCAAAGCTTTACAAGCTAAGGCAAGAACCAGAGCAGAATCTACGCCACCGCTTAAGCCAAGAATTGCTTTTTTGAAATTTAATTTAGAGAAATATTCCCTAATGCCGTATATCAATGAATCGTGTATAAGTTCAGTTTTAGAAACTTCTTTCTTGTCGTATAAAGGAGTGAGATTATCCGTGTCTATGGAATAAATGGCTTCTTGGAAGTAGGGTAGTTGAGCAACTAATTTTCCGGACGGGTGATAGATTAATGAGCCCCCATCAAATATGAGATCTGTGTGCCCTCCTACAGTATTACAGTACAGTATAGGCAGATGATATTTCTTACATAAATCAAGAAGTAGATTATGCCGTTTCGCTGCTTGGGTATAATCAAACGGCGAGGCGGAGATATTGATGATTAATTCCGGTTGCTGGCTTATCAATATATCCATCGGGTAATGTGTGCATTCCGAATGGTGATGATTTTGCCATATATCTTCACAAATAGTTAAAGCGATACGTTTGCCTTGATGTATGATGATCTCTTGCCCTTGAGATGGTTCAAAATATCTTGTCTCATTAAACACATCATAAGCAGGTAACAGAGTTTTATGTATAACTTGTTTTACCTCACCTTGATAGAGATAGTAAGCCGAGTTGAACAGTCTCTTTATCGGATTATCAATACTTAGAAATGGGGCACCAACAATTACACCGATATCCTTTGTATGCTCTTTGATGCGGTGTATAGCCTTTGTGCATTGCCCGATAAAATCATTGTACTCCAATAAATCTAAGGGCGAATATCCGCATACTGCTAATTCTGGAAAAACGACAAGAACACTTCCTGATTCTTTTGCACCATTAATTGAAGCAATGATTTTTCGAGTATTATACTCGATATCACCTATGATGTAATTCTGTTGAGCGAGTGTGATTTTCACAAAATAAAAAACCCGTCGTGTTTGTTGCGACGGGTTTAAAAGTAATCCTTATCAATAATTTAAAAGAGAATCCCGACAGTCAGCCCAACTCGATTCATGATTGCCTTTGACTTAAATCCCTTAGGATTCCTCGTAACGTCAATTAAACCGTTGTAAAAATTAACAGATACAAAAGCGGATGTATTAGTAGATAAGCCATATTCAGCACCTGCACTAATTAACATGGAAACATTAGGAAGTGTTACATCCTTCTTTATAGACTCTGGGGTGAATTTATTGTTCGGTGTTGATGAATTTTCAAATGTCCCTTTAGCAGAAATATTTACTGCCGGAACGATTCCAAAACAACCGAAATAAGTCATGTAGCCTATTTCATTTGTTTTCAATTTTATCGCAAGAGGTATTTCAACATATTGCAACTTGTACTCAACAATTGAACCTTTGTCATATAATATATCAGACTGAGTATTGAATCGGGTAGTGTCTTTATAGGTTAGCCCCCCATTAGATCGGTTAATGGTGATTCCGGTAGAGAAGGCATAGTTATCTCCGAAGTTATAATCGAAGACCGGCCCAAAGCTAAAGCCAATATTGCTTCCACGCCCTTCCAGTATTTGTGACTTGGGCTTAAGCCATGTCAACTCCGGAGTAAATTGAAATCCGATATTGAATTTACGGGAGTCTTGTGCCCACCCTTGTAGAAACAGTAGAGTAGTAAAAATTGCAGCAATAAATATTTTCTTAGTCATATAATGGATTTATGAGGTACAAAAGTAAATATGGGTAAGCTGACTTGAGTAAAATGAACGCGTTGGATATAAACATTTGATAAAATGTATTATAATGAAATAGACAAGGTTTGTACTTCGTATAAACTTCGAAGAGAGTACTACTTGTGGCGCATCTTTTTGGGAAATAATTCTTGCTTCTTCCCCTTACTGCCACTTGTTCCGGTTACAGAGCCCTTCATATATGCCGGGCAATTTGTCTTTCTTTTAAAGATGCATCCACTACATAAAAGGCTAAAATTTAACAAGAGAATTAAAATGATCTTAGAGAATCTCATATCGTTATTTAAAAGTACACCTTAATGCGCAACTTGCTGTGTCATCATCTTAGTAACGATTACAATAGGAATTTCATATAATAAAAAAAAATAAGCGTGAGCAGTTTTAAAGCATCTGATTTCAAATAATTTCGGTTTGCTGAAAACTGCGCCTACAGCAAGAATTATCCACATTGAAACAGTGTTATCCACACGGGGTGGGACTTTCAGAAAAAATATTTTTTAAAACTTTGTGAAATCCGCACTACGCCTATACTTTTGTTGTACATAAAAAATTATTAACCAATTAAAAACACAACATCATGAACAAAGGACAATTAATCGACAAGATTTCAAAAGATGCAGCGATTTCTAAAGTTCAAGCAGGTGCTGCTTTAGATTCATTCATCACATCTACTATGGGTGCCTTAAAGAAAGGCGACAAAGTAACCTTAGTAGGTTTCGGTACTTACAGTGTATCTAAGCGTTCAGCACGCATAGGTCGCAATCCTCAAACCGGCAAGGAAATTAAAATACCCGCTAAGAAAGTAGTAAAATTCAAAGCCGGTAAAGAATTTTCATCTAAGTTGAAATAAGATTTATTTCATTTGATGATGGAGCGGCGGCACCGAAGGTGCCGCCGCTCTTTTTTTTACACACGTACTGATGTCAAAAAAAATTTACGGCTATTAAAAACAATCGTTCATCTTTGCCATTCATATTTATTATTGATCAAACCATCATTTAAAAAAACAAACAACATCTATGGGAAGAGGAGATAAACGCACCGCAAAAGGAAAACGCTTCAAAGGCTCTTTCGGAAAAAGCAGACCACACAGTGTAACAAAGGCCACTTCGGCAACTACAACAAAAACGGCCCCGGCTAAGAAAACTGCAGCTAAGAAAACAGCAGCTAAGAAAAAAGCTAAAGAGTAATTTTCTAATTATGATATACTTCGAAAAAGACTGACTCCTATGGGGCCAGTCTTTTTTTATGCCAAACTCCATTTGAGCCGGCCGTATAAACAATTCGGTCATGCAAACGATTGACGCGCCCCTGCCAGAATTCAATCGTATAGGGTATTACTTTATATCCCCCCCAGTGCTCCGGGCATTCAATAGCAGTGCCACGCATGGCTTGAGTAAGTTCTTCAATCTTTTTTTCTAAAACGACTCTGTTTTCTATCTCTTGGCTCTGTGGAGAGGCCCAGGCCCCGATACGACTCTCTTCCGGCCTTGAATTAAAATATTCAATACTTTCTTGACGACTTACCTTTTCCACACGACCTTCTATGCGAACCTGTCGTTCTACCTCATGCCAAAGAAAAACTAAGCAAGCATAGGGATTCCAGCTTAATTCTTTTGCTTTGCGACTGTTGTAATTGGTATAAAAAATAAAACCATCTGTTTCGATCCCTTTCAACAGCACTACACGTGCAGAAGGTTTGAAATCAATGTTAGCTGTTGCTAATATCATTGCATTGGGCTCCCACACCTCCGCTTCAACCGCTTCTTTAAACCACACTCTGAATTGTTCAATAGGGTTTTCTAAAATATCCGACTCATTTAATTGCCGAGATGTATAGCTCCTCCGAAGATTTTGTATCTGCTCTTTATTTAGCATTGGATCCGATTACAAGGCAAAGTAACAAGTTTATCAGAGAGGAATAATTTAATCATAGACTCGTTTAATGATAAAGTCGGAGTGAGGCTTTAGAATCAAAGGGAATTTTTCTATAGTTACCGAACTGGTGTCTAAGCCAAATTCGCGCCCTTCGGATAAGCTGATTTTCTTGAGCATAAAATAAGTATCCATAATAATCTTCTCAATAAAGGGAAGATCATTTTCATAACTTAAAAACTTTTCGATCACAACAAATCGAAAATCACCCACTACATTTTGCTTGCTTAATGAATCATAACGGCTCACGATATCTACTTCTCCATTGGCTACCATGTTTTCAACAACCTTTTTAAAGAACAAGTTGATGCGTGGAGCCACACGGAATCCTAAGCGAAACTCAATTCGATAAACATCTCCGGGGATTAATATATTTACATTGTATTCTGAAGTGTATGGCTCGTCCACTACATCAACATGTACAAACCAATAAATATCTGCTCGTTTGGGCTGCTTATTGAAAATTGAATATATAATCTTGGATTCGACCTGAGAGCCATAATCTGCACTAGTCATATAGATTAGATGCGTAGCGTACTTAGGCACAGAGCTGTCTTCGCTTAACTGCTTTATTTGCGGCAAATAATCTTTAAGGTTTACAAACTCGAGATAGCGATTCTTAATCTTACGTGCCTTGTACCATATAAACATAACCGTAAACAATGCCGTTGCAAGAATTATTGTAGCATAACCACCATGAGGGAACTTATCCAAGTTAGCAATTAGGAAGATAACATCTACAATCAGAAAAAAACCAGAAGATATAAGCACAAGAAACATGGAACCTCGCCGAACATATAAGTAGGTGCCGTATAAAATTGAGGTCGTAATCATAGAAATATTGATAGACAAGCCATAAGCAGCCTCCATATTCTTTGACTCTTTAAAGAATAATACCATAGCCGTACATCCAATGAATAGTATAATATTGATAGAAGGAACATATACCTGACCTTTTTCCTCAGTAGGATAAATAACGCGCACCTTAGGCCACAGATTTAGGCGCATGGCCTCACTAATTAATGTAAAAGAGCCGGATATGGTAGATTGACTGGCAATAACAGATGCAGCGGTAGCAATTATAATTCCTATGATTACAAACCAACTTGGCATTAATGCGAAAAATATCGGGGTATCCGGCTTGGGAACACCTTCGTGCATCATTAAGTAAGCACCCTGACCAAAGTATTCTAAAAGCAAACAAATTTTTACGAAAGCCCAACTTACTCGAATATTACTTCTGCCGCAGTGGCCTAAATCATTGTACAAAGCCTCTGCTCCCGTTGAACAAAGAAAGACGGCACCGAGTAACCAAAATCCTTTTGGATATTGCGAAAGAAATTTTATAGCATACCATGGATTGATCGCTTCCAGAATAGCGGGGTTTTTTAAAAGCTGGTTCCCACCAAGTACAGCGAGCATACTAAACCATATAAACATAACCGGGCCAAATGAGGAACCAACCTTTCTTGTCCCCATAATCTGTATTAAGAAAATGCCGGCAACTACAGCTAAAATGATAGGCACGGTATTAATACCATCATTCATGCTCCTTAACCCTTCAATGGCAGATGAGACCGTAATGGCAGGGGTAATGATACAATCTGCAAGTAATGATGCTCCGCCTATTATTGCAGGAAATACCAACCACTTGCCTCGTTTCCGTACCAAAGCATATAAAGAAAAGGTGCCGCCTTCACCATTATTATCTACCCGCAATACTAAGGTGACATACTTAATACTGGTCTGAATAGTCAATGTCCAAAAAATGCACGACAACCCACCATAGATAAGAAGAGAGCTGATTTCTCGCTCACCAACTATGGCCTGCATAACATATAATGGAGAGGTACCTATATCACCGAATACAATTCCGAGGGTGATAAGTAAACCCGCTAACGACAGGTTTTGATGCGAAGAACGTTTGTCCACGTTTTTATTATAAGAGAGGCGCAAAAATAGCGCTTTGCTGCTTTCGTAGTATTAAATAATAAACAAGATCCAAACAAGAATTAATACCGGCAAAAGATAAACAAGTGCATATTTGAATATGTACTCCATAAAGTTGGGTATGCCTTTATGAGATTCTTCTACAATACTGCGTATCATAAAATTGGGGCCGTTGCCTATATACGTCATAGCACCAAAAAAAACCGCTGCTGTTGATATAGCCTGAACGTAGATATAGTACTCTGATGACATTGCAAAAGCATGAACCTGCCCGACATCGTTAACCGAGAAGCCATAATACGAAAGAGATGCAGTAAGCATGGTTAGATACGTTGGGGCATTATCCAAAAAGCTTGAGCAGGCACCGGTAGTCCAATAGCAAAGTGTAGGGCTTAAATTTGATAGATTACCGGGAGTTGAAACATAATTCTCCAACAGTTGAAGAGCAGGCATCATAGTAAAGAAAATACCGAAAAAAATATAAGCCACCTCAAGAATAGGTTCAAAGCTAAAGCGATTAAAATATAATGCTTCACGATTTGAAGTTCGGAACGCGATATATGCAATACTAAGTTGCAATACTTCGCGTACAATAGAATTTCCCTGAAGGGTAGGAAGCCACTCTATTTTAGATGGGTCAAGGAAAACACAAGCAATAATGAGCAGAAGCCAAAAAATATTTTGAGCCCCTTCAATTCGTATCTTCTTCGTATATGCTTGATGTTCATGCATTCCAAGGTTATTCCGTGAATCGAGAATATAAAATATTATGGAAAGTGACCCTACCGTGAAAAGCCATTCGGGAAGGATATGTATGATAGTCCAATAGAACGGCACACCTTTCAGGAAACCAAGAAATAGCGGAGGGTCTCCAATCGGAGTTAAGGCACCGCCCACATTACTCACTAAAAAAATAAAAAAAACGACGAGATATGGCTTGAATCTATGTTGATTCATTCGTAAAAAAGGACGAATAAATAATACACTTGCCCCTGTTGTTCCGATGATGTTGGAAAACAATGCTCCAAGGATAAGCATCATCGTATTGACGAGGGGGCTTGCTTTTACATCGGCACGAATATAAATGCCGCCTGTTGTTACATACAATGACCCAAGCAGCGATACAAATGAAAAATATTCAAAAAAACTGTGTAATGGCTTTTGGGTATCTCCGAGAATAAATAGATAATAAAATAGGCAAACAAGACCTAATCCGATTGCAATTTGTTTATAGTACTGATGCCAAAAAACTTTTAAAAAAATAGGTCCTATCGCGATCAACAGCAATAATAAAATAAAAGGAGCCGATAACCATAACGGTATTGCTGTATAATTTATGCTCAGAAACATTTGCTAAGAATTATTCTGTTGCTGAACAGACTTTAAAAAGCTGCTCGCAAAATCCCGAAGTGATGATGCTTCTTTATGGTTTTGTGTTGCTCGTTCAAAGGTGTCGCTCATTGTCAATAATGATTGATAAATGAAAATATTCATTTCTTCAATCGTCATCTCCTTGGTCCATAAATCAATAGACATCCCGTTGCGAGATTGCTTGTCCCATAGAGCAAGCATCATTGCCTTGGCCTCTTGCATTATAGGCACGGGTTGGTCGTCTGACTCCCATCGAATAGTTTCGGGTATATTTTTTTCATCTAAGTGAGCGTGTAATTGTATAGTTGTTTTTTTGTTATTCATGTAAATCGGTTAATTATTTATATTAATGTCGCAATTGCGATAAAAGTAGATTGAATTTCCTTTACTGTTCGTATTTGAGAGAGATAAAATACATTCGCTTCAATGAAAAATTGCACTACGCATTTCGTAGTATTTATTCGGAGCTTGTGTAGTGAACGTTAAGTTAACACCTATTTTTACTAAGCAAAATCATTAAAGCACTACCCGCACAATTTATATTTCTACCTATACCTTAGCTTATGAAGTCACTTCTACCCCTTTTTATTGGTTGTTTCATCTTTGCCAACGCAGTTGGACAAGGCTCCAATTGCTTTCAATTTGGGTATATGCCGAGTGCATTTAAAACAATAGAGTATTGGGAGAATGCGAACTGGCCCGGCTTTAGTATTCAGACGTTTGGCATTGCTTTTAGCTATTATCGCGGAAAGAATTTACAAAATACAGAGCCCCCTTACGGCTATCCCGAGAAGTTAAAAGATAACGGAAATTTTTTTGACTTCGGGTATCGTTATGATTTCAGAAAACTTGCCCCATTAAAAAGGGTTTTTAAAAGAGAGGTACTTACTCCCTCTCTTGGCATAGGCATAGGAAGTTATGGAGTGAAAGGTTATTGGGCTTTTCAAGGAAACTTAAGGCCGGGCATTAAGATAACTCCCATTCCCGGCGTGTCTGCCTTTGTTGATGTCTTTGCCGGCTATGCCAAGCCGGTAACTACAGAAGACCCGGGCACACCGGGAAATTTATCTCCCGAGCAGCGAGCTGTTTTAACCTTATCCGGTTGGTTTATTAAACCCGCATTTGGAATAGAGCTTAGTGCTAATCTTACTAAAGTGTTGGGAGATACCTGGACGAGAAGTACACATTACGAAGGGGGGTGGCAATCATCGACATACAACGGCGTAGATGGCAACACCTATACCTCACATTATTATCTCCCGGAAGGAAATTATATCACAGACTATGTTACACACGCAAAAAATATATTAAATGTATATGGCAAGGTTGGCTTACCTATGGGCAGCGTTAACAGAGCCGCTACATTCATTGGCGGGGGAGGGCTTGCTTTACGTTATGGCATTTTCGCTGTTGACCTTGAACACACCCAAGGTCGGGTAGGATATTCTTATGGGGCGGATTCATGGAGTTTAGATGAGCGTTATCAATGCTATTGGAAAGCATCCAGAACATCGCTTTGTATAGGATTTGACTTTATGGCTATTCCACAGCCGTTTAAACTTCCGAGTTATTTCCGACTTATTCTTGGAGCACGGCTGGGAGTTCAAAGTCTTCACTCCGTGCTAAATAATTACGCCGAAACGAAAATCGGCATAGATAATTTTGAACGACAAGATTTTAACAACAAGTTTTTCCGCTCTTACTATTATGGAGTTGAATTAGGCACGTTGGGCTTTGGCTTTGATTATTATTATTCAAAAGATCAGATGTATAAATCGGGCTTTCTGTTAACGGCACGTTATATGATTCCTCTCGTATCCTCTAAGAAAGATTAAACGATGTGAAGTAATCACAACCTAAAGATTCTTATTTTCTGTTTCCTTTGCAGTCAAATTTTTCTATTGATTGTATATCATCTTCATCATTGTATTACTCATCATCCTTAACGGCTTTTTTGTCTTAAGTGAGTTTGCCATTATCACCGCACGTAAGTTTCGACTTTCAAAAAAAGCGAATGAAGGCAACCGTTCTGCAAAAATCGCCTTGAAACTTGCCAATCAACCACAACGCACACTATCGGCTATACAATTCTTTATTACACTCATCGGGTTCATCGCGGCAGCTTATGGCGGGGTAGAGCTTTCAGCACCCATTGCTGATTTCTATCGCTCCTTTTCCATCACAGCTAAATATGCGGATAATCTTGGCTTGTTGACAATTGTTAGCGTAATTACATACATATCCTTAGTACTCGGGGAGTTGGTGCCCAAAACGATAGCATTACAAATACCCGAAAAAGTTTCTGTAGTCGTTGCTCCGGCTATGTTGGTATTAAGTTGGTTGGCTACACCGGTAGTAGGCTTATTGCAGATTTCAACAAAGCTTTTTTTAAAGTTACTTTTTATTA
>JBDHXV010000033.1:0-31282 GCA_039810885.1 Chitinophagales bacterium | reverse complement strand
AATTCTTTGTCCTGAATATAGTGTAATACTTTACGAGGTCTCCAAGCAGGCAGCAACTTTCCTTCGTGCCTGACTTCAATCATTTTAAGCCCTGATAAAAATGCGGCATCTTGCACGAGTTGTGCGCCTCGTGCATGATCGGGGTGCCTGTCATCAACAGCATTACATAAAACCACATCGGGTTGATATTGTCTGATGGCTCGAATTACTTGTAGTTGATGTGCTTCATCATTTACGAAAAATCCATCACGCATTTTTAAATTCTCCCGAACAGATAATCCCATAATATTTGAAGCGGCGGCAGCCTCTGCTTGGCGCTGCTCAGGGGTACCGCGTGTACCTAATTCTCCACGTGTTAAATCTACAGCTCCACAAGCATATCCTAATGAGATATGTTTTATGATTGTCCCCCCGCAGCTTAACTCAATATCATCAGGGTGTGCACCGAAGGCAAGTATGTCTAATTTCATAAAGTCATCATTTTTACATTGAATTCTATTACTCCACAAGGTAAAGGGTTTACTTATTTTAGCAGGCCCCTATCCTGCTGCCATCAGGAATAGATGCCCCCTTCTTGACTATCACAACGCCGTCAACGATAGAATAAGCAGGAGTATCCTCGTAAGGTAAATGTTCTGCTCCGCGAATGCATACCTTATTCCCGATGCGGCAATTTTTGTCCAATATAGCATAGTCGATTTTACAATACTCGCCTACACCCACTTTAGGATAAACATCATCTGTTAATTGATCTATAGTTTGATAAAAGTCAGAACCCATCATGTAGGTTTGTTTCATCATCGTTCCAACTCCGATACGTGAGCGAATACCGATAATACTTTGCTCAATCGTTTCTGCATGTATAATGCAACCATCCGCAATGAGTGCTTCATTCAATTGAGTGCCAAACAGTTTACTGGGTGGTAAGAGCCTTGGGCGCGTATAGATTCTGCGTTGTGCATCAAACAAGTTAAAGCGAGGCAAAGAGCCTGTAAGTTCTATGTTGGCTTCAAAAAAGGAACGAATATTTCCTATGTCCGTCCAATAGCCGTTAAATTCAAAACTTGCCACACGCCGGCCTCCAAGAATTGCTGCAGGGATTATTTCTTTTCCAAAATCATTTGCATTTGGATGATTTGTAAACAATTCTTGTAAAGTCCTTTTGTTAAATATATATATACCCATGTTAGCTAAGAAAACATTTCCTGCTTTAGTATTTTCTTCACTCACGGGAGAAGACCAATACGGTAAATCTTCGGTACGAGGCTTTTCTATAAATGTATTTATTAATCTTTGCTCATTCACCTTCATTATTCCAAAGCCGGTAGCATCGCGAGCAGGTACGGCTGTTGTGGCAATGGTTAACTCGGCACCTTTTTCAATATGGTATTTAGCCATTTGCTCAAAATCCATTTGATACAACTGGTCGCCGGATAAAATAAGGATATAGTCAAAGTCGTGATTAACCAAATGATGCATACTTCTACGCACTGCATCTGCTGTACCCTGATACCACTCTTTGCTTCCCGGTGTTTGTTCTGCAGCAAGGATATCAATAAAGCCCGGATGGAATACATCGAAGTGATAGGTGTTCTTAATATGAGCATTAAGTGAGGCACTGTTAAATTGGGTTAATACAAACATGCGCTTCACACCGCTATTGATACAATTCGATATAGGTATATCAATTAAACGATACTTACCGGCAATAGGTACTGCCGGCTTTGAGCGCTGTTCAGTTAAGGGTGATAAGCGCGTTCCGGCGCCACCACCTAAGATGAGGCAAACCATTTTTATCATATATCAGTTTGTAATTTAAAAAGAGTTGAATAAAGTTGAATATAAGGTTTAACGGTATTTGTCCATGAAAAGTCAATTTTAATAATCTCTTGGCGAATCGAGTTCATAACAGGTTCGTGACGATATAAACTTAAGGCACGCGACATAGCATTAAGCAACTCATTTGCATTGACCTTATTCATTTTTATTCCTCGGGGCATGCTTTCCGTAATATCATAGACTGTATCATGCAAGCCTCCGGTGTTATTCACAATGGGTATCGTGCCATAATGCATGGCGTACATTTGATTTAGGCCGCAAGGCTCAATACGCGATGGCATCAATAAGAAATCGGCAGATGCATATAACCGGTGTGCCAAGGGCTCATTATATCCTTGAATAAAATAAACCTTATCAGAATGTATGGTAGCCAGCCTTCGTAATGCATATTCTATGTCACTTGCTCCTGAACCTAAAAATAGGAATTGTGCGTCGTTATCTTTTAAAAATTCGTTTACTGCATCGGGTATCAAGTCTGCTCCCTTTTCCATGACCAAGCGACCGATGAAAGCAAATAAAGGCTTTGTACTATCTAAGCTATACTCCTTACAAAGAGCTTTTTTGTTTGCAGCTTTAAATGCACTTACGTCATTTGACTTAATATGATGTGATATGTATTTATCATTTGCTGGATTCCATACTTCATCGTCAATGCCGTTAATAAAACCGTAAAACTTTTTTTGTTCCTGGCGGAATAATGATTCAAGGCCGTTGGCGTATTGCATTAATTCTTGCTTATATCCGTTGGAAACCGTGGTTACGGCATCAGCACATTTCACCGCAGTAGCCATTGGGTTTATGGCGTGATTCCAGTCGAGTAATCCGAAAGTGTTTGCGGGTAGATATGGTAGTAAGTATTTTTTCTCCCAGCTAAACGCCCCTTGATACAATCCATTATGAATGGTGAATACGGTTCTGATGTTTTTTAACTCTTTATATTCGGTACTGTTTCGTATCATCATAGGAATTAATCCACAATGATGATCGTGTGCATGAATTAATGAAGGTTTGTTTTCAAATTGCTTTAGCCAATTCAAAACGGACAGTTGAAAGGCAACATATCGCTCTATTTCATCACGATATCCGTAGCCTTGTTCGCTAACATAAATTCCCTTTCGATAAAATAGCTCATCCAATTCTACAACATATAAAGAAAAGCCAAGCGTATTTTTCTCTTCTCGTAACACTCTATAGTTTACCTCTCCGTTATACCACCGAAACGAACCTGCATAATCCTCGATAAGGGAAGCCTGATTCAGCCAAGCGGTATCAAATTTAGGCATGATTAGGGCCGAAGAAATTTCTGCTTGGTTCAAATACTTGGGTAGTGAGCCTGCAACATCTGCCAGGCCACCAACTTTGGCAGCAGGGTAACACTCAAATGAACAGTGTAAGACTTCCATTGACTTTATTGCTTATCGTGAAAAAATAGGGCTTTCAGCTCATTTGCATCCTCAACTCGCATACGGCCACCTAATACTAAGCGCACTTGACGGCGACGTAAAGCACCATCATATAATTTTAATTCATGTTCCGACTCAGGTTTAATTTCATCATTTATCGGTGTCGGCCTGCCCTCCTGGTCCAAACATACGAAGGTGTAATAGGCATCATTACTTTTTACTCTATGCTTGCCATAATCTTTATGAACCCACACTTCCAGATATACTTCCATCGATGTTCTGAAGGTGCGCGTTACCCTCGACTCAATTGTTACCACATCGCCCACATGAATAGGTTCACGAAAAGAAACATTATCAACAGACGCTGTTACAGCAGGGCGCTCGGCTAGTTTAGATGCAGAGATTCCCGAGCATATATCCATCCAATACATAAGTCGCCCGCCATGAAGGTTGCCTAAGTTATTTGCATCTGTTATTTGAATGAGTTCTGTCATTACAATAAGAGTGTCTTTGGGATTTTTCATAAGCCATATAAATGCCTTGCAAAGTTCGGTTAAAAAGGCATTGAATCAATTTTAGATGAATTTTAATTTAAGCTTTGGTAAAAGGTATGGTTATGGTGCTAGCCTGATTACCTTTGTGTACAATAATCACACTATATGAGAACAGTTCTAATTGTAGAGGACGACCCGGCCTTACATACAAACATCAAAGAAGCTTTTCGGGCTGATGATTGGCAAACCGAATCGGCTTTTGATGGAAATATTGCCAGTCGCCTATTGAATAAGAACGAATATGACCTTATTGTTATGGATATTAATCTACCCGGTATGAATGGTTATGAAGTGGTTCGAGAGTTACGTAAGAAAAATAAACAAAGTCCCGTTTTAATTCTTACTGCATTTGACGAACTGGAAGATAAGGTTACCGGATTTGAGGCCGGTGCAGATGATTATCTCACAAAGCCTTTTTACACAAAAGAATTATTACTGCGATCTCATGCCTTATTGAAACGTGCCGACCAAAGTGTATCTGCTGCAGAAGCTAAAACAGAGTATCATTTTGACGATATCGTGATTCGTGATGATGTGAAAAAAGTTACCCGTGGCGGAAAGATTATGGAATTAACTTCCAGAGAATATCAGATATTATTTAAGCTCGTTAAGGCTCAAGGCGAACTTGTAACCAAACGTGAATTGATTAAGGAAATTTGGGGAACGGCTTTTGATGCCAACACCAATACAATAGAAGTTTATATTAATTTCTTAAGAAAGAAGTTGGATAAACCTTTTGATAAAAACACCATTCGAACTCGTATCGGGTTTGGATATTACTTATCTGTTTAATGAGCATACGGTATAAAATACTTCTGTATTTTTCATTTGTTGCCATACTGTTAAACGGGCTTTCTTTTCTTTTGGTCTATAATCGTTTTGCTCAGTATCGTGAAGAAGAATTTCAACAAAGACAAAAAGAAAAAATAATAACCACTTTCAAATATCTGACTCAGTTTAAACATTTAGACGAGCAACTAATTTCTTCACTGGATATGCTCAATATTGAAGATTTGATAGATGAAAAGCTTTTAATCTTCAACAGCTCAAAAAAATTAATCTACTCAAGTATAGACAACATACCGATACCTTTCTCGAGTGAGTTATTAAATGCTCTAAACGAGAAGAAATCATGGATAGAACGTAAAGATGAACGCTATGATGTTGTTGGCCTTTTTTTTAATCACGGAAGCGATCACTTCTATGCTATCAGTAAAGCCTATGATCACTTCGGGTACAGCAAACTCGATTATTTAAGAAATATGCTTGGCCTGACTTTTATATTCATCTCTATAATTATTATCACTTCATCATGGTATTTAAGCAGAAGAATTACACAATCCATTCAAACGCTTACGGAATCTATTAAAGAATTTGATCTTGAACGTTCTTTCACGCCGGTAAAGGTTGAAGCTACACACGATGAAGTACAAATCCTTGCAGAGCGGTTTAATGAATTAATGATCCGGTTGAATGAGGCTTTCGCATTTCAGAAACATGCTATTCACCATATTTCGCACGAGTTGAAAACACCAATTGCCATATTGGTATCCAACTTCGATCGTATGGAACAAGAGAAAGATACTGAAAAATTACAAGAGATGCTCCTTGAACAAAAAGAGGGCACACGCAACCTAAGTGAAATCATTAATGCTTTATTAGAAATTGCTAAGACAGAATCTGGAAATCAGCAGCAAATAGAAGCTGTACGTATTGATGAGCTTATTTTCGACCTTATGAGCGAATTACAAAAGATTCAAGCTGATTTTGTTTTTAAATTAAACTATGAAGACGAAAATATTAACGATCAAATGTTAACCATACAAGGGAACAAACGATTACTCCGCGCCGTGTTTCAAAATTTGATGTTGAATTGTCTTCATTATTCCGACGAGCCGTATGCTTCCATTTTACTCAAGAATGAAAAAAACATGTTGAGTATAAACATTAGTAATAAGGGTCCGATATTATCTGAGAAAGAGCAGTCGTTTTTATTTCAACACTTCTTTAGAGGCAGCAATAGTAAAGGTAAACGGGGGTTCGGCTTGGGTCTGGTACTTATCAATAAAATAGTAGCCCTACACCATGGCACAATTCACTATTCTAATGATGGACATAACCTAAACACGTTCATGATAGAACTTCCTTTGCATTAAGTAAAACTTAATAATTATTAAGACATCTTTAAGGCGTTGTGGTAGTGCTTTGCAGAGTGAAATCACCTCAGCATTATAACAGTATCATTTTACTGATATTTATTTTACTTACTCGCTCATTCAGCACGCAAGCTCAAGATACGCTAAGAGTTAACCTGCGTCAGGCAGATAGCATCTTTCAATCAAATAGTTATTACTTGTTAGCTGCACAGATGAATATAGAAGCGCAAAAAGCCCAGGTACTTCAAAATAAGTTATACCCTAACCCGGTTTTCACGGGCGAAATTGATCTATATGACCACGATAACAAGAAGTATTTCAATATAGGCGCTGATGGCGAGAAATCTTTTCAGATTGACCAATTGATATTATTAGGAGGCAAACGCAAATCTGAGATAGATATGGCAAAGACAAATGTCACCATAGCAGAACTGGAATTTACACAGCTTATCAGGCAATTAAAATACACTATGCACACCGAGTTGTTTTCTGTAGCCCAATATCAGCACTCCATCAACGCTTATCGAACACAACTTCAATTGCTGGATTCAATTATTAATGCTTATGATGCTCAGGCAGCGAAAGGGAATCTTCCGTTAAAAGATGTCGTTCGCTTGAAAGGTACCTATATGACATTAAACAATGCTTTAAGTGAAATGCTGCACGATTATCACGAAAGTATGACCAAACTGCAAACTTTATTACAAACAAATAAGAGCATAGTATTTGTTTTTAGCCCGGAAGATATAAATAAGTATATAAAAGTGATTTCGATGGAAGATGTAAAAAACTCGGCTTATCAGAATAATCCTGATTTATTGATACTTCAACAAAATAAAATTCTTGCCACTCAATATTTAAGTTATCAAAAAAGACTTACCATACCCGATGTCAACCTCTTTGGGGGATACGATCAACGAGGTGCAGCATTCTATCATCAATTCAGCAGCGGAGTTAATATACCCTTACCTCTTTGGAACAGGAATCAAGGCAATATTAAAACAGCGCAGTTTCAACTCAAGAGCACCGATTATTCTTTAAAAGCCTTTGAAACTGAAATTAATAATAAAATTTCCAATCAGTATCAACTGTATAACCAAGGCGTATCACAATACTTGAAAGCAAACAGTATGTATAATGCTGACTTTGAAATAACAATGAAAGGGATGAGCGATAACTTTCAAAAACGAAACGTTACACTCATCGAGTTCGTTGATTTCTTTGAAGCATACAGTTCCGTATTATCTGAACTAGCACGGATAAATATCCAACTAGTCAGCACTGCCGAAGAATTAAGCAACCTTGCAGGAAAAGACTTATACTAAATAAAATGAAAACACGATTCATACATCATTACCGTTATAGGAACCTCCTTCTTGGAGCAGCGCTATTCCTTAGCACTTTCACACTGTTCACTTCATGTAAGCAAAAGCCCCTTGAAGAAAATGTCACGGCTTTCTCATTGAGTGATACCATGATGAACCGATGCAAATTCTATAAAGCCGACATGCAAGAGGTTAAAAACCGTTTATTATTATTCGGAAAAATAACGGCAGACAATAATAAACTGGCGCAAGTATATCCTATAGTTGGCGGTATGGTAATCAGTATTCAAGTTGAACTTGGCGACTATGTAAAACAAGGACAAGTATTGGCTAGCATCAGAAGTGGCGAAGTTGCAAGCTATGAAAAGGAACGCCTCGATGCACAAAACGATGTGGCTATAGCAGAAAAAAATCTGCAGGTTGCTAAAGATTTATATGCCGGAAAACTTAATTCTGAAAAAGATGTGCTTGCCGCCGAACGAGAATTAGATAAAGCAAAAGCTGAACTGAACCGTATTAATGAGATTTACAAAATCTATAGTTTGGGAAATGGCTCTATCTATAACGTAGTGGCTCCTATCAGTGGGTTTGTGGTTACAAAAAAGATTAACCAAAACGAGCAAATACGCTCAGACAATACTGAACCCTTGTTTTCTATCGCTGATATTAATGAAGTGTGGGCTTTAGCTAATGTCAATGAAAGTGATATAGGAACCGTGAAAGTAGGTTATGAAGCGGATATCAAGTTACTGGCTTTCCCCAATGACATCTACACCGGTAAGATTGATAAAATCTTTAATGCTATTGACCCCGATACACGCTCGATGAAAGTGCGCGTTCAGATTCCCAACCCTGACTTTAAGCTTAAACCCGAAATGAACTGCACCGTAAGTATGAATTACAATGAAGGTAAAACGATGACAGCAATACCCTCCTCGGCTGTATTATTTGATAAAAGCAAATACTGGGTTCTAATATTTCACGACAGACATAATATCGAAACACGTCAGGTGCAAGTCTATCGTCAATTAAACGATATCAGTTATATCAACAGCGGACTTGAAGTAGGTGAAACAGTCATTTCAGATAACGCCTTATTGGTTTACGACGCTTTAAACGACTAAAAGGCTATGAACAAGTTTATTAAGAATATTATCGGCTTTTCGCTGAAGAATAAATTCTTCACTTTCTTTTGGGTATTGATATTAGTCATCGCCGGTGTCATCAGTTTTATTAAAATACCCATTGAAGCATTTCCCGATGTAACCAATACACAAATTATCATTGTAACACAATGGAATGGACGCAGTGCGGAAGAAGTAGAACGGTTTGTTACTACCCCCATTGAAATTGCAATGAACAGCGTGCAACGCAAAACCAATGTTAGAAGCGTGACCATGTTTGGATTGTCGGTCGTTAAAATCATTTTTGAAGATGATGTAGAAGATTTCTTTGCTCGCCAACAGGTAAACAATCAATTGATGAATGTTCAGTTGCCTGATGGCGTAGATCCGGAAGTGCAACCTCCTTATGGTCCTACCGGTGAAATATTTCGCTATGTTCTTAAAAGCGATGTTCGCGACACACGTGATTTACTAACAATTCAGAACTGGGTAATTGACCGTGAACTGAGACGGGTGTCGGGCGTTGCAGATATCGTTGCCTTCGGTGGTCAAGAAAAGATTTATGAAATAAGCGCCAACCCTATTAAGTTACAGCAATATGGATTAACACCTTTAGAACTGTATGATGCCGTAAGCAAGTCCAATCTGAATGTTGGCGGTGATGTAATCGAAAAGAACGGACAGGCCTTTGTGGTTCGGGGTATTGGCCTTATTGACTCTAAGAGTGATATTGAAAATACGATAGTTGATATATTTAATGACAACCCGGTGTTGGTCAAAAATGTAGCTACCGTGCAAGAGTCAAGCAAGCCCCGTGTTGGACAAGTCGGGTTAAATGATAATGATGATGTCGTGGAAGGCATTGTGGTCATGCGCAAAGGTGAAAACCCAAGCGAAGTGTTAAAACGGGTTAAGGAAAAAATAACCGAATTAAATACATCCATTTTGCCCTCTGACGTGAAAATGGAGACTTTCTATGACCGCGACAACCTGATGACTTACTGTACCCATACCGTGATGCATAACCTTACCGAAGGAATCATATTGGTAACGGTCATTGTGTTTCTCTTTATGGCAGACTGGCGCACTACACTCATTGTGGCTATAGTTATCCCGTTAGCATTATTGTTTTCATTCTTGATGTTGATGTTAAAAGGCATGAGTGCAAACCTGTTATCATTGGGTGCCGTGGACTTCGGTATCATCATAGATGGTGCTGTCGTCATGGTCGAAGGTGTGTTTGTAGCACTCGATCAACGGGCACATAAAATGGGGATGGAACGTTTTAATAAGCTGGCAAAGTTGGGTTTAATCAAGACTACCGGTGTGCAAATGGGAAAAGCCATATTCTTTTCCAAACTCATTATCATTAGTGCATTACTGCCTATATTCTCTTTTGAAAAGGTTGAGGGTAAAATGTTTTCGCCTTTAGCTTGGACCTTAGGCTTTGCTCTATTAGGTGCGCTCATCTTTACGCTCACGTTGGTTCCTTTATTATGTTCTATTCTACTCAATAAGAATGTGGTTGAGAAAGACAACTTCGTAACAAGAAATGTAAATCGTTTAGTAGGGAATGCTTTTGCATTAACATTCCGAAATAAACGTACAACCATGATCATTGCCGGTCTTAGTTTCATCCTGACCATTGCATCAACCAAGTTCCTCGGAACCGAATTTTTGCCGCAATTGAATGAAGGGGCTCTGTGGGTTACAGCAGAGTTTCCCATGAGCATGTCCTTGCCTGAAAGTGTGAAACTTACCGGCCAACTACGAAAAACATTAAGAACATTCCCTGAAGTAAAAGATGTATTATCACAAGCCGGTAGAAGTAACGATGGAACAGATCCTAACGGCTTTTACTTTGTACAATTTCAAGTTGACCTTGTTCCAAAAGAGAAGTGGAGAAAAGGATATGATATGGAGAAAATTATCGCCGAAATGGACAAGGAACTCAGCAATTATCAAGGCGTTATTTACAACTATTCACAACCCATAATAGATAATGTGGCTGAGGCGGTTGCCGGAATTAAAGCATCAAATGCCGTTAAGATTTATGGTAGTGACCTGGATAAACTGGATGAGTATGCCACTTTGGTTATCAATCAAATAAAGGACATACCCGGAGTTAAAGATGTCGGAATTATAAGAAACATCGGGCAACCGGAAATCAGCGTAATTCTCGATGAAGAAAAAATGGCTTTACAAGGTGTTACCAAGGCCGATGCGCAAGCAGTGATTGAGATGGCCATTGGCGGCAAAACGGCTACAACAAAATATGAAGGCGAACGCAAGTTTGATATCCGTATCCGCTTTGAAAAGAATTATCGGCGTGATGAGAAAGATATTTTGATGCTAATGGTACCAACGATTACAGGGAAGCAAATACCCCTTAAAGAAATTGCAACAATTAGACAGGTAACTGGCCCGGCTTTTATATACAGAGACAATACTAATCGTTTTATAGGTGTGAAATTTTCCGTGCGGGAACGTGACCTCGGAAGTACCATTGCGGAAGCGCAACAAAAAGTAAACAAAAATATACAGTTGCCTAACGGCTATCGTATGGGATGGACCGGCGAATTTGAGAATCAGGTACGCGCCACCGGACGATTAGCCCAGGTTGTGCCCATAAGTCTAATCCTCATTTTTATACTCTTGTTCATCATGTTCGGCAATGCAAAAGATTCCGGATATGTGCTCATCAACGTGCCCTTTGCATTAATAGGCGGTATATTGGCTTTACATATTACCGGAATAAACTTTGGTATTTCTGCAGGCGTAGGATTCATTGCACTCTTTGGTATATGCGTACAAAACGGTGTCATCCTCATCTCTGAATTTCATAAGCAATTAGAAATCGTGGGGGATTTAAACAGTGCAATTATGAATGCCGTAAAAATCAGAACACGCCCGGTAATTATGACTGCCTTAATGGCTGCGATAGGTTTATTACCTGCTGCAATGAGTACCGGTATTGGCTCTGAGAGTCAAAAGCCTTTGGCCGTGGTCATTATTGGCGGGTTAATTACTGCTACCGTGTTCACCTTACTGGTATTCCCTATAATTTATCACAAGGCCCTGCATATAAGAGAATCAAAAGCGAAAATTGCTTAACCGATTCTTTGATTAATATTGCGAGGTGAATATTCAGCGATGGATCTTCGTAATCATTTCTTTAATACTCGTGCCCTGCGTGCGTGTTAATGCACAAACAAACGATGCACAAGTATGGCTTGGCTATGAATGGAACTACAAAGTATGGCGCAATGCCTACACACATGCGAAGTATCAAATTCGTTTTACCAATAACTATTCTCGTATAGATTACACTTTTCTAGATTTAGGAGTCGACTATGATCTCACGAAGAGTATCTCAATTACTACAGCCTATGTTATTAATATGAAGAACGATATTGAATTGGGGTGGATCCCTCGCCATCAATGGTATGGAAATCTTATCGAGTCAGTTAAATTCGGAAAGTTCAAATTGAGCAACCGAGAGCAATTTCAATCAGATATTGAAGACGATGTCGGCATCGGTGGTAATTGGTACTTCAGAAACAAGACTTCCTTGCAATACAAACTCAATAAGAAAATAAGTCCATTTATATACTTCGAAGGCTACTTGCGATTTGGAGTTCGGCCACCGGCAGAAGATTTTTTAAATCGCACTCGATACTTAGCAGGTATTAAATACAAAGTGGACAAACAGAATGATCTGGAAGCCGGCTTTCTCTTACAACGTCAAGTGCGTCGAAAGCAACCTGACTATGTTTATGCCCTTACCATCACCTGGGGGCATTCGAGTAAATAATTATAGATAAGTTTTAAGATTACTTCTTGAAGAGAATGGGTACAATCACTTTAAGGCTGATATTTCTCCCCGGGTCAAATACGCCTGTTCGATTGCTGGCATAATTCTTCCCCAAATATTTTAAGCGGCTCAAATGACTTTGGTACGCTACATTCGTCAAATTAGTAATGCTTGCATAAACAGAACATCGAGTTCTGTTTCGATTAGTAAGATCGAAACCCAGACCAAGATGAATTAAGCAATACCCCGGGGTAGCTGTCTCTGTGTCATAAGCTTTATAATAATGTGTTTGGCTGAAATAATAATTCATGCCTATTTTAAAATATGCACTTGAAAAATGTTTTGTAAGTTTTTTAAAATTTGATCTAAGTTCTGATTGTAGCTTAGGAGCAGGAGTAAATGGAAGATATTTCATACTGTCCGGTTGGTTGACTTGAATTGACCTGACATAAGAAAAACTATTTTCAAAATGTAGCCAATCTAAAGGGTGTGGATGCAAATCCATAGAAAACTCACCACCATACAAATGAGCATTGCCCGATGTGTAACGAAAAGTTTGATAACCATCTGTAATAGAATCAGAGCCAAACGCATTATTCATCTTTTCCAAATAAATATAGTCCTTGATATCCGTATAGAATAAATCAATCTCCAATGTTATATGTTCTGTGTTTATACCGTAGGTATAGTCTAACTGAATACTTTTCTCCGGTTTAAGCAATGTTGAGCCTATAATATATTGCATCGTACCTTCGTGAATACCGTTTATAGCTATTTCTGCAATACTGGGCGCTCTAAACCCCTTTGATAGGTTCAATTTGTTGTAAATCGTTTTATTGATTTGAAAGGTCATTCCAACACTGGCTGAAACAAATCCATAATTTGTATGAAATGCTTTGAATTTCTGCGTCGAGTTGGGTTCCGGTAATTCAACTCGCTCACCGTTAGGGTTCAACCAAAGATTTTTGTTGTTGATATTACGAGTATCATATCGAATGCCTCCGCTTAGTGTCCATTTATTCCACGATTTATTGACTAATGTATAGATACCGAAATCAAAAAGATGATAATCGGGGATTAAAAATTCTGAGCCTTTGTTTGTTGAGTTCTGAAACATTCCATTAATACCACCGGAAAAATCGAAATATTCTTTAAGTGGTACATTATATCGAATATCATAGTTTAGAGTGTTCAATAACAGATAAAGTCCATACTCTTTCGGGTAAAGTATGTTTGTATATTCTTGCCGTAAATTTTGCTGCCATCCCAGGGTGGCTTTTAATGAGCCCGTTCTCAAGTAGAAGTTGTTATTAGAAACAATTTTGAAATGATCGATCTTTTGAAAAGGAATAAAGTTTCGGTAGGCAATATAATCCGGCAGTGTAGCTAAAGATTCAGATGCCAGTGTGTCACTTAATGCAACTTGTTTAAGAAATTTACCCGATACCGAATCTCTTATACCCTCAATGATACCTGGCGAAAGGCTATATAAGCTAAAGGTTAAATGCGCATATCCCCACGACTTGTTCAAACCTATTAAACCCTCTGCCGCCTTTTCTTGAAATCCCGAATTAAAAACATAACAATCATATTTATTTTTATAGGCATGGGTGTTTTTTTGACTAAGTCGAATACTCCAAACACGACCTCTCTGATTTCCGCCAATGCTTGATGAACTTCCTATTAGGCCATTATTTGTTTGATAATTAATTAAAAAGTGCCCCTTTACAACACCATCAGGTAATGTAGGGTCAGACAACAAATTAATAACCCCCGCTAGAGCATCACTGCCAAAAGCTAGGCTGGCTGCTCCTTTCAGAATCTCGACACGGTTCACTCCATATTCATCAACTTCAATGCCGTGCTCGTCTCCCCATTGCTGACCCTCTTGCCTTATACCATCGTGTATTACAACAACCCGATTAAAACCCAATCCGCGAATCACAGGTTTGGAGATGCCCGGACCTGTAGTTATTTGTGAAATGCCCGGCCGGGTAGCAACTGCATCGATTATATTTGTTGCTACCAGTTGTTTAAGTTCGATCGGTGGAATAACGGTAATTGATGTTGGAGTTCGATTTCTCTCCGCAGCCACTGATAGGCCTGTTATCACTACTCCTCCTAATTCAGTTATAGCAATTTTCAACTTAAAATCAAATTGTGCCGTCTTAGATATATCAACCATCTGTGCTATTTGTTGGTAGCCGCTATATGATACTTCTATCAATAGCTTTGTATTAGGTAAGCTGATGAAGCGGTAATACCCTAAAGAATCAGTGATCGTTCCTATTTTTAAATCAGGAATATAAACCGTTGCCCCAACTAAGGCTTCATTCGTGCCCAAGTCCGTAATCTTACCTGATAACAGCCCTGAGTTTTGGGCCATTGCACCTGCAACAATAGATAAGTACACAATAGATACAAGTATTATTCTCTTCATTATTCCGCTCGTGAATCATTTAATTTAATCAAAGAAGAAACACTATTCTCACGATAACTTGCTTTTAGTTTATTCTTGTTAACTTCTTTATACATTGTTGTAGAAATGAGTTTGTGAAGTGTTTGGATAGAGCGGGTATGCTATCACGAAACGTGTTCAACAATATTCTTTTTAAAGAAGTACAGCGCAATAAGATTTAATACGATGCCTATAAAAAGCAGTACGGCTACTCTTGTTAAAAAAGTTGAATCTGTTATATAAAGATTTCTCCAAAAGATGTCGAAAAATCCTTGCATGGCCCAATAGTTAGGCGAAATAACGGCTATCTTTTGCATAATAGCCGGCATAAAGAAAATAGGAATCATACTGCCTCCGATAGCACTTACTATAAGAATTATTAATGTAGAGAGACTTTGTGCCTGTTGACGTGATTGAGCAATGGACGCAACAAAAACACCAAAGGCAGAGCACGCAAATGCTGTTCCGATAATCATCAACAGAAGCGAAGGCCAATGATTTGAGATTTTTAATCCGAATGCGAACGAGGCATAGCAAAACATAACCGTAAGTTGTGCGATTGATATCATATTAGCAGACAGCATCTTTCCAAACAATATTTGATTTGGTCTTATCGGAGAGTATAATAGCTTTTTCAAAGTGCCTTCTTGCTTTTCATCTAATAAACCGGTTCCAACGCCGGTAACAGAGAACAACAACATCATCACAGCAACGCCGCCGATTGCCTGCACTAACCCCGGTGTGTTGTCATCTACTGATGACACCAATTTGGTCATCGTTATTTGTGCATTCATACTAAAGCCGATATTTTGATTGGCATTCGGATTTGCCTCTATGCCTTCTCCAATAGATTGGTATAATTCATCAAACTGTTGGTTCACTTTACCCTCAGTTTCGTTGTGTCTCTTACCCATCATTTTGCCAAACATATTTTTCATCATTATAGGAATATGTTCCGTGTTTTTATAGGGCAGCATGCTTAAAGTAGGTATCAAAGATTGTTGTAACATACCGATCTGCATTTCTTTGGATTCATCGTACTGCAATTCAACAGGCAAGGGGTTTCCTATGTTCAGTGAATCTGAAAAGCCTTTATGAAGAATGAGTACACAATCGATATTACCTTTCTTAATATCGTTCTGAGCATGACTCAGTTGAACAGGTACTATGTGAAGCGTTTTTAGAGAATCTAAAACTAGTATTGTCATTTTTGATGCCGCACTAGAGTCTAAATCACACACGGGTAAATCATATTCTTTATCCGCATTCGTGTTACGGCCTACTCCACCAAAGGCAAATGCAAATAAGGTTGCAAGAACTAAAGGCAATAGAAATGTCAACAACAAAGCTTTTCTGTCCTTGAAGAAAAGCTTTAAATCTTTAAGTACAATTTTCATCATTGTCTAATCTCTTAATTGTTTTCCGGTGAGATGTAAAAACACCATTTCTAAATTAATTTTTTGGATGTCTATCTGTTTCACCTCTAAATTCAACTCATTACATTTTGAAATCACTTTTGCTAGTTCCTTTTGAGAATCGTTTACACTAAACAATAAAGTTTCTTCTTCTTGCTTTAGATGAGGCCAGTATGAGGCTAGTTTCTCAAAAACTTCATTGTTAAGATTGTTTATCGAAATCTTAATTAACTCATTCATCGGGACACTTTTCTTCAACTCTTCTTTAACCCCCTGAGTAATTATTTCTCCATTATCAATGATGGCAAGTCGCTCACAAAGCCGTTCTGCTTCTTCCATATAATGGGTTGTGTAAAGGATGGTCAATCCCTCATGATGAAGTTTTTCTACAACTTCAAAAATTAAATTTCTACTCTGCGGGTCAACGCCCACCGTAGGCTCATCCATAATCAAGACTTTTGGATTATGCAGCAATGCGGAAGCTATATTAACCCTGCGCATCATGCCGCCGGAGTATTCCTTTATATTATCATGCATTCTGTCGGCAAGTCCAAACAGATGTAAAGTCTCAAAAATCTTTGTCTTAAGTGTGTTTCGATTCAGATTATACAAACTACCCCAAAACATAAGATTGTCAAATGCCGACATTTCTTTGTAAAGTGCTATTTCTTGAGGTACAATACCAATGAGGCTTTTGCATTTTTGCGCTTGTTTTCTAACGTCAAGCCCTGCAATAGTTACACTGCCGCTGTCCGGCGAAAGTATTGTGCTTAGAATAGAAATTGTTGTTGTTTTGCCCGCTCCATTTGGCCCAAGTAATCCGAAAAATTCTCCTTCTTTTATTTCAAAAGAAACCCCCTTCAATACCTCCTTGCCGTTATATTCTTTTCTTAAATTTTGTACAGAAATCATTATGCGGTACAAGATACAAATTAATTAGGCCGGCTTAAATGGGCTGCCGATGTGCTTTTCTATATGTTACTCTTTTTTGATTAATGCTTACTTTAGTACACTTCAAAAGTTTATTTATGAATCAGACGATGCAAGTATCAGAAATGGCTGAAAACCTAATAGGTTCAGAGATAATTAAGTTAGCCGGTGAAATCAATGATATGATCGCAAAAGGAAAAAAGATTTACAACTTCACTATTGGCGATTTCGATCCTAAGATTTTTCCTATACCTGTAGAGTTTGAAGAAGAAATTGTAAAAGCATATCGTGAAAAACAAACCAACTACCCTGCAGCAAACGGTATCGCCGAGTTGAGAAATGCAATTAGCCACTTCTTGAAAGAACGCATGCAACTCAGTTATGTGCCTAATGACATTTTGGTAACCAGTGGCGCACGGCCTGCTATCTATGCGGCCTATGTAACCTTGCTTAACTGCGGCGATAAAGTCATTTACCCTGTGCCCTCATGGAATAATAACCATTACTGCCATCTGGTTGGGGCAATTGGTATTCCTGTTGAAACGAAGCCCGAAAATAATTTCTTACCTACGGCAGAAGAAATAAAACCTCACATCAGCGATGCCACTTTATTGGCATTATGTTCACCGCTTAACCCTACCGGTACCTCTTTTAGCCGAGAATCACTTGATGCCATTTGTCAAATAGTGTTGCACGAAAACCACAGGCGCAAAGAACAAAATAAAAAACCGTTATATATTTTATATGATCAAATTTACTGGGTACTAACCTATAACGAAACAATACACTACCAGCCTGTTCAACTCTATCCGGAACTACGTGACTATACTATATTTATAGACGGCTTATCGAAATCTTTTGCTGCAACCGGAGTGCGTGTCGGCTGGACTTTCGGACACCCTGCTATAATAGATAAAATGAAGGCGATTTTATCTCATGTCGGAGCTTGGGCACCCAAGGCAGAGCAGGTAGCTGCTGCAAGATATTTAATGAAAGAGGATTCCGTAAATCAATTTCTTACACACTTTAAGCAAAATATTCAAACGCGCCTTGAAGGGTTCTACCAAGGATTGATGCAATTGAAACAAGAGGGATTTCCTGTTGATGCAGTTGCCCCGCAAAGTGCAATATATCTAACCATACAATTTAATCTGGTCCATAAAAAGAAATCTGATGGTGAACGCCTGACAAATGTTGCCATGGTTACTGAATATTTATTGCAAGAAGCAGGACTTGCTATAGTGCCCTTTTATGCATTTGGGGCAATGAGAGAATCGAACTGGTATCGCTTGTCTGTAGGCGCTTCCGGCATTCAGGATATTAGCGACAGCATAGCTGCTTTGCGAGGTGCATTAACAAAACTGAGCGATTAAGTATGTTTCGTCAATTCGTGTTCATATTGGTCTCATTCGTTATATTCTCTTGTTCTCCAAAAACCGAGGTTACGGAAGATCATTCGCAGGTTGGTGATACTGGAAATTTGCAAAGCGAATTCAATAATGCCGACCCACTCAGCCCTCAGGAAATTCGTTCGGGGATTATTTATATGAAGAGTGTTCGCCCTATTCATGGCTCAGATATCGAACGCATAATTTATTTTGATGATTATGGCATCAAACGCCGTATTGAAACTACAACTATTATGAATACGAGTAAACAACGTGTTACCACTACTCAGATTACCATTAATACTGACGGGTATTCTTACAGTTTTAATCCGGAAAAGAAGACCGGATATCGCACGAAAGTTAATCGCAACATGAACCCGATGCAAATTGACTTTTCAAAGATTGATGCCAACACGATGCAACAATTCGGAATTGAAAAACAAGGGACAGAAATGATAGCCGGTAAACTATGTACCATTTATTCCATTAAATACGAGGCTATGAATTTTAACGGTCGTTATTCCATTTGGAATAATATTCCGCTGCGTGAAGTAAGCCAAACTCTAGATTTTGGATACGAGTATGTAGCCGAAAAGGTTGAAGAGAATGTGCCCGTGAAAAGTAGCCTCTTTGAAATACCTACTGACATTGAGTTTCAGGAATCAAGTGGTTTGCAACTTCCGTAGCATCTCTATTCGTACTTTGTCTTTTAACGTGTCAATTGTGTCATCCGGCTGAGGGAGTATGGGTCCGCTAAAAATGCACGTCATACGTCCGGGCCTCATTTGAGTGCCATTAAGCAAATGTTTTGAGTTTAAGATAGTACATACCATTATGGGGCGCTGCGTGTGTAAGCATAATTTAAAAGCCCCATCGTAAAATACAGCTAATGGCTCTCTAGTCTTATTTCGAGTGCCTTCCGGAAAAAGGAACAGAGAAACACCTCGATCTAAACACGCCTTCATTTCATTCATGCTTCGTGCCCGATCTTCTTTATCCTTACGTTCTACACTGAAATATAAATTTTTAATGATATAGCCGAACAGTGGAATTTTTGTAAGCTCATGTTTTGCCAAGAACTTATACGTATTTGGTGTAGCCATGGCAACGGCAGGCACATCCAATAAGCTGTTATGATTAGCTACAAAAATGTAAACCTCATCTCGTTTAACCAATTCACGTCCATGAACTATTAAACGAATGCCATATAAATAAAATAATATGTGAGCCGATACCCAAGAGATTCTATGCCCGGCACGGTCACGTGCAATACCTTTTTTAGTTAGAAATACATAATAATAGACCGGTATAGATAATGCGATAACCAATGCAAAAACAATGACACCATATATTGCAAATAACCTTTTCACACTACTGCAGCTGTCGTTTATATAATTGAATAGTATTCTCCAAACCTAAATAGAGTGAATCACAAATTAAAGCATGCCCAATGCTGACTTCATCCAGTTTAGTGAGTTGCTGTTTTAAATATGCAAGATTAGATAGATTCAAATCGTGGCCTGCATTAATACCAAGTCCTAATTCGATAGCTTTTGAAGCCGCCAGTTGGTATGGTGCAATTGCTTCTAATTTATTTTTTGAATACTGTGCTGCATAGGAACCTGTATAAAGCTCGATACGATTTGTGCCTATTTCAGCAGCAGCTTGTATCATCTCTACTTCAGGGTTTAAGAAAACAGAAACTCTTATTTCTGCTTTCTTAAAGGTTTCAATAATACCGCGGAGATACGTTTTGTGTTTTAATATGTCCCATCCGCTGTCACTGGTAAGTGCATTATCAGCATCGGGCACCAGCGTAACTTGCTGCGGTTTTACATCCAACACAAGTTGAATAAACTTATCATTTGGGTTTCCTTCTATGTTAAATTCCGTATGAATAACAGGCTTTAATTCATAAACGTCTTGATATCGAATGTGTCGTTCATCAGGGCGCGGATGTACTGTAATTCCTTCGGCACCAAATTGCTGACAATCTATAGCCACTTTTAGTAAATCGGGTAAATCTCCCCCTCGTGCATTACGCAACGTTGCAATCTTATTTATATTAACACTTAGTTTGGTCACGCGCCCAAAATTAACTGTAATCTCTTTTTTTCATTAGAAACAACTTTCAATAATTACTTTTGAGATACTATTTCCTCATTTTATGAAAAAGCGATTATATATACTTTGCGTTTTGTTGGCTTGCATCACGGGTAACACAATCTATGCAAGCACTACGTATGATACACTCACTATCTGTTATGGTCAAAGTGTGGTTATTAATGGCACAACTTATAGCAATGCAGGTCAATACGCGGTTACTTATCAGCCGGGCGATAGTTTGGTTATCTATACGATTAATGTTTCTCAACCTTATGTATCCTTGGGCGAGAATATTTCGATTTGCGAAAGAACTTTCGGAATGATTAAGGCACAAGGCTCAGAAGGGTATTACACTTGGAGCACTGGAGCCATAGCA
The DNA here is from genome assembly GCA_039810885.1 of Chitinophagales bacterium. GTDB lineage: Bacteria > Bacteroidota > Bacteroidia > Chitinophagales > UBA10324 > BJGO01. Next base: position 10,394 of record JBDHXV010000033.1, on the reverse strand, counting down.
GATTCCATTTTTATAGGCGTAAGTGGCACTTATAGTGTTACAGTTACGGATGTCAATGGCTGTACGGCCTCTGATGCTATACAGGTAGTGATTCATCCTAACCCCACACCCGTAATTGAAGGTATTCCCAATCCGGTTTGCGTTGGCAGCAGTGATATCATTTTAACGGGCTTACCTGAAGGAGGCACGTTTATCGGCGATTTACTGTCCGGAAATATTTTCTTAGCATCGCAAGCCGGTGTCGGATTTTACAATGTGTACTATAGCTATACTGATTCATTTGGATGCAGCGCTATTGCAAATTCATATATCGAAGTTGCAATATGTACAGATGCCTCATACTATCAATTTCCTTTTGATATTCAGATTAGAGCTAATGAGATTTCTTTTAGTGACGAAGTATCTTACACAATATACTCTGTTGATGGTAAAGTGATAATGAATGGGAAAACCACGAATCGCATTTTATCAATTCGTGAGTTGAACAGCGGGCTCTACCTTTTTTCTTGTGTGATGGACAAATTCGTTTGGAGAAAGATGTTTTTCCATATACAATAAAAAAGCCCCGCGGTATGCGGGGCCTAATGTGCGAAGCGTTTCAGCTTCAGTGAACCCAACACATTATGAAGATTTTAAAAGCCTGCTAACACTATGCCAACTTGAAAAGGAGTAAGCAAAGGTTGCACTCCCTCCCTGAACATAGTACTCATATCGTAATCTGCATAAAGGTTTAACCAACTATAGCCTATGCTTGCTGATAAACCATACTTTAAAGGATTAAGGTTATAGTCATCTCTATCTTTTTCCTTCTTATTATTTACGACTTGTTTGGTGTGTGCATCTATACGATACCCTACTCGGAAACCCGCACTGAGCTTAAATGCATGACTCGATTTTGCAGAACTTGAAAATTGAAAGTTCATAGGTAGCATGAGATATCCGGTAGTCAATTTATTCTTGGACACATTTGCATTGATTTCTTTAGGCTGAAACGCTACGGAATCTATACGCGGAATGAGTGTGGCATCGGTACTGAAGCGATAATTGTTAACGTCATACAGTAATCCGACATTAAAGCGAAGAAAGTGCTTGATGAGGTTCATTCTCACGTTCACGATGCCTATCCCTATGTTTAAGGACTTTGCATTATTGAGTTCCAAATCAGGATACGCAGGAATATGATTTACACGATTATTAAACAGATAATTATTAAATCCGAGTCGAAGACTGAATACTTGTGTTTTTACAGTTTTGCCGCTGTCTGTATTCTTGTTCTTTTCTTGCTTTTGTTCTTCATTTATAACAACGTTGTCTGAATCATCTGAATCACGCAGCTGAATTTTCATTCCACCCAACGTAATGAGAACACTATCGCCTGATTGGTAAATTTTTAACCCTTTGCCAAGAATCAAAGAATCTTTAGATAGTTCGTTCAAGCTTTTTTCTAATTGTTCGTCTGAAATAACAATATTTTTTCCGTCTATGATGATAATCTTTCGGGAAGTATCTCCCGGTGTTTTTTGTTGCGATAGCTCCGAGAATTGTTTTTGCAGCTCGTTTATTTTTTGCTCTATATCACTGAGCTGCTGCTGAAGATTAGTATCAGGGGTGCCTTGCAGATTAGGTGTTTGTGCTTGGACTACGTTTAGAACAGCACTTAGAATAAGAAAAAGAAGGATACGTATTTGCATGGTTGTTAAGGATTTCTTAATGAGATTGATTTTTGAAAATTGATATAACGGGAAGAGTATGAAATTTCAATCTCTTTATCTTTTAGCTGGGAGACAAAATCAATACTATTTGCCAGTTTATCATTACCGTTGAGTCGTAGCCAGTGACTTACGATACCGGTCTTTTTATCCTTTGTGGGTGTTAAACGCCGTTTGATTGTAGCTTCAGGCTGCTTCTTATTTTGCGTATGGTTTTGATTGTTCACAATAAGCTGATTTAATGGTGTTTGATCCTTTTGATAGATATGAAGCGACGTATCAACAGGATTTGTTACAGGTATATTAACATTATTATCAAAAGCATAATCTTTCGAACTTGAATTGGCCTCTGTCTTGTTAGGTTCGATGCTTTGCTGTGTTGAATAATTTTGTTTAGGATTTTTCTTAGATGCTTGTGATTTTGAGGTTGAAACAACGATTGGCACAGAGCTCTTTGATTCAGGTTGTACTATTGTTGTGTTATTATCCACGTCATCTGTTTGTTTGGGCCTAACAACCGCAATCTCATTCTTATCTGTATGTTTAGATGGCAAGAAATAATATATCGCTGTAGCAACTGACAATAACAGAACAAGAACGGCCGCAACGCGCAAGAACAAAGGCATTATGGTAATTCGATAGGTCTTATCCGGTTTGTAAAGTGTGGATTTTTTCTTAAAAGTAACTTCTGCCGGTGGCGTAACAATAGTCTGTTTATAGGCGTTCAGTTCTGGCTTAAACTCCGGGTGTTTTTCTAAAAATTGAAGTAATAATTTCTCTTCTGTTGGAGATAAATCGTTCTCTACTGAACGAAACAGATATTCATCCACATTTTGCATGTTTATCATAAAACATTTTCTTTTTTAACAATTAATTTCTTTAATGCTGTTCTTGCACGAAAGAGATAGACTTTGACCTGCGACTCATTCAATCCTGTTATCTCTCCAATGGTTTTATAATCATACCCTTCATAGTCGCGCAACATTAATATATGTTGCTGCACTTCAGGCAATCTTTTAAGAAAGCATCCTATAATTTGTGTGGTGCCGGTATAAGGGTTTTCTGTTGCAGCAATAATTTCATGATGCTCTTCTAATGGTAATTTTCGTTTATGCTTTCGGATGAAGTCAATCATATCGCGATACGCTACCGTAAACAGGTAGGATTTTGCTTTATCAAATTCGACCTTGTAACTGTTTTTCCATAAAACCTCGAACGCATTTTGAACCACATCTTGTGCATCTTCCTCATCTTTTAAATTAGCGACAATGAAACGATAAACTGCATCGCTATATCGTGTTACACATTCATTGTATTCTCTAGGGTTCATTGTGAGTAGAGCGGTTACCCGTTGCAAAGGTTACACGATCGACGAACATTTTTTACAGTAGTTTTGAAACACTATTATGCGTCTCATTTTCACTCTTTTATTTAGTGCTTTTATAATCTGTTCACAAGCACAGCCTTCCATACCTGATCTTAATAAATTCCCTGCCTATGAAAGTGTTGTACAGCACTTTAAGACTAATTACAGCACGTCCTTCAGTTCGGGTATTCAAATTCAGTTTGCCCGAAAACCTTTTGGATGGTATATTGAGTTGTATGATTTATCAAAAGACCCTTCTACCCCGTACCAATCTAATTTATTATGGTCATACAATAGAAAGCAATATCAACAACTTCCCCTTAAAGGAGCTACTAAAGATGATAATCCTTATTGGCAGCCTTATGATTACGATTATATGACGACGAGTTTTTCCATACATCCATTTTTTGGATATAAAAAGTGGAGTGCCGACTTAATCGAAATTTATGAACCCATCGAGAATAAAAGTGACTCGATTCTATACGTTTTGGGACGTGCATACTCTAATCTTGCTTCACTGAGTTTATGGCCTTATGATTCTTATTTCCGGCCGGATCGCTATGATACCACTTTTAATAAAGAAGATATTAATCCGGATTCTGTTAGGTTATTTATCGAACGAGAAGAGAAATCCATCTCTTATTTTAAGAAAACATTTGACCAGAATCACTTATTCTCAACTGTGATCGGAAACATCTATACAAAGTACTCAAACGAATATATGTATGCTTATTCTATCTTACAAACTTTGGGTTTTGCCGCTGAAGCAAGATCTTTTATTAAGGAAGGGCTTTATGATGAATTTATTCTTGCCACAGCAAAAAACTATCTTATTTCTTGTCCTCCTAATTCAGTATTGGTAACCGGCGGCGACAATGATACCTACTCAATATTATATGTACAAGAGCTATTTCGGTACCGAAAAGATGTTATCATAGCCAGTGCGCTAATGAATACAGCAAGGTTCATTCATTTTATGCGCCTGAGTGGCTTAGTATTAAATATCAGCGATCAACAGTATCAACAGTTAGAAAATCGTGTTGTTTTATTAAAAGACGATGAACCTTTTGTGTCTGCTGATGATGAGTTAACTGCAATCGCTGCTTTTACATTTAAGAAGCAACAAGATTGGATAGAGTTGAAATCATCAAATATTATGTTCAACCTGTACGCATCCGATGTAAATAATACGCAAAAGTTAACTTCGTTTACAGCTTCTTTTAAACAACCCTACCTCTATGCATCCGATCTTTTTTTGATAGACTTGATAAAGAATAATTTCTCAGTACACCCGCTCTGTTTTGCAACAAGTTGCCCGGATTACATATATGAAGCATATAAAGAAAACCTAGAACACAACGGACTCGTTTATCGGCTTATCCTAAATAATGGTGATGACCAAACTCAACTTCAAATGAATGCTTATGAAAAGTTGTTACTGAATGAATATGAATATCATTTTGTACATCGGGATAATTCGACTTTTGAACATTATATCTATAATTACAAGTATCAATTTCTTTCAGCCGCACAACTTGCCTTAACTCTTCGCGATACCAATACTGCCGTACGTTTCACTAACCGTTATCTTGAGTTGTTTACTCCTCAAGTTTTGCCATACGGAGATACCGAAGTTACACTACTCGAAATTTTGATAAAAGCGAATCAAATAAATGCTGCTAATGAGGTAGCCGAAATGTTACTTAACCAGGCTAATAAATTCATTGTAGCTCAAATGAAATACTCTTGGGAAACGATACCTGATCCTCAGGGTGTTGCGCTATGGATTTATATATGTGATTCCATTAAAGGGATGGCTGCAATTAAGGAGCCTCTCAAAACGAGAGCAGGTATCTATTACGATAGCTTGCTCCCCTTCTATCATTGATTACTCCCCGAGGAAATTTTTCAAGATGAGATAAACGATCATAGCCATTGTAGCACTCACTGGAATGGTGAGTATCCACGCCCAAAGAAGTTTGATGGTTACGCCCCAGCGTACGGCTGAAATACGCTTCGTAATACCTACCCCGATAATGGCTCCTGTTATCGTATGCGTGGTGCTTACGGGGATTTTAAAATGCTGAGTCAAAAATAGTGTTATCGCACCTGCACTTTCGGCACCAAACCCTTCAAAGGGTGTCAGCTTAGTAACTTTTTGTCCCATTGTTTTTACAATACGCCACCCGCCGATCATTGTTCCGGCTGCTATAGCGATATAGCAGGATAAGGGTACCCACTCAGGCAAATGATGCGTATCTGCAATCATACCTTGAGAGAACATTGCTGCAGCGATAATTCCCATAACCTTTTGAGCGTCATTGCCGCCATGTCCGAGACTGTAGGCTGCAGAGGAAAATAATTGCAAGCGACGAAATATTTTATCTACTGAATCCGGTTTCACTCTGCGACATATTTTCAATGTGATTACTGAAATAAAATAAGAGAGAATCATACCCATCAAAGGCGCTAATACAATAAAATACACGGTGGGCATTATAACACTCCATTGAATTGCTGAGAATGATCCTGCGTGTGCCAGGCCGGCTCCTGCAAAGCCTCCTATCAAGGTGTGCGAAGAACTGGATGGAATGCCCCACCACCAGGTTAGCAAGTTCCAGATTATTGCCGCAACCAATCCGGATACCACTACCGTTAACGTGATATTATCAATTTTTACAGTTTTTGCTACTGTATCGGCTACTTTAAGTTCAAAGATCCAGTATGCCAGAAAGTTAAACCCTGCAGCCCATATTACTGCAGTTAATGGAGTCAATACTCGTGTAGAAACAACTGTCGCTATGCTGTTAGCAGCATCATGAAAGCCGTTAATAAAATCAAAAGTTAAGGCAAGTATTACTACAATTATCAGTAATGTCATCCTGTTTATGCCATTTTGATGACAATAGATTCGATTACATTGGCTACATCTTCACACTTATCTGTCGCGGTTTCCATCATACTCAGTAGCTCTTTAGTTTTGATGAGTTCGATAGCATTTTTTTCTTCTTCAAACAATTTGGCCAGTGCGTTCTCAAAAACGTCATCTGCATGATTTTCAACACTATTAATGCGTACCAACGAGCTATTAATATCATGAAGGTTATTCATGTTTTTCAATTGATTCACACAGCGGCAAACCTCTTCGGTTTGAACTTGTATTAGCGAAGCAAGTTTTATCATGTCCGGTGTAAAGTCGGCAATCTTATATAAGTGAATTCGTTTACTTGAGCCGTGAATGAAATCCAGCACGTCGTCCATAGCCGTTGCCAGTTTGTAAATATCCTCGCGGTCAAATGGCGTTATAAAGTTTTTACTTAACTCACTGAAAATTTCGTGCGTTATCTCATCTCCCACATGTTCTAAATCTTCAATTGCTTTCATTAACGTTACACGCTCTTCTGCATTTTTTGAACTAACCAGTTTGAATAATAAAATGCCTCCTTCTTTGAGGTTGTCAGCAGCTCGGTCAAATAATGGAGAAAATTTTCTGTCTTTAGGAATTAATAATCGTAGAAAGTCAAAAGCCATTGGCTCATATTTTAAATTGCTGCGAAAATACAGATTTAATCATCCAAGCGTACTATAAATATTCAGCTAAAAGTTAGTACGTAAAGTCGTTCCAACCGCGCCGACGACTAATTTTCAAATCCTGTAGCAGAGCGGATTTCACATTAAGGCTAAAATTATAGCTGCGGTATGTTCCCACGGGAATCCATACAAAGCGCATTTGCCAACAGTGCAAATCCCTATATATTTCAATCGTTGTTGTAGATAGTTTTTTAGCGGTAATATCAATATTGGTTACCACGTTAACTTTCCAGTTTTTTGTAATGCTCAAATCTCCGCGAAGGTTAAGCGTTTGAGCATAAAGCATAGTATCCTTGGTTCTTAGCGGGCGCTTATTTATATTGAGTGCATAGCTAAATGATACATTCCAAGGAATATTAAAATCCACAAAAAAGTCAGGATATCGTAGCAGAAGTTCATATTCGCTTAAATTCTCCGGGCCCACCTGAATATTTTGCGGAGACTGTTTTTTTGTCATACTCTTAAAAGAACCATTTATGGCTATACGTGCTGAATTAAATCGTAATAACTTCCCGTTTGCATCAATCTCATATATATTCACCCGATTAAGGGTATTACGATCTATACTATATGGATCCCAATTGACATCTATATTCATATTAACACCGGTGAATACAGGCGTGATAAGACGTAAAATAACCGGCTGAAATTGTAACGTGTCCACTGCAAGGTTATAACCCGTTGAAAAATCAAAACGGTCCATAATTTTAATCTTCTTATATCCCGATACCGTATCTTTCTTAGAGCGTATTTTCATTTCAATATTATTATTGAGCAGCAAATTCAATGCACCCTGCCTTCCAGCACCAGGGTATCCGTACAAGCCATTTTCAAATACCGAATACAATTGTTTTCTGCCGGTAGTATCTACTTGAACGGAATGGTAAATATTATACTGTGCTTTTGAGAAGTCCGGGCGGTAGGTAAAACTTACTGTAGGGCTCATAACGTGCCGTATGGCTTTTATCTTTCCTTTGAAATGATACATGCCATATAGACGAGTATTCACGCTAACTCCGGCATTATACTCATACACTGTACGAAAGCCTGATATGGTATCAAACTCCACGCGGTTCGAGTCGGCATTCCAACTCTTATTTATAGACTTGCCATAAAACCACTGGTTAAAACTAACAGATGGGGTTACGTTAAAAAACTTAAACACATTCAAGGATGTATTAATCGGCACAGTGCTTCTTGCGCCATAGGCTGCTACGCGCATTAGCCTTCTGATGATTGCATTGGCGTCAGTTCCTTGAAATAAAACACTGTCTATGCCGCTGATATTATTGCGTGCATTTAAAGTATAAGCCACCGTAATTTTTTCGTACCACTTCGGACGGCCAGCCACACTATTTCGCTTAAACGGAGTAATTTGAGATAGCCCGAAGTTAGCTTCGGGCATGCCGATGCTCACTACACCCGTAGATAAATTTTGATTATGTGATGCGTTAGCTGTAAAGGATAGTGGTTTGTTTCCAAATAGCTTGGTGAATGAAATAGAAGAGCCTAATTGATTATTCAAGCGTGTATCCACCTGAGAAGTATATCGTCGATTGTAACCATTGGAAGCAAAGTTGACCGCAGCACCAAAACGAAAATTTGGATTTGCTTTTTGATCAAGATTATAATTCCACATCACATTAAACTGGTTTCTGAAATAATAAGATGCGTCAGCAGCATTAAAATCTCGTTCACGCATATATTTAATGGTAACATTCCCATTGTACTTATAGCGTTTATTATACCTCGAATATAAATTTAATCCCCATGTGCCTCTGGAGAAAATAGTACCGGTCAAGGCAATGTCGTAATAATCGTTAACACCATAATAATACCCGCCATTAGCAAGATAGAATCCAAGGTCGTTTCGTTCTCCATACTCGGGAATAATAATTCCCTTGCTGCGGCCCTGTTTAAACGGGAATATGGCAAAAGGGACAAACAAGGGCGTTGGCACACCGCTAACAACTAAGTTTGCCGGCCCCGTAACGATTACTTTCTTTGGAATTACCTTAACCTTTCGTGCTGAGATATAAAAATCAGGGTCAACATAGTTGCATGTGGTGTATTTATTTCTAAAGCCAAAATAGGTTTCATCGCTGCTTCGTTTAATTATTTCACTGTGTAAATAGCCCTCATCTTGTTGCGTCAGTAGTTCAGATATTCGTCCCTTTTTTGTTTTAAAATTGAACGTAATTTGATGTGCGTCATAGGATTCGTCACCCTGCGTAAAATGGGGTAACCCATAATACTTATCTGTGCTGTCTTTTAACCCAAAGGCGGTTACGGTATTCTCCTCCCAGTTAAATTGAATATAGGCTGCATCGAGGTTAATGTCACCATAATCTACATGAGCCTTACCATAAAGATGTACAAGCTTATTTTCAATATCATATATAATGGAATCGTCAGCATGATAATTCACTGCTTTATCCAAGGCATCCTGACTAATACGCAATGTATCACTTTGAAACTTCGCAGTGTCCGGCGGTATTGTATCCGCACCCACCGGATTGGTATAGAGATTGAATGCTTTAGTGTTTTGGGAAATCAGTGTTCCAATGAATACTACAATTAACAAACGCATCGTTAAGCCTATGTCTGTTCGATTAGACCATGCTACTACTCCAACAATAACTTTGCTCGAAGAGATATTCATTTACAATTCGGTGGCCAAAACTACAACAAGATTACGCGGTGAGTAAAATCGTTGCATACATTGGATTAAGCTTACTTCTATTTCTGTTACCAGAAAAAAGCGAGGAACGTGTTACATGGCATTTTAATTACACGATGAAAACTATCGTTATCGATGCCGGACACGGCGGGCACGATGCCGGATGCCATGGCTCAACCGCCTTTGAGAAAAATGTTACCCTTTCCGTAGCCTTGAAACTCGGTGCGCTAATTGAAAAAAATATGCCCGGTGTGAAAGTGATTTATACTCGAAAAACAGATGAGTTTATCGAGCTCTATGAAAGAGCTTCCGTTGCCAATCGACAAAAAGCGGACTTGTTTGTTTCCATTCACTGTAATGCTAATAATAACACAAGCGCTTACGGTACAGAATCTTGGACTATGGGACTGCATAAAACGGAAGGGAACCTTGAAGTTGCCAAGCGTGAAAACTCTTCCATTCTTATGGAAAAAGATTACAGTGCCAACTATGACGGCTTCGACCCCAACTCGCCCGAGGCCTATATCATGTTTAGCTTAAACCAGAATGCATTTATTAATCAAAGCTTAATGCTGGCTTCTTATGTTGAAGATGAATTTAAGAAAGACGGCCGCTACTCCCGAGGCGTGAAGCAAGCAGGTTTCCTTGTATTATGGCGCACCACGATGCCTTCCATTCTTATTGAGACAGGCTTTTTAACAAATAAAAATGAAGAACAATATCTAGCTTCCGATAAAGGACAAAATGAATTAACTCAATCCATTTTTGATGCAATAAAAGTTTATAAGAACAAGATGGAGAATGAGGTTAATGGCCTTTTTAATATAAATGACAGAACCATTAAAGTAAAACAAGAAGATAATGATAAGATGGAGGTAAAGCTGGATAGTCCAACCGTTACTATTTCCGGTAAGACTAACATTACTACCGATAACACAATAAAACCAACATCAACCGAAACAAAATCAGAGATATATTATGCTTTGCAGATAGCCGCTTCAAAAAATACAATTAACACCAAGGTTGCCCCCTTTAAAGATTTAAAAGA
>JBDHXV010000032.1:0-31843 GCA_039810885.1 Chitinophagales bacterium | reverse complement strand
ATAGCTTGACCGTTTTTGTTAGAAAATGAAAAAGGTTTATAAGTTTTTACTTGTACAAAAAATGAAGTGGTTGAGATAACCGGAGGCGAAGTCACCGCTTCGTTTTTCGTGGTTCACGATGTTGGTACTATCCGGGTTGCTCCTCAGCACAGTCCGTTTCCACCCTTACCTGAACACTTCAAATATAATTAATCAGACGGCCGTTTTTTCATAGCGCTTGTATTTTTTTATTATAAATCTCCGTGGCTTGTTTCATTCCCTTCTTAGCCATTTCTACGCGGGTATTATTTTTCTTGCTTGCCCATAAGTGAGCAGTGTTTGTTTCATTTTTGGTCAACCTGTTTTAGGGCGAGGCACGAATAATATTAACACTACACTTTTACTTATAGAAGCTTTCCTAAATTTGCGCCTCACTCTTTACTATAAAATAAAAAAACACGTAAAAATGTCAACAGTTAAAGTAGCCATTAATGGTTTTGGACGCATAGGACGTCTTGTTTATCGTCAGATTTTTAATATGCAAGGAATAGAAGTAGTTGCAATTAACGATCTCACCAGCCCGAAAGTCCTTGCACATCTATTAAAGTACGACTCCGCACAAGGGCGATTTAATGCCGAAGTGAAAGCAACGGAAAATGCAATAACAGTCAATGGACGTGAAGTGAAAATATATGCCCAAAAGAGCCCTGCAGATATCCCATGGGGCATCCATAACGTAGATGTTGTATTGGAATGTACCGGATTTTTTACCGACAAAGAGAAGGCCTCGGCTCACCTGACAGCAGGAGCCAAGCGTGTTGTGATTTCTGCCCCTGCCACCGGTGATTTAAAAACAATTGTATTTAATGTAAATCATAACATACTTGATGGCAGTGAAACTATTATCTCATGCGCCTCTTGTACAACGAACTGTCTCGCTCCAATGGCTCAGGTATTGGACGATAAATTTGGTATTGTTTTAGGCTTAATGACTACTGTGCATGCTTATACCAACGATCAGAATACACAGGATGCTCCACATCCAAAAGGTGATTTGCGACGTGCACGAGCTGCAGCGCAAAATATAGTACCCAACAGCACTGGTGCAGCAAAAGCTATCGGATTGGTATTGCCTAATTTGAAAGGAAAACTTGACGGCACAGCTCAACGTGTACCCACCCTTACAGGTTCATTGACCGAGTTGAACACTATCCTTAACAAGAAAGTAACGGCAGATGAAATTAATGCTGCAATGAAAGGTGCTTCTAATGAATCATTCGGTTATACCGATGATGAAATCGTCAGTTCTGACGTTATTGGTATTACATACGGTTCATGGTTTGACGCTACACAAACAAAAGTGATCACGGTTGGGGAGCAACAATTGGTTAGAACCGTAAGTTGGTATGATAATGAAATGAGTTATGTATCTCAACTCGTTCGCACATTGGCGTACTTTGCTAAGTTAGTAAAGAAATAATCCGAGCCTCGCATGATAAGAACTGTTGCGGATTATAACTTTAAGGGGCAGCGTGCACTCATTCGTGTGGACTTTAATGTCCCGCTTGACAAACAAACATTAGAAGTTACAGACGATAGCCGAATTAAAGCCGCACTACCAACAATTAATAAAGTCTTAGATGATGGTGGTGTAGTGATATTAATGAGTCACCTTGGAAGGCCCAAGGCCGGTCCCGAAGATAAGTATTCACTGATTCATATTGTGGCCCATACGTCCACACTATTAAATAGGGAAGTGAAATTTGTTAATGATTGCATTGGAAATAAGGTAAAACAAGCAGTTGATATGCTGAAACCGGGTGATGTTTTACTTTTAGAGAATTTGCGTTTCCACCCCGAAGAAGAAAAAGGAGACGAGACCTTTGCAAGGCAACTGAGTTCACTTGGCGATGTCTATATAAATGATGCATTCGGAACAGCACATCGAGCTCATGCTTCTACTGCAGTTATTGCCAAATATTTTCCTGCAGAACAGAAGATGTTCGGGTTCCTGATGGCTGCTGAAATTGAGAACGCCGACAAAGCCGTTAAAAATCCTCAACATCCATTTACTGCGATTATTGGCGGAGCAAAAGTTTCAGATAAGATTCTTATCGTGGAGCGCCTGCTGGATAAGGCAGATAACATCATTATAGGTGGCGGCATGGCATATACTTTTTTCAAAGCATTAGGCGGTAAAATAGGTAACTCTTTATGTGAAAATGATCGATTAGATATTGCCCATGAATTGCTTCAAAAAGCAAAAGCAAAAAATGTAAACATGTTATTGCCCATAGATAGTGTCATTGCAGATAAATTTGATAATCAAGCGATGATTAAAACTGCCGAAAGCCGTAATATACCTGATGGTTGGATGGGTCTTGATATCAGTACCAAAGCTTTGGCCGACTTTAGAGAAGTAATACTAAAATCAAAAACAATACTGTGGAATGGCCCTATGGGTGTATTTGAGATGAGTAACTTTCAGTCGGGTACAAAAGGAATTGCCATAGCGGTTGCCGAATCAACAGAGAACGGAGCATTCTCATTAGTGGGCGGCGGGGATTCAGTAGCTGCCGTAAACATGTTTGGCCTCTCCGATAAAGTATCATACATCTCAACCGGTGGAGGAGCCATGCTGGAATATTTCGAGGGCAAGGAACTTCCGGGAATTCAATCTATTCTTAACTAAATTCTTTAAATAATTCATGAAACAAATTCGAATCGTATTATTTCTGCTGATCATAATCAGCCCCTTTAGGTTGCTTGCCGATGAAGGCATGTGGCTTATTTCATTAGTGCAGACTTACAACTATGAAAAGGCTAAGGCTTTAGGGCTTAAATTACCGGCTGACAAGATATATAACGAAAAATCCCCAAGCCTTAAAGATGCTATCGTTTCCTTTGGCGATTACTGCACAGCGGAGTTTGTGAGCAGCGAAGGACTACTCTTTACGAATCATCATTGTGGTTATGATGCCATTGCGTCATTAAGCACTGTAGAAAAAAACTATTTAGATAATGGTTATTGGGCTAAGAATCACTCAGAAGAGCTCCCGGCACCCGGGCTATTTGTAAAAGTTTTAGTCAGCATGAAAGAAGTAACAGACTCCATTCTGCCGATGCTTAAGGGAATAGAAGGGCAGGATCGCACCAAAAAGATTACCGAACTAATCGCAGCAATGAGCAAAAATGCAAACCCGGATAAAAAGTATAAAGTAGAAATAAAACCTTTTTACAATGGCAATCAATATTTCATGTTTCTTTATCAGGTTTATAATGATGTACGCTTTGTAGGAGCACCCCCATCATCAATAGGAAAATTTGGAGGCGATACAGACAATTGGATGTGGCCACGGCATACGGGAGATTTCTCCGTATTTAGAGTCTATGCAGATAAAGACAATCAACCGACAGCCTATAATGAAAGCAATGTGCCGTTCAAACCAAAATATTCGTTACCCGTGAGCTTAGCACCATTGAAGGCAGGTGATTATACCATGATCATCGGCTTTCCCGGTCGCACCGATCGATATCAAACATCTTATGGTATCGAATATATACAGGATGTACAGAACCCGACATATATCAATATTTTTAGAGCAGTAACGCAAGCTCGTAAAACCGAGATGGATAAAGATGATGCCTTGCGCTTAAAACTTGCTTCTTCATACGCCAGCCAGATGAATACGGTTAAATTATTTCAGGGCCAGTTAGATGGGTTTGCACGAATTCATCCTGTAGAGTTAAAGAAGAAAGAAGAAGCCGATTTTATGATATGGGTAAAAACATTACCGATAGAGGATCAAAAAGAATATGAAAATGTATTATCCGACTTGGAAGCTGTATATAAACAGTTGGGACAGGTTGCCAAGCCGCTATTTTATCCTTTTATGAGTACCTCGCTATTGACCACGATGCAGTATGCCGGATTGCTAAACACATTAAAAGAACCATTGATAAAAAAGTCATCTAAAGATGAGTTGAATAATGCAATTAACGAAACCAAGCAATCTATCAGTGCACAAAAGGGAGAGTTTGTTCCCCTGATTGATCAAAATGCTTTAATAGCCATATTGAAAGCATATAACAAGAATGTAGAACCGGCAAAACAAGCATCCATTATGAAAGAAATTCTATCAACAAATAGTAATAGCGATGTTGCAATAGAAACGTATGTAAAGAATATGTTCGCTAAATCTTTTATCACAGATAACAAAAAACTAGAAGCATTCCTTAACAAACCTTCCTTAAAACTATTGAATAACGACCCTATTATGAAGTTTTATGATAACGTGTGGAACACAGGAATGCAATACCGCACACAATATCAACAGTTGATGCAACAACAGCAAACGGCATCACGCACTTATGTAAAAGGTATTATGAAAATGCGTGGGTTAAATAATTTGTATTCCGATGCTAACTTTACAATGCGATTAACTTACGGCACGATAGAAACACTAGACCCTCGCGACGCAGTTCATTTAGATTGGAAGACAACCACCCGCGGAATTTTAGAAAAATATAAGCCGGGCGATGAGGAGTTTAATGTTCCTCAGGTCTTACTGGATGCTATTCATAAGAAAGATTTTGGAAAATATGCTGTCAATGGTGTTATGCCGGTTTGCTTTATTAGTACTAATGACATTACCGGTGGAAATTCGGGTAGTCCTATAATGGATGCAAACGGTAATTGGATTGGACTTGCATTTGACGGGAACTACGAGGGGACGGCAGGCAACTATGTATTTGAAGTACCCATGAATAGAACAATTAATGTCAGTATAAATTATGTTCTGTTTTTAGTAGATCAAGTTTATGGAGCCGGTCACTTAATTAAAGAAATGACTATCGCTCAATAACAGGATGATATTATTGTATAAGCCTCCACTGCATATCAGAGGAGGCTTTTTTATTTCAATTCCTTATTTAGGCTTTGTGTTTCTTGTAATTCATACATCTGTTTGATATCTGTGCAAAAAAAATATTTTAGAATTAAACGAAAAATGTTGAAAACTTAAATATATGATACACAGCGTATTATGACATATATAATGTAAAATATGGTAAGTTGTGGTAGAATGTGGTAAAAATATCCAAAATGAATTTATATTTGGATCACCATTCAAACCCAATGCAGGAATCGCAAATCATAGGAGAATACGAAATAAGCATAGACGCTAAAGGACGACTGATGCTGCCTTCTGTGCTGCGTAAACAACTGCCCGCTAACTCACAAGAAAAATTGATTGTGAATCGGGGGTTTGAAAAGCACATCTATATCTATCCGATTGATGAGTGGGAGAAAATTGCTTTAGAGTTAAGCAAACTCAACCAATATGTAAGAGATCATCGCGAATTGGTTCGTTATATTCTCCGTGGTGCGACACCCGTGCCGATAGATTCTACGGGCCGTATGCTTATTCCTAAAACACTGCTTGATTATTCGGGCATACAAAAAGATGCAGTATTGATAGGAAATATTAATAAGATAGAGATGTGGAGTAAGTCTGAATATGACAAGTTATATGCGGATGATTCAAATGACATTAGTAAACTGGCAGAGAAGGTAATGGGCAATCGTTATGGAGGAGGCTTCAGTTTATCATAAGCCTGTCTTGCTTGCTGAAGCGATGGAATGGCTTCAGATTAGAGAAGATGGCACTTATGTAGATGCTACGTTTGGAGGAGGAGGTCATAGCAGAGAGATTATAAAAAGGTTAGGTGAGCGCGGGAAATTGTTGGTGTTTGATCAGGATGAGGATGCAGCAAGAAACGTGTGGGAAGATGAGAGAATGATTTATGTGCCACATAACTTCAGATTTCTAAAACGTTATTTGAAATATTATCAAGTGAAGGAAGTAGATGGTTTGTTGGCAGATTTAGGCGTTTCCTCTCATCAATTTGATGCAGCAAAGCGGGGCTTCTCATTTCGTTTCGACACGAAACTCGATATGCGAATGAATCAATCTTCACAACTTACAGCGGCAGAAATCTTGAATCAGTATGACGAAGCACGTTTACACTATTTGTTGGGCCACTATGGAGAAGTCACGAACGCAAAATCTTTAGCAGCATTTATTGTTCAATCGCGATTACATCATGTATTTGATACAACGCAAGACTTTGTACAACGCATTAATCATCTGATACGGGGCAACCGTCATCAATACCTTGCAAAGGTTTTTCAGGCACTGCGTATAGAAGTCAACGATGAGATGGGTGCCTTGCAAGAACTCTTGGCAAGCATTTATGATATCCTCAAGCCGGGAGGGCGTGCAGTTATTATTACCTATCATTCATTAGAGGATCGCATGGTGAAGAATCTTTTTAAAACTGGAAACATTCGGGGAGAGCAACAAAAAGATTTTTATGGGAATACAAAGAATTATTTCCACATACTAACGAAAAAGGCCCTGAGCGCTTCACTTGACGAACAAAAACAAAACACCCGCAGTCGCAGTGCTAAACTACGTGCTGCAGAAAAAATATAACATGACACCTGAAGACTATATAAATAGCCCAAAGAATACTCACGCAACCGAGGTAACTAAAGAGACCGTTACCGAACCTATCGGTGCATCAAAGCCTCGCAAGAAAAAGCGTAACCTCTTTGATATTACCGATATGTCAAAATATATCGGCTTCGAAGGAGTGGTGGCCAATCTGTCTTTCTTGCTGTTTATCGCATTTTTATTTCTTCTCTATATAGGCAACAATCATTATGCAATGAAATCTATAAAAAAGCTGAATCAGAATGAGCAGCAAGTGAAGCAATTAAAATGGGAATATATTAACCTTAAGTCGGAACTCGAGCACAAATCGCAACAATCCTGGATTGCAGAACAGTTGCGCACAACCGGAATACAAGAGTTAAAGCAACCTCCTATAAAAATTCAAGTACCCACAAATGGCAGAAACTAAAAATATCATATTACAACGTATAGGTATAGCCTACATCGGTATGATGATTTTTGGAGGGGCTATACTCTATCATATCTTTCATTTGCAGACGATCGAAGGGAGCTATTGGAGAAGCCTATCCGATAGTTTAACAACACAAATTAGAACGGTTGAAGCTGATCGTGGTAATATATATGCCTCGGACGGTAAATTATTGGCAACATCATTACCTGTATTTGAAATTCGAATGGATATGATGGCACAAGGCCTTACGGATGACATGTTTAAAAAAGACATTCGAAGCCTGTCTGATGCACTCAGTGGATTATTCGGAAACAAAACAGGATATGAGTATTATATGGATTTATCACAAGCACGTAAGAATAAAGAGCGGTATCATTTGATAAAAAATAATGTCTCGTATGTTGAGTTGCAAGAGCTAAAGAAATATCCAATTTTAAAATTAGGCCGCAACACAGGCGGTCTCATTGTTTCTCAATTTAATAAGCGAGTTTATCCATATCAGATTTTAGCTAAAAGAACTATTGGTTATGTGCGAGACAATAATATTCAGCCGGTAGGAATAGAAGCAAACAAGAATGATGTACTAAAAGGCATTTCCGGAAAACAATTAATGCAAAAGGCGGGCAATGGAATATGGTTGCCGCTGAACGATGAACAAGAAATGGATCCGGTAAATGGCAAAGATGTTTATACCACACTTGATGTCTGGTTACAAGACTTAGCCGAACACGCTTTATTAAAAACCTTATTAAATCATAATGCTGATCATGGTTGTGTGATTGTGATGGAAGTCAGCACAGGGAAGATTAAAGCGATTGCCAACCTTGGGCGCATCAGCGATTCCACATACGCAGAAACGATGAATTATGCAGTTGGTGAGGGCTTAGAGCCGGGCTCTACATTTAAACTCGCATCAATGCTTGCCTTGTTTGAAGATGGTTATATAAAACCGGATCAGATGGTGGATGTAGAAAATGGAGTCAAAGTTTATTTTAATCAAGTGATGAAAGATGCGGAGGATCATGGCTTTAAAGAATTATCAATTCGCAGCGCTTTTGCTCACTCCTCGAATGTTGGTATTTCAAAGCTTGTCTATCAATACTATAGTAAAAATCCGGACTTGTATTTGAATCACCTTCGTCGTTTGCAGCTAGATCAATTAACCGGAATAGAAATACCGGGTGAATCAAAGCCCAGAATCAAAACGACGTTAGATAAGGATTGGTCAAGGGTGTCATTACCTTGGATGTCCGTTGGATATGAGTTGAATATGACTCCACTACGCTTGTTGACTTTATATAATGCCGTGGCCAATAACGGAAAGATGATGAAGCCTTACTTGGTTGAATCGGTGAGAGAGTATAATAAAATTATAGAACAAACAAGTCCTGTTGTAATAAATGAAAAAATAGCTTCACCGCAGACTATTCTATATCTAAAAGATTTGCTTGAATCCGTAGTCATTGAAGGAACCGCCAAACAGTTTTTTAACCCATATTATTCGCTAGCCGGAAAAACAGGCACAGCACAGATTGCCATGCCGGGAGCCGGATATCAGGCTAGCAAAATTTATCAGGCAAGTTTCATCGGATATTTCCCGGCAAACAACCCATTATACTCGATTGCTGTTGTGGTAAATAATCCACGTAAGAATGGCTATTACGGCTCTCAGGTTGCTGCTCCTGTATTTAAAGAGATTGCCGACAATGTATATGCATCACAATTAACAATGCATCCACAAGTACAAGTTACGAATAAAATGAAAGTATTAAACCTGTATGCCGGACTAAATCAGGATGTCAGTCAGATTTATAAAGATTTTGGAATACCAATGATCAATACTTCTTCGGGAACTTGGGTTAATCCGATTATTAAAGATTCTACGGTTACAGTTAAAGAAATCAATAATCAGGAGAATGCAGTTCCTAACGTAATTGGTATGGGCATTAAAAATGCTCTGTATTTATTAGAGTCTAAAGGAATACAAGTTCAATACAGTGGGTATGGATCTGTTCGCACACAATCCATAAAAGCCGGAACTCCGATTAATAATGAACAAATCATACAACTGACTTTGGGCTTATGAAGGCACTATCTGATATACTCTATGGTGTAGCTCTGTTGGAAACAGCCGGGAACATGGCCGCTGCTATTCAGTCAATTACTTTCGACTCACGTCAGGTAACACACGGCTCTTTATTTATAGCTATTAAAGGAACTCAAACCGATGGACATCAATACATAGATGATGTGATAAAGAAGGGTGCTAGTGTAATTGTATGTGAAGTTATGCCGAAGGCTTTCAACCACTCGGTTACATACATTCGAGTGCAGGATTCAACAGTTGCCACTTCAAAGATCGCCTCTAATTTTTACGACAACCCATCCTCAAAAATCAAGGTTGTTGCAGTAACGGGGACCAATGGCAAAACGACCGTAGCCACTTTATTATACCGCTTATTTCGATCATTGGGGTACAATGTGGGCTTACTCTCTACGGTAGAGAATAGAATTAATGATAATACGCTTCCAGCAACTCATACAACTCCGGATAGTATTACATTGAATAAGCTGTTAGCAGAGATGGCAGATAATGCTTGCACACATTGTTTTATGGAAGCTAGTTCACATGCCATACAACAGCATCGTATAAAAAATATCTCATTTGCCGGGGCTATTTTTACAAATATCACACGAGACCATCTCGATTATCACGGAACTTTTGAAAACTATATACAGGCAAAGCAAAAATTATTTAATGACTTGCCACCAAGTTCCTTCGCACTCAGTAATGTCGATGATCGTAATGGCCGTATCATGTTGCAAAACACAAAAGCGAAGAAATATTTCTACAGTTTGAATATGCCGGCTGACTTCCATGCGAAAGTAATGGAGAATAGTTTTGAAGGCTTGTTACTTCAGATTGAGGGAACCGATGTTCACACCGCATTATGTGGCGAGTTTAATGCATATAATTTACTTTCTATTTATGGTGCAACTCAACTCTTAGGCCTTTCTAAGGAAGATGCTTTAACAGCTATCAGTCAGTTAAAGCCTGCAGAAGGACGATTTGATTATATGGTTTCACCTAAAAACAAAATCATAAGTATTGTAGATTATGCTCACACACCGGATGCTCTGGAAAAGGTGTTGCAAACAATTCAAAAAATCCGTACCGGAAGTGAACAATTAATAACACTTATAGGATGCGGAGGAGACAGAGATAAAGGTAAGAGACCAATGATGGCTAAGGTCGCTAGCGAATACAGCGATCTATTAATCCTAACTTCAGATAACCCGCGTACTGAAAACCCGGAGGAGATTTTAGATGAAATGAAGAAGGGGATATTGCCGCATAAGCAAGCACACACTTTAGTCATTTCCGATAGAAAAGAAGCCATTCGTGCTGCCGTAAAATTTTCACGCGCCAATGATATTATTCTTGTAGCAGGCAAAGGGCACGAGAAATATCAGGAAATAAAAGGTGTAAAATATCCTTTTGACGATAAACAAATTTTAAACGAAACTCTGACGAACAACGAGAAATAAATATGCTTTATTATTTATTTAAATATCTTAAAGAACATTACAACCTTAGCGGAGCTGGAGTGTTCCAATATATATCATTCCGTGCATTGATGGCTGTAATTGTTTCCTTATTGATTTCTCTTGTCTTCGGGAAATCCATTGTTAGATTCTTACAAAAGCAACAAATCGGAGAAATCATTCGGGATCTTGGTTTAGAAGGTCAGATGAAAAAACAGGGAACACCAACAATGGGGGGATTGATTATACTAAGTGCTATTCTGATACCCACGGCATTATTTGCAAAAATTAATAATG
This sequence comes from Chitinophagales bacterium, assembly GCA_039810885.1. Taxonomy (GTDB): domain Bacteria; phylum Bacteroidota; class Bacteroidia; order Chitinophagales; family UBA10324; genus BJGO01. The sequence continues at coordinate 21,091 of JBDHXV010000032.1, read as the reverse complement.
TGTATATCATCCTGATGTTGTTAACAACAATATGGCTCGGAGTCATAGGCTTCTTGGACGATTATATCAAAGTATTTAAGAAAGACAAACGAGGACTTGAGGGAAGTTTTAAAGTTATAGGACAACTTGGACTTGGCCTTATCGTTGGCCTTACACTATCATTCAATCAGAATGTAACAGTACTTCGCGAAAAGGTAAACACAGAAGCAACAAATACAACATACAATACCACCACAACCATGGAATCAGCAGATTCCCTGATACGAGATCGTTTTGTTGAGGCACGAGTGCCTATTACCACAATACCCTTTGTGAAGAATCATGAATTCAACTATTCAAGGCTGATTACTTGGCTCGATGAACATTACGAAAAATATACCTGGATTATATATACGCTTATCGTTATATTTATAATCACAGCCGTATCGAATGGCGCAAATATTACAGACGGAATTGATGGATTAGCAACCGGGACTTCTGCTATTATCGGTGTTACACTTGGTGTTTTTGCTTATGTATCAGGAAATATTGTTGCTGCCAATTATTTAAACATCATGTATATTCCCAACACCGGTGAGTTGGTAATTTTCATAGCCGCTTTTGTCGGAGCCTGCATTGGATTCCTCTGGTATAACTCCTTCCCGGCACAAGTCTTCATGGGCGATACAGGTAGCCTTGCTCTCGGAGGCATCATCGCATCTTTAGCAATTATTCTTAGAAAGGAATTGCTGATTCCTATATTGTGTGGAATCTTTTTAGTTGAAAATCTATCTGTAATGATACAAGTTGGATATTTCAAATACACAAAAAGAAAATTCGGAGAGGGGCGTAGAATATTTAAGATGTCACCCTTGCATCATCATTATCAGAAACTTAACTATCCCGAACCAAAGATTGTAACTCGTTTTTGGATTGTGGGCATTATGCTGGCTGTTCTCACTATTGTAACGCTTAAACTCCGTTAATGAGTAAATATTTTCCATATAAAAATATTCTAGTACTTGGCGCAGCAGAAAGCGGAGTAGGAGCAGCTTTACTGGCTAAATCTCAAGGTCTTGACGTATTCGTAAGTGAGAAAGGGCAGATAGAAACGGAGTATAAAAATATTTTAACAAAAAATAATATAACGTTTGAAGAAAATGGACACAGTGCAAATTATGCATTTGACCTCGTTGTCAAAAGTCCGGGCATCTCAGATAAAGCAGCTATTGTTCAACCCTTTTTGCAAAGGAATATTCCTGTAATAAGCGAGATTGAGTTTGCATGGTATCACACGAATAGTCAACTTATTGCTGTAACCGGCACAAATGGAAAAAGTACCACATCGTCTTTAATCTATCACATACTATATAAGGCAGGACTTGATGTAGCGCTTGTAGGCAACATAGGAAAAAGTTTTGCGTGGCAAATTGCAGAAAGACCTGCTCATTATTATGTTATTGAAATCAGCAGTTTTCAGTTAGATAACTGCTATCGTTTTCGCCCGCACATAGCTGTACTAACCAACATCAGCAACAATCATCTGGATCGCTATGAGTACAAAATAGATAAATATGCCGCAGCAAAATTTCGCCTGCTCCAAGCGCAAAAGGCTGAAGATTATTTTATCTACAACGAAGATGATAAGGGTACGCAAGAGTTTTTACCTGCTTCTATTACACCACAAGCGTTAACGGTTTCTCAACAGCATCCCGTTGACCAAGGGGCCTATATCGAAAATAAACAAATCCATTATAAACTAAAAAACAACCATTTTACCATGAACCTTTTTGACCTCGCACTACAAGGCAAGCACAATGCATACAACTCTATGGCTGCAGGAGTCGCAGCACAAATTTTGGAGATTCGCAAAGAAACGATTCGAGAAAGCTTACAAGACTTTAAGAGCCTTGAACATCGTTTGGAATTTGTAGCCACCATAAATGAAATTGATTATATTAACGATTCTAAAGCAACCAATGTAAACAGTGTTTGGTATGCTCTCGAAAGCATGAATAAACCAGTAATATGGATTGCAGGAGGCATAGACAAAGGCAACGACTATAATCTGATTAAAGACGTGGTTAAGAATAAGGTAAAAGCTATTGTATGCTTGGGCAAAGACAACAGAAAAATACATGAAGCCTTCAATCGTACTATTGATTTGATTGTGAATACAGAAAGCATGAAAGATGCCGTACATGCTGCTCGCCATTTTGCCTCGCCCGGAGATGTTGTGTTGTTAAGTCCCGCCTGTGCAAGTTTTGATTTATTTGAAGATTTTGAAGATCGCGGCCGTCAGTTCAAACAAGATGTAAAGTCAATGTAATCTTTCTTCGTCGATAAGAGCTATGTTTCACATCAATCAATTATTAACAAAAACAAAAGGAGACCGTGTTATATGGTTAACGGTCATCTTTCTTACGATAATATCAAGCCTTGCTGTTTACAGTTCAACCGGTTCATTGGCATTTAAATATCAGGAGGGCAATACTGAATATTATCTGTTTAAACACCTTGTCATTTTTGCAGTGGGCATTCTCATTATGTACTTGTCCCATTTAGTCAATTACAAATACTACTCGCGCATTGCACAATTATTACTTTATATCTCTATTCCCTTATTGGCTTTTACACTATTCTTTGGTGTAGATATTAATAATGCTAAACGTTGGCTTACCATACCGGTAATTAATATGTCGTTTCAAACTTCTGACCTGGCAAAGCTTGCGTTAATAATGTATATGGCACGAGTCTTATCCAAAAAACAAGATACGATACGCGATTTTAAACATGGTTTTTTACCCGCTGTTATCCCACCTTTAATTATATGTGCATTAATTGCCCCATCTAACTTATCTACTGCATCTATTTTATTTGCAACATGTGTTTTGCTTATGTTTATTGGTAGAGTTAAGATGAAATATATTTTTAGCATGATTGGAGCAGGGGTTACTGCGCTTACACTCATTATTATCATTGCTCTCTTTACTCCTTTTCAGGCACGAGTGTTAACATGGAAAAGTCGTATCGACAATTATATGCATGATGAAAAAGGCTCCTACCAAGTGCAGCAAGCCAAAATTGCAATTGCAAATGGAGGGGTAGTGGGAGCAGGCCCGGGTAACAGTAAGCAACGAAATTTCTTGCCCTCACCCTATGCCGACTTTATCTTCGCCATTATAATAGAAGAGTATGGGTTAATAGGGGCATCAGTGATCATCCTTCTTTATTTACTTTTTCTTCAGCGATGTATAAAAATATTTATTAAGAGCCCGGGAGCCTTTGGAGCCTTCCTTGCTATTGGATTAAGCTTCGCATTAGTTATACAAGCATTCATTAATATGGCAGTGGCTGTAAATTTATTACCGGTAACAGGTGTGACTCTGCCTTTGATAAGTATGGGAGGTACCTCCATTTGGTTCACCAGCATATCTATTGGAATTATTTTAAGCGTAAGCAGATACGTTGAACAAGAAGACCAGAAGCAAAATGCACAAGCCGCTTAGAGTCATACTCAGTGCAGGTGGAACCGGAGGACATATTTTTCCGGCAATCGCTATAGCTAATTATATCAAAGCAAAATATCCCGATTCTGAAATTCTTTTTATAGGCGCACAGGGAAGAATGGAAATGGAAAAAGTACCTGCGGCGGGTTATCACATTATTGGCCTTCCCATAGCAGGTTATCAAAGGAGTTGGAAAAAGGAAAATTTATTATTACCATTTAAAGTAGTTACAAGCCTTACAAAAGCAATCTCCGTTATCACTCGCTTTAAACCCGACGTGGTCATCGGATTCGGAGGATATGCCAGCGGCCCGGTATTATACATCTCGTCGTTATTGGGTAAACCAACAATTATTCAAGAACAAAACTCTTACGCCGGTGTAACGAATAAAATTCTGGCAAAGCGAAGTAAGGCAATCTGCGTGGCTTATGAACAGATGGATAAATTTTTCCCAAAAGAAAAATTACAATTAACGGGCAATCCGGTACGCAAGGATCTAATACAAATAAATAGTGATAAGGAAGAAGCTGCAAAGTATTTCGGACTTTTTTCTAACAAGAAAACAATATTGGTTATTGGCGGAAGCCTCGGCTCTTTGACATTAAATGAAAGTGCAAAAAATGCCTTGACGGAATTGAAGCGCTCCGGCACACAAATGATATGGCAAACAGGAAAAGGATACTATCAAAAAGCAATTTCCGCAACATCAGACTGCAAAGACAAGGTCAAAGTTTTTGATTTTCTAAACAGAATGGATCTTGCTTATACAATGGCAGATGTCGTCATTAGCAGGGCAGGAGCCTTGTCCATAGCGGAACTTGCAGTGCTAGGTAAAGCGGCTATTCTCGTTCCATCGCCTAATGTGGCAGAAGATCATCAAACGAAAAATGCAATGGCTTTGGTCCATCAGGGGGCTGCATTATTAGTGCGTGATGCAGATGCTCGTCAAGAGTTATTCAATACCGCTATGCAATTATTAAATAATGGAGCAGAGTTAGATAAGTTGCGTATGCAGATTAAAACACTTGCGATATGTGATGCAGACAAAAGAATAGTTGATGTTGCACTAAAAAATCTTAAGCGTGAATTGGCTTGAAATAAAACGAGTCTATTTCATTGGTATAGGAGGCATCGGAATGAGTGCACTGGCACGGTATTGCAAACAACAGGGAAAGAAAGTGAGCGGTTATGATAAAACCGAAACAACTTTAACGCGAGAACTGACACTGGAGGGGATTGATGTCCACTATGAAGAAAACATGCAATTTGCTGACAAAGACGCAGACATAATTGTTTATACGCCAGCCATTCCAACAGATCACCTTGAGCTATCCTATTTCAGAAAGCATGGTTATGTGCTCCTGAAACGCTCAGATTTACTACAAGAAATTACCCGTCATAACAGAACAATTGCCATCGCCGGCACGCACGGAAAAACAACTACCACAACTTTAGTGGCGCACATCTTACGAGATAGTGGCTTTGGATGTACCGCATTTCTGGGGGGAATCTCCACTAATTATCAAACAAATTATTGGTCATCGGAAAATAATATCATTGTCGTTGAGGCAGATGAGTATGACCGCTCATTTCATAAGCTTCATCCTTATGTCTCTGTCATCACTTCGTGCGATGCGGATCATTTAGATATTTATCACACTCATGAAGCATTACTCGAAGCCTTTCAACACTTTGCCGACTTAACAGATATCAATGGACTCTTAGTGTATAGAGACTTATTACCCGTACATCATTTTTCACAAATATCTTATGATGTAATACGCCCTGAAGCCAATGTGCATGCGACTAACCTGCAACTAAAGAATGGCTATTATTATTTCGACGTGCAGTATAAAAATGAAACCATAACAGATTTTATGATGCCTGTTCCCGGTTTACATAATGTGGAGAATGCTTTGGCAGCAATAAGTGTATGTAAATTTTTAGGCCTGGAAGACAATAAAATTCGCAATGCGGTCACTTCCTTCAAAGGAGTAAAGAGACGCTTTGAAATATTAGTGGACACGAGTCATGTTACTTACATTGATGATTATGCACACCATCCAGCAGAAATAGCGGCAGCAATTCAAGCTTTACGTGTGTTTCGACCCAATAAGAAATTAACAGTTGTCTTTCAGCCTCATCTATATTCTCGCACGCAAGATTTTGTTCAAGATTTTGCTCGTTCTTTATCTCAAGCCGATGAAGTAATCCTTTTACCCATATATCCCGCTCGCGAGTTACCCATATTAGGTGTAACCAGTGACATGCTCATTTCCTTAATAAAAAACATTCCCGCACGTTTGGTGGATAAATCTCAACTGCTTATGGAATTGGAGAAGGAAAAATTCGAGGTGCTTTGTACACTAGGTGCAGGAGACATAGATCAATTTGCTAAACCTATCCAACAGATGTTACAAAGAAGATGAAAAAATGGTGGCATAAAATAAAGTGGCGTCGCGTAATGTGGCTGTTTGCTACGCTGGTGATGGTCTATACCTGCATAGCAGCATCTTATCGTTATGATGCGCAAAATCTTTATGCTTTCGATATAAATTTAAATACCGCCGCCGGGGCTTATTTCCTTAATGAAGAAGATATACGGAATTATTTAAACGAGCTAAAAATAACACCCGGAAAAACACAGATGAATAAAATTGATTTAGCTCAATTAGAACGCATGATTGAAAGTAACGGATACGTACGCTCTGCCGAAGTATATATAGATGCGCTATCAACTCTGCATGTTAGTGTTCAACAGCGAAACCCAGTATTAAGAATTATGAACAGCAACAATGTTAGTTATTATGTAGATGAGTCCGCCAGCAAGATGCCTCTCCATCCTAAATTTACGGCACGCGTACTTGTTGCAGGTGGTCATATTTCAGCAAACGATCGTCAGACAGATACTCTGGGACAAAAGCAACTTAATGATTTGGTGTTTTTGACTAATGAGATTCTTAGAGACGATTTTTTTGCGCGAATGATAGAGCAAATTTGGGTAGATGAAAATCAAGAAATTCATCTAGTTCCTATGATTGCTCAACAAGACATTCTATTGGGTAATGCGCAGCAGATAGATAGCAAACTTCAAAACCTGAAAGCTTTCTACCTCAATGCAAACCCTGGACTGCTCAACAACTACAGCATAATAAATTTAAAATTTAACAATCAGGTTATAGCAACTAAACGCAACTCGTCAACTCAAAACATCAACAACACCCAACATTGAAAACTATGAATAGCTCAGAGTATATCGTTGGCCTTGACATCGGCACTACAAAAATTTGTGCTATGGTGGGTCGTAAGAATGAACACGGTAAAGTAGAAATTGTGAGCATAGGGCTTGCAGAGTCGTTAGGAGTAATGCGTGGAACAATAGCTAATATTGATAAGACCGTAGCGTCTATAATGAAAGCCGTAAGAGATGCGGAAGATAACTCCGAAATAAATATCCGAAATATTTATGTCGGTATTGCGGGACAGCATATTAAAAGCATACAACATCGTGGTATTCTTACCAGAGAAAATATCGATACGGAAATTAATCGTGATGATATCAAACGATTAACCGATGATATGCGCAGGCTGGTTGTTAACCCGGGTGATCGTATTATACAAGTGCTCCCACAAGAATTCATAGTAGATAGCGAGCGTGGTATTAAAGACCCTATTGGCATGTGCGGTGTACGCCTTGAAGCCAACTTTCACATTATCACAGGTCAAATTAGTGCAGCTAAGAATATCATTAAATGTGTAGAAAAAGCCGGCTACAAAATGATTGACATGGTTTTGGAACCATTGGCCAGTGCCGATGCAGTGCTTACAGAAGAGGAAAAGGAAGCCGGAGTTGTTTTGGTAGATATTGGTGGAGGAACAACTGATGTAGCCATATTCCAAGACGGCATAATTAGACACACACACGTAATTCCATTTGGCGGCAACAGCATTACGGATGATATTAAAGAAGGATGTCAAGTGCTACGTCACCAAGCAGAAGCTTTAAAAATAAATTATGGCAGCGCCATAGCTGGCGACGATTTAGATAACCAAATCGTTTCAATACCCGGACTACGGGGAAGACAACCCAAGGAGATTTCCGTAAAAAATCTTGCACACATCATACAGGCAAGGGTCGAGGAAATTATTGAAGATGTAGATCACGAAATAAGACAAAGTGGCTTCCAAAACAAATTAATCGGAGGCATTGTACTAACCGGAGGCGGCTCTCAGTTAAAGAACCTGGCTCAGTTAGTTCAATATATTACCGGGCTGGATGCCCGTATCGGTTATCCGATTGAACATATAGTTTCACAAAAAATTGATGAAGTGAAACACCCTATGTATGCCACTTGTATCGGACTCTTATTGAAAGGCTTCGAAGACTATGAATCTAAGTATGATGAATTCCTTCGCAGTGACAGCACGAATACCACTAAACCGAACTCAAACGAGCCACAGCCCGGCAAGAATGAAGCAAAAGCCCCTGCCGCAGCACCTTACACTCCAAAGAAAAAGAAAGGAGCCTTAGCTTCTTTTTACCAAAGCATAATAAGTTTTATGCGCGATGATGAAATTGATGAATTTGATTAAATTAAACAATCCTTACTCAAAATACTCTTATGACAGAACTCTCCATACAATTTGACTTGAATAAAGAACAATCATCCATCATTAAGGTAATAGGCGTTGGCGGTGGTGGCAGCAATGCAGTAAATCATATGTACCGACAGGGAATTATCGGCGTTGACTTCATCGTATGCAATACAGACCAACAGGCGCTTGATTTAAGTCCTGTTCAAACAAAACTTACCTTAGGGCAAAGCTTTACGGAAGGTCGTGGAGCAGGAATGGATCCTGAAGTTGGCAAACGTGCTGCAATTGAATCCTTTGATCTAATTAAAGAAATGCTCTCTCGTGGCACAAAAATGGTTTTCATTACTGCAGGGATGGGTAAGGGAACCGGAACAGGCGGAGCTCCCGTAATTGCTAAGGCTGCCCGAGAACTGGGCATTTTAACCGTTGGCTTGGTAACTACACCTTTTGTTGCAGAAGGCCCGAAACGCTTGAAACAAGCTAAAGAAGGAATTGAAGAGTTGAGGAATTATGTAGATAGTATCCTCGTAATTTCTAATGACAAATTAAGAATGATTCATGGCAACTTACCCTTATCCCAAGCTTTTAATCAGGCCGATAGCATTTTAACTAATGCAGCGAGGAGTATTGCTGAGATTATTACAGTAGCCGGCTATGTGAACGTGGACTTTAACGACGTTAACACAGTTATGCGTAATAGCGGGGTGGCAATTATGGGAACGGCTATAGCTGAAGGAGATAATCGTGCGGTTCTTGCAATAGAACAAGCATTAAATTCCCCACTCTTAAATGATAATGATATAAATGGGGCTAAGAATATTTTGCTGAACATCACATCAGGTAAGATAGAAGTAACCCTTGACGAGATATCTGACATTCAAGAATACATTCAAACAGTAGCCGGTGCCGACACAAATATTATTTGGGGAAATTGTTACAACGAATCGCTCGGAGATAAGTTATCCGTAACAGTAATTGCCACAGGATTTGAATCTGTAGATCCAATCAGACAAGCAAAACGAACTGTCACCCCTTTAACGACAGATAAAGGTGTTACACAAACTACTACGAAGCAAAACGAATCGATTACGTCAAATATAGAAGCCATCGGATCCAATAATACGAACCCATCAACGACAGCGCAACTTAACACGACCCCTGTTCAAGCTAAAATCGAGTTAGAATCAACACCTGCGACATCAGGGCTTGCAACTCAAGCAGAATTGATCACAACTGCTACACAAACGGAGATGAATATAGAAGCACCGGATAGTAAAGCAGATACAGTTAAACAATCTGAAGGTATGAAATTGATAGTTACTCCAGCAGCCAGTACCACTATACCTACAAATGAAGATCCATCACACGCTCAAAATATGGGGAAGACAAAAAGCGATCGTTTGAAAGGAATGAACTATCACGGTTATCGGAGCAGTAACGTGCAAGACAGGGAAAGCATGCCGGCCTACCTAAGAAAAAATGTTAATCTGCCTACACCACCTCATTCATCTGAATCGAGTATGTCTGGAATGTATCTTGATGCAACGGATGCAAACGCAAGCCCCGAGATTAAGAAAAATAATTTCCTTCACGGAAAAGATAAAGTAGATTAAAATTAAAAACCCCTCTTTGGAGGGGTTTCATTTTTATATCGGGCAAATTCATCTAACGTTATTTCATTTGAGTTCAATCAGCAAACATCTTTTTACTGTTACCCTTGTTATACTGGTTATGAGAGGTTCGATTACTTCGTATGCTCAAACTATGATTTTTCAAATGGATTCCACACATTGTTTTATGGTTTGCAAAATACCACAGCGATATAAAACAGATACCCTTCGGGTAATTGATATCACGGAAAAGAAGAAACAATTACGCATTCCGGAAGTGTATCGGGTTAGTTATGATTCTGTAATTGACTGGAACAGTTCTATACAAAAAAAATATCCGCCCGTATATCAAATTATTGAAAAGAAAGATGGGGCTCTTGAACTGAAACCGGTGTACACATCGGGAGATGCATATTTCTTTCTCAGACAAAATATTATACTGAACGAAAATAAGCTAAAAGTTAAAGATGCGGGCTATGAAGAAATTTCTTTGCCGGTTCGATATACTTATATTGAAACAAGCACCTTGTTGCCTAATCAAGTTACGGAAAAAACGGTACCCGTAGTTTGTCCCGATGATGTAACACGCGGCTTAATTCTTCAAATAAAAAACGGACTTTTTCTTAGAGGTTATAAATTATCAAATATGAAACCGGATGTGGTAGATGCTGAATTTTTTGAAGTGTTGTCAAAGTATCAGGAAGAACATTACTTACCTATTGGTGGGTTGAATTACCCCACGCTCGAATCATTCGATATTATACCGTAACTTTTCACCAATGCGCAACCTTCTCTCAACCTTCTTTCTTGCAATAGTTGTTATGATGTTATCAATCTCGTGCAAAAAAGACCGCATTACACCGAATTGGGAGACGAACATTTTAACACCACTCTTTAAAACACGTTTAAGTATTAATAATCTTGCAGGAGATACCAATGTACATATAAATCCGGATAACAGCTTGAGAGTTGTATATACAAGTACATTGTACAGCTTTAATCCGAACGAGAACGCAATTAAGATCCCGGATACTACAGTAAAGACGCTTTATAAAATTTCAAACCTGCAACTCGCTGATCAAACAACCACTTATCCGTTTAGTTTGGGGAGATTCTGCCAGCAGTTAGGTATTGTAGGATCATTGATTATTACCAATAATGGCAATAATATGGTTATCAATCCGCTAACAAACCAGCAATCTGGAGATGAGGTTATTAATGCTACAGATTTTTTTCAATCGGCAAATGTGATCCATGGATTTATTGATATCACCTTAAACAACGGCTTTCCAATAGATATTAGCAACCTTGTTTTTCAAATCAAAAATCAGATAAATGGAAATGTTATTGCTACAGAAACTTTTACCAATTTAGTTACTCACTCACAACAAACAAAAGTTATTGACTTGTCGGGAAAATATGTTGAGGGCACACTCGTAGCCAAAATTATTGATTTAGATAGTCCGGGATCTAATGGCAATAACGTTTTAATAGATACTTCTAATGCTATTTTAGTTACGCTCAAAGCACACGACATGATCGTAGATAATGCGATGGCATCCTTCCCTTCACAAAATATCATTGATGAAGATCAGGAAACTCAATATAATATAAGTGGCGGTGCAAAACTGAAAACCATCAAAGTAAAATCAGGTACCTTAAAATTAAAGATTAACAGCACGGTAAAAGAAAAAACACACTTTAGTTACACACTTCCTTCGGCATTTGGCCCCAACGGTGAAACTATCTCTTTTCAAGAGCCGGTACCTGCCTATGTTTCAGGCCCACCGGCCGCTGTACTACGCACCGTTAACCTCGCAGGATATACTATTAACTTACAAGGAGTCAACGGTAATAAATTCAACACCTTTGTTAATCATCTGAAAGTGAGAATTGATTCTACCGGGCAAGCTATTAATATTTCATCTGCAGATAGCATTTTTATTGATTATGGTTTGATTGACATTATTCCCGAATATGTGAATGGTTATTTAGGCCAACAAATTGTTGAATTAGGACCGGATGAAAACACTATGGATGTATTCCGTAAAATCAATCAAGGCACATTGCATATTGAAGACCTCAACGTAAAATTAGATATCGTAAATAACTTGGGTGCTGAGGGCAGAGTCAAAATATCAAAACTTGAGTCGGTGAGAAGCAGCACGAATACAACGATACCACTGCAATCAACACAGATGATGAACACGCCTATCCTGATCGCTCGTGCCACAGACAATCCGTTAACTCCGTCGGTATCTTCCTATAGTTTAAACAGCTCTAATTCCAACATTAAAAGCTGGCTTGAGAACCTACCCGATAAGGTGCGTTACCAATTAAACATTTTTCTAAACCCTTATGGAAACACATACAACTACGGCGACTTTTGTTACGCAGATAGCAAGGTTGACATTAATATGACTGCAGAAATACCCTTATCTCTTATCGCATCCAATTTGACGTATTACGACACCGTATCATTTGACTTAAGTGCGATTAACCAACTCAAGCACTTAAAAAGCGGAACATTTTATTTAATATGCGAAAATAAAATGCCTCTAAGCGCAGATGTGAGCTTAGTTCTTTTAGATGAAAATAATTTCCCTGTTATGAGTTTAACACATGGTACACAAAGTATCTTAGCCGGAAATCCGGATGCCACGTGTAAGGTCGTTGAACCGGTTAAAACAATACTTGAACTGCCCATCACAGAAGAAGAGGCTTCCAAAATACGCTCTACAAAACGAGCTATTGTAAAAGCCGTGTTTAATACCAATCAAAAACCAGGCTGTGATGGCTATTTAAAAATATACGACACAAACTATTTAGATTGTAAACTCACCGGAAATATGATTTTAAAAACTAAGGCAGAATGAGATTTCTTGCAATAAGTATTATACTCTTTTGCATTATTACTCACACCCTTGCACAGAAGAACGATAGTGCAATAAACCGAATACAAATTTTTCATAGTCAATGCGGGGTAGGTACACTAACAGATATCAGTATGGACAATGCATCATTTCATCAAATAATGATTTCGGGAAGTGCGGCCTATAACTCTTCATATATTGATATCGCTTTTGCTAATAAGATTGTATCGAGTCAATTCATTACAGAAGGCGATAAACTAAGGCAACTGCAAAGGAGAGGAGGAAGCTATCTTGATGCAGGATTTAATTATGGCGCTCTGTATTCTTGGAAAAGAGACTCCTCCTTATTCACACATCAGATTTCGATAAGTGATCGTAGCCTAAACCTCGCAGCGGTATCCAAAGGGTTGTTTCAATTCCTTATGTTTGGCAATGCAAATGTGAGTCAATTAGATATTGGCCATTGTGAGTTATTCAGCATTAGCCAAAAAGAATTAAAATACACACTCCATTATAAGCCCACAAAAAATATAGTAGTGTATGGAACAATTGGAATTATACAAGGCGACAATTATCGACACGGAATCTTGAATGATGCCATGTTAACAAACTACGAATATGGAGAAAAGTTAGATTTATCCTACTCCTTAGATTATGTAAGCTCCAATTATTCAAAATCGCTTCTTGCGCCATCATATATTGGATTCAGTTTAGATGCGGGTGCTATTTATTCATCAAACCCTTCACATTATATGCTCTGGGCTGGATTTAATGATTTATCATCAATTAATACCCTTTCCAGATCCGATATATATAGAGGCAGAAAGAATATCAGTTTCGAAGGAATAGAAATTAATAATTTGTTTGCCATTACCGATACCACTTTTAATCATATAGATCGCGACAGCTTATTTCGATATATCGGGTTGGAAAAATATAGTGCCAATATAATGGATGCCCTGCCGATGAGCATTCATGTAGGTTATAAGTTGAATTTCGCAAAAACATTTTTACTGCAAACTCAATTAACCTACCAGAGCTACCATAACAACACGGTACTCCTACAGGCATATATAGGAAAACAAATTAAAAATGTACAGTTCTACTTTAACGGGAGAGTCGGCGGAATGTCAAATCCGCATTTCGGCGCAAGTATCTATTACGACCTGACTCATGCATCGAAAGAATATCTTTTTATGCTTAGCAGCACGGCTCTGGATGGCTTTTTAACGCCTGATAAAAGTACCGCAGTCAATATCTCACTCTCTTTGGCATATCGATTCTAATGCGTTTTTACACATTTCCACAAATCTATTTACATTAAGAAGCGATAGAATATTTTTGTATGTCTTTACACAGCACACCATTCATGCGTTACCTCCTATTCTTTCTCCTATTCACAAATACAGTATCTGCACTTTCAATAAAAAGAGATACGCTATATATAAAAGATAGCAAAGACCCCAAAAAGGTATTGTTTCGTGTAACGGATGACAATACCAAGTTCTTACTCGAAGAGGGAACCCTCTATGAAGGCCACAAAGAAGGCACTTGGCGCACCTACTTCGATAATAAGATTATTGCAACCGTGGTCGAGTATAAAGGAGGCCGCCGCAACGGGCTAACCTTGACCTTTGCTTCTGATGCTACCTTGCTTACCGAAGAATATTATGTAGATGATGTGAAAGAAGGCCTTACACGCAAGTTTAGCCGAGCTCATAAAATAAAAGAAGAGAGTAAATACCGCAACGGAATACTTAACGGAATACAATACATATATAATAACGATGGGCAGATGCAGGAGCAGGCACATTATACCAACGGTGTCAGAGACAGTATCAATATATGGTACTATCCATCCGGCAAGATGATGATCGAATATACTTATGTACAAAATAATTTGAACGGCCCTTCTAAAGCATTCTACGAAAATGGTTCGTTAAAATCCGAAGGAAGCTTTAGCGAAGCTAAAGAAACCGGCTTATGGAAGTTTTATTCAGACAAAGGCAAACTCAGCGAAAGCGGAAACTTCGTTAATGGTCAAAAAAACGGAGTATGGAATAGCTATAATGATGACGGAATTTTGATTAAAACACAAGAATTTAAAGACGGTAACTTTGTCAAAGAAAGAAACATAACACCTAAAAAATAAAAATATGCGCTACATCCTTTCATTACTGTTAGCCTTCAATGTCTTTCCAACGTTGGCACAAATTAGTATCAGCACGAATGATATGCCAACAACAGGACAGGTTTTTTTAACGGCCACAGCACCCATTACTGCAATAACCACACAACAATTGAGCAATACCGGTGCAAATAAAACATGGGATTTTAATCTTAGTGTACAAAGCACCAAGATGGATACCATGATTCCAATTAACCAAACTCCGATTACCTACCAATTCATGTTTTTCGGTAATGATTATGCACAGAAGCTGAGTCAAGGCATCAATTTTGGCACTCAATTCTCGCTACAGAACATTTATAATTTTTATAAAAACAGTAACAACAAGTTCGAGCTAAGCGGCTTTGGCGGAGAGTTGAATGGTTTTGCTGTTCCCGTTAATTATTCACCAAAGGATTTAATCTATCAATTCCCTTTGAATTATAACGATACCTATACATCAAACTCATCATTCTCATTGCCTATACCAAGTTTAGGTGCTTGGTCTGAACAACGCAGTCGTTCAAATACTGTTGACGGTTGGGGAAAGCTGATCTTGCCTATAGGCTCTTTCGATGTACTTCGCGTGCATTCTGTTATTAACGATGCAGATTCCTTTTACGTTGATGCATTAAGCAACGGCATCAAAATCCCGCGTAAATCACACGAGTATAAGTGGCTTGGAAAAGGCAGCGGAATTCCATTATTGCAAGTTAATGCAAGTGAGGCCTTTTCTATTCAGGCAGTAACACAAATTACTTTTAGAACGGCACCAAGTGCTGTAGAACCGTCTAAAGCACTGATTTCTGCGCTTCATATTTATCCTATGCCTGTAAGTGATGTGTTAAATATTAATTTGGAAAACTACAATAGTGAGCAAATGAATATTGAAATTTATAATGCATTTGGTCAGATGATTTATACCAAGTCATATTTTCACCCAAATGTCATCCAAGTTCCGGTATCTTCATTGCCTACCGGTGTTTACTATTTAATAATGCACACGGGGACTGAAGCCTTTGCACAGTCAATACAGATCACACACTAATTATAAACTCAATTCATATTTATTAACAAAAAAACGATAACCTATAATGGCAACCATACTCATCGTAGATGACGAAAAAAGTATTCGTAAGACACTGCGAGAAATATTAGAATATGAAGGATACCACGTTGAAGAAGCGCAGGACGGTGCAGAAGGATTTAAAGCGATTAAAGATGGTGATTTTGATTGTGTGTTACTTGATATCAAAATGCCTAAGATGGATGGCATAGAAGTATTAGAGAAGATAACGGCTCAGCAAGTCGAAGTCCCCATCATAATGGTTTCAGGTCATGGTACGATAGACACGGCAGTAGAAGCTGTAAAGAAAGGGGCATTTGACTTTGTGTCAAAACCTATGGATTTGAATCGTCTTTTAATAACAGTACGAAATGCACTGGATAAGAACAATTTAATTACAGAAACAAAAGTCCTGAAACGTAAAGTAACTAAGACAAGAGATATTTTAGGTAATTCACCGGCTATTAAAAAGATTCTTGAAAAGATTGAAAAGGTTGCCCCCACAGATGCACGGGTATTGGTTACCGGCGAAAACGGTACAGGCAAAGAATTAGTTGCTCGTTGGATTCACGAAAAATCTTTACGTTCTAAAGGACCTCTTGTAGAAGTGAACTGTGCCGCTATACCATCTGAACTAATCGAGAGCGAATTATTCGGGCACGAGAAAGGCGCTTTTACATCTGCTATAAAACAACGCATCGGAAAATTTGAGCAGGCAAATGGAGGCACCCTTTTTCTGGATGAAATAGGGGATATGAGTTTGTCTGCACAGGCAAAGGTACTCCGGGCACTACAGGAAAATAAGATTACACGTGTCGGTGGTGATAAAGAGATCAGTGTCGATGTACGCGTTGTGGCAGCAACTAATAAAGATTTAACACGCGAAATTGATAAGGGAAACTTTAGAGTGGATTTATACCATCGGTTAAGTGTGATCTTAATTCATGTTCCCACATTGAATGATCGCAAAGATGATATTCCGATTATTGCCGAACAGTTTACCGAAGAAATCTGCCAGGACTATGGATTGCCACGTAAGACCATTACACCCAAGGCGATGCAGGAATTGCAAGAAATTCATTGGAGTGGGAATATTCGTGAATTACGTAATGTGATGGAACGTCTTGTTATACTCAGTGAGGCAAAAATTACAGACATCGACGTTTTAACTTATGCGGTAGCACATCCCACGGCAGACCCTATGGAAGCTGTTTTTAATAAGTATGGCCACTTCCAAGATTTTAAAGATTTTATGGAGAAACAATATATAGCATATAAGTTGCGAATAAATAATTGGAATGTTTCTAAAACAGCAGATGAAATTGATATACAACGCAGCCACTTGTATAATAAAATCGAGAAATACAGTTTGCGACGTGAAGAAAACGTAAACTAAATATTTAACTTAAAGTGTAAGCAGAAAAGCCAGATTTATGAATCCGGCTATTTTGTCGAAGACCATCCATAGCCGTGTTATGTGAATGCCGCAAACGATTTACTGACTGTGATGTGTTGTAACAATTAAACGATTTATTACTTCTTTAAAAAAGAATTCACTTACAAAACAGAGCCAATATTGCGGCAAATGAATAAAGCGTGTTGCATTATCTATGATATCGTCGTGTACACTAAAGTATAGCGGACTCTGTATTTGATTCATACCCAAAATTGTAACGGATTGTCGAGCCGATTCGCTCAACGAAAGAACTATCGTGCTTCCGAGCGGGCCATTCAATAACAGTTTAACGGCACAATCGAAATCATCCTGGGTGAACAACACCTCAACAAGATTCGGATTTATATCATCACGATACAAATCCGAAAGTTTATGAAAAATGCTGAGGTTCTGTTCCATCTTAATTAGCTTGCCGGTATTGTTAGATGTAATAGAGTCAGCAATTTATTAAATCAAAAATATTTATTTCAAATAAAGATAATCGCATAGGTGTCATTCGGAGTAATTTTCAATTATGAATAACAATGTACCCTTGGCAGAGCGAATGCGGCCACAACGGCTAATGCAATACATCGGGCAATCTCATTTAATTGACGAAGGAAAACCCCTACATCAGTTTATAATGAGGAAACAAGTGCCTTCATTGATTTTCTGGGGACCTCCGGGCGTAGGTAAGACAACGCTTGCACATATTATTGCCAATGAATCAGGATTACCATTCTACCAACTCAGTGCAGTTAGCAGCGGTGTTAAAGAGGTTCGTGAAGTCATACAACAAGCTTCACAGAATGGTAAAGTCATATTATTCATAGATGAAATTCATCGCTTCAATAAGGCACAACAAGATGCATTACTCGGTGCTGTGGAGAAAGGGATTATTACTTTGATTGGTGCAACAACAGAAAATCCTAGCTTTGAAGTCATAAGTGCATTGTTGTCGCGTTGTCAGGTTTATGTCTTAACAGAGTTGAGTAAAGAGGAGCTAATTAAAATAGCCAACCAAGCAATTCAAAATGATAAAAATTTACAGTCTAAGCATATTCAATTACTCGAAACAGAGGCCTTACTTAGGTTAAGCGGTGGAGATGCCAGACGTTTATTAAACTTAATAGAAATACTTACCGAAGGAGAAACAAATGATATTATTAAAATCACCGATGACCTAACCGAAAGCATTGCGCAGCAAAAGATGGCTCGATATGATAAGAATGGCGAGCAACACTATGATATAATCTCTGCTTTTATAAAAAGCATAAGAGGCAGTGACCCGAATGCCGCAGTATATTATCTGGCTCGTATGATTGATGCCGGTGAGGATCCAAAGTTTATTGCACGGCGTATGCTAATCCTCGCATCAGAAGACATAGGAAATGCTAATCCAACTGCTTTAGTGTTGGCCACAAATAGTTTTCAAGCAGTGACCATGCTTGGATATCCCGAAGCCAGAATAATACTCTCGCAATGTGCGGTATATCTTTCCTGCTCACCCAAAAGCAATGCATCTTATATGGCCATTGAAGGTGCACTGGCAGAAGTTCGAGAAAGTGGTGATTTACAAGTGCCTCTGCATTTACGCAACGCCCCTACGAACTTAATGAAGGAGTTAAACTATGGAAAAGACTATCAATATGCTCATCGCTATGAAGCGAATTTTGTATTCTTAGAATATTTGCCGGGAAAGATCTCAGGTAAGAAGTTTTATGAACCCGGGCAAAATGCCAAAGAAAATGAGTTGCGATTATTTTTAAAAAGCAGATGGAAAGAGAAGTATGGGTACTAATTGCAATGAATAAAGAAGCCTGCTATGTTCAAGCAGGCTTAGGTATCTTATTTTCAAGTTGCAGTTTGTTGCAACTATATCCGACCATATAATTTTACTATTGCAGCATTATGATGAGCCCGAGGTTAATAGTTAAGAAAGAGGCTAAAAAAAAGTAAAATAACTCTGCCTTTGTTTTTTGAAATACGACTTTCCTTGGGTCGTGCATTTCATTGCGGACATAGTCCACGTACGAGTTGATTGTTTTCATGGTAAATATATATTAAGTGCGACCTTTTACTGTCGCATCTTAAAATAGTTTCATAAGTATTAAAAATTAATTCTTACTCTTTCCTCCACCCATCATTTGCATCAATTGTTCCATAGTAACTTCTTGATAATCGTCTGGTATATTAAAAACAGAATCGGCTATATTGCCTAAAACCACTTTAGTTGCAGTCATCTTCATCTTCATTCCGTTTTGAGAAATTTCATATTCTAAAGGGCACCCTCCCTTGAACTTAGCATATTGTGTATGTTCATAAGCGGTCGGGAAAACGGCTTCGGTGTACCAAAAGGCATAAACATTTTTATCCTTAGTCTTTATTAAAGCCTTTTTACAAGTATATCCGGCTATTTGCTTGGTTTCATTCGTATATTCAATATCGTAATCACTGTCTTTCATCTTTTTACTTTTAACTTCATCTTTACTCAAAGGGATTTTAAATTTTTTACCCATATAATCCATAAGTGAATAGGTCTTATCATCTTTAATGAGCATAGAGCTTTTTATCATACCCATATCCATATCCATACGGGATTGTTTGCCTTTAAAACTCATCGTCATAGTTGCACCTTGCATCATAGATGCGGTTTGAGCATCTACGCCTTCAAGCGTAATGGAGTAGTTAATGGATCCTTCGGTAGGTTGTGCATTTGATGCAGTTGCGCCAACTAAAATAAGGCAGCAGAGTAAGTGTATTTTTTTCATTTATTACCAGTTTATTCTTTCTTTATTTAAAAATGACGAAATGCCTTTTTTACAATCTTCGGTAGAACGTGTTTCGGCATTTTGTTTTGCAGCATATAGTAATGCTTCTTCTAAATTCATTGTATATATCTGGGTGAACATTTGCTTAATCCGTTGAATGGATTCTGCGGAGGACGATTCTGCTATGTGTTTGCAGAATGCATCTGCTCTTATTTGCAGTTCACTTTGTTTAATAACTTCGTTAATCAGCCCTATGCTTTGAGCCTCAACAGCACTAATCAGTTTTCCGGTTAGCGTTAGGTCGCGTGCTCTCGTTTCTCCAAGTTTTTTAATTAAAAAGATCATTACAATAGCAGGTACAAAGCCAATTTTTACTTCGGTATATCCAAATTTCGCTTCGGGAACGGCTATACAAAAATCACAAACCGTAGCGAGCCCGCAACCACCTGCAATAGCATGGCCTTGTACCACAGATACAACAACCTTCGGACCTGAATAGATTAAGTTGAACAGATTCGCTAATAACTTTGAGTCCTGAAAGTTTTCCTCAAACGAGTTAACCTGTAATTTTTGCAGATAGTGCAAATCCGCACCGGCACTAAATACATCTCCCATGGCACGCAGTTGTATCACCTTTACTTGGCTATCTTTATACATTAAAGAGAAGGCTTCTGTCAACTCTGAAACCATATCATCATTTAATGCATTCTTTTTCTCTGCACGGTTTAAAGTGATATACCCGACACGATCTCGAATCTCCGTTAATAAATAATTAGGGCTCATTTAGTCGCTAAAGGTATGAATAAGGGATGGATAGAAACATCAGCGACCTCATTATTCGTATGAATGCGGAATAGCTTTCTTCTACACTCAATTTGTTTGTTATGAGTGAAAATATTTAGGCCATCTGTCGTCATATCGATACTACATCCATCTGTTCTAAATTGGTTATTAGTAAAGCTAAACCAATCCGTGTTTGCACTGAAATTGTTGTAGGTGTCATAAGGAATATAAAGCACCTCATGCACATTTTCATACAAAAAATACTGTTTCAGATAACGCTCAAATGTACCTGTTGATAGATT
>JBDHXV010000031.1:0-34556 GCA_039810885.1 Chitinophagales bacterium | reverse complement strand
TTATTATTGTAACTAAGCCAAAATGCGCACACGCAAATGGTACGGTGACTGCAATAGTAAGTGCCGGCACTCCACCCTATAATTACTTATGGAGCAATGGTGAAACAACGGCAAGTATCGTGGGTGTTCCTCAAGGAATATATACGGTAACCGTAACGGATCTCAACTCTTGCAGCACAATCGAGTCTGTAAACCTGCAAGAGGTTCCCTCTCCGGAACTTAGCTTAGATGGAGACCAACCTAAATGCGGTCTGAATAACGGTGTAATCTTTTCATCTGTGAGTGGATTTGATCCGTTTATATATAACTGGAGTAATAGTTCTACGAATGATGCCTTACTTAATATAGGCGCAGGCACTTATACTTTAACTGTAACAGATGTTTATGGTTGTACGGTAAGTGGCTCATTTGTATTAAGTGATAACGGGGTACCATCAATAGCTTCATCTATAAATAATGCAACTTGCGATCAAAACAATGGCTCCATTGCGCTTAATGTTAGCGGGGGCACCTTGCCGTTTCAATTTATTTGGAACACATCTGATACAATAGACCATATTGAAAATCTTGCTTCAGGGTTATACCTTGTAACCATAGTGGATGCTAATGGCTGCACTGCACAAGATGATTACTTCGTTTCTCAGTTAGGCGGGCCATCTGTTAACCTAAATGTTAGCAGTACCACCTGCGGTTTAAATAATGGTACAATAAGCGCAGTAACACTTGGTGGTACAGCGCCTTTCAACTTTATATGGAGCACAGGAGCTACTACGAATAATTTATCTTCATTAGCACCGGGATTATATTCAATAACCGTACACGACAGTTATGGATGTGTAACAGTTGATTCCGCATTGTTAACTCCTATATTAGGGCCTTTTGTGTCTGATTCAATTACTAATACAACTTGCACCCAAAGCAACGGAGCCATTATCTTAGATGTTAGTGGGGGAGTATCGCCTTACGCATTCAACTGGAATAACTACACCTATATCACGAAAGATTTGATTAATGTGCCTACAGGAATTTATAGCGTTACGATTACAGATGCAAATGGATGTCAGGCATTTTTAACTGATACAATTATTGATACACCCGGCCCGAGCACCATCCAAGTCATTGCAACGACTGCAACTTGTGGCAATGCAAATGCATTTGCATCTGTAAGTGTAAGTGGAGGAACACATCCATATTCTTATGCGTGGAGTAATTCACAAACTACAGATACTATTTTTAACATAATTGGAAACACAGCTTTTCAAGTAACCGTAACCGATGCAAATAATTGTTCTATTCAAGGCTCTGTCAGTGTTATAAATATGGATGGGCCATCAATCAGCGGGGTGGTCACGAATTCATCTTGCTCGGCTAATAACGGGTCAATAGACCTTTCGATTACCTCCGGAACTTTACCTTTTGCTTTCTTATGGAGCAATGGAGCAACTACAGAAGACATCAATAATCTTTCTGCTAACACCTACAGTGTTACCGTTGCTGATGCGAATAACTGTGTGCAAATATTGAGTTTTAATGTGGACTCTATTTCTGGTCCTTACCTCTCATACTCGTCAATCAATACACATTGTGGGCTAAATAATGGAAGCGTTGATGTTACGGTCAATGGCGGACAGTCACCTTTTGTGTATAACTGGAACGCCGGAACTTATGCATCACAGGATTTAGTTAACATTAATGCAGGAGTTTATCAATTAGTATTAACCGATGCTAACAATTGTGTACGCACCATCAGTGTTGTATTAACAGACACACCGGGGCCAACAACGCAGATTTCAGGAATACCTTCAACTTGCGGATTCTCTAACGGCTCAACTCAAGTTATAGTAAGCGGAGGTACAACACCATACTATTACAGTTGGTCAAACATTCCCGCTTCGGCAGATTCATTTGCTATTCAATTAGCAGGAAATAAAACATATAGCGTAACCGTAACGGACGATAACGGATGCTCAGTTGTTGACAGTATTTTTATTAATAATATTGCCGGCCCATCTGTAAGTAATACATCAAATGGAATCTCTTGTCCTTATGGTACTGGTTATATTAATCTGAATCTGAATGGAGGTACAGCACCTTACAATTTCAATTGGAATAATGGTGCTACCGATCAAAACCTTAGTGGGTTAGTTGCCGGTACTTATTCTGTTGTAGTAACAGATGCAAACGGATGTCAAGCAATGAGCATTAGAAACATTACTGCAGCTCCTCCAATGAACACGACAGTAGTTTCAAACAATCCAAGTTGTGGAACTAATAATGGAAATATTACTGTTACTCTAAACAGTGGCATTGGTCCCTTCACGTACCAATGGAATTCGGGAGAGACGATATCTTCATTAAATAATATTAATGCGGGCTTATATACGGTCACTGTAACGGATTTTAATTCCTGCATTCATACCGATTCTGTAATACTGACATCGCAAGGGGTGCCCACGATATATACAACGACTACTCCTGCACATTGTAATGGAAACGATGGATCAGCAAGCCTTTCAGTGCATGGAGGCGTAGCGCCTTATCAAATAACATGGAACACAGGCTCTAATGATACTTTGGTAAATAACCTTTCAAGCGGAGTTTATAGCGTTACTGTAACAGATGCCAACAATTGTTCTGTAATAAGTAATTTAAATATTGGTACTGTTAACGGGCCGTCTGTTCTGCTTAATGTAACTGATGCAACCTGTCAACAAAGCAATGGAAGCATTCAAGCTATGGTTTCCTCGAATTCAGCTTATACGCTATTATGGAGCAATGGGTCCACGAATGAAAACATAGATTCATTAAATGCAGGTTCGTATAGCGTTACTGTTGTAGATTTTAGCGGTTGCTCTGTTTCTAATACGGCCCTTATTGCTACATCGGATGTTCCTGTTATTAATGTGAATTCAATACCAGCAACATGTAATACACCCAATGGCAGCATTAATGCAATCATAAGCGGCGGCACTGCACCTTACGCCGTTTTGTGGAGTACCGGATCTACATTATCCCATATCAATAATCTGAATGCCGGGCATTATGATGTGAGCGTTACTGACAATGCTGGTTGCATAGCGACTGATAGTTTTGAAGTCACATCCGTCTCACTCTTCAACATTCAAGTAAGTTCAACTCCAGAGGCTTGTAATCAACAAAATGGTTCTGCTTTAGTAACTGTTAATGGTACGACGGCACCTTATTTTTATGTATGGAGTAATAATGCTACAAGTCAAAATATTAGCAACGTCAGTTCCGGAACTTATACAGTAAGTGTAACGGATTCCATTGGTTGCACGACAGCCCAAACCGTTGTTGTAGCCACTACTGGAGGACCTATAATTACCCCTTCGATAGTAGATGCTACTTGTAATAATAATAATGCTTCTATTTCGCTTAGTGTAAACGGGGGTGCAGTTCCATACAGTTATCAATGGAGCACGAACGAAACGACGAATACGCTTATCGGTATTGGAGCCGGTGTTTATAGTGTGAGTGTTATTGATGCAAACGGATGTAGTAATGTAAGTACAATTCAAATAAATACATCAGCAGCGCCTATTCTATTCACAGACTCTGTTGCTATTTGTAAGGGTGCAACAGCTACCTTACATGTAAGCGGAGCCTTATCCTATCAATGGTTCAATGCCTCAGGCTCTTTAATGGGTACAGGTGAAACGCTAACGATATTGCCGATGACAACAACAAGTTATACTGTGATAGGCACAGCACCAAATGGTTGTTTGGATACAGCAATAGCACAGGTAACAGTGAATGCTATACCCACAGTAACTATAAATGGTTTAAATAATGCATACTGCTTAAATGCTAATGATATTACATTGAGTGCAACACCTGCAGGAGGTGTTTTTTCAGGAACTGCTATAAATGGAAATATATTCGAAGCCTCTTCATTAGGTGCAGGAACTTATACCATTACTTACGCCTATACGGACACAAATGGGTGTAGTGCATCTATAGCTACAGATGTAACTATCCATTCTCTTCCTGCAATTAATGCAACCGCTGGTAGTCCGCAAATTTGTATAGGCAGCTCGGTAAGCCTTAATGCATTCGGTGCATCTACCTATACATGGAGCCCATTTTCTTCATTAAGTACAAGCACGGGAGCAACAGTGATGGCTTCTCCTACAGTAGCGACAACTTATACCGTAACCGGAACAGATACCAATGGCTGTACTGCATCAAACCAAGTTGTAGTCAACGTTGGCAGCAGCATTGCCTTATCACTTTCAAACAACAACCCACAACTATGCATAGGAAACAACACTACTTTAACCGCAAGCGGAGCTACCTCATATACTTGGCTACCTGCTACAGGATTAAATACTACAACAGGTTCTTCCGTAACTACTTCTGTGACACAAACCTCTACCTATACAGTAGTCGGTACGGACACCAACGGTTGTAGCGGAACAAGCACGGTAGTAGTTACTGTAAATCCACTCCCTGTAATCACAGCTACAAATGATACGTTGATTTGCAATGGAAGCAATGCTACCTTAACTGCATCCGGCGCACAAACCTACACGTGGGAAAATGGAATTAATATGTATTCAGGAAGTACAATCACTGTAAGCCCTGTAAGTAATACATCGTGGGTTGTTACCGGTACAGATATAAATGGATGCACGTCAAGTGCTACAACACAAATAATTGTTGCAGCCAACCCAAATGTTACGGCTACTAATGGTAAGGTTTGCGAAGGGCAAAGTACTCTACTAAGTGCTTCCGGTGCGTCAACTTATAGCTGGGCACCTAATATTAATCTGAATACAAATACGGGTAATAGTGTTATAGCTACTTCTACTTCAAGTCAAACCTATACGATAATTGGAACATCTGCAGAAGGGTGCACCGGCGTTGCCTATAGTGTACTTACTGTTGATGCCACACCTGTTGTTTCATTCAATGGACTTAACTTAAATTATTGTTTCAACAATGCGCCGGTTACTTTAACTGGTAACCCCTCGGGTGGCATATTCAATGGGACAGGTATGAATGGTAATATTTTCTTCCCACAAACGGCAGGTGTGGGTGGACCTTATACGATTACGTATTCTTATACCAATAATAATGGCTGTTCAGCAACCGATACACAGCTAGTTACCGTATTTGCAAATCCGATTGTTAGTGTCAGTAATGCTTCAGCCTGCCTTGGGACTCAAACAACTTTAATTGCAAATGGTGCATCAACCTATATTTGGCTACCTGCAGTAGGTTTGAATATAACTACCGGAAATACAGTACAAGCAACAGTATTTACTCCGACTACATATACCGTAACAGGAGTAAGCAACAATGGTTGTTCAGCACAGGCTTATTCTAACATTACAGTAAATCCTAATCCTCAATTAAATATTAATAACTCCAGTCCCGAAGTTTGCCAAGGCGCTAACGTAAATTTATTCGTGACGGGAGCAAACACGTATGAATGGTCACCTGCTACAGGATTATCTTCTATTACAGCTTCACAGAATACGGTATCCGTATTAACATCTACAACCTATACGATTATTGGAATGAATACCTTTGGTTGCAAGGATACGCTTATTATACCAATTACGGTTAACGCAGTGCCGTCTGTAATAGTCGGTCCGGATACAGCAATATGCTTTGGACAGTCTGTACAATTAACTGCAGCCGCCACATCATCTATTGTATGGTCTCCTTCAACATCATTAGACAATGCTACATCTAATAATCCAACGGCATCTCCTGCACAAACAACAACTTATACGGTAACCACAACAGGTGCTAACGGTTGTACAGCAACTGATCAAGTCGTTGTACAAATTGTTTCCTATCCATCTGTTACCATCAATGGAGGAGGAATTGTTTGCTTAGGTAATAGCGTAAACTTGAGTGCTGATGGGGGCACTAATTATACTTGGGTTCCGGAGACTTATTTAAATACCGGCACAGGTGAGAGTGTAATTTCAACGCCGCAAGAAGATATTACTTACTATGTTACAGCTCA
Source organism: Chitinophagales bacterium (assembly GCA_039810885.1). Classification (GTDB taxonomy): domain Bacteria; phylum Bacteroidota; class Bacteroidia; order Chitinophagales; family UBA10324; genus BJGO01. The sequence goes on along the minus strand of JBDHXV010000031.1, from coordinate 28,555 downwards.
AAACGCAACGGGTTGTGTATCCACTGACTCTGTTAAGATTAAAGTTAAAAAACCGATAACTGTTCATGCTCAACCGGGTGCCAATATTTGTGAAGGATCATCCTATCAACTTGCTGCTTATGGAACGGGTATCACGTATTTATGGACTCCCGCATTAGGTTTAGATAACCCATATTCTCCGTTCCCTACAGCTACACCAACACATACAACTACATACACCGTCACCACATCGGATGGAGTATGCTTTACTGCATCTGCAACTGCAGTGGTAGAGGTTAATCCACTACCGGTTATTACAACGGACGCACAAGTTATTGTTGTGGCAGGTAGCGAAACTCAGTTGCAAGCAAACAGTAATTTACCAAACGCATCATTTGAATGGACTCCTGCAATAGGATTAAGTTGCGTAACCTGTAGCAATCCTTTAGCCAACCCCACTCACCCGACAACTTATACTGTCACAGTAACAGATAGCTTGGGTTGCCGTGCAGATGCAGAAGTGCGTCTAGATTTTTTATGCTCTGAAGATGGAATTTATGTGCCTAACGCATTCACGCCTAACGGTGATGGCAAGAATGATGTTTTTAAGATAAGGGGATATGGAGTGAATTATATCACCGTGTTCCGTGTGTATTCTCGCTGGGGTGAATTAATGTTTGAAACTAGCGACATTTCTCAAGGATGGGACGGCACGTTCAAAGGCGAGCCTCAATTCCCTGCGGTATATGTTTATTACATAGAAGGTGTGTGCTCGAATAATCAAAAAATTGTAAAACAAGGTAATGTTACCTTAATCAGATAAACAACTTCGGTCAGAATGGAAACCGCAGCGAAGCCACCTCTTTATGGGGTGGCTTTTTAGTATTCATACATTCACACAATATTAAAATGATTGTTTCACGCTAAATAACCAGCGCATTTTAACATATTCGTGTTCTTCAAATGGCGGGCGATTAAGCCAGCATGGTAAATCAAAACGTATCGTTACCGGATCAACATCATCGAGATACCAAAAGCGCTTTATGGTTAAATGGAAGCCAATTCCTACATCAGCCCGTGGCGCAGAAATTTGTTGTGCATTACTCACATCTTTATAGAGCATCATCCCGGCATCGGCAAATAGATAGGGGTTAAAGCTGAAACTATTACGGGTCAGTTTAGGCTTGAAGTTTACTAAACCTCCTAAATAAATTTCCTCACTAAACGAAACCCCTGAGCTGCCATAATATATCGGATAAGCATTTAGGTCTTCCCCTTTTAAGTTCACAGCTGTATAACCGTTGTAGCCTCTTAGATTTAAACCGCCACCATATTGAAAATGATTCGTCTTTGCAGTATAATCGCCAAAGCTGATTGGTAAAAAGGCTCTGCTGCGTATATATTTATCTTCCATCATACTTTCAGGGTTAGCGCCTGCCAGATATAATGCACTTTCTAATGGTAAATGATCGCTTCCATACTGTATAAAGAAGCGGGTATTCATATTCAGTTTTCCTAATTTATTTCGATTAACCGTTTCAACATTTATCCATGCGAAGTTATTCTTACTGAGCAACGAAGAACTTACTGCCTGCATTTGGATTGTCCCACTTCCATTCAAAAAAGAATAAGCATGGGTTAAACTTAACCGTAAAGTATTATTCCACTCTTTATAATTCCAATACCCATCATAAATCAAATAATCACTAACACTCGTTACGGCATCACGGAACATAGACTTAAAACCATACTCTAATGAAGTAGATGAACTTATTTTAGTTTCCATAGAGATGTAACCTAAAGCTAAGCCATCCAAATATCTCGCTTGTAGTTTCATTACACTACGAGAGAATTTTGCATGTAATGGATTCGTATAGGAGAAATTAAAATTGACATAATCTTTAACGTTACCCGTTGTTGGCTTTATGCTATATAAATAATACTTCATCAATCCCGTGTTCGCCCAAACTGTTAAGCTAAACTGACGCTTGTATTTCATGTAATCACCTTCTATGTGTAAGCCGGTCTTAATTCCATCCGTATTATTAAGCCAAATATCCGGACGCCAACGAATAACATAATGTTTCCAATCAGGCAAGTTGCTAATGCGTGAATCAAAGCGCCATAGAGTAGGGTAATGACTATTGTTATTTAATAAATTGATATCTGCAAGCCGATAACTATCATCCAACTGTACATTATTAATTTTTTGTGTGGTCTGGACTTTAAATGTGTAAGTAGGTTGGATCTTATCCCATCCATACCATTTCGGCAGCAACGTAATTTTAGATGTATCTATATCTTTGACAAACCAGTTATTAGGAATGTGAAAACGGCTTTGTTCTCCGTTCTTATATGTAATGGTTACATCAATCGGAGATTCCATACGTTCTAAACGTTTTAATTTAATTTGATAATTACCGTGTTTCCGCCTTACCGACTGAATACTATAATCCAGTTTCTTATTTGTTTCAATCCACTGATCAAAGAACCAATTCAGATCTACCTTGGTGTATTGAATAATACTTTCACGAAAATCTTCTACATAAGGATGGCAAAACTTCCATTGATTAAAATAATGTTTCATTGCATTTGTGAACAAACTATCGCCTAATACATATTGCAGATTCCACAGCATGGTTGCCGTTTTGTAATAAACCTGCCGATAGCCTCCTCCATGGTTCAACGCACCATTAAATCCATCACTGATTTGGTTTATAGGTTCATCCACATCCCGTATAGCATCATTGAGATAAGCATAATAGTTTGAGAGATAACGTATTTCTATCGGGTCTTTAAAGTGAGCATACCATTTTGAACGGTAACGCGGTTTCATGTCAAAAGGTCCGTCTAATTTTGTTTGTGCCCAACATTGAATAAACTGTGTAAACCCCTCATCTAACAAAGCACGGTAGGTTTCATTGCTGCCTACCATTCCAAAGAACCATTGATGCCCAACTTCGTGTGCGATTAACCCTCGATAAGATGGGTCGTATCCGCCATCTAAAGTGAGCATAGGATATTCCATCCCATCGCGTGCATCGGCTACAATAATTTTAGGCCATGCATACATTCCGAAGTCTTTGGAATAGGTTGCAATGACAAGTGAAGTGTATTGTGCTGCATTATACCATCCTGCGGCATGAGGCTCTTGTACCAAAGCCACAACACGAATACCGTTCCATAAATATTCACCAATCCTGTAGTTGGGATCTGCTGTGAATGCAAAATCATGAACATTTATAGCAGTATAATGCCACGTCTTTCTTTCATCTTTATTGTATGGGATAATCACGGATGGAGGAGAATCCCACTTCTTGGAAGTGAAATTATTTATATCCAGCCTTTTTCTCAGATCAACGGGCAATACTTCATTCCGATTCTGCAGTTCGCCGGTTGCATCTAAAATAAAATTAGAAGAGAAAGTAAGGTTTACATCATATACACCATAGTCACCATAAAATTCTTTGCCTAAGTGCTGATAGGTATCCCACCCGAGCTTTCGATCATAAACGCAGATACGCGGATACCAATGCACACCATCATAATGCTTACTGCCGTATGAGTCAAATGTTTTAAAGCGACGCCGCTGCCCTCCGTTGTCCCACCATGTACTGAAGCTGATATCGAAAGAAATTGTAGCGCCGGGTAAGATCGGTTCTTCCAATATAACTTTTACAACGCTGTAGTCATTAATCGTTTTTAATTCGACGCCATTTTGTTTTATGAAATGCATCACGCAACCCTTACCTTCCATTTCATATTTTCCAAACTTCTGATGAAAACTGTTATTCAAATTAAGATTCTCAACATATCCGCCTTTTACAAACGCCTGTTGATATAAGTGAAAGTATACATAAGGTAAAGTATCAGGCGAGTTGTTGGTATAATACAGCGTTTCGGAGCCATCAATACGATCAGCCGTTTCATCTATATTGGCTTCTATCTTATAAAAAACGTCCTGCTGCCAATAGCCTTCAAAGGGCTTACGATTTTTCCAATATTGATGATTTTCCTTTGATTGAAATTGTTGAAGTAAATTTTCCTGTGCCAGACTGCTAATACTAAGGAATAGCATACTCACAGAGAGTAATTTAGATTTTATCATGTGGTGAAATATAACAACGCCCTTCAAACTGAGAAAATTTTCTCAAGCTTTTTATACGATGGGTTCGGCTATTTCATTATACTTACGTTCTTTGTACCATAACATATTTAGCCGTGCATTCGATAGCCCAATTAAGTCAATTGTTTGAACAATACACTAAACAACAAACCTTCTCTCGCAAACCGGATTTATTGTACCGGCCCGTAGAATACATGCTCGGTTTAGGTGGAAAACGGTTGCGCCCGATATTGGTGATGTTATCGGCAGAACTTTTTGGCAGAAACCCGCAAGATATGTTGCCTCAGGCATTTGCTGTAGAATTATTTCATAACTTCTCGTTGATTCATGATGATATTATGGATCAGGCATCTATACGCCGTGGTAAAGAAACGGTACACGTCAAGTTTAATCCAAGAACGGCTATACTTAGCGGAGATGTAATGCTCGTGTGGGCGTATGAATATTTATTACGCAACGATCCCAATCATATCGCCGAACTGATGCATGTTTTTAATCGTACCGCAATGGAAGTTTGCGAAGGACAACAAATGGATTTAGATTTTGAAAATAGGATACCTTCTACAGAATCTTACATTGAGATGATAACCTTAAAGACGGCTGCATTACTGGGGGGTGCCCTGCGGATAGGGGCTATATTAGCTGATGCAGCTTCTGAAGATGCGGAGAGATTATATCAGTTCGGAATGAATACCGGTATTGCGTTTCAACTGCTTGATGATATATTAGACACGTTCAGTACGTCTGAAGAGTTTGGAAAACGCATTGGCGGCGACATTGTGCAGAACAAGAAAAGTATTCTATTATTGAATGCTATGCAAGATGCAAGTGAGCAACAGTTAGCTTATATACACCATTGGCTTAATATAAAAGACGATGATAATCAAAAGATAGAGGCTATGAAGAAACTCTATATAGAAACAGGTGCCGAAGCCAAAGCAAGAGCGATGGTTCGACACTATCATCACAAGGCACTAGAAGCCATTGCGTCTGTAAGTGTCCGGGAAGAGCGCAAACATGTATTAACGAACTTTTCCGAAAGTCTTTTGAATCGAACGCATTAAAAAATCACACCGTTGCTTAGGCGCATCTTTTTATGTCCGCGGCAGTCGCGGCGTGCACAAGAACTTAGCAATACTGTTACTAAGGATAAAATCAATAAGATATGTGCAATTCGTTTGATGGAATGAAAATTCATAATATAAAAAAACGAATTTAAAGGAAATTATTTTGGTGCCAAACGATAGGCCACTATAGCAATGATCAGGTAAATAAAGTTAGGAGTCCAAGCACCAATTGCAGGATGAAGGTCCGCATTGGTTGAAAATACACCAAAAAATTGCTGAAACATGATATAAGAGAAACTGAGTGCAATTCCTAAAAATAAATGCAACCCGGTGCCACCGCGTACCTTTCGGGTAGATACCGATACGCCGATAATGGTAAGGATGATAATAGAAAACGGAAATGCCGTGCGTTTGTACTTCTCCAAAGAATAAAAGGGTATTTGGTTAGACCCCTTTTGAGTTTCTTCTTTAATAATATCATTAAGTTCGGGCGTTGTGTATGCCGCTATACTTTCCACATCACGGTCAAAATCTTTCGGAACCAGATTCAACTTAATCACAGAATCGCGGCCATAGTGTAAACTCTCTTTCATAAAATAGTTTCGTCGAACGGCGTAGTTCGTTATATTCCATTCTTCTTGTTCGCGTTTCCACTTGATACGGTCTGCACTGAGTTTGTACACCAGTTTCCCATCTTTAAAGGTAGTGAGTTGAAAGTTATAGCCACTACTATCTGCGCCGTTGTAATTCTGTAAAAAAATAAAACTGTTCTTGGCATTCTGAAAATGGATATTATTGGCGTTCGTTGCATAATCATTCTTAAGATTTTGCCATTCAAATAATATTCTATTCCTATTTGCGATAGGCAACCAATAGTGATTTACAAAAATATTAATGATACAAACTAAAGTGGCACCCATGACAAAAGGGGTCAATATTCTGACATAAGATGTTCCGGTATTTATTAAAGCTATAAATTCATTATTGCTGGTCATGCGGGAAGTAAAGAACACAACCGACAGAAAAAGTAAAAGAGGGGTGAGTAAAATGCCATAGTAAGGAATAAAATTGAAATAGTAGTTTATGATGATGGAATAAACATCTGCCCGGCCGCTGATAAAATCATCCAACTTTTCCGTAATATCGAAAACTACAGCAATGGCAATGAAAGTGAGCAGCACAACAAAATAGGTGCTGAAAAACTTTTTCAAAATGTATCGATCCATACGTCCTAAAATGTTGTGCATCATAAGCGACGGCTGATTTGAGGTATCATATTATTCATCCATGAAATATAGTCTCCGGCAATAATATGCAATCGTGCTTCTTTCATCAGCCACAAATAAAAACTAAGGTTTTGAATACTCGCAATCTGCAGCCCTAAAATTTCTCCGGCAATAATCAAGTGCCTTAAGTATGCTTTGCTGAAGTAATCGCTCACGTCATTAGCCAATTTATCATCAATAACACTGAAATCGTGTTGCCATTTTTTGTTCCGAATGTTAATTATTCCGTTAGAAGTAAAAAGCATACCGTTACGTCCATTCCGGGTAGGCATCACACAGTCAAACATATCTATCCCTAATGCGATATTCTTCAACAAATTTACCGGAGTGCCTACACCCATTAAGTATCGAGGTTTATCATGGGGTAAGATATCGTTGCAAAGCGCTGTCATTTCATACATCTGATCTTCAGGCTCCCCAACAGATAGTCCCCCAATTGCACAGCCGGGCAGATTACTTTCTGCTATGATGTTTGAACTTGCTTTACGCAAGTCTTCATACGTGCTGCCTTGTACGATTGGAAATAAATGCTGTGTATAACCATACAACGATACCGTATTATTAAATTGATGGATGCATCGCTGAAGCCAGCGATGGGTCATCTCCATAGATTTCTTTGCCGTCTTGTAATCGCAAGGGTAGGGCGTACACTCATCAAATGCCATGATGATGTCAGCACCAATGGTTCGCTGTGTATCGATGACATTCTCCGGGGTAAATAAAAATTTACTGCCGTCAATGTGAGATTGAAATCTGGTTCCTTCTTCAGTAATCTTTCTGTTTCCGGCAAGTGAAAACACCTGATAGCCGCCACTGTCGGTCAAAATAGGATGATGCCATCCGTTAAAGCGATGCAGCCCCCCGGCTTTTTTTAGAACATCTATCCCCGGTCGTAAAAACAAGTGATATGTATTTCCTAAAATAATTTGTGCCTTTATCTTTTCTTTCAACTCACCGGGCTGAACAGCCTTTACGGCACCTGCCGTACCAACCGGCATAAAAATGGGTGTCTCAATTTCGCCGTGTGCAGTCTTAATAAGACCTGCGCGGGCTTTACTTTTTGGGTCTTCTGATGCGAGGTGAAAAAACATTGTGGAAAATCTACTGTGCGCGGAACAAAGTGTAACAATACTTTTGAAGTCTTCAAAAATACATGTTCAGGCTCGGATGGATTATCTTTTTTACTCGTTTGCAGCGGTTGCTTTTATTCAACTGTTTTACTATCTCTTCTTTTTTACACGTGTTTCTTTTTTTAAGCAAAAGCCCGCCATACAAGCACCAGCCGTTACGGTTCTGATATGTGCAAAAGATGAAGTCAATAACCTGCGGCGTAACCTGCCCTTTATTTGCAAACAAAATTACCCTGCGGGTTATGAAGTCTTAGTGGTGAATGATAACTCATCCGATGGCACTATGGAACTGCTGTTTGACTATGGCCGCGAGTTTGAACAACTTGATTATCGCACTATTCCACAAGATGCCAAAGTATTAAAAGGAAAGAAGTTTGCACTGACTATTGGAATTAAAGCAGCCAAATATGATCACATCATTCTGACTGATGCAGATTGTCGCCCTATAAACGAAAACTGGCTTGCCAACATCGCCACTCGATTTACGGAACAGAAGAAAGTTGTCCTTGGATATAGTCAATATGAAAAGCGATCGGGATTGTTAAATGCTTGCATTCGTTTCGAAACTTACTTCACCGCATTACAATATCTGGCATTTGCTATGGCACGTATACCTTACATGGGTGTTGGGCGTAATATGGGTTACACCCGTGATTTGTTTCTAAGCCAAAACATCTTTGTGAAAAATCCACACCTTGTTTCGGGCGACGATGACCTCGTAATTAATGCTATTGCCACAGGCAACAATACAGTGGTAGCACTACACCCTGACTCGTTTACGATTTCTACACCCAAAGAGCAATGGGATGAGTGGCTTTATCAAAAACGTCGCCACATGACAACTGCAGTACACTACAAAGCGAAACATATTTTATTGCTGAATATGTTTCAAGTGTCACAAATATTGTTCTATATCTTGTTCGTGGTGTTAATAGTTTTTAAAGTGTGGTTCCTATGGGTACTATCTATCTTTGGAATACGTTTAATGCTCAACGGTATCATACACTTTAACGCAATGAAACGTCTTAAAACCCTAGACCTCTATATATGGCATCCGTTTTTCGATTTGTTTTATTTGCTTTATTATGCCATAATGATACCCGGTATTTTTAATAAAAAACAAAACCCATGGAAGTAATGGATGAAGAAATAACAACTGGACCAGCACAATCCGATTTTACGAATGACAGCAACGTCAACTTCTCCCCCCGTGCCAAGGAGGATTATGATTTGGTGCTGAAAGCACTCCAGGAGAACGATCAAAATGCGTATGCGAAACTGATGCAACGCTATCGTGACTCCATTTACTTTCTTGTGCTCAAAATGGTGCACGACCCCGATGATGCCGATGATTTAACCATAGAAGCTTTCGGCAAGGCTTTTAACAATCTGGAAAAATATAGCCCCGACTTTGCCTTCAGCACTTGGTTATATAAAATCGCATTGAATAATTCGATAGACTTTATTCGTAAAAAACGATTGGAGACCATGTCCATAGATGAAGAAACTGAAAATGAAAGTGGAGACAGCTACAAAATGGATTTACAATCACCCACGTTAGACCCCGAAGAACGGTATATTAAGGAGCAACGCGCCAAGTTGATGCGCGAAACTCTTGATAAATTAAACCCGAAATACAAGATGCTGATTGAGCTGCGCTTCTTCGATGAGTTGTCGTATGAGGAGATTGCGGATAAAATGAACCTCCCTTTGGGCACAGTTAAGGCACAGCTATTCCGTGCTAAGGATTTGCTGTATCAAATTCTTAACCCTACACGAATGCGATACTAAGCCCTGGCCCTTTGGAATTATTGCAACATTATTTCCCTCAGCTTACAACCAAGCAGATAGAACAATTTCAAGTTGCAGCAGAATACTATCGTTATTGGAATAAGCGCATTAACTTGATTTCACGAAAAGATATCGAAGCATTGGAGGTGCATCATTTCCTACACTCATTGGCCATTGCGAAAGCATTTCCATTACAAGCAGGTAAAGTGCTTGACTTCGGCACCGGAGGCGGATTTCCCGGTATTCCGCTCGCCATTTTGTACCCACAAATATCTTTTCATTTAGTGGATTCCATTCAAAAGAAAGTCAACGTGGTACATGAAGTATGTACCGGGCTTGGCTTGCAAAACACGCATTCAGATACTATTCGAGTAGAACACTTGAAAGAGAAATATGATTACATCACCTGCCGTGCGGTTGCTCCACTCGCTCAAATCTATCAATGGACAAAACACTTGTACCTGCACAACTCTAAACAACAACACAATGGATGGATTTTATTAAAAGGCGGCAACTTACACGAAGAAATATCTCAGTTCGGGAAAAGATTATATCAAATCCCCATTCAAGATTTTTTTAAAGAAGCCTTTTTTGAACAGAAATATGTCTTGCATTTTAATTGAAGAACCCTGCAAGACACATCTGCTTTTTTAATAGGTTTGTCTCATTCTAACTTTCAATGACCAAACGAGAACAACAACTTGCATCCTTCAATCGCTTACTGGATATCATGGACGACCTGCGTGCTAAATGCCCGTGGGATCAAAAACAAACTATGGAATCGCTGCGCATACTCACCATTGAAGAAATGTATGAGTTGATTGAAGCCATTACACAGCACGATATGGCCGGTGTTAAAGAGGAACTGGGAGATATTCTTTTGCACATTGTTTTCTATGCCAAAATAGCGGATGAACAAAACATTTTTGATATCGCATCTTTAACCGATCAGTTGTGCGAAAAGCTCATTGTCCGACATCCGCATATCTATGGTAATGTAAAAGTAAATGATGATGATGAAGTAAAACAAAACTGGGAGGAGATCAAAATGAGCACTTCTAAAAAAGAAAAGAAAGGCCTGCTCAGTGGTGTGCCATCGGCATTGCCTGCCATGGTAAAGGCTTATCGCATGCAGGATAAAGCTAAGCAAATAGGCTTTGAGTGGGAAACTACACAGCAGGTATGGGCAAAAGTAGAAGAAGAACTTGGTGAGTTGACTGAAGCAGTGTCATCAGGAAGTGATGAGCAACGAAAGAAAGAATTTGGCGATGTGTTATTCGCCTTAATAAATTATGCGCGTTTCATCAAAGTAGATCCCGAAGCCGCTTTAGCTGACACAAATAACAAATTTTACAATCGCTTTACATTAATGGAAGAAAAGGCTTTTACAAGCGGTCGCTTATTAAAAGACATGACACTCGATGAAATGGATGCCTTGTGGAATCAAACAAAAACAGTATATCCCTAATCATGTCTGATACAAATAATCGGGTGCGTATAGACAAATATTTGTGGGCTATACGAATATATAAGACACGTTCACAAGCTGCCGCTGCCCTTGATAATGGCAAGGTTAAAATGAATGATATACCGCTGAAAGCCTCGCACATAGTAAAAGTAGGGGAGCAGTATCAGGTCAGTACGCGTGAAAAGAAGTGGTTGATAGAAGTGGTTCAGTTGCTTGAGAAAAGAATGAAAGCATCTGATGTTGCGCCCTTCTTTAATGACCTTACACCGGCAGAGGAATTAGAACGTATCAAACTAAAATCCGCATTTTATTCATTCTCGGGCAAGCGCATGACTAAAAGCGGCAGACCTACAAAAAAAGACCGGCGCGACTTAGATGATTGGGCAGCACACTAACATAGTTATTGTTGCGAATCTTGTTAGAGACTATGTTATTTCTGAGCTTAGAACGGCTCAGCCTCATAGTGAAGAGGTTCACTGCTTAGTATTGGCATAGAAGTAAGCAAATACTTTTTAATTGTTCACTTAGCGCGGTTCCATAGCTGTACCAATAATTAGGTTTGCACAACACATATTAAATCAGAAATACCGATGCTTCGTTTTTTCTCGCTACCCCGAGCAGTTTCAAATCTGAAAAAACAATTGCTAACAAATATGGACTAATTACTTTTTGATTTTATCAAACCATGATCTACAAGAGCCTGAATCCCTTGCAAAGCTTGCGGCATTCCCGGCTTTATTTGAAGTGCGCGATCAAAACAGGCTTTTGCCGAATCATATTGCTGTATTGTAAAAAATGCACCCCCTTTGTTATACCATGCATCTGCATAATTTGGCTTATAGTGAATGGCTCTGTTAAATTCAAGAATGCTTTCGCTATAGTTCTTATTAGCTCCGGCTTTCATTCCATAATAAAAATAAATTTCAGCAATGGAGTTTAATAATTCGGTTACGTTCTCACCAATTCCAACATTCATCTTTTGAGTGCGAAGCCACTCATCACCGGCTTTCTGATAATCTTTTAAATAAAAATAACACAAACCCAATGACTGCGATGCCTTTCCGAAATTGGGGTGTATCTCAAGTGCTCTACTCAAATAGCCTATAGCCTGATGGAGCATTTCTATCTTTATTGTGGAATCTTTTTCATCTAATTGTAGCGCAGAAAGATTAATGCCGGCATAGGCCAAAGCCCGCGCACTGTTTGGAACAGTTTTCACATCTGTAAGCCCTAATGTCGTACCCACCAGCCAGACCTTATTTCGAGCATGTGTAACTTTAAAACTTAGTAACAGAACGGGGAGCAATATCACACCGGCTATGGTTGCACGAACTTGGAATGAAGAAATCTCTCTAAATAAATTACTCAATACAGCAACTAATGCAATTAGCAAGAAAAAAGACGATTGATATAAAAAGCGCTCTCCCATAGGAGCCCCGATATTTATTACAAAATTGGAAACAATGAAAATGCCGCTTAAATGAAACAAAATACACCATGCATAAATCGGATTCTTTTTAAAAGAGAGAAAACAAGCAACAATTAACCCGATATGAATGCTTATAGAAAGCAAGACACGCCAATCGCCAAAAGTGGTGTAAGGAATTTCATTATATCCATAATCATAACTTAACGGATAGGGAATAAAAAATAGCTTGAGATATTTCAGAAGTATTAATAAGATAGTTGCGTACTTCTGCTCTGTTGTTGCTAATAGATAGGGATTATCCATTAATTCCCTGACCTCTTGTTGTTGAAAGCCCACAATAGAGAATCGGGCTAGCAGATACAACAGAATAATACCACAGTACGGTAGAGATAGGTTAATAATACGATAACCTTGCACATTCAACATCAAATACAGAGTGAGAGGTATCATTACCAAAAAGATAATGGCATTTTCTTTTGACAGTAGAGCAAGAGTGAAAAAAAGAAGAGAGAGTATAAAGTGACGAGCGGGATTTTTATTTCGTACAAAACTGAATAGATAGTATAACGAGAGAAGAATAAAGATGAATGAAAGTATTTCATCACGACTTTTAATATTGGCAACAACCTCTGTATGTATGGGATGCACGGTGAAAAGCAATGTAGCAATTAGAGTAGCTGCACGATTCTGTTTAAAAATAAATTGATTTAAAAAAATAAAGATCAGAGCCGAAGTCAGCATGTATAGGAGCACATTAACCATTCGACTATACTCAGGCTTCAATCCGTAGAATTGATATTCTATGGCATAAGTTATCAACGAAAGCGGACGATATCTTCCACCATTCAAATTAGCCACTTTGCCAACAGAGCCGTAAAAACTGTCGTGAGTTAAAATATCCGGTATCCCTCCAAAGCCACGTTTAACATATTCGTTCCGATTCAGTACTAAGCCATCGTCTAACACGTAATCACCGGGTATTGCATTGTAATAAAACAATCCCGCAATACATATTGGAAGCAGAAAAAGCAAACGGTGATTTAATATGGAATTTAATGTATTGGTCATAGAAGATAATCGTAAATGGGAATGATGAATTACACGAAAAATTAAAAATAACCGTTTAGTTTTTCATTTTATATTAAATACATGGTGTACATTGTTTGTAAGATTATCTTATAAAACGAACCTTGATTTTAATTTTAACGGTACGAATAAGGTTTGAAACGCTTTGCCTATATAATATTAATCCCGTTACTTCTGCTGAGTACATCAATCCGTGCACAACAGATCATACATTATCGGATAAATAAGATAAAAGTATTTGCAGATAGTTTACAAATAGACACCCTTTCACTTGTGAGAAATAGCCTGACAATTCGTAATACTTTAAATCAGGTTATAGATACTTCAACCTATGGTGTGAACGAATATAGATCCACACTATATTGGAAACAAAAACCTCATACGGATAGTGTTATATTAACTTACACAGTATTGCCAAAAAACCTCTATGCCATCTATAGAAATAAGGATTACTCCAAGATGCAGCGAACAGATAGCTTATTGAAGAGCAATTATTTCTATGTGCCGCCTAAACTTACAACTGGCCTGCTCGATATGGGCTCAGTTAATTATAATGGAAGTTTTGCTCGTGGTATTTCTTTTGGAAATCAACAAGACGTAGTTGTCAATTCATCATTTAATCTACAAATGCAGGGCATGCTACCGGGTGGTGTAATGTTGAACGCCGCACTTACAGATAACAATATCCCTATACAGCCCGAAGGTAATACACAACAGCTACAGGACTTTGATAAAGTTTTTATTCAACTGAAGAAAGACCGTAATATGCTAACGGTTGGAGATTTTGAAATCAAACGCCCGACAGGATATTTTATGAATTACTATAAAAATTTGCAGGGCGCGTCTATTCTGAGTGTGTACGATCTAAATAAAAAGTTCACCGGCACAACGAAACTTAGTGCCGCATTAGTCCGAGGCAAGTATGCGCGTAATCAGTTTAACGGCCAGGAAGGCAATCAAGGCCCATATCGTTTGAAAGGGAATAATGGTGAAACATTCATCATTATTCTCGCAGGCTCCGAAAGGGTGTTTATTGATGGTGCTTTAATGCAAAGAGGCTCCGATGCTGATTATATCATAGATTACAATAGTGGCGAAGTGCGGTTTACACCTAAACGATTAATTAACCAGTTTCATCGCATCTCTATCGAGTTTGAATATTCCGACAGAAGCTATTTTCGTTCTATTATTACCGGAACACAGGAGTTTGCATCATATAATACTACTTATCGTGTTAACTTTTACTCTGAACAAGATGCTAAAAACCAACCTGTATTTATGGAATTGGATTCCACAAAGCGGAACATACTGGCATCAGTTGGAGACAGCATACAGCACGCCTATATTTATAGTATTGATAGCATGGAATTTAACAGCAATAAAATTTTATATGCCAAAGAAACGAATGCCGCTGATGGCACCTATTACCGATATAGTATAAATCCGGATAGTGCACGTTACACATTACAGTTTAGTTATGTGGGTGAACATAAAGGTAACTATGCTATAAAAAACACTTCGGCAAATGGAAGAGTATATCAATTCATCCCTCCTGTAAATGGTGTATTACAAGGCTCTTATGAACCGATAATACTCTTGATTGCACCTCAGAAAATACAGATGGTTACTGCTTCTTTTGATCAGCAACTTAATAAGAATTCATCAACAGGGATTGAATTAGCCTTGTCGAATAAAGATATTAACACATTTTCTAATAAAGATAAAACCGATAATACCGGGCTTGCTTTGGTTACCTATTTGAATGAGAAAATAAAACTTCAAAAATCTGAAAAAGATCCATGGGTTTTGGTAAGCAATACACGATATGAGTTTAATGATAAGCAATTCAGACAAATAGAAAACTTTCGTGCAATTGAATTTGAGCGCGACTGGAACACGGTACAAAGCACTCAGGTTTTTACTTTTCATCAACTCACTACAGAGTTAGGAATTAGAAAACAAGATGTGGCATTTAATTATGTATTGGGTTTCTTACAACGCACAACGCAATACAGCGGGCTACAACAACAATTCAATATAAACTATAAAAAGAACCATTGGGATATCGCTTCACGAAACAGTTTAACTTCCACAAGAAGTTCGATAAATCAAACTTCTTATTTGCGACCGACTAATCAGATCGCATTCTTACCGGGTAAGCACAAACAATATCGAGTTGCATGGAATTCAACCATCGAAAAAAATGATATAAAAAGTCAAGGAACCGACACACTTTCTCGAACATCATTCTATTGGTTACAAAATGAATTCACTTTCGGTAAACAAGACACTTCTAAGTTAAATTATTCGTTGAGCGTTATGCGTAGAAATGATTTGTTACCTATAAAGAATACATATCACAATGCCTTTTATGCCGATAATATCAGTACTTTAATTACCTACAAATATGACTACAACAATCAGATAAGCTTTAACATAAACTACCGTCAGATTCGAGTAAATGATACGGCTATCACTGCACAACGCTATGATGAAACAATGACGGGCCGTATAGAATATAACGGGTCTCTAAAACATGGATTTATTAGCTTACAAACCTTATTGCAATTTGGAAGCGGCCTAGAACAAAAGATGGAATTTGCCTTTATCGAGGTAACTCAAGGCCAGGGGATTTACGCTTACCTGGGCGATTTTAATAATAATGGAGTTAAAGACCTTAACGAGTTTGAAGTTTCTGCTTTCCCCGATCAAGCAAATTATATCAAAGTATTTATGCCCACAAACAATTTTATTAAAACGTTTACCAATCAATTATCTCAAACAATCAACTTGAATCCTCGAGTAATTTGGATGAAAGAAAAAGGGCTAAAAAAATTCTTGACACGATGGTCTGATTCTTTTACCATGCAATTTGATAATAAGTTACACGGTGTAAGAGTCATTGAAGCATTGAATCCGTTTCAATTTAATGTGGAAGACAGCATCTTGGTGAGCAACAGCAGTGTTCTTGGGAACAATTTATCTTTTAATCGAAGCAGCCCGATATACGGTATTGACTTTAATATACAACGCAATTCATCGAAGAGCTTTCTTAATAACGGCTTTGAAGGACGAATGGTGCAAAACTACACGCTCCGGCTACGCTGGAATGTAACCAAGCAATGGCAGTACCAACAAGAAGTGCGTTGTGACAGAAAACAGAACATATCACAGTATTTCGTTTCAAGAAATTTCGATATACTCGGATATAGCACAGAGCCTCGGATGACATACCAGACAAGGAATAATAAGCGCATCAGTGTTTCCTATATGTATCGCATAGCGAATAATCAAAGCAGCGAAATAGCAGAGCGTTTGCTAAATAATCGTTTCACGATAGAGCTCCGATCCGGTGTTACCAATAAAAGTATGTTAAGCACGAAAATTAGCTACGCACGAGTTCAGTATAATGGAGAGTCGAATAGCCCTGTACAGTTTGCCATGCTTGAAGGTTTGCAAAATGGAAATAATATGTTATGGACTATTACTTGGGATAAACGATTGAGTAAAGTATTAGAGATGTCATTGGTCTATGATGGACGTAAAACAGGTATGTCCAATGTGGTGCATATCGGGCGCGCACAAATGCGTGCCTTATTTTAAAGGCGCTTACGGCTTTTTCTTATCCCGTTCTATGACTTTATCGATCACATCTTCCAACTGCTCTACACCAATTCGCTTTGCAACAATCTTGCGCTCCTTATCGAGTAAATATACAACTGGGGTAGAGTAGATATCATATTTCTTTCTAAAGTCCGTTTCGTTATAGGGGTCCCAAACATTTATCCAGCGCAAATCGTGTTCGTTTACATAATCCATCCACTCTTTCTGATTCCCATCCAGGTTAACTGCAAAAACTTCCACTCCTTTTGCCTTCAACGACTTCTTGTACAGTGAATCCAGCTTAGGAATTTCCTTCTTACAATGCCCACAAGTAGGATCCCAAAAAACAATAACCAAATAAGGACTTTTAATTTCATCCATATTGATGGTATTCAGATACATATCACGCATACGAAGTGAAGGTGCTCGATTACCCAACATGTTCGGGGCCATCTTCTTTGCACGATCGATAATTTTATTCATTTGTGTGCTATCCAGCCAGTTTACCTGATGAGTCATATAATACTTCTCCACCATGTGAACAAAAACAGCATCCATGCCCATGATTTTAGAAGTTTCATAAGTGTAGGTAAGCCACCATACAAGGTACTTAAAAGTTTCCGGATTTCCTTTGGTTAAGGCAACAACACGGTCTGTTTCCTTGCTGATAGAATCCGGAATTTGAACAACGACATTATTAAAGAAGCGACTAATTTTTTGCTGAAAAATTGGAGTACGTAAAAGGCGGTCATCACTTAAATCCACATTATCAAAAAAGTGATTTTTATAATATTGATAGGGATAGAGAGAATCTCGTCTTCCGTTGGCTAATAGAGGTGCTTCAGGAACCGTTGGCTCCGGAATAGCGCCGAAGATTTTTGTCAAAAAATAACCGGGGTGTTCTTTTACAAATTTGTCGCGGAACTCATCTAATTGCTTGTTCACGCTCTTTATCTGATCATAAACTGAAGTGCTATCCGCTTTGGTTTTCTTACCGGCTAAGGACTTAGATAGGCTCATCATTTCCTTTTGCATCTTTACACCGGTGCGCATGTAATCATAGAATAATGTGTTCTCTTCACTACCTTTTACCTTCATCGTACCAATAAAATCTGTTGAATCTGCCTCAAGAAAAAAGTTTTGTTCTTTATCAATGATTATTTCAAAATATTTTTTGTCAGGCGTTACAACAAGATACATTCCTCCGGGCAAGGGATCTTTACCTTTAAAAACGGCCAATCCGTTCTTATCAATTCGTGTCGTATCCTTTAAATATTGTTTATCTCCGTAATAATTACCTAAAAAAGCAAGAGTGTCTTTGTAATTTAAAAACTTAACCTTAATGTCATAGCCACCGCTCGGCTTTTGTGCAAATGTATTTGCAGAGATCATTATTAATGTAAGTAAGAAGAGAAGTCGTCTAAACATAGAGTGTAATTCAGTAAGTGGTGCAAATGTAATGAGTTGATTCTTCTTTGTAAGAGATTGAAAAATACATATCAAGTGCACAGTTTGTTAAATGAGGTAGGCCTATTCCAAAAACCTTTCCAAATTTTACTTATTTCTAAAGAAATAGAACTATTTAGTGTAACAATGAGTTCAGACCGACAAGTCGAATGAATCTATCTTTGGCTCATTATTAACTTTAAAAAATGCTAATGAAAAAACTCTACCTTCTTCTAATCTTTTCTATTGCCATGTCCGTGATAGCATGTAATTCTTCAGTTAAAGATCAAAATACGACGGAAGACAAAGAAAATCAACATTTGGACATGGAGCTAAAAGGCAAGTTATCTCTGTTCTCGGCTCTTCCCGATACACAGTTATATCAAACAGACTTATTTAGCCCAAAGGTTAAATTAGGTTACATGTTATATTATGATAACCGATTGTCTAAAGACGGCAAGAATAGCTGTAACTCTTGCCATAATTTGGCAACCTACGGAGTGGACAATCTGCCTACTTCTCCCGGGGATAAAGGCATTTTTGGTGATCGAAATTCGCCATCTACCTTAAATGCGGCATTACATGCTTCTCAATTCTGGGATGCTCGTGCTAAAGATGTTGAAGAGCAAGCCGGAATGCCCATTCTGAATCCTGTTGAGATGAATATTCCAAGCGAGGCGTTTTTAGTTGAGCGTTTAAAAGAAATTAAACTTTACAAAGAATTATTTGCCGCAGCATACCCTAATGATAAAGCACCAATTTCTTATACTAACCTTCGAAATGCCCTTGGTGCTTTTGAACGTGTGCTAATTACGCCCTCACGATTTGACCAATATCTAGTAGGCAAGTCGGACGCACTCTCTTTGCAGGAAAAGCGTGGTATGTTGGACTTTGCCAATATCGGTTGTATCACTTGTCATAACGGAGCACTTTTAGGTGGCGGCATGGTGCAAAAGGCAGGGGTTCATGGCGATTATTGGACTTTTACCAATAGCAAAAAACACGATGAAGGCCGTGCTGGAGTAACAAAAAATGAAATCGACAAGTTTATGTTTAAAGTCCCTTCACTCCGCAATGTTGAGAAAACTTACCCTTATTTTCATGATGGTAGCGTTACCGACCTTTCACAAATGGTAAAAATCATGGGTAAGATGCAATTAAATTATACTCTTAGCGACGAGCAAACGGCAGACATCGTCGCTTTTCTAAAAACACTCACGGGAGATGTTCCAGAGCAGTTTAAAAAAGCACCTCACGAATTAACTGCTAATTAAGAGAACAAAGATTCATTTTAAGATGCACTGATTTTTTTATGTTAAGGCGTTGATTTAAACTTCTAATTTCAACGCCGATGTAATTCAACTGTTCAATTAACGTTATGCGGCGAATCTTTGCACCACATTTTATGCAAAAAATAGTATCACTCATTTCCTTATCCCTAATTTTTTCGACTACATCTTTCGCACAAAAGGTTACAATCAGTGGATATGTTAAAGACGCCACATCGGGTGAAAGCCTTATTGGTGCCGGAGTTGTGGCATTGCCATCGAGCTATGGCGTTTATACAAATGAGTATGGGTTTTACTCGATTATTGCAGAGAAAGGTCAAATTCATTTACAATTTTCCTACTTGGGATTTCAGAAAATAGACACAATCTTTATTATAAATGAAAATAAACATTTAAATATTCAGATGCAGCCTATTGCGAAACAGATCAAGGGCGTTACCATCACAGCAGAAAAGGAAGATGCCAACATTCGCAGTACCGAAATGGGAAAGGTAGAACTGACGATGGAGCAAATCAAAACGCTCCCGGCCATTTTCGGCGAAGTAGATGTATTAAAAATAATTCAATTATTACCGGGTGTACAAAGCGGAAATGAAGGCAGTGCCGGTTTTTATGTCCGTGGGGGAGGCCCCGACCAAAATCTGATCTTGTTGGATGAAGCTACAGTTTACAATAGCTCGCATCTGTTTGGCTTTTTTTCGGTCTTCAACCCCGATGCGGTTCATAATGCAACGATATATAAAGGTGGAATCCCTGCAAGTTATGGTGGCCGTGTTTCTTCTGTTTTGGATATTCAAATGAAAGAAGGGAATAATCAATCCTTCCACACTTCAGGAGGCATTGGTTTAATTGCATCGCGCGCAACGGTTGAAGGACCTATTGTTAAAAATAAATCTTCATTCATGATTTCGGGGCGCAGAACATATATTGACGTGTTGGCAAAACCATTCATTAAGAACAAACAATTCTCCGGCACAGGATATTATTTCTATGATTTGAATATTAAAGCAAATTATATCTTCTCGGACAAAGATCGCCTCTTTGTTAGCGGGTACTTTGGTCGCGATATCTTCAGCTTTAAAAAAGAAGACTTCAAGATCAATATTCCTTGGGGAAATGCTACAGCTACCTTAAGATGGAATCATCTATTTAACAGTAAATTATTTTTAAACACATCGGCTATATATAATGCTTACAATTTCAAAGTTGCAGCGGAGCAAAACAACTTTTCTATTACATTATACTCAGGAATTAAAGACTATAACCTCAAAACAGATTTTGACTACTACCCGAATGCCTTACACGAAATACACTTCGGTGCGAACTACATCTATCACACATTCACACCAAGCACTTTCAGCGGCAAAAGCGGTGATACTGAATTTAATCCTAAACTTGTGAAAGCACAATATGCACACGAGTTTGCCCTATATGCTCTCGATAAATATACGGTTACAGAAAAATTTGAAGTCAACTATGGCATACGTTATTCGATGTTTGGCCAAGTGGGGCCTTACAAAAAATATCTCTACGATTTTCGTGGTGTCGTTACCGATTCATCCATGTGGAGTTCAGGTGAACTTGTAAAGTTCTATCATCGTTTAGAGCCACGCGTGCAATTGCGTTATACACTAAATAAATATTCAAGTATTAAAGCCTCGTTTAACATTAACAATCAATACATACACCTTGTAGCGAATAACGGCACAACCTTACCTACAGACATTTGGGTGCCCAGTTCAGATCGGGTATTACCTCAAACAAGTTATCAATATGCAATTGGATATTTTAAAAATTTTAATAATAATAAATGGGAAGCCTCTGTCGAATTATACTATAAGAAGCTGCTACATCAAATAGAATATAAAGAAGGTTACACGCCATCGGCCAATGAAGAACTGGAAAAAAGTTTTGTTTTTGGCACAGGCGATTCTAAAGGATTAGAACTTTATCTGAATAAGAAGTCAGCTAAGTTGACAGGGTGGGTGAGTTATACGCTGTCTTTTACGAATAGAAAATTTCCCGATTTAAACGGCGGTAAAGAATTTCCTTACCGATACGACAGAAGGCATGTACTTTCCGTAGTAGGAAATTACCAAATCAATGATCGTTGGACAGTCGGCGCAGTATTCGTTTACAATACGGGCATTGCATATACTTTACCTATTGCTAAATATTTCTTTGAAGGCTCGGTGGTAACTGAATATGGTCCGATAAATTCATTTCGTTTAGCGGCCTATCATCGTTTAGATATCAGTGTAACGTATGATGTCAAAAGAAACAAAAAGTTTGATGATAGCTGGACTTTTAGCATTTACAACGTATATAATCGCATGAATCCATTTTTCATCTATAATGAAGTAACCGGTATTTTCCTGCAAGATCCGATCATCAATATACAAGCAAAGCAAGTAACCATTTTCCCGATTCTACCTTCTATAACTTGGAATTTTAAATTTTAACAGTATATGAGAAAGAATATTCTTTATGTTCTATTTATTTCTATTGTTTTGGCTTCTTGTGAAAAGGACGTGTTATTCAAAGAACCTAAGTTCGATGAGAAACTTGTTGTTGAAGGGCATATCGAAACTGGACAACCGCCATACATCATACTCACCCGAAATACAAAATACTACGGTCAAGCCTCTCTCAATGATATTGGAAATAGTTTTGTCCATAATGCAATTATTAAAGTTAGTAATGGGATAGATACGGTTACACTAACCGAAATGACTATTGATACAGCAGGTATTACTATTGGAATATACACAGATCCGACATTCTTCATAAATCCTTCCGCAACAAAAATTTTAGGCCAATCAAATACAAGTTACTCGCTTTGGATTGAGGCCGGAGGCTTAAAAGTTTCTTCCGTTACTACGATTCCTCAATCATACCCGCTTGACTCAATATGGTATGAAGAAAATGTGGTTAGCACTAAACCCAATTTGGTTCGTTTGATGTGCAGATATACAGACCCTCCCGAATTAGGACAATATGCAAGATATTTTACAAGCAGAAACAACCAGGCATTCTTACCCGGGTATTCTTCCGTTTTTGAAGATAACCTTATTAACGGTACTACATTTGACTTCCCTTTAGACCGAGGAGTCAATAGAAATGCAAGCGATTCATCTATTTTTAAAGACTATGGCTACTTCTACAAAGGAGACACCATTACTCTAAAGTGGTGCAATATTGATTACTATACCTACAAATTCTACAGGACTTTGGAGTTTGAGTTAAATAACGATGGCCCATTTAGTTCACCGGTGATGGTGCAGAGTAATATCAAAAACGGATTGGGAGTCTGGGCAGGTTATAATACTTCTTTTAAAACATTAGTTATACCTCATTAAGTTTTATAAATTACCACTATGAAAATTAGAAAAGCAACTGAGCTTGATGCAGATGCGTTGTTAAAATTATATAAACGTGTTGCTGATATTGAAGGCGGCATATCGCGCAACACAAATGAAATTAACCGCTTATTTATTGATGAACTTATAACTAAATCATTGAGTGATGGGTTTATTTATATTGCGGAAAACCCTTTTCATAATTCAGAATTAATTGCGGAGATACATACTTACCCCACCGGTATTAGATCTTTAAAGCATACACTGGGTCATTTACAAATCATTGTACATCCCGATTTTCAAGGTACGGGAATAGGGCGCAGAATTTTTTCGACCTTACTGCAAGATATTACCGGTAACTATCGCAACATAGCACGTGTGGAACTCATCGTTAGGGAAAGTAATACGCGGGCAATTAATTTTTACAAGACACTTGGATTTAAAGAAGAAGGTCGCTTTGAAAAAAGAATCCTGTCCTCAAATGGTGAATTAGAAGCAGACATACCTATGGCATGGTTTAATCCTAATTTCATTGCTTAGCTTACTTTTTTCTACCTCCAAAAATTGAAAAGTTTACATAGCGCTTGGGATGTAATCGGATGTCTTCCATCAGCAAGTCTAAATCTTTTGATGATTTCTCAAGATTCTTATAAATATTTTCATCTTGTAATAACAAACCAACATTGCCTTCGCCTTTATTGATTTTATCAAGTAACAAGCGTATCTGAGCCAAGTTATATGCGGCATTATTTACTATTTGCTTAACATTACTCTGTTGCAAACTATCAGTTACATCGTTAATATTCGACAATATAGAGTTAATTGTCTTCTCGTTATTCTTAAAATTTAGAGTAATACTTTCAACATTCTGGAAGATTCTATCCAGTCTTTTTACATTAGCATTAAGTAGATCATTTAGCTGTTCTGTACCTTGATTCAGGTTCTCAAACGTTGCTTGGATCTTAGTCACAGACTCGATAATACCCTTTCTTGTGTTTTGGTTTAGAATGGACTTCACGATTACAATTACAGAATCAATAGAGCTTATCAGGTTTTCAGCTTTTTGTTTTACCGGTAATATTTCAGCACGCACACTGCTGGTTAAACTCTCTTGAACAGAGGATTGAAGCGTATCCTTATCCTGATATACTTTCTGATTATTGGTAAACGTTAAATCAACCACCTTAGCACCTAAAATATCTGCACTAACAATTCTTGCAACAGAACCTATCGGTATTTCAATATCCTTTCTTACGGTGAATTTTACAATAACAGTCTCTTTATCTTTGTCCAGCTTCATTTCTGTAACTCGACCTATATTCATGCCGTGAAGTTTTACCGGATTGGAAACAGCTAGCCCGTCAACAAATTTGTATTTGGCAAAATAAACGTTTGCCGTGGTAAAAAAGTCACGACCTTGTAAGTAATTGTAACCGATAATAAGAAGCACTACGCTAATAGTAGCTAATACGCCGATTTTGGTTTCGTTGGAAATCTTCACAAAGGGTCTGAATCGTTCGCACAAAAGTACGCCAAATAGCTACATCCTTGCGAATAATATTAAGCGCGGTTTCTTATTGAGGTAAAGCGATGCCGCGCATTTAATGACATAAATGAGTTGTTATCCGTCTCAGTTATTAAACTTCTAAGTTTGTCTAAAGCTGTTATCATTTCAACATTCAATGTCCAACAGATGCATCCATTAGATTTAATCTTTTTAATACAATAAAAATCGTAATAATTTATTCGATAACGGCTAACATCTGCATAGACATCAATCTTATGGTAATCAAGAATTTTACGACCTATGCTTCCAAGTCGTTTTAGAGAAGTAATTTCAAGTTGATCATTGAACAACTCTTTTACAGAGTCTAAACTGATACAATGTTTAGGGCTATTATAGAAACTGCAAAGTAGTTGAAAATCTTTCTTGTTAAATTTAGATGAATAAAGTAATGCATCTAAAAATTGCCTTTCATTCAGTTGAATATTCATAATATTTGATATATTTTCGATATAAAATTATTATGCTACAAATAATGATATTGTCCCCAATTTTGGGGGTGCGTATTTTGTTATTCAATTAGTTGTCTATCTATTACGAGCAGAATGCTTTACTGCACTGTGATTCAGCAAATGAATATATATTTAGTGGATAGATATTATATAGAAAAATCACCCAATAGGGTAAGGTAAGATGCATTCTAATAGGGCATATATTAATTAACCCTATGTTTATGATTGGCTAAAACACGTTTTACATCCCATTTAACCTTTTCTGCAAATGGATGTTTTCGTTCGTTACAATCCTTCTTGTAACATAATACACAAGAAAAACTTTCGCAGCCATCCGTATGAATAAATAATTCAACAGTATTGCCAAAATGCTCACGTATAAGTTTCGTGAAATAATCAATTTCCTGATGTGCTTCGCGCACATTAAAGTACCAAGGTACGGTCAAGTGGCAGTCAATATGAAGGATACTGCCATACTTAATTATTCGCAGGTTATGTAAATCTATCCAGTTCTCCCTTCTATTCTCATCGGCGTATTCTATTAATTCTTTTAATAAAATAAAGTCAGCCTCATCCATAATTCCGGCTATAGACTTACGAATTATACCAACTCCGGTGTAGATAATAATTCCGGCAAAAAACAAGGCAACAGCACTATCTAACCATAATGCCCCGGTAAAAATGACTAAAATCAAACCTAACATAATACCGAGGGTAGAATAGGTGTCACTCTTTAAATGCTTACCTGCCGCAATTAATATATAAGAGTTATTCTTTTTTCCTATTTTAATCGAATACCATCCTACCAGGTAATTTATAAGTGCCGAGGCACATATCAGATATAAACCTGTATCCAGTGCACTTAACTTATGACCATGAATAAAATTTGTGATGGACTCATAAACGATAACCAAGCCGGCTATGCATATCAGCGTACCTTCAATTGCCGATGAGACAAATTCGACTTTACCGTGTCCATACGGATGATTATCATCTTTAGGGCGTGCAGATAATATTAAGCTATACAACCCTATAGAGGCAGCAGCAATATTGACGGTGCTTTCTAATGCATCTGTCAATATTGCTACAGATGACGTTAAATACCAAGCAGTCACTTTTAAAATAAAAAGCACTATTGATACTAAAAGTAACCCGCGTTGTATTTTGATATTTTGATTTGCAAACTCCATGCATCAAAAATAATACGTGTCTATAGGTTGTCAATAACCTATAGACACGTATTATTACAATATTTGAGAATGATTAAAGTGTGGGTTGACCTTTTTTCCAACCGCAAGGTACCAGAGCGCCTGCTTGTAAGCCATCCAATACGCGTATCACTTCATCAACGCTACGGCCAACGCTTAAATCATTAACACAAACCCAACGAATAATACCTTTCGGATCTATAATATAGGTTACACGATAAGCCACTCGCTCTGCCTCAGTTAGGATTCCAAGCTCATCACCCAATGATTTTGAAGTATCAGCTAACATCGGAAATTTTAGATTTCGCAATTCGGGGTGTTGCATCCTCCAGGCCAGATGCACATATTCTGAGTCCGTGCTGGCTCCAACTAACATGGTGTTTCTTTCTTCAAAAGCAGCAAACTGATGATTGAATTCAGCTATTTCAGTGGGGCAGACAAATGTGAAATCTTTGGGCCACCAAAACATGACCATCCATTTTCCTTGGGTAATGTGATCTTCGGATGTGATTTTTCCGAATTCTTTTCCCATTTCAATTGAAATACATGCTTTTTTGTTAAATGCAGGAAAAGCAGAACCTACGCTCACTATCTTGTTCATATTTTTATAAAAAGTTGTTTTTATTGAATGCAAATATCTATTATTTACTCATGAGATAAATGCAATAGAAAATGAACAAAAAAAGTTCCTTATCGCAAATTATTAAAGCCGAATGAGCTGCTTACTCTATTTTAAGTCTGATAATTTTATAATCCGAAACTTCATCATCAACTTTTACAAAGTAGAGGCCTTTAGGAGTGTCTCCCTGCAGCAATACCTGAAAGCGGATATAGCCATTTTCCTCACCAAAAGCTTGTTGCTTGAAAATCGGCTGCCCTAAAATATTTAAAACAGATATTGTACTTGTTTTATATGGATTTGAAGAATAGGTCTCTACGTAGAAGTTGTTACGTGCCGGATTCGGATACACTATAACGGAACCTTTGCCTTGTGACGGAACGATTCCTTGCATAGGTTGCTGAGCATGTGCAATGCCAGCAAAAGTCAGAAATAGTAGTAAACTGTAAACGTATCGTCCCATTGTCGTTGTATTTTATGAACGCATAATAGGATTAAAATGTTACAATCTCTATGCCGATATTTCAATGTTTTTTTATGAAACAGCTAATGAAGCCAGTAAAAAAAAGCCGCTTATTTAGCAATAGGCGGCTTCTTATTACATTATTTTAATAGCTAAATACAGCACTAACCATATTACCACTGCTATTGGTCCATACTACTTTATAACCATAAGCACAGGTTAACGTGCTAGGGTCGCCGTTTTGATTAACACCTAAAGTTAATTTAAAATCATTATCAACTATTTTATAAACAACTTCGCCGGACGTAGGTCGCCATAGACCGCAATAAGTGTTCGAAATCCATGGATTGTTATAGTTAATTGTAAAATTATAATTATAGCGATTTACACCCCAACTATCCACTTTATCCAACCCGTTCATAGTAGTGTCTCCTTCTGCGGTAAATGTAATCTTTGTTTCAGCAGGCGCATATTTCCAAGTAGAAATTCGGGCAATGCTCCATGTTGCTTGTGCGTTATCCTCAAATGTTAAAAGGACATTATATGCGCGCTCTTTGTATTTAAAGATTGTGTTACCTAACAGAAAGCCTAGCCAATCATTGCCGTTTATATTCTTAAGTGTCTTAACCCCGTTAAACATTACGGACTTATTGTCGGAAAGGCGTGTTATTTTGTAGTTGATGAAAGTAATGGTTAACACCGCTCCCGCATCAGCCCATTTGTTTCCGGATGTTAACTGAACTTTAATCTGTCCACTTCGTGTACGCGAGGGACTAAAGCAAGGCGTAATGCCATCGAAATTGAAAAAGAGGATCTTATTTGCTAATTGAGAACTGTCAATTGTACAGCCACAAAGAGGGCTGCTTTCGATACCATCTTTTCTTCCACCCATCGAAGGAATGTCATTCAAGGCGTTGTTTATGTCATTATCAATTTGATCACCTTCGGCTTTAACCATATTAGCATCTTTATTAAACTGCTGTGTTTTTTCATCTAACTTATTATCCTTTTTACCGGGAATACAAGCTGTGAAAAAGAGACTTGCAAAAACAAAAGCAAGCAAAACAATAAATGAAGACTTTTTCATAATTATCAAGAATTTATTTGATGAAACAAAGTTAGGATATTAGAACGAGACATTAAAATTAATTATTCAATTAAGCTATAAGATATTAGTTTAGTATTTAGTA
>JBDHXV010000030.1:0-36771 GCA_039810885.1 Chitinophagales bacterium | reverse complement strand
AACTCACAAATAGACGAAACTTTTACAATAATTCAAAATGTAGTCGGTTCTTTTATGTGAACTATTGAATACGAATAGAGTAGATCTGTTTTTTGTTTCGCATTTTACTTCGTGTTTTGTATTGAAGGTGTTAAATTTTACTAACTTCGTGCTATTATTACAATGACTTATGCGTAGTATATGAATGCTTCCGATACAAGTTTTGATAGCAATGGTTTTTTAAAAAATGGGTACTCATTATGCGTAGGAAGTTATTTGGATTTTCAGCAAAAAACTCGATTTCGATCATTATCAAATCAAAATATCGGTCTCAGATGGTTCTAGCGACCAATGCTCAAAAGTATAAAGCCTGGCCTTCTCAATATCATTTTTCTCTCAACACTTATTTTGTAATTCATTTTTCAGCGATATGTTTCTGATAAAGTTCTTTTCGGAAGTTTTCTCGGTTGAAATCTTTAACGAAGCCTGATTTTTCTCCTTTTTTCAGTTCTATTATTAATTCCATTTTTAGATTCTTCAAACTCAAACATTCTTAATGCACTTCGTACAACTTTTCTTGTCGAAGAAAACTTTCCGCTTATGATTTGTTGGTTTATGAAATTCTCAAATTATATAGCCCAATAAGATTGAAGTATTTTTAGCCAAGATTTTTAATTTGATTTAAAGACACCAAGCCTTGGAATAAAATCCCAATATTTTGTTTGGGTTTCATTAAACAAACAGGCAAGTCGCAATTATCAAATTTATATGTAGGCAAAGCATAACTCTCAGGCCGCCTATTACCTATCCGTAATTTTTTTAAGGTCTTTCCGCATTTTCACAATTCTTTAGCTACTTTTGCGCCGCTTTTAAGTGGTAATCGTTTCACTTTCAGCCCTATTCAACAAAATTAAATCAACATTCACCAAATGGTAGAAGTAAAACCCGATGAAGTTTCTGCAATACTCCGCCAGCAACTTTCCAACTTTAAAACCGAATCAGAACTTGAAGAAATAGGTACTGTGTTGCAGGTAGGGGATGGTATAGCCCGTATATATGGTCTTACTAAAACCCGTTCGGGTGAGTTGATACAGTTTGAAGACGGGCTAAGAGCCATAGTGCTTAATATTGAAGAAGACAATATCGGTGCGGTACTTATGGGCAGCAGCACTAATGTCAAAGAGGGAGATACTGTTCGTCGCACAGGCAAGATCGCGTCTATTAATGTAAGTGAGAGCATGGTGGGCCGTGTTGTTAATACACTCGGCGAAGCAATTGATGGTAAAGGCCCATTGTCAGGCCCATTTTACGAAATGCCATTAGAGCGTAAAGCTCCGGGTGTAATTTATCGTGAGCCGGTAAAGGAGCCACTTCAAACAGGTATTAAAGCTATTGACGCAATGATTCCGATTGGGCGCGGACAACGTGAATTGATAATCGGAGACCGTCAAACCGGAAAAACGACAATTGCACTCGACACCATTATAAATCAAAAAGAATTTTACGATAAAGGACAGCCGGTTTATTGCATCTACGTGGCTACCGGACAAAAGAACTCTACCGTAGCAAACGTAGTAAAGACACTCGAGGAGCATGGGGCAATGGCTTATACGGTAGTCGTTACAGCATCTGCCTCTGACCCTGCGCCGCTGCAATTCTATGCGCCGTTTGCAGGCTGTGCCATAGGCGAATATTTCCGCGATACAGGCCGTCCGGCGTTAATCATTTATGATGATTTATCAAAACAAGCGGTGGCTTATCGTGAGGTGTCTTTGCTTTTAAAACGCCCTCCAGGTCGCGAGGCTTATCCCGGAGATGTGTTCTATTTACACAGCCGATTGCTAGAACGTGCTGCTAAGGTGAACAGCCGGGATGAAATTGCAAAGAAGATGAACGATTTACCCGAGAGCATTAAAGGAATTGTAAAAGGAGGCGGCTCTTTAACGGCATTACCTATTATAGAAACTCAGGCAGGTGATGTTTCTGCCTATATCCCTACTAATGTGATTTCAATTACTGATGGTCAGATATTCCTTGAGTCAAACTTGTTTAACTCCGGAGTACGCCCCGCCATCAACGTAGGTATCTCTGTATCACGTGTGGGAGGTAATGCACAAATTAAATCAATGAAAAAAGTTGCGGGAACCTTAAAACTTGATCAAGCCCAATACCGCGAGTTAGAAGCATTTGCAAAATTCGGATCGGACTTAGATGCAGCGACTAAAGCAGTAATTGATAAGGGAGCACGTAACGTGGAGATATTGAAACAGCCGCAGTTTACGCCCATGACGGTAGAAAAACAGATCGCAATTATCTATCTCGGAACACAAGGCTTGTTACAAAACATTCCGGTGAATAAGGTAAAAGAGTTTGAAAACGATTACTTGAATGTGTTAGACATTCGTCATAAAGATATTCTTGAGAAATTGCGCAGCGGTATAA
Source organism: Chitinophagales bacterium (assembly GCA_039810885.1). GTDB lineage: Bacteria > Bacteroidota > Bacteroidia > Chitinophagales > UBA10324 > BJGO01. Next base: position 34,350 of record JBDHXV010000030.1, on the reverse strand, counting down.
TTGATGACAGTGTAACCGACACCTTAAAAACCGCAGCTAAAGAAGCTGCGGGCCGTTTTGTAAAATAATATATAAGAACGAGCTATGCCGGGTAATCTTAAAGAAGTCAGAATTCGAATAAAATCAGTTGGTAATACACAACAAATTACTAAAGCCATGAAGATGGTAAGTGCGGCAAAGTTGCGCCGTGCTCAAGAACGCATTATTCAAATGCGCCCCTATGCAAACAAGTTGAGAGAGATGTTATCCAACATTATTGCTGCCTCAGAAGGAAACATGAATATGGCTTTAGCAAAAGAGCGTGAGGTGAAAAAGGTGTTGATAGTGGTGATTACATCCGATCGTGGATTGTGTGGTGGATTTAACTCTAACTTGATTAAGAAGGCGAAACAACTTGTAACTGAAAAATACTCTGTACAGGATAAGGCAAATGGCATCAGCATCATGCCCATAGGAAAGAAAGCGTATGATGCGTTTAAGCGAAGTAAATACTCGCTTGTCGATCAATTTGTGGGGCTGTTTTCTAATTTAACATTCAGCGAAACAACCGCAGTATCACAATGGATGATGAAACAATATGCCGAAGAGCACTACGATGCCATCGAGTTGGTTTATGCACAGTTTAAAAATGCGGCAACTCAGGTGTTTTCTGCAGAACAATATTTGCCGGTACCTAAACCCGAACAAGGGGAGAGGAAAACAAAGACTGATTTCATCTTTGAGCCTAATCAAGAAGAGATTGTAAACTATCTGGTTCCTAAAATTTTAAATACCCAATTCTTCAAAGCATTGATTGACTCTAATGCATCTGAGCATGGCGCACGTATGACGGCAATGGATAAAGCCTCGGATAATGCAAATGAGCTGCTAAAGGAGTTACGCATACAATACAATCGACAACGTCAGGCAGCGATTACAACGGAACTAACCGAGATTGTAAGTGGAGCCAATGCTTTGGCCGGAGGCTAAGAGCAATATCATTAAACCGATTCAATCAAAGCTGCCATACATACAGCAGGCTTTGATTTTTTTATATTTACCCTCTCAAAACATTTTGTAATATGAGATTAAACTTCACGACTCTATTTGCTGTCTTTTTCTTCCTTTATTTTCCTTTATCCTCAGATGCTCAGAAAAAACCGACAAAGGAAATTCCTCAATATGTTTCAAACATAGAAGGTATAAAAGAATACAGGTTGGTTAACGGCTTACAAGTATTGCTTGTACCGGATCCAACACAAAGCAATATGATAATTAATATAGTTTATCGAGTAGGCTCCCGTAACGAGGGTTATGGAGAAAGCGGTATGGCGCACTTACTGGAGCACATGCTTTTTAAGAGTACCAAGAACCTTGGCGACATCAAAAAAATGCTCAGCGATAAGGGAGGAAATGCAAATGGTACAACGTCGGATGACCGCACGAACTATTACGAAATATTTCCATCAAGCGAAGAAAACTTGAAGTGGGCATTGCAAATGGAAGCAGATCGCATGGTGAATGCAACTATCTTGCAATCCGACCTAGATAAGGAATTCTCTGTTGTGCGAAATGAATTTGAAATTGGAGAAAATGACCCTGAAAGTATTTTACAAGAAAGAATATTGTCAACGGCTTATCTCTGGCATAATTACGGCAAAAGCACTATTGGCAGCAAAGAGGATATAGAACGGGTAAAAGCTTCTCGTCTTCGTTTGTTTTATGAAAAATATTATCAACCGGATAATGCCACACTAATAGTAGCCGGTAAATTCAATGAAGCACAAGCAATACAGTATATAGGAGAGTTTTTTACAATAATTCCCAAACCCAACAGAGTATTGGAACAGCCCTACACAGTCGAGCCATCACAAGACGGGGAGCGTTTTGTAGAGTTGCGGCGCAGCGGCGATGTTCAATATCTCGGTGCAGCTTATCATACGTGTGCATTAGCAGATTCGGACTTTGCCCCGATGAGTGTTCTTCTCAATATTCTGGACAATAACCCATCAGGTTACTTATACAAATCATTAGTTGAAACGCAGATAGGCAGTGCAATATACTGCTATCAGCAGCCGCTACACGACCCATCGTATGCCTATTTTAGTTTTGAAGTGCCCAAAGATAAAAGTTTGGATATTGCACGTAAGGCATTCTTAGATGCACTGGATAACATATCAAAAACAACATATACTGAAGCAGATTTGAAACGAGGCAAGGCAGGCAGAATAAAATCGATTGAGAACACAACAAACAACACGGTGATGCTTGCTATTCAATTAACGGAATATATTGGCGCCGGCGACTATCGTCTTTGGTTTCTGAATCGCGACCGAATGGAAAAGGTTACCCTGCAGGATATACAACGTGTGGCAGAAAAATATTTCCGTACGAATAATCGCACTTGGGGAGAGTTTATTCCAACAGACAATGAGCAACGCACAAAACCTGAAGAATTTACCGATGAACGAATTCAACAATTATTAAAGAACTATCAGGGCAGAGAAATTATAACAAGCGATTCTAGTTTTGAAAATACAATAAGCAATATCAAAGCGCACACTACAGAAGTAAAATTAGATAATGGCTTTCATTACTCATTTGTTAAAAAGCCTATAAAAGGGGGCAAAGTTCTAGCCTCAATTCTGATACCCGTAGGTGAAGAAAAAAGCTTGCAGGGAAAAGCTATCACGGCATCACTCATGGCCGATCTGTTAAAAGCAGGGACAAAGAACATGACTAAGGAGCAGATTCATGACAAGTTGGACGAGTTAAAAAGTAGTATCAATTTTAAATGGTATGGTCAAACATTAAATATCAGCATCAGTTCTTATGAGAAAGAATTACCGGAGGTAATGAATATATTAAAGCAATGTCTGACAGAGTCTGTCTTTCCAGAGAATGAACTGATTAAAACAAAAACAGAGAACAACGCATACCTCTCTTCGCAAATAAAAGATCCTCAAAATATCGCATTTATTACACTAGATAAGAAAATTTCAAATTACCCTGCCGGTCATTTTCTCTACACCTATTCTCCGGCAGAAGAAATCGAAGAACAAAATAAAGTAACACGCTTACAAATACTTGACTTCTTCAATACGTTTATGGCAGCTAATCATGGGTTAGGAACGATTATAGGAAACTTGCCGGCAGAAAAGATCAATAAAATGATGAAGGATGTGTTCGGCGGGTGGACTAATACAACTCCTTTTATTCGATACAAGCCGAGTTACTCTCCAAGCAACTCGTGCTATGAACGTATTAACACGCCTGATAAAGAAAACGCTGCAGTGATGTGTGGGGTAAATATTAAAATCAGCCAACAGGATGCAGACTATCCCGCATTGATGATGGCGAATGAAATGCTGGGGAGTGGAGGCTTTTTAACATCGCGTATTCCAACCCGCTTGCGGGAGAAAGAAGGAATCAGCTACGGCGCCGGCTCTTATCTCAGCGTTTCTAAGGATAACGATGACGCACAGTGGGGAGTCTATGCATTCTTTAATCCCAGTGCGGTTAATCGTGTCGATACCGCTTTACAGGATGAAATTATAAAAGCAGTAACACTTGGATTTACGGCCGATGAATTAAAACAATCTATTATATCTTGGAAGAACGAGCGTAAAACCTCATTAGGATATGATGGAGTGATTTTGTCTCTGATTAATGAATCTATGAAAACAAATATCCCTATTGATAGCTTTGATGAACTCGAAAAGAAAGTTAATGCACTCACGGTAGATCAGGTTAATGCAACCTTGAAAAAATATATAGATACAAAAAAGATGTGTTACGTGTTCGCAGGAGATTTTGATAAAAAGAAGTAAGAACACATGCTTGAATTCTAATTTTTCGAGAAGTGCCAATGTGGCTATAATAGGGCATACATTAATAATGACACGCATTTCGACTAACTTTGATAGCCTTTTTACAAAGGAGATCAATTGATATCATGAGTAAGAAAAAATCAGAACATACACCGATCAATTCAGAAGAGGAATGCTTACAGGTGTATGGTGCACGAGTTCATAATTTAAAAAATATAGATGTCGGAATACCTCGGTATAAATTAGTTGTTATTACGGGCTTGAGCGGCAGTGGAAAATCATCATTAGCATTTGATACGATCTATGCAGAAGGGCAACGACGGTATATGGAGAGTTTTAGTGCCTATGCACGACAGTTTATCGGAGACATGGAGCGCCCCGATGTGGACCAAATCACAGGCTTGAGCCCTGTAATTTCTATTGAACAAAAATCAACGGGAAATAATCCGCGAAGCACCGTTGGAACGATTACGGAGATTTACGATTTTCTGAGGCTACTCTTTGCGCGAGCCGCAGATGCCTTCAGTTACGAAACGGGAAAAGAGATGAAGCGCTACTCTCCCGAACAAATTCTTCAAAACATACGAGACAATTTTTTCGAGAAAAAGATCACCATACTTGCTCCTTTGATCCGTGGCCGCAAGGGGCATTATCGTGAGTTGTTTGAAGAAGTACGTAAAAAGGGATTTTTGAAAATACGTATCGATGGCAAAGTCACAGATCTCATTCCGAAGATGCAGGTAGATCGCTATAAAGTTCACGATATAGAATTAGTTATTGACCGCATAGAATTAGGCACCAAGAGCGAAGACCGATTAGAAAAAAGTGTATCGATGGCATTAAAGCAAGGGAAGGGTCTATTGCTTATTGTGAATGAAGAGACAAACAAGATTCGTTATTACTCACAGCATCTGATGGACCCTAACACAGGGCTTGCATACGAAGACCCCTCGCCAAATACTTTTTCATTCAACTCTCCTTATGGCTACTGCCCAACGTGTAAGGGCTTGGGCTATGTGTATGATATAGATATGAAAAATGTAATTCCGGATTATGACAAAAGCTTAAATGATCAAGCAATTCTTCCATTAGGAGAAGTGCGCAATAATTATATGTTCGATGCTATTCGAGATATTGCCCGCCGATACAAGTTCACTATGGCCACTCCCATAAAAGACATTCCCGATGAAGCACTCAATTTAATTCTTTATGGAAATAAAGAAGGAATAAAAACATACGGAGAGGAGGATGACAGCATAGAACGACAATTTTATATGCAAGATAGTCATAGCTTCAAAGGGGTGTTGGCGATGGTCTATCGCTTTTATCTTGATACCACTTCAGAAGGCGTTCGGCGTTGGGCAGAAGAATTTATCAGCACGTTTACATGCAAAGAATGTAATGGACAGCGCTTAAAGAAAGAAGCTTTATCCTATAGGTTCGCAGGTAAAAACATTGCTGAACTAAGCAATATGCAGATAGGTGATTTGAAAGAGTGGTTTAATCACATTGATGAATCACTGAATGAAAAACAAAGAATCATAGCCCGTGATGTCATTAAAGAAATTCGTACACGGTTACAGTTTTTGCTTGACGTTGGATTGGATTATTTAAGTCTGAATCGTCCGGCAAGAAGTATGAGCGGCGGAGAAGCACAACGCATTCGACTGGCTACCCAAATAGGGTCTCAGTTAACAGGCATAACGTATATACTAGATGAGCCAAGCATAGGCTTACACCAGCGAGACAATCATCGCTTAATTCGCGCACTACAAGACTTACGCGATGTAGGAAATACCGTTATCGTAGTTGAACATGATAAAGACATCATGTTAGAAGCAGATTATATTATAGACCTTGGTCCCGGCGCAGGCGAACATGGAGGGCGTATTGTGGCAGAGGGTAACCCCAAACACTTTGTTCTCCAAAGCTCTTTAACGGCAAAATACCTGAATGGTCTGATTCAGGTTCTAACACCTGAAGAGCGAAGAAGTGGAAATGGAAATATATTGACATTGCACGAGGCAAGCGGTCACAATCTAAAGAAGGTTACAGTGCGTTTCCCCTTAGGCACTATGATATTAGTTACAGGGGTTTCGGGTAGCGGAAAATCGACACTGATAAATGAAACACTATATCCGGCTCTCAAAGCGCATTTTTACAATAGCCGTCAAAAACCATTGCCGTTTAAAAAGATAGAGGGGATACAACATTTAGATAAAGTTATTGAAGTAGATCAATCTCCGATAGGGCGCACCCCAAGAAGCAACCCCGCAACGTATGTGGGAGTGTTTACGGATATACGTGATTTGTTCGCTCAATTACCAGAAGCAAAAATCAGAGGATACAAGCCGGGGCGATTTTCATTTAATGTTAAAGGTGGCCGCTGCGAGACCTGCCAGGGTGCAGGAATGCGGATAATTGAAATGAATTTCCTTCCGGATGTTTATGTGCCTTGTGAAAAGTGTGGCGGTAAACGATATAACCGTGAGACACTGGAAGTTCGGTATAGAGGAAAATCCATTTCTGATATTTTAGATATGACAATTGAAGAGGCGATTTCGTTTTTTGAAAACATGCCACGTATCTACAAAAAGATTAAAACCATTTATGATGTGGGCTTGGGATACATAAAGCTCGGACAACAAGCTACGACACTCAGCGGCGGAGAAGCACAACGGGTAAAGCTTGCAACGGAGCTAACCAAGACAGATACCGGAAGTACCTTTTATATCCTTGATGAACCAACAACAGGATTACATTTTGAAGATATTAGAGTACTGATGCAGGTGCTGAACAAGTTAGTAAATAAAGGAAACACCGTTTTAATTATTGAACATAATATTGACGTTATCAAGCAAGCCGATTATATCATTGAAATGGGGCCTGATGCCGGTGACCGTGGAGGTTCTATTGTGTTTGAGGGCACTCCTGAGGCGTTATGCAGCACGAAAGAATCATTCACCGCACTATTTTTGAGTAAAGAATTACAGAATAGGAGCATACTTGCGCGTTAGGTAATTTTTTACTGTAAAAACAAATAGTACTATTTGATTTTCTACATAAAACGTAAAGCGATTAATTGAGCTATAAACCCAATCCAATAGCCATTGAGAACTTCAGACAGTTGATGCGCCTTTAAATAAAGTCGTGCAGTGCCAACAATGCCGGTAAGCACTAACACAATAATAAAGAGCCACGTTAGATTATAGTAACTCTGTAAACTAAGAATAAGAGCTACTACAGTGAAACAGGCCATACCGGCCGCATGAATACTTGTTTTTAAAAAAATATTGACGAAGAATGAAGCAAACAAAGTAAGACAGGAGCCGAGCAGTATGATATTTAAAATTTGCGGATCTCCTGATTTACGAAAGGTCATAAAGGTCCAGAAATACAAAGTGCCCACGACAATATAAGGGATAATGCGATCTTCTTTTTCAGGCATTTGTAATTTTTTAACAAAGCCCAAACGCCATAATAACAAGATGCTGATTGCAGGAAAAATGAAGGTATTCAGAAATACGCGTAACACGAAAATCCACTTAGAATATTCATACGCAGCAAATAAAAAGGGATGAGTATAGATAACCAATATAAAGGCATACGTTGGTAACAATAAGGGATGAAAAAGTAGCGTCAGCGTTTTAGCGAGAAACTTCATATTAAATCTGCTTACGTAAACGGGCAACAGGAATGTCAAGTTGCTCCCGATATTTGGCAACGGTGCGTCGAGCAATATTATAGCCTTTTTCGTTCAACAGTTTCGTCAACTTTTGATCACTTAGCGGTTTCTTTTTACTTTCTGCAGCAATAAAATCAGTAAGTATTTTTTTTACTTCTCGAGTTGAAACTTCATCTCCGGTATCGGTACTGAGCGACTCGCTAAAAAATGACTTTAGTTTAAAGGTTCCAAACTCTGTTTGAATGTATTTACTGTTAGCTACACGAGAGACTGTGCTTATATCCATACCTATTCGGTCAGCAATATCTTTCAAGATCATTGGGCGCAGTTTCGTGTCGTCTCCGGTTAGAAAGTACTCACGCTGATAATCTATAATGGCATTCATTGTAAAGAGCAAAGTATTTTGCCTTTGACGTATAGAATCAATAAACCACTTAGCAGAGTCAATTTTTTGTTTGATAAACATAACCGCCTCCTTCTGCTTCTGATCTTTATTGGCACTCAGGCTATACTCTTTTAACATTTCTTTAAAGTTGTTGCTGATGCGTAAGTCGGGCACATTCATACCATTCAGCGTAACCTCCAATTCACCATCATTATTCGTAAGATAGAAATCGGGCAGTAAAAAATATTCTGTCGAAGAGCCTCCCTGATATGCGGATCCCGGCTTAGGATTAAGCTTAAGAATGGTCTCCATCACCATCTTAAAGGTATCATCCTGCACATCGAGTTGGCGTTGTAATTTTTCGTAATGTTTTTTTACAAACTCTTCAAAGTGTTTTTTGATAACAGTAGCTGCAATCTTATTAATCACCGGGTGCTCTTTGATGCGTTGAATTTGAAGCAGCAAACATTCTTTCAAATCTCGTGCGCCGACCCCTGCAGGCTCTAACTGTTGAATCAATTCAAGAATACTTTCCAGTTCTTTCTCATTCGTGTCTATATTGATGCTAAACATAATATCATCTACCATAGCATCAAGAGGGCGACGCAGATAACCATCGGCATCAATGCTCCCCACAATATATTGGGCTAACTGGAGTCGTCGCTCATCTAAATTCAGCATCAAGACTTGTTCTTCCAGATATTCAAGAAAACTGCGCGAAACGGCTACAGGATATGTACGTTGCGAGTCGTCATTCGGATCCCGTTCTGTGCTCAGTTTGTAATCTGCTACATCCTCCTCATCATTCATATAATCACTGAGGTCTGTATCGTTTTCCGCAGCACTGTCTTCCGCTTCATTGGTTTGATCTAGTCCATCAAACTCGGCTTCATCTGATGAAGCGTTATCGCCTGATTCATTCTCTTCGGTATCCTCTTTTTGAGGAGCGGATTCGCTCAAGTTTGTTTCCTGAATATCGGCACTCGTATCCTGATCCGTATGCAACTCTTCGTCATCGTATCCCTCTTCCAGAGCAGGGTTGGCTTCCATTTCCTCTTTAATGCGCTCTTCAAGATTAGCCGTAGGAATCTGCAACAGCTTCATAAATTGTATTTGCTGAGGAGATAACTTTTGAAGCTGTTTTAAATACTGTCCTTGCTTTAACATACTCGTTAATTCCGCGCACAATATACGCTGCACAGGCCAAATCAAAGCTGCTAAATCATTAAGTACAGGCTAAAAAGAATCACTAATTTCGCAACTCATTTTGAAGTATGAAGAAGATAATTTTAATAAAAGACATGTATGCGCACATAGGCCAATCTATACGCATGCAGGGATGGGTTTCTAATAAACGTACGGGTAAGGGCTTGTTCTTTATTGTTATGCGGGATGGTAGCGGATTTTGCCAATGTGTAATAGATGAGTCCAAGGTACCGATTGAAGTTTTTAACGCTGCTAAAGCATTAACTATGGAGAGCTCTTTTCAAATAGAAGGAACTGTAGCAAAGGATGAAAAACAAATGGGAGGCTATGAACTTCAGGTAGAAAATATTGTGATTATTAGTATTGCGGAAGAATTTCCAATTGCAAAAAAAGAACATGGTGTTGATTTCCTTATGGATCAACGCCACTTATGGCTTCGTAGTCGTCGTCAGTGGGCTATTATGAGAATACGTAATCGAGTAATTTATGCCATTCATAACTTTTTTCAGCAGAACGATTTTATAGAAATGGATGCTCCGATATTTACAGGCAATGCTTGTGAAGGCACCAGCACTTTGTTTGAAACGGATTTTTATGGTGAGCCGGCATATCTTTCTCAATCTGGGCAGCTCTATGGTGAGGCAATGGCAATGGCAATGGGAAAAATCTATACGTTCGGTCCGACATTCAGAGCAGAAAAATCGAAAACCCGAAGACATCTTTCAGAGTTCTGGATGATAGAGCCGGAGATGGCTTTCTACGATTTGGATATGAACATGGATCTAATCGAAGATTTTCTGCGATACGTCGTATTGGATGTCGTTGAGCATTGTTCCGTTGAGTTATCTACGATTGAACGAGATGTTGATGTTTTAAAAAATATTACTAAGCCATTTCCACGCATTTCTTATGAGCGAGCCGTACGTATGATAAAAGGAGAAGAGGCCGTAAACGGGAAATACTCTATAGCTACACTCGAAGCAGATTTAAAAGAAGTGCAAGATAAGATTATAGAAATCCAATTTGAAATAGGAGATAGAGAAACTAAAATAGCAAGTGGGAAGCTCAAAAAGGGAGAGGTCGGTTTCAATATAACCAAAGTAGGGGCACTTAAAAATGATTTGAAAGATTTGGAAGAACGGGCGCGTAACATTCCTCAATGGATTAATAGTGCGAAGAACTTCGAATTCGGAAATGATTTCGGCGGCAGCGATGAAACGGTATTAACACGGTTGTTTGATACCCCAATTATGGTCTATAATTGGCCGCATGAAGTAAAAGCCTTTTACTTAAAAAGAGACAAGGATCTGCGCTGGGCTAAGGGGGTGGATGTACTTGCGCCCGAAGGCTATGGCGAGATTGTGGGTGGCGGAGAGCGCGAAACAGACATTGCTCTATTAAAACAAAAAATTATAGAACATCAATTGCCAATGCAAGCATTTGAATGGTATCTTGATTTACGTCGTTACGGCTCTGTGCCGCATGCAGGATTCGGCTTAGGACTGGAGCGCTTGGTGGTTTGGATCTGCAAACTACCACACGTTCGAGAGAGTATTCCTTTCCCGCGTATGTATGGCCGCATATTACCCTAGTTCAGACTCATAGTGTAATAAAAAAGCTATTTTAACAGATGCCGCCTTTTTGTTAGAATAAATAATATCTATTTCAATACAAATGCACCGCTTGCTTCGAAACGAAGGCGCTTGATAGGCTCTTTTATGGCATCAATTTCTTCTTGTGTCTTTCCGGCATCTTCGGCATAGTGCTTTAATTCCTCTACCGACATGGTTTCGTAATAAGCAAATCCATTCAGAACAACGGTTTTGCCCGAAATGTCGCGCGGTACAAAGAATCCATAGTTTTTAAATTTCACAAAGTACTCCAGACCATCATCAGTTTTAACATTCAGCCAACAGCCTTGCTTTTGGCATACGGACAAGCAAGTCCCTTTAATAATGGTATTGTGTTTATCCTCTTTTGCAAGAGCCTCTTCAATCTGAGTTTTAGTTTCAAAAGATTGAGGTATGATAAAAGTAGTCCCGTATGAGCCATCTGCATTTGGTTTAGCAATGGTCTTATCTTTTGAAATATAAAGCTGTTTTCTGTTTTGTTTCTGAGCGTACGACTGAATGCCAATCAGGCTCACAACAAGAAGGGTAATAAGGATTCGCATAGCATAATTTATTTAAGAGATCAAATGTAACAGTCCCCCAATAATTTTATGCTGATAATCGTCACAATTACAGACTCATTAATTCTTTAAAGCGTACGGCTTGTCTTGTGCTTACTTCCACAGTATGCCCCGATTTCAAAGTAACATGCAAGCCGCCTTTGAAATAACTTTCTATGTTTTGAATATAATTTAGGTTAATCATTTGTTGACGATTTACGCGAAAGAATATTTCTTGAGGGAGTTTTTCCTCTAACAGATTTAGTGATTTATGTAATAGGGGTTTCTTATTTTCAAAAAACACTTTCACATAGTTGCCTGCACTCTCTAATAGAAAAATATCGCCAATCTTTATGAAGTAGCACTTCTCTCCGTCTTTAATAAAGACTTGTGAATCGCTTGAAAGATTGCCGCTTTCTTGCCCTTGATGCTCTTCTATGTGTTTCTCCGCCTTTTCTATAGCTCGTTGCAAGCGTTCCTGTTTTATTGGTTTCAGAATATAATACAGGGCATTTGCTTCAAATGCTTTTATAGCGAATTCATCAAATGCCGTAACAAAGATAACTTCCGGGGTTTGCGTTAATTCTTCTAATAGTTCAAACCCGTTTTTTCCCGGCATAGAAATATCCAGAAATAGCAAATCGGGTTTTAACGAATCAATCATAGAAATAGCTTCATCAGCATTGCTTGCTTCTCCGACTATCTGAATTTGTGAGAAATCTTTTAACAAAAACTTCAACTCGTTACGAGCTAATTCTTCATCATCAATAAGCAGGGTTTTTATTTTCATAACTGAAGCGGGATTTGTATAGAGGCCGTCACGGTTTCGGCTTCATTTTGTTTAATTTCAAAAAAGGCTTTATTGTTATACAGCATCGAAAGGCGCTGGCGGGTATTTTGTAGCCCTATTCCACTTGAGTCTAACTCTGTTTGCATTTCTTGAAGCATGCCGTTATTTCTTACACTCAGATAAAGATGAGTGTGACTCAAATTCGCTTGAATTAATACGTTGCCTCCATTCTTTAATTGAGAAATACCGTGCTTGATGGCATTTTCTGTAAGAGTCATCAACATAAGCGGCGGAATTTGGATTTCATTACACACCGGGTCAACGTTTATTTCATAATGTAAACGTTGGCCAAAACGAATTTTTTCTAACTCAAGATAATCATGAACCACAGAAAGCTCATCTTTAAGTTTCACATATTTCTTTTGTTCCGAATTTAGAGTATAACGAAGAATCTCACTAAGCAGCGTAACCGCTTCTCGTGCTTTATGTATATCGATAAGGGTTAGCGAGCGAATACTATTGAGCGCATTAAATAAAAAGTGGGGATTAATCTGATTACGCAAATTTAGTAAGGTAGCATCCTTTAATTGCGACTGAACAACAACCTGAGCATATTTTGCTTTTTGAAAATTTTCAAAATATTGAAAAACAAAATAAAGAAGAGACCATAATAAGAAAACAGCATACACATTAATCATACTTAAATAAAAGTAGGCCCAGTAGGTATCAATAGATATACTTGGCGGGCTCAACTCGATATGAAAGACAAAAAATGCGAACACAAATAAAAGGGCATCAAGAAATGTTAAAGCAAAAAAATAAAATATAGTCACTGCTAATGCACCGATAAGCATATTGCGAACCAGCTTTAGAATAGTCAGTTGAAACCATTGGTATTCTTTAATTACATATCGATAGTAGTGAGTAACCAATATACCTATGACTCCGCTGAGGATAAAATACAACCCGGAATAGGGCAACTGTAAGTTAAAAAGCGGAAGAGAAAAATAATTAACAAGCGTGTAAAGCGCCCATCCGCCAAATTGCAAAGACCAATAGAGTTGATTTTTATTAGTCATCAGTTTAAGTAGTATGGAGTAACGGTATAACCTTGCTGTCGCAGTAGATTCACCAATCCACGATCGCCGGCTAAATGCAACGCTCCCACCGCTATAAAAGTTGGGCCTTGCATCATTATCGTCTGAAGCTCTTTAACCCACTTCTCATTACGCTTATAAAGCAAGGTTTCAATTTCATCTTTGCTGTATGTCTCATCATACATTAGCTTTTCCAATTGATCTAATTGATGTGTGCGATAAAATCGCGACATATTGCTCAGATCGCTAATGCTCTTGTCTTTATTCCTTACAAAATCGCGAAGAAGTTCAGTTTGTCGTTCAACAGAAAATTGATTAAATAAAGCATCTATCTGATCTTGCACACTCTCTAATCCAATCAATTCTTTATTCTCTTTCTTGGCTTCTTGCTGAAAGTAGCTATCCATTATCACACCGCCAGCGGGGAGGGGGTAATATTTTGCTTGAATTAGTTGCAGCAACGTAACATTAATGGTCATTGGATTTAATGCATTAAATAAGCTAAGGTCATAGCCGCTCAACTCCTTTAGCCATGCATTAGTTGAAGCATATAAATCTGCAGGTAAAACGTCCTTCAATGTTTTTCCCTTTAACATAGTAGCGGGTATCATCTTAATTGAAGCACTGCTGTCGAGAATCATTTCACCGGCGACTTGAGTACACTTTCTATAACTGTCCATAACCATAGGTAGGCTATCTACATAAAGTTGTGTTATCAAATGCATCGTGCCGAATAGGTAAGACGGTTTGCGTAATCCATTTCCGCTTATCTCATAAAATATAGTTTTATCAGTTTTGTGCGGTTCGGTTTGGGCATTACCAAACTCTAATCCTGCATAGAATACGATTAAAAGAAGTACAAACGAGCGCATGTATTGAATCATAGTTTTTCAGGATTGAATTACAAAAATAACGTTGACCAGACGATATCTCGGCGGATATTACATTAATGAGGAATGAAAAGGATTAATGAAAATACGGCTTTACCCAAGCGTATAGGTTGAAATTATTTTGAGCAAGCTGTGATTCAATAGCAGCAAGCATCTCTTTTTGATTTAAATCTTTTAATCTGTTTTTTTGAATCAGACGAATGGCTTTTTCTAACAATAAAAGAGCTCGTTTGGGATTATGACGCAATAGACGGGTATGCATTTCAATTGCCGATTGTAACATATCAATACCCTCTGCCTGAATAGCAATGGTGCGGATAACAGGAATGCCTTGTGCTTTCTGATAAGAGGCAGTTAAAGCTCGAAGGTTTTTGAGCAGAGCATCGGCTCCTTCTCGATCTGCTTTATTAACAACAAAAATGTCTGCTATCTCCATTACGCCTGCTTTCATCGTTTGAATATCATCTCCTGCTTCGGGAACCAGAACTACAATCGTTGTATCGGCTAATCCGGCTATCTCAACCTCCGACTGGCCAACACCTACGGTTTCCACAAGGATTAAATCAAAAGGGAAGCACCGCATAACGTCTGTTACTTCTATAATTTTATCTGATAATCCTCCCAGTGAACCTCGGGTTGCCAACGATCGAATAAAGACTTGAGGATGATTAAAAAATTGAGTCAAACGAATGCGGTCCCCGAGAATAGCTCCATAATTAAATGGCGAAGAGGGATCAACAGAAACAACACCTACCTTTTTATTTTGCTGAAGATATCGGCCAAGTAATGCATTGATGAGGGAACTCTTCCCCGCACCGGGAGGTCCGGTAATCCCTATAAGTGGAATATTGTGATTAATGGGTAATGCAGATAGGAGTTTATCTGCCTCGGGGAGGTTGTTTTCTACAATGGAGATAGCACGTGCAAGTGCTTTGATATTTGATTCTTGAAGCAGATGAAGCAGCGCTGGTGCCGTTATCATAACTTATTTAGGGTTCGCCGCCGCGCAGGCGAGCGAGTTGTAAACGGATTTTACTCTTTAAATCTTCAGTACATCGTTTTTTTTCAACTTTAGAACTTAGAAAGAGTTTGAATTCTTTTTCGATTTTATATTTCTCTAAGCAATGAGAACAAATACTTAAATCATACATAAAACGAAGTTCTTCATCCTGACTCAGTTCGCCATCTAATACCAGCATTACACGCTGCATTGTGTCACGACAATTATGTTCGTAATAATCTTCTTCGGTGCAATCTTGTTGATGTTCGGTCATTGTTTATCGTATTTCTTTAAAACCGCGCAACTTGGCATAATCACGTAGCTTTTCTTTTAGCATGTTACGTGCCCGAAATAGGCGTGAACGCACCGTACCAATCGGAATATCAATAATCTTGGCTATTTCCTCATAGCTGAATTCTTCAACATCGCATAAGAGAATGATGGCTCTGAAATCCACGGGCAGTTCATTAATGGCTTTAGTCATTTCATCACCGAGCATACGGCTAAAAACCTCATTTCGTAAGTCAAGACTTCCAATTTGAGTGCTTTCATCGGCATCATGATAGGTTATGAAATCTTCATAATCCACCTCTGCCGGGCGGAGTTTCCTGCGCCGATACTCGTTAATGAACGTGTTCTTAAGAATTTTGAACAACCATGCTTTTGCATTAGTTCCTTCCTGATACGAATCAATAAAACGCCATGCTTTCAGATACGTGTCTTGAACCAAATCATTTGCATCATCTTCGTTTAGTACCAGGCTATAAGCGAAATTATACAATGAATCCGCCAGCGGCAAAAACTCAACTTCAAAGAGATGATCAGCAGACTTAGGGGTTAGTTCATTGCTCACGGCACTAAAATAAATGAATTGGGCTAAAGTGTTAGCATCCTCGAACTTATATTTGAGCGTTTCTGCTCCGCTATGAAAGGTATTACTCGAGAATTATTTCATTACTATATAGCATGTTTTGCTTTAATAGGGATGTTGAGTGGATTGGTATTGTCTCGCGCCCTGCTGAGCATTGCAATGATTGTCCTGCTTATCAATATTCTAATACAGCCCGGCTTAAAATCAAATATTCATTTCCTTGTTAAGCGCCCCGTTCTATGGTTGCCTATGCTCTTGTTTATTCAAACACTTGTTGCATTTCTAAATACATCAAATGTGAATACAGGTATGGCATGGCTACAAATGAAATTGCCGTTTCTATTATTACCGTTGGGGATTGTATCTCTAAAAAGAATCCCCAAAAAACATCTGATCGTTATCTTACAACTGTTCATTATTGTGACTTGGGGATCTTCGTTCTATGTCTTGTATAAATACTTAGCAATAAATCACCATGTACAATATTGGCGAGGCGATGTAATGGAAACGCCATTCAGCCATATACGTTATAGTTTAATCATCTGCATTAGTGTATTTACGGCATTATATGTTTTTATGAATACGAGAACTGCTTTCCGCTATGCCTCTCTGGTTCTTGGCTTATGGTTACTCGTTTTCCTTCACATACTAGCTGTTCGTAGTGGGTTAGTTGCGTTTTACCTCAGCACGATAGCCTTATCCTTATTCTATATCATAAAGAACAAAAAATGGCTTGAGGGAGTAGCCTTGGCCACAGCAATATTAATTGTCCCGATGCTCGCCTATACTTTTTTTCCTACACTACAGCAAAAGTTTGATTATGTATCTTATGATCTAAAGCAATATATAAAAACAGGTGATGCCACTAACCTCTCCGATGGTCAACGATTGCTTTCTCTAAAAATGGGATGGAACACATTTCGAGAAAATTTGTGGTTTGGTGTCGGCACGGGAGATATAGAAGACGAAATGAATCTTAGGTATGACCAGTCTCCAAATCAAAATATCGAATCCAGCAAGCGGTTACCACATAATCAATGGCTTTGGACGGCAGTCTGTGGAGGTGTTGTGGGATTAGGGCTTCTAGCTTCCGGATTGCTTATCCCAATCTGGCTGTTACGCAAAAGGTTAAACTGGTTTTTTATTGCGTTCCTAATAATATTACATTCCAGTATGATGACGGAAGCAACGATAGAGTCTCAGATTGGTGTAGCCTTGTATATTATCTTTTATTTATTAAACATCTTAATGATTTTACAAGATGATGGAGATTAAGATTGCTGCGGTTATCATAACGTTTAATGAAGAGCATAACTTAGATAGATGCCTAAAAAGCCTTAGCGGCGTTGCGGATGAAATTGTTGTTGTTGATTCGTTCTCAACCGATAGAACCCGAGAAATTGCCTTACAATATGGGGCTCGGTTCATTCAACATAAGTTTGAAGGACATATTCAACAAAAAAACTTTGCAATCACACAAGCATCCTTCCCTCACATTCTTTCGTTGGATGCTGACGAATGCTTAAGTGAAGAACTCAGTAAATCTATTTTGAATGTTAAGAAGAACTGGTTGTACAAAGGATATAATATGAATCGCTTGACAAACTATTGCGGCCATTGGGTGCGGCATTGTGGATGGTATCCCGATAAGAAATTACGTTTGTGGGATTCCAGGCAAGGGCATTGGACGGGAATGAACCCGCACGATCGGTATGAACTTTATGATAAAAAGGAAACAGTTGGTTTTTTAAATGGTGACTTATTACATTATAGTTACTACACGGTTGATGATCATCTAAAACAGATCACGTATTTTACGGATATAGCAGCAAAGGCAATGTTTGAAGCGGGAAAGAAATCAAACATTGCGGGAGCTTATTTAAGTTCTATTGTAAAGTTCTTGAGAGATTACGTTTTAAAACTCGGGGTATTGGATGGGTATGCCGGCTTTACAATATGTCGATTATCTGCTTATGCCAGCTATTTAAAATATTACAAGTTGTATTTTCTCAATAAACAAAGACGCTGATGCAACAATATAAGCGCATACTAATCTCTCGCATCGATGCCATCGGGGATGTAATGTTAACTATGCCGATGTGTGGTTTGATAAAACGATACTTCCCCGATACTGAAATCTATTTTCTCGGCAGAAGATACACGTTGCCAGTACTCCTCCACTGCACCGATATAAGTGCAGTATTGAATTATGATGAGTGGAATACAGATGATGTTGCTATTAAACAATTAAAAGAGTTAAAGTTTGATGCCGTTATTCATGTCTTCCCGAATAAACGTATTGCCCGCATTATGCAAAAAGCCGGTATCCCTATTCGTGTTGGCACTTCTAGAAGGTGGTTTCATTGGCTTTATGCTAATCGAAGAGTTTACGTTAAGCGAAAGAACTCTCCTCTTCATGAGGCACAATTGAACATTCAACTGTTAAAAGCACTCGGAATAGATGAAGTGCCGGCCATTTCGGAGTTGTATCGACTCATAGCTTTTAATGTAAAGAAAAAAATTCCGAATGAACTTGCCCTGCCCGATTTATCAAAAAAGAAAATTATAATACTGCATCCCAAATCTGCCGGAAGCTCACGGGAATGGCCATTGAAATCATACGCTGAACTTATTCAATTATTAAACCCGGATCAATTTCAAATTATTATTTGTGGAACTACGAAAGAAAAAGGGTACATCATAGAGTGGTTAAAAACCTTACCGGCACATGTATTTAATGCTATGGGATTACTTACACTCGAAGATTATATTGAATTAATAGCTTCTTCTTATGCACTGGTTGCAGCCAGTACAGGCCCCATACATATTGCCGCGGCTTGCGGGGTCAAAGCTATCGGGATTTACCCGCCCATTAAACCTATGCACCCCGAGCGCTGGAAACCCCTTGGAGTGCAGGCGACTTATCTTGTTGGCTCAAAAAGCAACTGCACTAGATGCAGAACGGAGCCGGTAGTTTGTACATGTATGAATGAAATAAATGCTCAGCAGGTTTACAAACTTATTCAGCAAGAAATAATTTAATACATAATAAGGAGCATGCTGCGTGATGCACGATGTCAATCTTCATGTTCTCTACCAAGCATCTTTCCTGTTTTCCAAGCATCATCCAAAACTTTCATCTCTTGAATCTCTTCTGGGGTAGGCTCAACATTTTTTAAATTATGTAAATCCGGAGAGCCGGCATTAACCCAGCACGTGTACCATAAACAACCAACAGCAATCACCGCTTTGCGCAATTTGCGTTCAACCATATCGTCCATCGCTTTTTCATACGCAGCACTGAACTCACTAGAATAAACGCGTGTCATTGTATTCCCCCTTTGCTCAAACGAATATTTTTTGTCGTCAGTAAATTGTTTACTTAATACCCGTTCTATATTTAATACACTGTCAGCCTGAGATGCACTCTCCATCACAAACCTCCAAATGTAATGCTCGGGATTATCAATGTATTGTGCCTTGCCTACAAAGTAGTCATAGTTGTCTCCAAATAACTCCGGAATGCGCGATTCCCAGAATGCATGAATTCCATTTTGCCCGGTTAACTGCCCATTATAATTACGGGTACAATGTAAAGGCACATTGGCATCAGCTATATAATGGCCTAATTCCGCTGCTGTTTGCAAAATGCGATTCCTGTTCTTTTTTTCGAATGCATCGGTGAGGCGAAGCATCATGGTTTGAATGTACCAAGGCACAATGCCATGAGCTTTCAGGGTGTCTTCTGAATACTTCATAACCGCATCACGCCAACGATGAGGCAAGTCGTAATTGGGGTAGGTCCCGTAGCGATCAATATCAATAAAGTGTCGTGCCGCTTCATCGGGATTGGAATAGCGACGCTTATCCGGATCTACTGCGTGGGCTGTGATATATTCAATATTTTCTTTGAATAAGACAAGCATTTGCGGAGGGAGTGTAAAAACAGCAATGCGATTGATACGCATGTGCCCCCAGAAGCCCCATCCCTCACTTTGTTTTACAACTACCGCAAGTAGGAAAATGCTAAGAGTTATGATGATCGTGTATTTTATTAATTTCATGTTTTCTTTTTTTCTTCTTCAGTTTGTATTAAATCGGTTACACCGCCACTGACAATAAATTTCATAGCATCAGCAGATTTAAAATTTGGAAGCGGAGTTATATTATCAGCAGAAACTAAAAAAAGATTACCGCTGAAGTTATAGGAGTGTGGAAAATACACGGCAACTAAATCTTTTATCCCGACTTCAGATAAATCTTTTTTAGTGATAAATCCTAATTTATAGATGGAAGAATCTTTGTTCATCATAACCATCACCGGTTGATTGAATGTTTTTTTGTTTCCAACAAGTGCAGATAGCAAATCCTTAATTGAAGAATAAATAATTTTTAATCCGGGCGTTTTCAGAATTACTGCTTCTATTAAATTCAATAGCGATTGCATTAAAATATTATAGCTGAAGTAACCTATAATAGTAATTCCAACAATCACAAGAATGACACTAACTCCGGGATAAAGCCCGGGAATCAAGCTATCAAAAAAATGTATGATAGCATAAATAGCATAGATGGTAATAAATACAGGGCTTACAAAAAGAAGGCCCCGCAAAAAAAATCCTAAGATTCGTGTAGCAAGTTTGTTCAAACCTAAATGTTTAATTTAAGTAAAATTATTTGTTTTACAGTTAAGGATCTGAGAGCAAATAAATAGTTAGCGCAGAACGCTCAACCGGTCGGCGTCCAACTTAATCAGAATAAATAATAGTATGGTGAATGCCAGCATAGAAGATCCGCCATAGCTTATAAATGGTAAGGGTATTCCGATAACCGGAACAAGTCCTATGGTCATTCCGATATTAATAAAAAGATGAAAAAATATTATACCGGCTACGGCATAAGCATAAATCTTGGAAAATCTGGATCGCTGTCGCTCTGCAACAAATAATATACGGATCAACAAGCCTAAAAATAAGAGTAATAAAACGGAAGATCCCACAAACCCGTACTCTTCGCCAATTGTACAAAAAATAAAATCGGATGTTTGTTCAGGCACAAAATTAAATTTAGTCAAAGTACCCTGTAAAAAACCTTTGCCACTAAGCCCACCGGAGCCAATGGCAATCTTGGACTGCCGCACGTTATAATCAGCATCTTTTACATTAGCTTCACGGCCAAGAAAGACGTCAATGCGCTGCTTTTGATGCGGCTCCATAACGTGCATATAAATATAATCCGTAGCTAACACAAATCCCGAAGAAAGAATAAATACCAATCCGGCAATCATTATGGCCACACGTTCACGCCTTAAGAGATAGATGGTTAGAGCAGTGAGAATTCCCAGAATGAGGATGATGTAATACTTATCAAACAACAAGGCTAAACTAACCAACACCCCTATGAATAAGCCAACCAATAAAAAAAGACCGGAGAATCCAAATCGGTAGCTCACTAGAAAGAATACTGTAAACACTAATGCAGAGCCGGTTTCATTCTGAAGTATGATAATCAACATCGGTAGCACAAATATGGCAATGGCTATCCCCCAGGTCTTTGCCTTTTTAAGATCAATGTTTAATGCGCTCAAGTATTTAGCTAAAGCCAAACTGGTTGCGAACTTGGCAAACTCGGCGGGTTGAAACTGAAATGACCCGATAGTAATCCATGACCTTGAGCCTTTTACTACACCTCCGACAAAAATGGCTGCAATCAATAATAATATAATAGCACCATAGAAAATATAAGACAAGGCTGTATAAAACTTATTGTCAATAATCAATATAGCTAATGCAACTATGGCACTAATGCCAATCCAGATTAATTGCCTCCCATACACGTGATTAAAGAATGAGCCTATCACATTAGTGAAATCATAACCGGCAGCATACACAGATATCCAACCAATGCTAATCAGGATAAGATATAACCCAATCATTATCCAGTCTAGATTTTTCCAGGTGCTTCTTTTATCCATCAAATCAAGGTGTTGGTTTTAGAAGGTTCCCATCGAACATACGTTGCTCTAAATATTTGCGATTGTCGGCAATAGAGTCATTCATAAACTTTTCAATCATTAAACTGGCAATAGGAGCAGCCCATGTAGCACCAAAGCCCGAATTTTCAACAATCACGGCCAGTACAATTTTTGGATTATCCTTGGGGGCAAAACAAGCAAATAAAGAGTGGTCTTTACCATGAGGGTTTTGTGCTGTCCCTGTTTTGCCGCAAATAGTAATCCCGGGAATTTTTGCAATTCGTGCCGTCCCTGCCTCCACAACATCTTCCATTCCTTTTACAACGATGTTACATATAGCTGTGTCTAACCCCGTATCATTCCGTTGGATACGCTCTTTCAAAATAGTCGAATCATTTTGAATTTGCTTTACTAAATGAGGAGTAAACCAGTATCCACGATTGGCAAATGAACACATCATATTAGCAATTTGTAGTGGAGTTGCACTCAACTCTCCTTGTCCAAAACCTATTGACACAATCATACTGGAGCGCCAATCCGCAGTTTTATATCGCTTGGTATAATATTTAGAATCCGGAGCAAATCCATACCCCTCATTTGGTAAGTCAATCCCAGTTTTTATACCCAACCCGAATCTTTTTAAATACCCGTTCCATGCATCCAATCCTTCAGCTATGTTTTTATATCTACTGCGATTATCAACTACTTCTCTGAAGTAATTAGCAAAGTATCCATTACAAGAAACAGCTATAGCCACACACACATTGGGTATGCCTCCATGAGCATGACAGCCAATATGCAAGCTGCCTATATTTATGCCTCCATGGCACATCGAGAAAGGAGCCCAAGGCTGAATTACCTTCTCCTGCATTCCTATTGCAGCCATTAAGGGCTTAAAAGTTGAGCCGGGCGGATAGGGAGCTTTAATAGCGCGATTAAACAATGGTTTATTCGGATCGGCATAGAGCATCTTAAAGTTCTTGCCCCGATCTTTCCCCGATAATAAACTCGGATCATAAGATGGGCTGCTCACCATTGCCAACACCTCTCCTGTTGAAGGCTCAATAGCAACGATGCTGCCTATTTTATTTTGCATCAACTTCTCTCCATATTGTTGCAATTCGATATCAATCGAGCTTGTTAGGTTCAATCCCGGAGAGGCTATTGTATCATATTTCCCTTCTGCAAAACTTCCTTGTTCGCGATTGTTCACATCAACGAGCATGTATCGCACACCTTTGTTACCGCGCAAAATATCTTCATAAGATTCCTCAATTCCTGTGATGCCGATATAATCACCTTGCTTGTAATAGCCACCTAATCGTTCAATTTGCTTTGGGCTAACTTCCCCGATATAGCCAAGTACATGCGCAGCAGCCATAAATGGGTAAGACCGCACGGTACGCACCTGAGAGTAAAAGCCGGGAAATTGAAACAGACTTTCACGAACGGATTGAAACTGATCTGCCTGAATGCCTTTTTGAAATAAATAAGGTTTATAGGGCGAAGTTTTTCGTGCCTTAACTAACGTCTTTCTAATATCATCAACACTGATATCTAACAGGCGGGCTAATTCTGTAGTGTCGAACGGTGAAACCTGAAGTGGAATTACCATTAAATCGTACTCTGCCTTATTATATAGAATAAGTCGCTGCTTTCGATCATAGACAAGGCCGCGTGCTGGATATGAAGTGATACGTCGCAGCGAATTGCTGTTGGCTAGTTGTTTGTAGTTTTCATCGACAACCTGCATATAAAACAAACGAAGAATAAAAACTAGTATAACCAGAATAAATGCTCCCTGAATCACCCATCGTCGCGACTGAAATAAATCCATCTCTTAGCTTTTTCTTTTATAGAAAAAATATTCGATTAAGATAATAATAATTACCGCAAGTAAGCTGCTTGATAATGTTTTAGTGAGAACTAATAATATTTGATTAATACTTAATGTTTCAATCAGGAATAACATAAAATGCATTATAAAGACCACGATGATAGAGTACATGACAAACCAGCGGAACCCTAAGCTGTATAGTCGAGGTTTATCTTCAGGATTATATCCTCCCGAGGGCTTTAATAAGGTAATAATATAAGGGCGCAGAAAACCGATGAACGTACACGTAAAGGCATGAATGCCTAAAGAATTGCTGAAAACATCTACACTTAGTCCGCATAGGAAAGAAACAAGAATCAATGCCGAGTGAGAGATACTCAACGGCAAGGTCATTATGAAATAAATATAGATATATGCATTAAAGACGCCGGGGAGGGTGATGTTGTTTAACACCAGAATCTGAAGCAGTAGAATTATCACAAAGCGAAAAGCTTGAAGAACGATGTCGGCTATCATTTTTCGTCAGGGGGGGTTAAGCTTTGTTGTTCACTTTGTAATAAATAGTTAACCACATATACGTTTTGCAAAGTGGAGAAATTTGTACTTAATCTAATGGTTATGTCGTAGAAGTTATCTGGAGTTTCATTAGAGAAAGAAGAAACAGTTCCAATTACAAGATTCTCGGGAAAAAATATAGACCCTCCGCTGGTTGTTACTTTATCTCCATTCTTTATCACGATTTGCTTAGGAATTTCTTTTAACTTAACATATCTCGAATCCTTACCATCCCAGTATATAGAACCCACAAACCCTTCCATGCCGATACGTCCGCTTATTTCCAGATCTTGATGTAGTAAGGTAATTACGCTAGAAAAGTGTGGCGTTACTTGCTTAACAATTCCGACAATTCCATCCGGAGATATTACCGCCATTCTTGGACGTATGCCTTGCAGAGAACCTTTGTTAATCGTAACGTAATTATTAAACTTATTCGTAGAAATATTAATAACACGTGCAGGGATGTATGTATATATCTGTTTTTTATTGCTGTCGCTAATGCTCACTATCTGATAGGAGTTATCGTAAAATGCCTCAGGAAGCAGAGAGCGCAGGTAAGAATTTTCATTAATTAACCTTTCGTTCTCACTCTTCAAATTAATATAAGATCGCATATCATCATAGCGGCTATAGACGAAGCCGCTAATATTATTTGCAGCTTTAATAAATCCGGTTTCGTGGAATGAATTATTCTGCACAATTAAATAAACAGAAAGGACTTCCAATAAAAGAAATAATACGAATGCGTTATATCGAATCAAAAACAGAATTAGGCTCCGCATTCAATAACTCGCTTAGATTTGTGTTAAGTCATTAAAAATGGATAACGAGAGGGGTTCTTCAATGCAATTCCTGTTCCTCGAACTACAGCACGGAGTGGATCGTCGGCAACTTGCACCTGAAGTTTTGTTTTTTGTGCCAAGCGTTTATCTAATCCGCGTAACATCGCTCCACCTCCGGTAAGATGTAACCCAGTGCGGTGTATATCCGAAGCTAATTCGGGCGGGGTAGTTTCTAATGCCTTTAAAACGGCTTCTTCAATTTTTGAAATGGATTTATCTAGTGCATGTGCAATCTCATTATAAGAAATAGTTATCTGCTTGGGAATACCGGTCATTAAATCACGGCCATTCACATTATAATCTTCCGGGGCATCATCTAAATCAGGTATTGCCGCTCCTACATTTATTTTTATTGCTTCAGCCGTACGCTCACCAATAAGCATATTATGCTGACGACGAACGTAATCAACGATGTCGGCGGTAAATTCATCTCCTGCAACGCGAATACTCTGATCGCATACAATACCGGCTAACGCAATTACGGAAATCCCGGTAGTTCCGCCACCTATATCAATAATCATATGCCCAATTGGCTCTTCCACATCAATGCCAATACCTAAAGCTGCAGCCATAGGCTCATGTATCAGATATACTTCGCGCCCACCGGCTTGTTCGGCAGAATCTTTTACGGCACGCTTCTCCACCTCAGTAATGCTGGATGGAATGCAGATAACCATACGCCACGAAGGGGTAAAAACAAATCCTCGTGGATTAATCATCTTAATCATTTCACGAATCATAATCTCTGCAGCCTGAAAATCAGCAATAACGCCATCTCGCAGAGGGCGAATTGTTTTTAGATTATCATGAGTCTTTTCGTGCATCTGCATTGCCTTCTTTCCTACAGCCACTACTTTGCCGGTTGTTCGGTTAATGGCTACTATTGAAGGCTCGTCAACAACTACCTTATCGTTGTGAATGATTACCGTGTTAGCGGTGCCAAGATCTATGGCAATATCTTGCGTTAAGAAGTTGAAAAGCCCCATAGTATAATCAGATGAAATTGATGTTTGCCACAAAGTTCACTAAAATAATACGATGAGGCGGGCTAAGCGGAGTGTTTTTTGCCCACTTTAATGTGAATCATATAAAATTTAATTCATAGGATGTTGGTAGTATCTCATTATCCTAATGTTTGAAGTGGCGTATTCCCGTGTGAACCATGCACATATTATGAGCATCACAGTAGTCCGTAGTGTCTTGATCTTTAATTGACCCGCCTGGCTGGATAACAAACTCAATCCCCTCCTTGTCTGCTATCTCAACACAGTCGGGAAAAGGAAAGAAAGCATCGCTTGCCATAGTTGCGCCTTTTAAATCAAGGCCGAAAGCCTTCGCCTTTGCTATAGCTTGTTTTAGCGCATCAACTCTTGAAGTTTGACCACACCCCATTCCCAATAATTGCTTATTGCGGGTTAATACAATAGTATTTGATTTTAAGTGTTTACAAACCTTTTCGGCAAAAATCATTTCATTTAGTTCATCTCTCGAAGGCACTCGTTTTGTTTTCGTTGTTAAATTATCCAATGAACAAATAAGAGTATCTGTACCTTGCACTAAGTATCCGTTTAGAACACTGCGTACTGCTGTTTCTGAAACATCTTCTTGTTCCCATTCAAGGATTATGCGGTTCTTTTTTCGCTTTAATATGTCTAATGCTGCTTTGTCGTAATCAGGAGCAA
Source organism: Chitinophagales bacterium (assembly GCA_039810885.1). Taxonomy (GTDB): domain Bacteria; phylum Bacteroidota; class Bacteroidia; order Chitinophagales; family UBA10324; genus BJGO01. Next base: position 7,554 of record JBDHXV010000030.1, on the reverse strand, counting down.
TTATAACTTCAAAAAATATCTCATCAATTAATACTGCCGTCTCTGCTTGTAAAGTATGGTTCGTCATAATAATTCCACCAAAAGCAGAGACAGGATCACCGGCCAGTGCTTTTTTCCAGCATGTTTGCTGGTTCATATCCTGCGCCACCCCGCAGGCATTCGTGTGTTTTATAACTACAAACGTTTGCCCGGAAAATTCTTTTATCAAGCTTACTGCCGCATCAATGTCAAGCAAGTTGTTGTAGGATAACTCCTTGCCATGTAATTGTCTAAGTATCCTAGACAGAGGGCCATAATAAGTGGCATGTTGATGTGGGTTCTCCCCATATCGCAGAGGAGTCGTTTCGTTACAACTAATACGTAAATAGGGGGCGTGTATGGTCTTATTAAAATAATTGAAGATGCATGTGTCATAATGTGAAGTAACAGCAAAAGCTCGAGTAGCAAACAACTTTCTTTCTTCAAGATTAGTGTAGCATTGACTAGTTTGTAATAAATGGGTTAACTCGGCATAATGTTCTTTTGAACAACATACCAGCGTGTGATAGTAATTTTTTGCCGCAGCCCGAATCAAGGAAACTCCGCCAATATCAATCTTCTCAATAATTGCATTCTCGTCGGTCGTTGTTGCAATGGTGTCTTCAAATGGGTATAAATCCACAATGACTAAATCAAAGAATGGAATACCGTATTGTTCAAGTGTCTGAATATCCTCCTCTAAATCTTTTCTCCCCAATATTCCTCCAAACACTTTAGGGTGCAATGTTTTAACACGCCCGCCTAAAATGGAGGGGTATCCGGTCAGACTCTCAATACTGGTTACCGGAACATTGAGGTCTTCAATAAAATTCTGTGTGCCTCCGGTGGAAAAAATATGAACCTGATTTTGATGCAAACAATCTATTATTTGCTCTAACCCTTCCTTATTAAAAACGGAAATCAGGGCACGCTGTATCTTGAGATTAGACATAAGGTTTGCTGTTTAGAGGGCATAAACTTACCTCCAATAATTGCTATCATGCTAATAGAATTTACGTTCTCCAAGCCACTTGATAGGATTAAATACTTTACGTTCCCTATAGGCTTCTTTTATCTCACGGAATGCATATTTACAAATATGTCGTACTGCTTCCTCCTCATCATCAGTAAAAAGAAATAACTCTAGATCTTCTTTATTAATCGTCTTTGCTTTTGCCATTTCAAGAATCATTTCGTTTAGATGCCCCCAATAATCTTTCCCAAATAAAACCACGGGAAAACTTAATATTTTTTTTGTTTGTATAAGTGTTAGAGCTTCGAATAACTCATCGCAAGTACCCATACCACCGGGCATAACTACAAATCCATAAGTGTATTTAAACATCAATACTTTGCGAACAAAAAAATATTTAAAATTCACTTCACGGTCTAAGTACGGATTGGGTTTTTGCTCAAATGGCAAAATAATATTACAGCCAACAGAATGCCCGCCCACATCTTTAGCGCCCCGGTTTGCTGCCTCCATAATCCCCGGGCCGCCACCGGTCATAATCGTGTAACCAGATTTGGCAATTTTAGCGCTAAGTGAACGCGCTTTAATGTAATACTCGTGATCTTCTTTAAATCGCGCAGAACCAAATATTGCTATGCATGGCCCGATAAAGTGTAGCTTCCTAAACCCTTTGATAAATTCAAATAACACTTTAACTCCGAACCATAACTCGCGAGTGCGACTCTGCGGGCCTTCTAGAAAGTATTTCTCTGTCTTTGATAAATCGGTATTCTTCAATAAATAAAATATTTAAGGAACGATATTAATGTTGATTTGTCGAATTGAAATATTATTTGTATGAAAATTATCCCCAACACGGCCGGCCCGAGTGCTTTTACTTGACTCCATAAGCATTCCTGTTCCTCCCCGACTTTCACTTAATTTGTGTGACGGGAAGCCTATGATTACTGCTCAGGAGCTAATAATTGTTTTTTAACGGTTTATTCTTGCAATTTGTCGAATATTGGAGGTGTAACTATTTTCTCAAAATATATTTGATGCCTCAAAAATTGATTAAAAAGCAAATTATTTAACCAATAAATCCATTTTTTTATGAACCAATTATTTACTCGTTACACAAAGTTCTTAGCAGTGATTCTGCTTACTTTGGCCTGTACAACGAGGTTGGTGGCCTTCGACTTTAGTGCCTCCAATCTCATTAACACAGGCACGACTGAGAATGCTTCAACAAAAGCGTTCATCAGTAACAAGTTTGTTTCGGAGTTTACAACACTTCGCAACACACTACAAAGTGCCTATTCAGCTAGCGCACTTACGATTTCCGGCACGGTAACCGATCCGGCATGCTTTAACGCCTATTCCGGCAGCATCTTCTTAACTGTATCCGGCGGTACCGCCCCATACAGTTATATGTGGAGCAACGGAAAAACCACCCAAAATAACATTAACATAGGGGCAGGCACTTATACCGTAACCGTTACATCTGCTAACGGATTAGTCGGTATAAAACAGTTTGTACTTAGCAATCCTCCTATGTTGATTGCTTATTTGAACTGTTTAACCACCTGTTATGGTCAATGTAGTGGTCAAGCGACAGTTACTGTAACCGGAGGAACTCCCGGATACACTTATGAGTGGAGCGGACCAAACGGATTCACTGCTACAGGCGTAACAACAATCTCTAACCTATGCCCCGGTACTTATTGGGTAACCATTACCGACGCAAAAGGTTGTAAGCGTGTAACGAGTGGTATATTAACTGAAAATCCTCCGATTGTAATTTCAGGATCAGTTGATCATATTAAATGTCATGACGAATGTGATGGTAAAATAGCATTGTCAGTAAGCGGCGGATGCCCTCCATATATGTATCATTGGGATAATGGAAGTACTTCAATTTCTAGAAGTAATCTTTGTGCTGGTGAATATTGTGTAACAGTTATGGATATGAAGGGTTGTGAGATGGTAAAATGCTTTAATATTAACAACCCGCCGGCATTAAGTGTATCAATTAATGCTACGCCAATTCTTTGTAATGGGGGAAGCAGCACCGTTTCCGCCAGTGTAACCGGTGGAACTCCTGGTTATACCTATTTATGGTCTAACGGCGCTACGACTTATACGACATCTGTTGGAGCAGGCGCGGTATCAGTTACAGTAACAGATTCTAAAGGATGTACAAAGAACTCAAGTACAGAAGTTTCGCAACCAAATATCTTAACCATCGGCGCACAAGCTACTAACCCATTGTGTTCTGGTGCTACTGGTTCAGCAAGTGCATCCGCAGTTGGCGGCACGGCTCCTTATACTTTTGTTTGGGGAACAAGTCCTCAGCAAACCGGTCAGAACGCTACAGGTCTTTCATCAGGCACGTATGGTGTTACGGTTTATGATGCACATCAATGTTCTGCTTCTACAACTGTTACGATCATTGCACCACCTGCACTACAATTATCATTGAATAATGACCCAATTTCTTGTAATGGCGGTACTACAGTAGCTCACTTATCAATTACGGGTGGTACTGCACCATTTAATATTTCTTGGTCGACAGGTGTAACATCAACAACAAGCAATTCAAGCACATCATTAACTAACGTTTCTGCAGGAACCCTTGGTGTTACCGTAGTAGATGCCAATAATTGCTCTGCATCAAAATCGATTACAATCAATCAGCCAACCGCTGTTACTGTTTCTCCACAGAAAAGCGATGTTATTTGTAATGGAGCTTGCACCGGAACTGCTAGCGTGACTCCATCTGGAGGCACAGCTCCATACACTATCGTATGGAACAACGGCAATACAAATTTTTCACGTACAGGGCTTTGTGCAGGTACATATTCATACACAGTAAAGGACGCAAACAATTGTCCTAAAACGGGAGAGATTACTATAAATCAACCTACGCCTCTTCACATTGATATTACAGGAACACAACCATTATGCGCAGGACAGTGTACAGGTTCTATAACGGTAACTGCTTCCGGCGGTACTGCTCCTTATTCCTACACTTGGTCAGGAAATGGTTGCACAAGTTCTAATACCCAAACAAAGAGCAATCTTTGCCCTGGTCAATATTGTGTGACGGTTAAAGACGCTAACAACTGTACTACTTCTGCATGTTATACAATTACATCAGCTCCTGCTCTTGTGGTTACGCTTTCTAAAGTAGATGTATCTTGTTTTGGAGGTAATAACGGCTCAATTACTCTTAATGTAAGCGGAGGTACTGCGCCATATTCTTTCACCTGGAAGAAATCCGGCAGCAATGCAGTTTATGCAACATCTCAGAATATCGGCAACCTGTCAGCAGGCACATATAGTGTGACCGTTAAGGATGCTAACAATTGTACGGTGTCAAAATGTGTTACAATTTGCCAGCCATCAAAATTGTGTGTTTCTGCTTGCAACACGAATGTAAAGTGCTTTGGTGATTGTAATGGTGCGACAACGATATCAGTGTCTGGAGGTAAGAGCCCATACACGATTACTTGGGCAAACAGTACAAGCCATAGCCTTAACCGCACAGGTCTTTGTGCAGGTACTTATAATTATACTGTAAAAGATGCCAATGGATGCGAAAAGCCCGGTTCAATTACGATTACTCAGCCGACTCAATTGGTGATCAATATAGGTGGCACACAACCGTTATGCGCAGGACAATGCACCGGTACTATTACAGTTAGTGCCTCTGGCGGCACCGCACCATATTCATACTCATGGAGTGGTAATGGTTGCAGCAATACGAACACCTTAACCAAGAGCAATCTATGTCCGGGCACCTATTGCGTAACTGTTAAAGATGCTAAGAATTGTACAGCTTCAGCTTGCTATACTATCAATTCAATTCCAGCATTGGTTGTAACATTGACAAAAGTTGATGTAGCTTGTTTTAGCGGCAACAACGGGTCAGTTACACTTGCAGTAGGCGGTGGCACAGCACCATATACTTTCACTTGGAAGAAATCTGGCAGCAATGCAGTTTATGCTACATCTCAAAATATTAATAACCTTACTGCAGGTACTTATAGTGTAACTGTTAAAGATGCTAACAATTGTACGGTGTCAAAATGTGTTACAATCTGTCAGCCGACGAACCTAATTGTCAATTCTTCTAAAACAGATGTAAGCTGCTTTAATGCTTGTAACGGTACTGCTACTGTTGCAGTAAGTGGTGGCACTTCCCCGTACACAATCGTTTGGAACGATGCAAATACTTCACTTATTCGCTCAGGACTTTGTGCCGGAGCATATCAATATACTGTTTATGATGCTCACCAATGTTCGAAGACAGGATCTGTAAATATTTCACAGCCTCAATCTCCGATTAGTATTAACTTAACAGCAATAGGAAATTGCTATCAGTTAGCTAATGGTTTAGCTTCTATCTCTGCTGCTGTTAGCGGCGGCACTGCTCCTTATACATTTGTTTGGGTAGGATCATCTGCGTTCAATGGACAAGGAACTTCTTCTATAACAAGCCTTAGTGCAGGTGCTTATAATTTGACAGTAACGGACAGCAAAGGTTGTACCGCTACTGCTAGCCATCAATTCCAGGATTGTATCCCATGCGCCCCAAGCCCTGTTGCAATCAATGGATTAGATGAGGTTTGCCCATCAGATTTGCCGGCTATTTTAACTGCAACTGCAGCTACAGGCACTCCAATCGCTTACTTATGGAGTAATGGAGCAACTACCGCTTCTATATCAATCACAACGACCGGTACTTATTCCGTGACTGTATATTTCAGCACTGATGATCCTCAATGTATCGGTGTAGCTGATAAAAATGTAATCGTTAAACCTTGTTGTAATTTCACAGATGGAGGCAACTTGGGTGACAATTTTGAAGGTTGTGGTGAAGTATGTCCTGGTTCACTGGGTATAAATGGAACAGTACCAACTGGAGGAGCCGGAGTTATTGTTTATGAATGGTACTACAGCACCACAGAAGGAGGCTCTTGGATTGCAATACCGAACAGCAATGTTCCTAATTACAATCCTGGTTGCTTAACATCTTCACGTTGGTTTATTCGTCGCGCTCATCGTACACCTTGTACAGAGTGGGTTGAATCCTCTGTTATTGTAGTAATCGTAAATCCAATTCCTTCTATATCTGCTTCTCATGAAGATGCAACATGCTTCGGTGTATGCAATGGAACCATTACCCTTAATGTAGGCGGAGTAACTTCATATTCAGTTAACTGGACTAAGAATGGTACAGCCTTCGGCGGTAACAGTGCTTCAATAAATGGACTTTGTGCTGGAACATATTGCTACACCATAACATCTGATAAAGGATGTACAGCGAGTGGTTGCGAAACGGTTTCTCAACCTCAGTATGAATTATCTGTAGTTCCAACCGTAAATAACGTTACGTGTGCCGGTTCTTGCAATGGTTCAATTTCACTTGCGATTAGCGGAGGTAACGGTGGCTATATCGTTTATTGGTCAAGTAGTGCGTTAAGTGGCGCTTCTGTATCAGGCTTATGTGCAGGAAACTACGGTTTCACGATTATAGATTCAAAAGGTTGTTCAACAGATGGAATCGTTACCATCTCAGAACCTGAAGAGCTTACAGCTCAAGCATCTAAAGTAAACGTTACGTGCTATGGATTGTGCAACGGCTCTGCATCAGTATATGCTGTCGGTGGCACTGAGCCATACAGCTATTCTTGGTCAAACGGCGGCACGAACTCAACCAAAGGTGGATTATGTGCAGGCGAACATTGTGTAACGATCACGGATGCAAAAGGATGCACGCTTGTTAAGTGTGTTAGTATTTCACAACCAGTGCTCTTAACCAGCAATGCTTCATCTGTTGATGTAACATGTTATGGCGCTTGTAATGGTTCTATACATGTATCACACAATGGCGGTACGGCTCCTTACAGTATTGTATGGAATAATGCGGCTAACAACGAACTATACGACTTAACCGGCTTATGTGCAGGAACTTACTCATACACAATCTATGATAAATTCCAATGTTCAACTACCGGTTCAGTAACTATTAGTCAGCCTGAAGAGCTTACAGCTCAAGCATCTCAAGTAAACGTTACTTGCTATGGATTGTGCAACGGTTCTGCATCAGTATATGCTGTCGGTGGCACTGAGCCATACAGCTATTCTTGGTCAAACGGCGGCACGAACTCAACCAAAGGTGGATTATGTGCAGGCGAACATTGTGTAACGATCACGGATGCAAAAGGATGCACGCTTGTTAAGTGTGTTAGTATTTCACAACCAGTGCTCTTAACCAGCAATGCTTCATCTGTTGATGTAACATGTTATGGCGCTTGTAATGGTTCTATACATGCATCACACAATGGCGGTACGGCTCCTTACAGTATTGTTTGGAATAATGCGGCTAATAACGAACTATACGACTTAACCGGCTTATGCGCAGGAACTTACTCATACACAATCTATGATAAATTCCAATGTTCAACTACCGGTTCAGTAACCATTAATCAGCCTGAAGAACTTACAGCTCAAGCATCTAAAGTTAACGTTACGTGCTATGGATTGTGCAACGGTTCTGCATCAGTATATGCTGTCGG
>JBDHXV010000029.1:0-36829 GCA_039810885.1 Chitinophagales bacterium | reverse complement strand
CATACTCAAAATAATTCTGAGGGGCTTTGCCCATGATTGCATCTTTCAGCTTGCGGGCTGTGACTTCTTTTTTGCTCCTTGCCATATCTGCAACCTGCCCTTCAGCTTCGGAAACCTTCTGAGCAATGAAAGCATTCATGCGAACTGAGTTATCATGATTCTTTTTGATGCGCTGCTTACCTTCGTCCCATTCTGAGGGCTTCAACTTGATTCCCAGAGAGAGGAATTTAGTTTTGCGGTCTTTGATGATGCGCATGAAAAGTGGTGCATCGCCTGTTTGGTCAAGTTTGTCGTTGCGGAGAATTAGTTTGATTGATGCCATAACCTTTTGATTTTGAGATTGATGTTTATTGAAGTAATCGGGTGTAAAGGTATAACATTTGGTGCAACAAACAACACTTTTGATGAAATATTTTTGAACAATATTGCTTCGTGAAAGTTGATAACTACTTGATAATGAAGCAATATTTAGCAAAGTAGTGCAAGCGAGTGCGGAATGTAGATAACATAAGATTAAATTCCTTTAATATTTAAAAGGTAACCAATCTTTATTTTATTAACACTTACATTTCGCCCCTCATTTTCAATTCTATGAACAACCTTAATTTAAAACTTATTATCTGCTTATTACTCGTAATAGTTTCCTCAGGTGGCTTTGCTCAAGTTCAGCAAATCTATGTTACGACAAATTCAAAATCCGATGGAAATGTCTTAAAAATACAGGAAGATGCTACAGGGAATGTGATTGTCCTTTCTAGAAAAGATCCAAGCTTTGTTGGTGGAGGATATCATTGGAATCTTGCAAAATATACAGCAGAGGGTAATGTTGTATTTAATCAGACTTATGCCGCAATTGCCAATGCACTATACACTAACCCCGATATGACCATGGATAGTGCGGGTAATATTTACGTTGTATCCGTCAGAGACACCGGAGCTCTAGTTAAGAACACCGTAATCAATACGGTCAAGTTTAACTCTTCAGGACTGATTTCTTGGGAGAAAGATTTTGATTACAACAATATCTTAGACCCAACCTGCGGAGGTGATCAACCCTTGATAAAAACGACTGAAGCATATTCTAAAATCACCTACGACCCTATGGGAAATAAGATAGTCGTACTCTTTAGTTCAAGGTATGGATCTGGTGCATGCTTGCATCAATGGTTCACCGTACTTAAATATGACCTCAATGGTAACATCTCGTTAAACAAGCGTTTTGGAGATATTAATCCTAACTCTTATTCTTTAGACTTAGCTTCCGGTCAATATTTTATTGCTTCCGACACCTTAGGGAATTCTTATATAGCCTATAGTAAAATTTACACTTCTTCATATCCGAACACACAAGTTATCAATATTGCAAAAATCAACGGAGGCGGTACATTAATCTATGATACACTTTTTTATCAGGTAAGCGCGCACGATGCATATTCTATAAAAGCATTTGAATATAAAAAGCCTTTAAACGAATGCATATTATCTGGCAAGCAAGTAGTATATCCTTCATCCAATCATAATTTATTCGTAGCAAAGGTCAAATTAAATACGGGTACTTTATCTTGGGATAAATGGTTTATCAACGAGATCAACAACACGAATACCCTTTTTAAAACGGATGCCCCCGGAAATATTTATGTGCAAACATTTGCACAAACGGGGGAACCCAAGTTTTATAAGTATAACACAGCAGGCACTCTGGCTTGGAGTTTTCAAGGCTCTCCCACGCAATTGGTTTATGGCTTTACGGTTAACGCATTAGGAAATATTTATACTTTAGAAACAGTTGGGTATAATGTAAAAATTACAAAATACAATAATAATGTGTTGAGTTACTCATACACACTGCCTGCTAATATTTACTTAAGAACACCTTTTGTGGCTAAGAAAAATCATTTGGTTTTTCCTTGTTCTGTCTCAACGCTAAATGCCTATGGCGTTACGCGATATAATGAATGCCCAACACTTAAAATGCCACGTATCATTTCTGTTAATGGTGGAGACGCTAAGGTATGCCCGGGAGATAGCCGCACCTATTCTATTGCAGCTACAGGTAATTTCCTTTGGACTGTTCCTACAGGTGCCACCATTAATAGTGGGCAAGGTACCAATACCATTACTGTTACTTTCAATCAAAACTTTACGCACACCGATACAATCTATGCTGCTAAGATGGGAGCTTGTGGTGCAGGGCCGGCAAGAAAATATATTGTGCGTTTAAATACAGTACCACCACCGACGGCTATTGTAGGAGATGAGTATAATTTATGCGGGCAAACCCATGCAACCTTTTCAATACCTGCACTAAGCGGAGTTAACTATCTATGGGCTGTACCTGCAGGCGCGACTATTAATAGTGGACAAGGCACAAATGTAATTACTGTAGATTTTACAAATAGTAGTTTAACCGGTATGATTACTCTAAGCATACAGAATAATTGCTTGCAGTCCTTTAATAGAAGCAAAAAAGTTAAACTTAAGCCTTCTACACCGGGTGAAATCACGGGGTTAACTTCTGTATGTGCTCATCAATCAGGGGTTACCTATACAATAGAACCTGTAGCCGGTGCAACAGAATACAGATGGGAAGGCCCGGCAGGCTCTCACCTCTCTGATGGCACAACAACATCAACGAATAATGTTTTGATTACCAATGCAACTTCAATTACACTCAACTTTGCAACAAATGCGGGCATGATAAAGGTAGCAGCAAAGAATGCTTGCGGATCTACTTTATCTCAAACACTATACATCAGCATAAATTGTCGCACAGGGGAGAATGAAAATACTACGGATTTTTATATTACACCAAACCCTTGCTCTAATTGTGTAATACATTTAATTGACAATCCGAAAGATTTACTCGTTACCGATGTCATGGGTAGAATTTGTAATGTAGAATTTGAAAAATCTTCTGATGGTTATATCATGCAACTTAATGAACAGCCTGCGGGTGTTTATTTTGTTCACAATATACAGAACGGCATAGTAAAGAGATTTGTCAAGTACTAAAACAGGTATATCATCTAAATAAGAATAAGAGCAAGCGGATTTAAATTATCCTTACACATTAAAATCCGTAAACTATATTTGCACTACGGATGAAACCGCGTATTATCCTTGACACCAAGCCGTTTTATATAACTGTTCAGCGGCTTTGTCATCAACTTATTGAGAATCATAATTGCTTTAACAACACGTGCATTATAGGTATTCAGCCAAGAGGAGTTTATTTGGCTGAGCGATTGGTTGTTGAACTCCAAAAAATATTGAAAACGGAAATACAGTTTGGCCGTCTCGATAATACTTTTTATCGAGATGATTTTAGAAGTTCCGAAAGACCATTATCGCCACACACAACAGATATAAACTTTCTGATAGAAAATAAAAATGTTGTTCTTATAGATGATGTGATGTTTACCGGACGCACTATTCGTGCTGCAATGGATGCCCTGCTTGACTTCGGTCGCCCTGCCAAAGTTGAACTGATGGTATTGGTTGAACGGCGCTTTAGTCGTGAGTTACCCATTCAACCGGATTATGTGGGTCTTTATGTAGATTCCATGGAAGAAGAAAAGGTGAGGGTAGAATGGCAAGAGAATGGAGGCGAGGATAAAATATGGATTGTACCTAACAAAGCAAACGAATAACAGAATATGAGTCAACTCAGTGTAAAACATCTGCTTGGAATCAAATACATCACCACAGAAGATATTGAGTTGATTTTTAAAACAGCGGATCAGTTTAAGGAAGTCATCAACCGGCCAATTAAGAAAGTCCCTTCACTTCGTGACACAACAATTGTTAACTTATTTTTTGAGAACAGCACACGTACACGAATTTCCTTTGAACTAGCACAGAAAAGACTTTCAGCAGATGTCATCAACTTCAGTGCTTCAGCATCCTCAGTCAGTAAAGGAGAAACACTGATTGATACCGTTAATAATATTCTTGCTATGAAAGTGGATATGGTGGTGATGCGTCATCCTGCTCCCGGAGCCCCTCTGTTCCTCTCACGGCACATCGATACACAAATAATTAATGCCGGCGATGGAACGCATGAGCATCCGACACAAGCCCTACTTGACGCTTATTCTATTCGCGAAAAATTAGGAACATTAATAGGTAAGAAAGTAGCAATCATAGGTGATATAAAGCATTCTCGAGTTGCATTATCTAATATCTTTTGCTTGAAACAACTTGGTGCTGAAGTTATGTTGGTTGGGCCACCCACCTTAATGCCCAAAGATGTTGATACACTTGGTGTACAAGTTCAATACGACATTCGTAAAGCCCTGCAATGGTGCGATGTAGCCAATGTATTGCGAATTCAATTAGAGCGGCAGGATATTAAATATTTTCCATCTCTACGCGAGTATGCCTTATATTATGGTATAAATAAAAAGCTACTCGACTCACTTAAAAAAGAAATTATATTAATGCATCCGGGCCCGATAAATCGAGGAGTTGAAATTAGCAGCGATGCCGCAGATAGCCGGCAGTCCATAATTCTTGATCAAGTGGAAAACGGCGTTGCTATCCGTATGGCTGTTATGTATCTGTTATGCGGAAGAAAAAACTAATTTCTTTAATTACTAACATTAATATCTTACCCTTTTGTAAAGGCATTACCCCTAAGGGTGATTTGTGAAAACTTACCCTTTTGGGTAATTGACATGTGCTAATTGTGCGGGTATGTTTGTCGCACAATAAAATATTAATATGAAAAAAATTATTCTCACCTTAGCTCTGATAGTAGGATATATGACCTGCACAGCGCAGCAAACAATCAATTGTCTTTCTACGAATTGCTTCCTTGCATCTAACGACATTAATAATGATGAACTGAATAATGCATTGCAGGCAGATGCAATAAAACAAAAAAATCAAATTAAGTATTTGTGTGAACAGGCGTTTACAATGAAATCATTTATAAGTTCATACACCGACTTTAATACTCTTACTTATTCACTCAGTGACGCAATAGATATGGGTTATGAACAAAAAAGTGTAATTGAATATTATATAGATCCTAAAGCGCAGGATGCTGCAATCGTAATCATCGATGATGCGAACCAAATTGTGAGAGAATATCCCCTTGATTTAGGTATGAAAACACTGCTTTTGGTTAATAAGAAAAAATTACATGATGCAAGATATACCTATAAGTTGTTTATAAACGGAGTAGATGTTTGTTACCGTAATCTATAAAAGAAGTTGTTGTTGTATATATAGTCTATAACCCCCTTTACCCAAATTAAAAGCTGCCGCATGTATGAAAGACGGCAGCTTTTATATTATTATTGTTGAAACAGGCGGCTTATGACTTCATCACCACATTTTAAACCGACCCTATCATTACTCGATGCTACAATGATTGTTATGGGTTCTATGATTGGCTCGGGCATCTTTATCGTTAGTGCAGATATGGCACGCCTACTTGGTTCTCCGTTTTGGTTATTATTTGCTTGGTTATTAACGGGACTTATTACACTGCTTGCTGCCGTTAACTATGGCGAGCTTGCCGGTATGATGCCTCGTGCAGGTGGTCAATATGTTTATTTACGCGAAGCCTTTAATAAACCCGTTGCCTTTCTTTATGGATGGACGTTGTTTACCGTAATTCAAACGGGAACAATTGCTGCAGTAGGTGTTGCTTTTGCAAAGTTTACCGCTTATTGGTTCCCATTTTTCAGTGAAAAACATATTCTGATTCATTTCATCGGATTCGATATTACGGCAGCTCAACTACTTGCCATTGCCAGCATCATCTTATTAACGATAATTAATTTGCAAGGTATTGCTACTGGGAAGAACATTCAAACATTTTTTACATTAATCAAAGTAATAGCTTTACTTGGGTTGATTCTTACTGGATTAATTGCATGTTTTCATCACAATTATTTTGTACAAAACTTTAGTCAACTATTCCAATCTTTTTCAACTATAACTTCAAGTAACCGGGTTGATATAGTAAAACTTGGAGGCATGACTTTGATTTCAGCCGTCACGGTTAGTATGGTAGGATCTCTATTCTCCAGCGATGCTTGGAACAATATCACCTTTATTGCCGCAGAGGTGAAAGAACCTAAGAAAGTTATCCCTTACTCCTTAATTATTGGCACATTAGGGGTGAGTTTTATATACCTGTTGTGTAATATCATGTATATCGGTGTAATTCCTTTCTATGGTTTGCCCGACGGGCATACTGTATTAGAAAGGGGGATACAATTTGCTGAGAGCGATAGAGTTGGTGTGGCTGCAGCACAAATTATCTTTCCTGCATACGGCGCCTTTATTATGGCTTCGCTCATTATGCTTTCAACGTTTGCATGTAACAATGGGCTTATTCTATCAGGAGCACGGGTATATTATGCTATGGCAAAAGATGGGCTGTTTTTTAAGCAAGCAGCCGCATTAAACCGTAAAGGTGTTCCGGCACGTTCATTAATTGTACAGTGTATCTGGGCCTGCGGATTATGTCTTACGGGAACGTATTCCAATTTACTTGATTATGTAGTGTTCTCTGTTCTTATTTTTTATATCATCACTATTTACGGAGTTATTGTTCTGCGCAAGAAACAACCTGAAGCTGAGCGGCCATATAGGGTTCCGGGATATCCTTTTTTACAATATCTGTATATGGCTGTTGCAGCATTTATTTGCCTTGCCTTGTTAATCTATAAACCAACATATACTTGGCCCGGGCTTGTTATTGTTGCACTTGGCATTCCGGTTTATTATCTTGTTAATCAAACCAAGAAAGAATCTTAAACAACCTTATTTGCACAGCTACTACTGGCAAAGGCTTCAGGCTTGGCTTTGAAGGCAAATCCCATTCCTAAAATATAACCCATAGCTTCTCGTAGTGCAGGATTTGATTTAAACTGAGGATTCGTATTGATATCTGCGTGAACTTCCAAATCAACTTCGTATTTATCTAATAAATCACACAGTGAGTACGCAATCTGAATAGAGCGAGATACCTCTTCGAGCATTCTTTCTTTAATACTGAACTTTTGAGTACTGTCCTCATTACAGATATACATGAAACCACCACGCTTTTCGCGTAGGAAGACAATGACTGTTGCAAATTCTGTAACCTTACCCCGAACCTGAGAGTCTGTTCCAATACATACTTTTAACTTATTGCCCAGTTGTGTTTCGCTTAGAATCGTTTGCTCCACTGCCTTTTTGATGGGTATGAGAATCATTTCACCATTAAATTTCCTCCAGTGCATAACATTGATTTTATTGAAAAAATAACGCACTTTCACTGCTTTACGTTTGTATTTGTACACATAGAATATTCTTTTTCAGAAGGTTGTTTCATAAAACAAGTGCGCTTATATTTGCCGTCCCAAAAAAAGAATTTTAGAATGAAAAAAGGAATCCACCCTGAGAACTATCGTTTTGTTGTGTTCAAAGACATGTCTAATGGGCATACATTTTTGTCACGTTCTACAGCTAATACTAAGGAGACTATAAAATGGGAAGATGGAAACGAATATCCCTTAATCAAACTCGAGGTATCAGACACCTCACATCCTTATTATACCGGAAAAATGGTATTGTTGGACACGGCAGGTCGTATTGATAAGTTCAACAAACGTTATCAAAAGAAGAAATAATCTATAGATATAAATTACAACGAAGCCTCGTTCACACAACGGGGCTTCGTTATTTTTACCTGCTATGAACGTCATCCTTTATGATAGCCCTGCAATTTGGCAACAATTGCATCCCCTTACACTTACACGTCCGATTAGTGAAATCCGATGCGGAATACTAACAATAAGCGAAAAGTGGAATCACATCTTATCAACTCAAGTTTCTTATGTATCACAGGAATATTTAGCTAAAAAGTATTTATTAAACGTGGATGATCATGATAATCTGATTATTGCATCGCATATCTTACCGGATTCTCATTTTATAGAAGCGGTCACGAGCCTTAAAGTTTCGCAAGCACTCGTATTTAAGAACGAAATCTTAGCGTGTAGGATGGGGGCGAAACAAAGCTTAAGCTATGTTATACACGGGAATCTTGAGATGGCGGAGAAGGTGCACTACGATAAGGAAATTAATTCTGTAAACTTTCCGTGGGATATTTTCCAACTAAACGGCAGGGAGATTGAGAATGATTTTAACTTATTAACTCAAGGACGAAAATCTCAAGAGATTAGTGTTACAAACAGAATACTAAAGCCAGAAAATATCTTTCTTGAAGAGGGTGTTCAAATGGAGTTTGCTACTATCAATGCATCAACTGGGAAAGTATATTTAGGGAAGAATGTTGTTGTGATGGAGAATACCAGCATCCGTGGCTCCTTTGCAGCCGGAGAAGGTGCAGAGATAAAAATGGCTGCTAAAATATACGGGCCAACTACAATTGGGCCCTTCTCTAAAGTTGGTGGAGAGATTAATAATTCAGTTGTTTTCGGATATAGTAATAAAGCACACGATGGGTTTTTAGGAAATAGTGTCATTGGCGAATGGTGCAACCTTGGTGCAGATACCAATAATTCAAACTTGAAGAATGATTACAGTTATGTGAAACTTTGGTCATTTAAAGATAAACGCTTCGTCAATACAGGATTACAATTCTGTGGTTTAATGATGGGCGATCATTCTAAATGCGGAATCAATACTATGTTTAACACCGGCACTGTGGTGGGCGTTTCAAGTAATATTTTCGGTGATGGCTTTCCGCGTAATTACATTCCCTCGTTTAGTTGGGGAGGTGCTGCAGGTTTTACACAATATAATTTTGAAAAAGCAATGAAAGTTGCGCAATTGGTTATGCAGCGGCGCAATGTGCATTTAACAGAAGTTGATATTCAGATATTAAAAACAATTTTCAATCAGGAAGAGAGAAACCCTTAAGCCTCTTTTTTCGATCTATAAAATAATATTATTAAATTAAATATTTGAGAAAATCAATTGGTAATTAATAATTGAGTAGTATAACCTGTTGAGAATTTCAAAAAATAAAATCCATCGGGCATGTGATTACAGTCTATTTTTTCAATAGAATTTCCTGATAAGGTCTTGGTTTGCAAAACTTCGCCCATTATATTGTATAAAATATAAGTATCAGAGTGATTATGAATGTTATAGATCAGCAGACGATGTTTATCATATCGAATTTGATAATCTGATTCTTTCCTTTGTAATACTCTATTCAGATCAGACAGATAATTAGATAAATAGAGGTTAAGATCGAGAGTATGTAATTGAGCCGGTACAGTAATAAAATTGCTTTCAAACTCTTCATTTGTTAAAAAGTAGGTAACACCATTATTCGTTGCTATTCCTTCAACCTGATGTATGGGCAGATTAACGTTTATACGTCTTTTATTTCCATAAAGAAATCTATTATCGCTATAGTCATAAAGTAAGTATAAAAATGGAGCCAGTGCAGTTGTGTATCCACACAAGACGATTAGTTTTTTCTCTTCGTAATGTGTTGCTCCTGTAATCAAACCATTAACATCTAAAGTGAAAAGAGAATCGGCAATATAATTCCCCGGATGCTTGGGAAGCCGATATACAGTGGATTTCAACGAAGTCCACTCTTTCTTGAATAGATAAATGCTGTCTTCTGTTACTATCATGGCTTCACAATCAAAATCAGTGGTATTTGCTTCGTGCGGGCTAAAATTGGTTTGATTGGAATATTGAAACCATATTGTATCTATTTGAGGGTCGTTCTGCTGGACCGAACTTTTTTTGATACGGAGTATATGCAAATCGGTACGATTTCCAAATTGATTGTTACCAAAGTCTCCGAGGTACAGGTAATTCGCGTCTTGAGATATCTCTTCCCAATCCGTGTTTACGACATTATGCAACTCAATATAGCCTAGTTCGCCTCCATTAGTAGTATCCAATTTGTATAGCCTTGTATCAGTATCGTCATTGTGGCTCCATAACATATTATCATAGAAAATTAATCCACTCGTTTCTTTTAAATCATCAGTTAAAGGAAATGACTGAAGTACATCAATCGTAGTAGAAGCGTAGAAACATGAGCCATCGTTGATTGTTGCTTGAGCGTTGTAATTCAAAGCCTGCATATCGGTACAACCTACGATTTGACCTGTACTTCGATTAAGAAATAAAAAGTAAAAAGCAAGTACTAGTAAATATTCTATAATGTATTTCACAGTGTATCGTAATATATAAAAAAAGAGCCACTGTGTTATAGTGGCTCCTGTGGCTTTCATTCGGTTGGTTTAGTTCTTAACGATTTTAACTATTCCCGAATGGGTTTCACTTGTAAATTTAATGAAATAAACTCCTTGAGCAAGACTTTCTGTAGGGTAGGTTACGTAATTTCTACCGGCAACAATATATTTAGTTGTGCTATTTATTTGCCTTCCATTGATATCGAACAAACTGAAGCTATACAATTCATTTGCATTTGCATTAACCGTTAAGATAAATTCATTTTCGAACGGATTAGGATAAGCCTTAACTTCTGCGCGATTGTCAAGCATTGCATTTAGTCCGGTGTAAATGGTTTTGTACCCTGCGATATCATCTTTATTGCGAGGCAATAATTTCCAGTTACTAAATGTGTAGGTTAAAATACCATAGATGTATTGTAAGTTTTGACCAACAGTTAACGAGTCAATATTAAATCCGCCGTGAGGTAAAATATCGTTAGAATAATCATCGCAACGTAGTTGTAATCCACCTGCCGTATTGGTAATAGTCCACTCGCCATGATTGCTGGGCACATCAGGGTTCACATCGGCAACGAGCATGTTGTTGTATTTAAGTAACATAGATTCGTAAGGCTCAGTATAGTTATACTTATAAGACGCAACTGAATCAAATGCTAAGTCAGTAACAGCGTTGTATAGCGGATTTGATGTGCTAATGATTGTATAAGTTATACTGTCCAACCGTGTTAATGAGAAGTTCTCTACCACTTTAGCAGCAGTTATCGTAATCTTATCGCCTCGTTGCAAGGTATTGATACCCGGTGCTCCAAGCAGTATTCCACTCCATTTATCTTCACCATCTTGAATGTAAACAAGTCCAAGATCAACCAATTGAGTTGTACTCATTACAATACCGGTAACGCTTATTCCGGTGAGTTTATAATTTCGTAGAGGAGAATCATTGCCGTTGAGTGGATTAAATTGAATATCTCGAATAGATTTTACTCCTGCATTTTTGACTAGATAGTAATTAAAGTAATTCAACCCTGTAGGGCCTGTGGTTACATTATTATCATTGTCAGTTGCTGTAATGAAGAATTTAACCCAAGAACTATCAGTACTTACTGCGGGAATGGTTGCTGTCCAAGTGTTGCCGCTACTATTGGTCATCGGAACGGTAGTATAGGATGTACTTTCCAGACCGATTGCATATTTCATGACAGCACCGCTTATCGTTCCATCTGCATCAGTTATTGTAGCTGTAACTGTTTGCGATTGTGTTGTTGTAGGCACAGGAATAGTGTGTTGAATATTACTAATTACAGGCGAGGCAGCAATTTGTGGACCCATATCAGAGGGCACTAAGGGAGCAATGTAATATTCATTTGGAGAACCGGTTGGTACGTGTTCGGCTATAACACCGCGTAAATATGCAATCGTAGAATTGACTTGAGGAGTTGCAAATGTTGCAGGAGTGTAAGATCCTGAAGTAGTGCAGAAATTATCTGTCGTATCGTTACGATAATAGCCCGATATATCTCGGATTTTAATTTTATTTCCGGCAGCATCTTGAATTGTCCAATAGATACGTCCGAGATTGGCACCTGTACCTAAGCTTACATCAACAATTTGCACATTGTCAAACTCCACATAGCAAGATTCCCAGCGTTCTCCAGATAACAATTGACGAATTTGACCACCTTGTCCATCGCTTTTCATAAAGGTATCTATTGGTAGTACAACCGGGGCCGGCAAAGGTTCACCAATAGCGAGAACCTCAGACTCAAAAGGTAATAATACCAATTGAGTGTAGCCATTAAATGTCGTTACCTTATAGGTTGCACGTACTTTATTGCCCACAACAAAGTTATCCTTGAACTTAACTATGGCATCTAGGGCATGCACATCGTTAGGAGTGAAACTGATAGCGCCCGGGTCTAAAAGAACGTGAACCGAGTTCCAAGGGCCGCCGCCCGGCTCGCTAATCCATGTACCTACACGAGAGCCGGTGGTGCTCAAGCCATAGGCGCAAGGATTAAAAGTAACAACGCCTTCAACTATTACTGTTTGACCATCATAGTTCGATAAGTCGTCACCGTCTGTTAAATCTTGTACACTCTTATATTGGATTTCGTGAATGCTCACTGTGGGTTGAGCGAAAACTGCTGTGACTGAAGCCAGCAGGCAAAATGAAAGGAGTTTAATGATTTTCATTGTTTTGTTCGTATTATGATTGTTTTGTAATTATTTAAGTACTGTAAATGTTCCTGTTTTAACTTGGCCATTATCAAGGTTTTTAACCGAGAACATATAAATACCTTGTGTAATGGTTTGATTGCTTTCTGATAAAATATCCCAAGCGTGTTCGCCTCCCGAAAAAACTCGTTGAGATTCCTTTCCACCGTAATTGGAAAACCAACGACTATCATTCCCCACGTAATCTTCTTTATGATTCAATGTTGCGATAACATCGCCCGATAGAGTATATATCGTTATGGTACAAAGTTTTGGTAAATGGCTAAAGATAATTTTACGCGTAAACGCAGTGCCTCCGTCCCAAGCTGCACTTATACGATATGGATTAGGATACACTCCGATAGCATCTTGAGGATCGCTTGTAGAAGTTCCCGGCCA
Source organism: Chitinophagales bacterium (assembly GCA_039810885.1). Lineage (GTDB taxonomy): Bacteria > Bacteroidota > Bacteroidia > Chitinophagales > UBA10324 > BJGO01. The sequence continues at coordinate 24,023 of JBDHXV010000029.1, read as the reverse complement.
TACACGAAACGTGTTTGCCGTCTTAGATGATTCAAGAGAAGGAATCTTTAATTCCGCATTCCCGCTGTCAAAGGCCGTAATAATGTATGCATATTGCCAGCCGTTTAATAACCCTTCATTTACAAAGTGATAATAATATATAGTCGTGTCTCCTTCAAAAGTTATAGGGTGTGTAAGTTTAACGGACTCAAAGCCGTTATTGTATCCGATATTGTCACCGGGTAGATCCCACTGTTGAATGAGTGCTGCGCTGTTAATAAGATCAGGATTATTTAAATCTTCTCCCACCTTTGAACGATATATCCTATAACCTTCAAAGTCTTTTTTCTTGGAAATTGGATCTATGCTATTTTCAGAAACTTTATTCCAGTAAATATCCACCCTGTTATCCGAAGCAATTACTCTGACCCGAGGAATATCAGGCGGCTCGGGTAATATGTAACGATCTAATATTCCATTATCATTTAAGTCCTCACCTTCGTCTAAAAACCCGTTGCCATTTAGATCTTCGCCGTTGTATGTACGCATTGCCCATCCTAAATGTTCAATCAACTCAGTCTGCGCAAAGGGGGTGTCTTTTTCCGGCCCGGTTAGACCACCTGTTTCTTTTTGTCGGGCGCAAACAAAAGCTACTGCAAACTCAACAGATTCGCCGGGTTGCATTTCAATTAATGGCCCTACCGAAATAAGTTGTGTGCGATTGGCAGGTGTTTGAACGGTTTGCTTTATCACATTATCACTGAAGTCTAAGCCCTTACGAAGTTTATCATATCGTTCTAAATCATCTGCGGGCGAGTTGTATAGCGTGCCTGTAAATTGTTTGAAAACCCAGAAGTTCCCATTCACTTTTGGCTCAGGATAGCCTGCACCCAATACATTGGGGCTATTTGAAGGCATAAACAAAAGATTACGCCATGTTGCACCGAGTATTTGTGTAGCTCCGTATGAGTTCGTATATCCGGGGTCTCCATTTACGTCAAATGCATACACTGCGTGACAAGAATCAATGTAACCTCCAGCCCCCTTATTAAAAAATGCTGCACCATTATCTGTTGCCACGTTCACGTTGCGCACAATCATGTCGGTCCACATACCGAGCCAAACCGAGTCCCAAACATTGGTAGAGTTGTTAGTAATTTTATAATTACAAATAACAAAGTAATCGGCAAAGCTGTAGTTCCATGCGTAACTCTCCAAATGAACTGATGCTCCAAGCGGATTCAAATGGTCAGTAATTGGAATTGTTGTACCTGGAACAATCGTGTATTGATCGCTGAAATCACAGACATAATCTTGATGTGACACTGCATTAATAGAAAAATAATCACTATTGGTAAGGGTGGAACGTTGTTGTATTAGAGATCCCTGTGGCGCACAAAATTCAAAACCTGCTGTACCTGCTACATATCCGTTTGCGGCGTCAATAGCAGCTGTGCTTACTGTTTTTTGACCATTCATGTATGCACCAATCCAAAGGCCTCCTTCAAAAAGGTGTTCTATTCCACTGTTGAGCGGGTATTGCATGGATGGTGGGTTACTTGGATTGCTGATAATAAGCGGGTCGCCTACTGTTCCGAAATTAGATAACGTAAACCCAATGTTACCGATTGAAACGGTTTGTCGCTTAAAAGCAGATTGTGCACAAACACTATTCTCCAATAAAAGGATAAGTAAAAAGGCCCTGAACAGGATGCTCATAAAGGCCTGCAATTTAATAAAAGCACGCATTATCCGGGGCTATACTGTGCAAATGTTAATTATAATTAAAAGAAGAAAATTTTTGAATGTTAAGTCCCGTGACTTTTCGATTTCTAATTACTTCTTGGAAAAAACTAAACTTAGCGTTTCAGCATGTCTATTACTTCTCACGAATCGTATTAATGTTAAATCCTAACCCTGCACTAAATCGAATTTCACCTAATTCAACGGGTTTGTCATATAAGTGCTGTCCATAGCAATAACGCACTTGTGTGAAGAAGTGAAAGTATTTATAAAATACGTAATTGTATCCGGTAGCAATACTAAACATAGGATTAAAGCCTATTGCGTATTTAACATTTTCATTTTTATTATTCAGTTGTGTCAAGGATGCACCGGGTTGAAATGAGACATAGTAATCGCTTCTGCCATTACTGAAATGCTTGGCTACACCAAAGAAACAACTTTGATTCATTTTTAAAACACCTGTGTCTGAGGTTTGATCGCCTAGAAATAGATACGTGTCGCCACTGATTGATATACGATCTTCTACAAAGCCTTCAAGATTTCCGTGAAAGTAGAAATAGGTATTTCGGTCACTAAATAAATATCCGGGGCTTATCGTGAGTTGAGAGCGGATAAAACCTGCACGCACATAATTATTTTGTGCATAGGCCACACTTGATAAACATATCAATAGTAGGCAGATAATATGATTTATTTTCTTCCCCATAAACGAAAAAGTTTGTAGTTAAGGCCTGCAGTAGTTAAGAGATGCCCCTCCAATATGGAGTGATCTTCTTTTACGATGTCATAAACACCATCTTTTTGAATTACCTCAAAATCTCCGGTGAGGTGAATCATGTATTGTGTCATTAGGGTTAAATCTAGTCGCGGGCTAATGTTAATATGTGTTCCAACCCCAGCTTGCACTGCGGAGCCCCATCGTTCCTTAGAAATATCTTCATTGGATATAAGAGTTTTTTTATTATAGTCGAAACAATGCCCTGCAAGAACGAAGGGCTGTAATGTCTTGGGATACCAACGATCATCAAGGAGATAAAACATCACAGACCAACCAATATGGTAATATTCACTTCGCGCAATTTTATCTGCGTCAACCATGATATAATCAGCAAACCAATCGGTGTTCACACGTTTACTTAATTGAATTCGGAACTGGCCGCCGGTACCCAATCCAATGCCGTCGTTACCGAAAGCTGAGAGTGTGCTGCGAAACCCGAAAGAAAATCGTCCCGGATTGCCGTAGTTTATGGGGGCGGCATCCTGAGCATGTGCAAGAGTAAGCTTACTGATGCAAAGCCATAATAAGGCAAGTCGAGGAAGAGTTATCATGATGAGTTTGGATGTTCAAGGAGTTAATATGATAAAAATATATGATTCTGTAGTTGTTTTTCTCCTTATCTCATTTTTGTTGATAACGTGACTATTTTCTCCTTAGTATGTATGCTGTTATCCTTTCCGCATTTCTTTCCATTTACTTTTCATAGCAGTAACACTTGGAGAAGATACAGCGGAAGAAGCGATTTGTGCAAAGGCTTCAACAGAAGCTATTGCAGCAGCTAACTCCTGCATTTCATCCGTTAATTGTAAGCTTGTTTTTTCTGCATCAAAGTATTTTGAAATGAAACCGGTATCAAATTCTGCACTACGAAATTTTTCATGCTGCATCACCCATTTACCAAATGGCAGTGTCGTATTCACTCCACTAATTTCGTATTCGTCAATAGCCCGAATCATACGTGCCAATGCTTGCGCACGATCGGGTGCATGTACAATAAGTTTCGCCAACATAGGGTCATAATATATAGGAATATCCATTCCTTGTTCAAAACCGTCATCTACGCGAACACCGGGTCCTTGTGGTCGTTGATAGCGTGTAAGATGACCTATGTCAGGTAAAAAATGATTGAGTGGATCTTCGGCGCACACACGCAATTCGATTGCATGGCCATTAATTTGTAAATCATTTTGATTGAATCCAAGTTGCTCTCCACGCGCAATTTTTATTTGCTCCTTTACTAAATCAATGCCTGTGATAAGTTCAGTAACCGGATGTTCTACTTGCAAACGGGTATTCATTTCTAAAAAGTAATAATTGAGTTTATCATCTACTAAAAACTCAACAGTACCGGCACTGAAATAACCGCATGCCCTTGCAACAGCAACCGCACTTTCGCCCATTCGTTTGCGTAGTTCAGGGCTAAGAATAGCGCTGGGAGCTTCTTCAATCAGTTTCTGATGGCGTCGTTGAATGCTACACTCGCGCTCGAAGAGATACACTATATTGCCGTATGTATCACCGAGTATTTGTATTTCTATATGACGTGGTGAGGTAACATACTTTTCAAGAAACACCGCATCATCACCAAAGGCGCTGCGGGCTTCGCCCTTTGCCATTCGAATTTGCTCATCAAAATCTTCGATTCGATCTACCAGGCGCATTCCTTTCCCACCACCGCCTGCGCTTGCTTTAATCAATAATGGAAAGCCAATCTGTTCGGCAATTTTCTTAGCCTCATTTATTTCACGAACAGCATCTTCAGTGCCGGGTACCATAGGTACTTTATACTTTTTAGCAGTTTCTTTTGCCGCCAGTTTACTTCCCATCATATCCATACTTTCAGGAGACGGGCCAATAAAGACAAGGCCTGCATCGCGCACTTTTCGTGCGAAGCTTGCATTTTCGCTAAGGAAACCATACCCCGGATGAATGCCATCTACATTAAGTTTCTTGGCTTCTTCAATAATCTTATCGGCGAGTAAATAGGATTGAGCAGATGGCGGCGGCCCAAGCAGAACGGCTTCATCTGCATAACGTACATGAGGAGCCTTACGATCAGCATCGGAGTAAACGGCAACGGTTTTAATTCCCATTTCCCGCGCAGCGCGCATAACACGTATCGCAATTTCGCCGCGATTGGCAATCAATATCTTTTTCATAATGAATCGGGTAAAACTATCTAAGGAATGTCCACTTCGCAAATCTTGTGAATAACTCCGCTGTGCGTTAAGTATTGATGATTATGAATTCGTTAGTATATTCGCTAAATAATTTAGCAAACGATTGATAACACGCAATTTAATTTAGTTTTAAGAGAAAAATAACTACTATGCCATACTTCGCATCCAACTTAAAATTTTTACGAAAGCAAAAAGGTTTTACGCAAGAAATGTTAGCAGATAAACTTGGTATTAACCGCGCCATGATTGGTTCTTACGAAGAAGATCGTGCGGAGCCTAAGTTTGAACTTTTACAGCGAATGGCTTACTTGTTTAAAGTAAGTATTCACGATATGATTGATGCGGATTTGGAGAAAAAGACTTTGTCAAGAAGTAAGCGTAAAAGCGGCAAACAGATGGGTGTTTACAAAGATATCGAGGGCAAGGGCTTGCGCGTATTACCTATCGTCGTTGACCGAGAAGATAGGGAATTGGTAACTCTTGTTCCGGCAAAAGCGGCAGCAGGTTATTTAAACGGATATGCCGACCCGGAATATATTGAGTCGCTACCGACATTTAATTTGCCGATTGACCGTTTTAGAACTGATCGTACGTATCGAACTTTTCAAATTAAGGGTGATAGTATGTTGCCGATTGAAAGCGGCTCCTATATCATTTGTGAATATGTGTTGAATTGGCATGATGTGCGCGATGGATACCCATATATTGTAGTAACAGCAAATGATGGGATTGTATTTAAACGATTACAAAATCGAATAAAAGATAGCGGAACCTTTTTATTAAAATCGGATAATTTGGAATATGAGCCTTTTGAGTTGGATCCGAATGATATTTTGGAAATATGGTTTGCCGTGGGTTATATCCGATTTGATATACAACAACCGGATGATATGAATGTATATTCACTTACACGAATGATGATGAATCTGCAGAAAGAATTGAATCAAATAAAGAAGAAAGAAAGCTGAGATGATCCAATTATAGTGTTAATAGAATTATTTACCAGAGTCAATAAATATTTTAGTTCTTAGAATAGCTGTAACACTGAGCGCATCAGTTATTTCATTGCGTAATACCATCTGATATACTTCTTCAAAAGGCAATTTTTTTATCTGCAATACCTCTGTTTCTTCAGGTTCAGGAATGCCTTCGGTTAAATCTTGTGCAATAAACACATAAGCCTCTTCATCCGTAGCCGAATTGGATAGAAATAATTTTTGAACCATCGTCCACGTGTTAGCAGTTAAACCGGTTTCTTCAGATAATTCGCGTTGAGCAGACTCCAGTGGAGTAGTGCTTTTCTTGCCGCCACCTTCGGGCACTTCCCAACTATATGAATTTAACGGATAGCGCCACTGTCCAACAAGCCATGTATTGTATTGCTGGTCTAAAGGTATAATCGCAATAGCGTAATGAACAAATTTTACGATACCATATATACCCTGTTTGCCGGATGGATTGATAACTTGATGCTCGTCAACCTCAATCCACGGATTAGAATATTTTATTTGTGTGTTTAGTGTTTGCCAAGGATTTTTTTCCATTAGTAATTTTCAATAATATGTTGAAGTGCTTTAATGATGCCGTGCCCTGCCTCCTCTTTGTATAAATACAACGGATGCACTCCAGGCACTTCACTTAGATTAGGGTCAACAAGATAGACGGGGCATAACTCTTGCCGATAATGTACCAAGCCTGCGGCAGGGTAAACGGCAAGAGAGGTGCCGACAATAAGCAGGATATCGGCTTTCTGAACAAGAGCAATCGCCTCATCCATCAAAGGTACCTCTTCATTAAACCAAACAATATGAGGTCTGAGTTGCGATCCTTGTTCACATCGGTCACTTAAAGTAATATCTCGTTTCCAATCATATATCAAGTGCGGATGTGTAGTACTGCGAGCTTTGAGAATTTCGCCGTGAAGATGGAGCACTGATCCAGACCCTGCGCGTTCGTGTAAATCATCTACATTTTGTGTAATGATTTGTATTCCAAGTGTGCGCCCGCTTTTTGTTTTTGCATTATTGTATATCTCCAAGCTTTTGTGTGCATCATTCGGTTCTGCTTTTAAAACCTGCTGCCTGCGCATATTGTAAAAGCTCAGCACCAATTCGGGATTTAGTAAAAATGCTTCAGGAGTTGCAACATCTTCGATGCGATAATTCTCCCAAAGCCCATTTGAATCACGAAAAGTATTTAAACCGCTTTCAGCACTGACTCCAGCGCCCGAAAGCACAACTAGTTTTAACATCAGGGTCGGAAAGATACGGTGTAAGCATCAACTGATACTTCTGTTTTTAGCTTAGGTAATGGTGTAAAGTCATTCAATTTAAAAAATGATACAAAACTGTTTCGCCCGCCGCATTCTGAGCTGTGGTGTGGAGCAGGTCCGTCTAATGTTTGATTGCGACTGGCTACAATAATTATGTTCCGTGAGTCATCAATAGCGATACCATGCGGTTGAAACATAAGTTCATTAATAACTCCAACAGTTTGTAAGGTGTTGTAATTTATTATTTGAACACTACCTTTTATTCTTGGATTTGTTGAAGGTGTTTCTTCACAAGTAACAACAAGGTAGGGTTGAGATAGTGAGAGTGCCATTTCGAGAGGGTAGATACCGACGGGAATAATAGAAAGTAAACTATCGTTTGAGGTTTGAAATACACGTACTTCGTTAGAAGCTTGGCAGGTAATGAAATATTTTGATTCATCAGGAGCGAAAAGTATTTCATGCGGGTCAAGTGTATTGGGGGTTGTATTGGGCAGCGTTCCGGGCTGAATAGAGCGTGTCGAAAAATCAGTAATCGTGTAATCTGTATTATCGAGCTTGAGTTTATATAAAGTGTTCCCATATTGTGAAGTGATATATAAGGTATGCGTATCGTCTTTGTATGCCAACCCGTGAGGGTTGGTTAATCCCTGAAAGGTTTTTAAAACAGTCATAGTATTTAGGTCTATGATAAGAACCTTTCCAGCAGGGCTAAAGTCAGATACAAAACCGATATTGCCATTTTTTCCAAAGATGACTACATTCCAATCTGCATAATCTATAAAGCAATCGGCGATATGTTCATCCGTTGCGGCATCAAACTTCTGCAATACATTTCCAAATCGCAAAACCACATAGGTATAACGGCCATCGGGCGATACTTTTAAATTATGAGGTGATTCAATGTTTGCACTTGTTCCTACACTGAAATAACGCATTAATAATTTTGTTTCTGCATCGAAGACTGCTACTTCATCACAACCCTGATTCGTGACATAATACTTTTGCCGATACTTATCGCAACAGAAGGCTACCTTCCCATCCTTATCTGGGGCTCCGTTATCAATCCAGTTCTTTATTAACAGTACTTCGCTGTATGAAAGTGGTTTGCTGTTTATAGGCATAGTTGGTGCAAGGCTTAGCCCTAAATCACTATAGGTATTGATGAAATAATGCATCCAACTTCTATTGCTTCTATATGGTATAACAACTGCGCCTCCGCTTCCGCCTTCAAACATTGTATGCCAAGTTTCTAAATTAAGACCTCCTGAAGCACCTGCACTTACAGCGTTATGACAACCTTCAATACTGCATCGGGTTGTAACGATTGAGTTTATCTGATCAGGGTACTTGGTCTTCTCATTCAGCGGTATGTCCTTTTTGCATCCATAAAGGACACATACAAGACTAAGAAGGGCAAATCCTATTTCCGGTTTAAAACGCATAGCTTATTCCCGTCGTAAATGTATAATTTAGTCTTAATTGATGACCATCATAATCGCGATACACCGGTAAATTATATTGGGCGATAACTTGAATTTTATCATAACTAAACCGAATACGTGGAATAAGCGAAATCATCTTATACCCACTATTATAAGCTATTTCATTATTGACCTTGTCTTTAAAATATTGTTCTGCCTGAACATTTATTTGATAAGTTAAACTTTTCTTTTCAGAGAATGCTTGAGCAAATGAGTAGCCTGCTTGTATAATACATAAAGGCGCGTTTGTATAGTTATGAATTTGATAAAAACTGTGTCGAGCGGAAATAGTTGCATGCATAGCATGTTTATTGGAAGTATATTGATAGCGGAGTGCAATATCGCCATTCCAATTACCATTGCCGGTTTGAGTAAGCGATTTGTACATCCATACTGTATCTAAGTCTTGAGAATGCCCGCTGGGGACATTACAATTAAGTTGAAAACGTAAATCGTGTTGTTCAGGCAATTTTAGCGATCGTGTCGCATTATAAATCACACCTATAGATGCGTCGCCTAATCCATAAACATTATCTCCATCGTTATTGATGCGTCGTAATGGAACTCGAAAAGTGAATTGCAGATTTGGATAAATCTTAATCCAGATCATAGGGCTAATGCTTTGTTGTAGTATCGTATATACTATATAAGCGCTGTCACCCATTTCATTAGACAGATACAGATAACCATCAGTATGTGACAGGGTATAAGATAAATTCAAACCATTGTTTCTGATATCATTTGCCCAAAGTGGGTCTATTGTAGATTGGCAAGCACCGGGTTGAACACAACAAGAAGGTACTTGAGCACTTACTTGTATAATGACAACGAAGGATATTATGAATAATAATAATGATTTCATGTTTTAAAGAGAGAAAGTATCCGGCTGTAGTTCGGGTAAGCAAAACCTTTATTACAGCCGGATGTTTTAGATGAATAATGGGGTAAGGTTTAATCTCCTTCTGTTACCTGAATTGTAACATCGGCCATCTCGTCCTTTTTAGTAATCTTAACATTCATGCCGCCTCCAACAGTCTGATTTATGGTGGAATCAAAACCTACGGCATAGAGGTAATAATTACCTTTTTTAAGATCATCAAAGTGACTATGTGCCATGTGGTCGGTAATTACTGATGCATCATATTTACTTAAGTCGTCACCGGGAAAATCTTTTGCATCGTACTTAATATAAACCACAGAGCCGGGTATTAGGGTAGAGTGATGCTTTACCACAAAATGTATTTCAGCCTTGCCACCAAGTCCGGGTTTAGTACATGAGTTATAAATGAATGAGGAAAGTATAAGGAATAAAATTGAAATCTTTTTCATGTGAAAATTGTGAATGAGTTAATTAAAAAATAAGATGTGTTTTCTTGTTTTGGATTAAATAGAAAACAGCGTCGGGGGTTTAACTAAGCTCATAGGCACTAAGGTTGAATGATATAAAACCTTTGGAAAAAGCAACTCATCATTAATTAAAAAGCTGGGAGTCAAGATACCATGCACCACATCATATTGTATAAGTTTAAGGCTTAATTCATCTTTGGTATTGCTACTGTTCGTTGTCGGCACGTTTTGTTCAATTTCCTTTTTTAGGAAACAGCATCCTTTGCATTTTGAATTTGGATTATCTTTTTCTCTACATAAGTTTTTAGTAATATATTCTCTATTATATTCAAAGGAATAAGCAGATAAGGGGATATAAAGTACTTGTGTATATAATAACAGAGCAATTAAAATATAAGACACCAGATGCTTCACACTGCAAATGTAGTTTAAAGTGTATTTTCAAAAACCGATAAAAGTCATAAAATGGGGTGGGTACAATTTAATTGTTTGCGCTTTAGATCAATAACCATTTGATATTTCACTAATACATCACAGCCTAATATTCCGTCAAAAGTTGGAAGATGGAGTTGTTGATAGACTTCATTCACATGAGATAGATTCAGTACACCACAACTATAATTTTTTAGAAAAATACCGCCGATTCGAAAAGTTTTTATTTGAGTTGTCCAACTTTGCATTGTCATCGTGCCAAGCCCTGCTGCAGAATGTTCACTATTTTTTAACCGGATTGATTTTATCTTCTTACAGAAATCTTTCGATAGAACTGTTCTTGAAGCACCGGTGTCGATTAGCAGGCGTATTTTATTTCTACCTACATAGGCAATTACGAATAAATGATAGTCTTTATCTTGCAGTTCAAGGATTTCTATAGGCACTGAATATTTTGTCATTTCTTAAAATAAAAAAGGATGGCGTTTAACCATCCTATGTAAATAAGAGTAATTAAGATTATGCAGTTACGTTCATATTATCCAGAACGTCCATAACTTCTTTGACGTGGATAGCGCTTGCGCTCAGCAGTTTCATTTCTTCTTCATTCAAATCGAGTGTAATGATTTCTTCTATGCCTTTACGACCCAGCTTTACCGGAACGCCCAGGTAAATATTCTTCATTCCGTATTCGCCGTTTAATAAGGCGCAGCAAGGGAATATTCGTTTCTCATCTTTAACAATTGCCTGAACCATTTGTGCAGCAGCAGCCCCCGGAGCATACCATGCGCTGGTTCCCATCAAATTCACCAACTCACCTCCGCCTTTTTTCGTGCGTTCTATAATTGCATTCAAGCGGTCTTTATCAATCAACTCTGTAACCGGAATTCCGCTTACCGTAGTATAGCGTGGCAGCGGTACCATTGTATCGCCGTGACCGCCCATCAATACGGCTTGAATATCTAATGGAGAAACATTAAGTGCCTCAGCAAGGAAGGCTTTATATCGTGCCGTATCAAGAATGCCGGCCATGCCAAACACACGGTTTGACGGAAATTTTGAGGTGAGGTAAGCGCAGTAAGTCATCACATCCAATGGATTGGATACAATAATCAAAATAGTATTGGGAGAATGCTTAATAACATTTTCAGTTACTGATTTAACTATACCTGCATTGGTTGAAATTAAATCGTCGCGACTCATACCTGGCTTGCGCGGAAGGCCTGAGGTAATCACAACCACATCTGAATTAGCAGTAGCACTATAATCATTCGTAACACCTTTGATTCTGCTGTTAAAAGAATGAATAGCTGCGGATTGCCAAATATCAAGAGACTTTCCTTCGGCTATGCCCTCTTTAATATCAAGCAGTATCACTTCGTTACAGTAATTATTGTGAGCGATTACATTGGCGCAAGTGGCTCCAACATTGCCTGCGCCGATTACAGTTACTTTCATAGGTGAATGACTTTTTTGCGCGCCAAAAATACATCTTGCTTCAAAATACGAGTGCATTAATTTTAGCACTCGCCTAATATTTATCGTTTATCATCTAAAAGTATGATTAGGCAAAGCATTCAATTCGTTATGATTTTTATCATATTTTGAAAAATCTATTTGAAAGAATAGTTAATTAAGGCACAAATATTTAGCTACCGCAGAGCTATTCTTAACATATTTCATATTTCCTTGTTACTTTCGTATCCCGTTTTTAATTAATCATATTCTATGAAAAAATTACTTCTAATACTTGCTCTTCCAATTTTTTTTGCTTGCAACAACAAGTCTAACACGGATTCATCAACCAAAACAGACACGACATCTACGACCTCTGTAACGAAGGAACCTGAATACAAAGTTGCTATGCTGACATCTGATAAAGATTATGTATGCGGTATGACGATAAGTGATGGAGGTATCGCAGATACTGCACATTATGGCGGCAAGGTTTATGGATTTTGCAGTTCGGATTGTAAAGACAACTTTGTTAAAGAGCCTCAGAAGTATTTAACTAAAGAATAGTTTAGTTACACAGGCATAGTTAATGATTGGGGATAGCTCTAATCCGCTATGCACTAACGAAAAGAGTGAATCTAATATATCGGTAATATCCAAGTATAATTGGAGATATATCCGAGCGAAGACGAATCGGGGCCGGACAACAGATAAATTAGTTAATCTGCTTCACTTGTTCAAGCAACTCATCACTTGGGTAATATCCTAAAAGTTTCTTTTTCATCTTACCATTGGAATCAATGAAAACTAAGCAAGGGTGCGAGGTGATACCATATTTTTTTGCAAGGACAGGGCCATCTGCATCTTTCTCAACTTCGATTTTTATATTAATGAAACGCTTGTTGAAGTATTCGCCCACAGCTTGATCTTTGTAAGTTGTAGCAAGCATCTTTTTGCAAGGAGGGCACCATTCAGTATGTGCAAAAATGAAAAGCTCTTTCTTGTCGGTCTTAGCTAATTGCAGAGCATCTTTAAGACTAATATCTTGAAAAATTATACCGCTGTCTTGAGTTGCTTTTGTTAAACTCTTCTCAGAGGTATTTACATGGGTATATGAGCAAAGTAACAATCCGCTTAAAAATAGAAGGATATATGGTGCTTTCATGAATTGAAGTTTTTTACAATTTGCATACTATTTATAAAAATGCTGTTGCAAAATTATAAATTTATGACTTTTACTGGGTAATTCCTTACAATCTCAGTTTTAGTCCACTCGCATGAAATATACAATTGCCTTACTTTTTTTATGTTTGACTACGACAATAGCTCATTCGCAAATTACGGGCGGACAAGAAGTTTTTAAATTTATAAACACACCGGCATCGGCTCGAATCGCAGCAATGGGAGGGTTCAATCAAGCGATGATGGATTTTGATGTTGCACTTATGTTTCAGAATCCGGCAACACTTAACATACATACGAACAACCGATTTCATCTTAATAATAACTTCTTCCCTACAGGTTCATCTTTTCTTACAACAGCCTATAGCCGGCATTTCAAAAAGTTAGGTTATACCGGGTTTGGCATCCAGTATATAGACTATGGCGCTTCAAAAGAGATGACGGTAGATGGGCTTGATAAAGGTAATGTCTATGCTCAGGATTTGGTGGCTGTTATAGCTGTAGCCCGACCACTCAACGATAAGATGAATTATGGCATGTCTGTAAGGTTTGTAAACTCAACCTATAACAAAGTAGCTGCATCAGGTCTAATGGCTGATGTTGGTTTTATGTATGCAGATAGTGCGGAAGGTTTTTATACCGGAATATGTTTAAAAAACTTCGGAACGATGCTTGGGCGCTATACAAAAGGGCAAGATGAAAAACTGCCTCTTGATTTTCAAGCCGGTATTGCAAAACGTTTAACTCACACTCCCTTTTTATTTTCGCTGACTCTGCATCATTTGTTCACTTGGGATATTCGTTATGATGATCCGGCATTACACCCATCAAACTCCTTTATATCCGACACAACAAAGCTGAAAGAGAAAAAATATATTGCTGACAAAATTTTCAGGCATGCCATATTTGCCACAGAACTCTATTTAGGCAAAGTCGTTCGGGCGAATATCTCCTACAATCATCTTCGCAGAATGGAACTTGCCTTTGATGAGCGTCGTGGATTGAGTGGATTTAGCTTCGGCATTCAGTTGGCATTACAGCGTTGGGGATTTGCATATTCTTATTCTATATATAACACTGCTGCGGCTAATAATGCACTAAGCCTATATCTGAATATTGGAGAATTTTTTCCTAAAATGAAATAATGGAATACATCCTATATTGTTGAATGTGAGTGTGTAGCAACAATAATTTATTGTTCGGGCATTTTGTACAACCAGGTATTATCATAACCTAATAAACTATATAGTGCAACATCTTTGGCTGCAGCCTGCTTGCTCATGTAGCCCGACTTAACAACCATGTATTCTGTACCGTTAAAGTATATACGCACCCCAATTCGTTCATTAATAAGTTGCTTGTGTTTTTGTAAAGCAGCCTCTTCTGATCTGTGTTTTGAAAATACGATTAGATAGGCCCCCCATTTGGAAGGGTTATATTCTGAAGCTAATGGATATTTTGTATTGGAAGAGTATAGAATGCTGTCTCGAGTACGTTTAGTGGGTTGCATTGATGAAAGACTATTCAACTCATTAACCGAACTTGCTTCGCTCGTTATAGGTTGTAGTTTATCAAGGGTAGTTTCATTTTTTATAGATTCAGATGTTTCATCTCGAATCACAATGAGGTGAACCACAGTATCGTGATGGTTAGCTTGTGTATCATTTTTGTGCATCGCCTCATTTAATTCGATAGCTTTATTACGAATACTTTGGCTGTCGGATAGGAGTGAAGCATTCTCGTGAGTAGGAAGAACTCTAAAAATGTTTAATAACTGATAAGTAATCAGAAAGAGGACAACGAAGAATAGGCCAAGACCAAACCAATTGAACTTCTTTTTATGCTTTAATAGGGGCTTTGCATCTTGCGGTTGGAAAGCTTCTCGGCGCATAATAGTTGGAGAAATAAAATGTTCCATACCAAAAGCGTCTGTCAGATAATTCGTGTCATCAAAAGCTTCAAACACGATGCAACCCTCAATATCAACCTTAAATTTTCCTACGGATTGAAGGACGTAATCACCCTTTGTCTTTAGTGAGTTCTTGAGATCATTAGCAAACTGTTCCACAAATTTTTCTGCATCGTTATAGTGCTTTTGCAGCGCATTAGCAACACTGCTAACCAGCAACCCGTCATTGATGGTAAGGCTTTTATTAAAGGTAATGGCTTTATGGGGAGGTGTAAATTGACTCAAAGTAGGATGAATCTGTGCGGGTGCGTAATGCAGTAAAATCGCGCCAAAGCTGGGTATCACCACGCAATTGTGCTTGTAAAGCAATATTCTAATATGTGCCGCTATATCCACAGTTTATTATTGAGATGGGCTTGCAAGTATATTTAATTATCTGAAAAGATAAAGAAAAAATATTTTTAAGATGTTTTAACGATTAAATAAATATAATGACTCGAATGTGCTCTTGGCATAAAGATAATTCGCTAAATAGAAAAAGCACAAAGCAGATGTTCAAGAGAGCGTTTTATGTAAGTTGTTTTACTGTTTCTTGTTTCGTTACTTTGTCGCTCCGAAAGATCGTTCATGGCAAATCATTTAAGCAATTATTTCCCCATTTTGCTGCAATTAATACTGGCTGTTGGGTTTGTTAGTCTTACCATTTTTGTATCACACTATCTCGGTCCAAGACTTCGTACAAGAAAAAAATTAAAACCATTTGAAAGTGGAATTAATGCCTCCGGAAATGCTCGTCAACCACTGGCCATTAAATACTTCTTAACGGCTATTCTTTTCGTACTCTTCGATGTAGAAGTTATATTTCTATACCCTTGGGCTATAAATTTTAAAGAATTGGGCATCTATGGTGTCATCTCGATGTTTGTGTTTATGGGACTACTGCTAAGTGGCTTCTATTATATTATTAAAAAAGGAGCCTTGGAGTGGGATCAGTAATAAACAGAACTTAGGCGTGAGTGTAAATCATTAAAAAAAAGCAAAAAAGAATTTATGTCAAGCATTGCAATCCCCAAACCTAAATTAGTAGAAGCACCGGATGGATTAATGGGTCCCGGTTACTTTGCAACACGTTTGGATAAAGTCATAGGATATGCACGTCAATACAGTATTTGGCCATTGCCGTTCGCCACATCGTGTTGTGGCATTGAGTTTATGGCAACAATGGGTACACACTACGACTTCAGTCGCTTTGGTACGGAACGATTGAGTTTCTCTCCACGTCAGGCGGACTTACTTATGGTTATGGGAACAATTGCAAAAAAGATGGGGCCGGTGTTGAAGCAGGTATATGAGCAAATGAGTGAGCCGCGGTGGGTTATGGCTGTGGGCGCATGTGCTTCAAGCGGCGGCATCTTCGACTCTTATAGCGTATTGCAGGGCATAGACCATATTATTCCGGTGGACGTTTACGTACCCGGCTGCGCACCACGCCCGGAACAAATTATAGATGGCATTATGCGCATCCAAGATTTGGTACGCAATGAACCTTTGCGACGCCGCAATTCTCCTGAGTATAAAAAATTAATGGAATCATACGGTATTAAAACAGAGTAATGTCAACCATAACACTTACCACCGAACACGTTTTTAAACGTATAAAAGAGCGATTTGAAGGCAGCATAAATCATGCTTATGAACCGTGGGGCTTGCTTACCATCGGCATAGATTATACTAAGAACTACGAATTGCTATCCTTCTTACGCGATGAGGAAGATCTCCAATTCAATTTTCTTACCGATTTGTGCGGAGTGCATTGGCCTAATGATAAAGAGAAATTCGAGGTGGTCTATCATTTACACAGTTTAGTAAATAACTTTCGCTTACGTATCAAAGCACGCATTCCCGGAGAAGTGCCGCATATAAAATCTGTAGTAAAACTTTTTCCCACAGCTAATTGGATGGAGCGTGAAACGTATGACTTCTTTGGAATACATTTCGATGGACATCCCGATCTGCGCCGTATATTAAACGTGGATGAGATGGTGATTTTCCCGCTACGCAAAGAATACCCATTAGAGGATAACGTACGAACAGATAAGAAAGATGAAATGTTTGGGCGATAAAAATTGAAAAAATGAGTACAGACACAAAACATATTCAACTTCAACAAGACTCGATCGAGAAGGAAACGATAACCCTGAATATCGGCCCGACACACCCGGCAACACACGGAGTATTTCAGAATATATGTGAAATAGATGGCGAAAAGATTTTAAAAGCCGATTCTACAATCGGATATATTCATCGTGCGTTTGAAAAAATTGCCGAACATCGCACCTTCTATCAAGTAACCCCCCTGACCGACCGTTTAAACTATTGCTCGGCTCCCATTAATAACATGGGATGGCACATGACGGTTGAAAAGTTATTAGGGATCCAGGTTCCCAAACGTGCACAGTATTTACGAGTCATCATCATGGAGCTTGCACGTATTGCCGATCATTTGATTTGTAATTCGATACTGGGAGTAGATACCGGGGCGTTTTCCGGCTTCTTATATATGATGCAACAACGTGAGAAAATTTATGAGATATGGGAAGAAGTTTGTGGCGCTCGGCTGACTACAAACATCGGTAGAGCAGGAGGTTTAGAGCGCGACTTTAATGACACAGCATTCCAAAAACTAGAAACCTTCCTAAAAGAGTTTCCAAAAGCATTTAAAGAATTTGAAGGACTTTTAGTCAACAACAGAATCTTTATTGATCGCACACGTGGTGCATTGCCGGTAACTCCGGAATTTGCATTGAGCTATGGTTTCACAGGCCCTAACCTGCGCGCTTCAGGAGTAGATTATGATGTACGCGTGCTCAGCCCTTATTCATCCTACCAAGATTTTGATTTTATTATCCCTGTAGGAACAAAAGGAGATACTTACGATCGCTTTATGGTGCGAAACGAAGAGATTTGGCAAAGCCTGAGCATCATTAAACAAGCTCTGGAAAAATTGCCCGAGGGGCCGTACTATGCAGATGCACCGGAATATTACCTACCCACGAAACCTGAAGTGTATCATCAAATGGAATCGCTCATATACCATTTTAAAATTGTTTATGGAGAAATAGATGCCCCTAAAGGTGAGGTTTTTCACTCTGTAGAAGGAGCTAATGGAGAATTAGGCTTTTACTTAATCAGCGATGGAGGTCGGTCAGCGTATCGTTTACACTTCCGCCGCCCTTGTTTCATATACTATCAGGCTTTTACCGAAATGGTAAAGGGCGCATTATTATCGGATGCCATCATCGGATTAAGTAGCTTAAATGTAATTGCAGGAGAATTAGACGCATAAACACAACACAGATTATGTTAGCAGTTAAAACAAATAAACCGGCACAGTTTTCTGAAGAAGCGTTAGCAAAGGCAAAGGAGATTATCGCTCGCTACCCTGAAGGCAAACACAAGAGTGCGTTGATACCGATTCTACACATTGCACAGCAAGAAAATGATAATTGGCTCAGCGTAGAAACTCTAGATTACGTTGCTCAACTTTTAAACCTTAAAACGATTGAAGTTTATGAAGTGGCAACATTTTACAGCATGTTTAACTTGAATCCTGTTGGACGCTTCTTATTAGAGGTATGCCACACAGGGCCCTGTGCAATTCGTGGTGGAGAATGGTTAAAGAACTATCTCTGTGAAAAGTTGAACATTAAGCCGGGTGAGACCACAACCGATAAGATGTTTACGGTAAAGGGGGTAGAATGCTTGGGTGCGTGTGGTTATGCCCCAATGATGCAGGTGGGTAAATATTATTATGAACACTTAGACACCCCTGAAAAAGTAGATGCTCTATTAGAACAACTACGAAGCAGGGTTGATTTTAAACATGAAAATTGGGTAGTGTAATCATGGGAAAGAAAATTTTAACAGAAAATATTAACATCCCCGGAATCAATACAATCGAGGTATATAAACAACATGGCGGCTATGCCTCAGTTGAAAAAGCCTTGAAGCAAATGACTCCGAATGAAGTAGTTGAGGAAGTCAAAAAATCGGGCCTAAGAGGTCGCGGGGGCGCCGGCTTTCCTACAGGAATGAAGTGGAGTTTTATAGACAAAAAATCCGGAAGACCAAGATATTTAATTTGCAATGCAGACGAATCAGAGCCGGGAACATTTAAAGACCGCTATCTGATGGAGAAGATACCGCATCTTCTTATTGAAGGGATGATTGTTTCCAGCTATGCATTAGAATCTAACCTGAGTTTCGTCTATATCCGCGGCGAATACAAATGGATTTATGAAATGTTATGGAAAGCAGTTAATGAAGCAAAGGCAAATGGCTACCTTGGTCATAACATACTAGGTACAGGATACCACCTTGATATCATTATACACTGCGGCGCCGGGGCATACATCTGTGGAGAAGAAACAGCACTAATTGAATCACTGGAAGGAAAACGGGGTAATCCACGCATTAAGCCACCGTTCCCAGCAGTAAACGGATTGTATAATAACCCAACGGTCGTTAATAACGTTGAGTCTTTATCTGCTGTGCCCTGGATTATTAACAATGGAGGAGAGGCTTACACAAAATATGGTGTCGGGCGCAGCACAGGTACTAAATTAATTTCTGCTTGCGGAAATATTCGAAAGCCCGGAGTATATGAGATTGACTTATCCTTACCCGTTAAGGAGTTTTTATTCTCAGAAGAATACTGTGGCGGAATAGCCAACAACAAACAATTCAAAGCAATTGTTGCGGGTGGCTCTTCGGTACCGATCTTACCGGCAGAGTTGTTTTTGAAAACTGCAGATGGAAAGGACCGCATCATGTCTTATGAATCGCTAAATGAAGGCGGATTTGTTAGCGGAACCATGTTGGGGTCCGGCGGATTCATTGTTTATGATGAAGATGCTTGTATTGTTCGCAATACATGGAACTTCTCTCACTTTTATCGGCACGAGAGCTGCGGGCAGTGCAGCCCTTGCAGAGAAGGTACAGCTTGGATGGAAAAAGTTTTATATAAAATCGAACACGGCACGGCACAAGCAAAAGACATTGACTTGTTGTGGAGCATACAACGCAATATTGACGGTAATACGATTTGCCCATTAGGCGATGCGGCAGCTTGGCCTGTGGCCAGTGCCATCCGCCATTTTCGCGAAGAATTTGAATGGCACATTGAATATCCCGAACTTGCACAAAGGCAGAACTACGGCTTACTCAAAAGCACTCGTGAAAAATTATATAACACAGAAACAACAACAGTTTAATCATGGCATTAATTACAATAATAATTGATGGTCGGGAAATCCAGGTAGAGCAGGGGACAACTATTATGAATGCTGCTCGACAAGTGGGCGGAGACATTGTACCTCCTGCAATGTGTTATTATACCTCTATACAAGGAAGCGGAGGTAAGTGTAGAGCGTGTTTGGTAAAAGTAACCAAAGGCTCGACTGCCGATCCGCGCCCGATGCCAAAACTGGTGGCCTCGTGTTGCACTGCCGCTCAAGATGGCATGGTGGTACAAAACGTAACATCACCTGAAGTAATGGACACGCGCAGAGGAGTGGTAGAGTTTCTATTATTGAATCATCCTTTAGATTGCCCTATTTGCGATCAGGCCGGCGAATGTGACTTGCAAGATTTTTCTTTTCAACACGGATTACAAAATCAACGTACCGAGTTTGTTCGCCGAACCTTTGACATGATCGATATCGGTAAGAATATCAAACTGCACATGAACCGGTGTATTATGTGTTACCGTTGTGTTATGGTTGCTGATCAGCTAACGAATGAACGTTTACATGGCGTACTGTTCCGTGGCGATAAATCGGAGATATCCACCTATATTCAGAAAGTTGTTGAGAACGATTTCTCTGGCAATATAATCGATGTTTGCCCCGTTGGCGCACTTACGGATAAACATTTTCGCTTCCGTAACCGGGTCTGGTTCACAAAACCTGTAGATGCACACCGCAATTGTGACAAATGCTGCGGTAAAGTTGTTTTGTGGATGCGTGGTGATGAGGTATATCGAGTTACGGGCAGAAGAAATCAATACGGTGAAGTAATTGAGTTTATTTGTGACGATTGTCGTTTTCATCGTTACAATACCTATGATTGGGTAATTGAAGGTCCGCGCACGATCAAACATCAATCCGTAATTAGTGTAAACCATTATGAGAAAGATACTAAGCCATTACCTGAAGTGCTTTATGCTAAATTAGATAACTCAAAATGGAATAGCTTCACGATATGATAAACTTTACCCCCTATATACCCGTTGCGATATTGATTGTAGTCTTGTTTGCTATTACGATGCTGATTGCTTTATACTCAACCATTGCCGAGCGCAAGGTTGCCGCATTTATTCAAGATCGCATAGGCCCTAATCGATTTGGACCCGGTGGATTATTTCAGCCGCTTGCCGATGGCGTAAAAATGTTTTTAAAAGAAGATATTATCCCGGTAGCATCGAACAAGATTTTATTCATTCTCGGCCCGGCTATCGCAATGATTACCGCTCTGATGACCAGCGCAGTCATTCCTTGGGGCGATAAGCTCACTTTGTTTGGTACAACATTCTCTTTACAGGTTACAGATCTTAACATTGGAGTATTATATGTTTTTGCAGTTGTAAGTATCGGCGTGTACGGTATTATGATTGGTGGATGGGCTTCTAATAATAAGTTCTCGCTCTTGGGAGCTATTCGCGCCTCATCTCAAGTTATCAGTTACGAAATAGGTATGGGTCTAAGCATTATAGCACTACTGCTGATAACGGGATCTTTAAGCCTTAAAGAAATTGTAGATCAACAACACGGCTTTAATTGGAACGTTTGGTATCAACCTCTTGGATTCTTAATTTTTATTACGTGCGCTTTTGCTGAATGTAATCGTTTACCCTTCGATTTGCCGGAGTGCGAAACGGAACTTATTGGCGGCTACCACACAGAGTATAGTTCTATGAAGCTAGGCTTTTACCTATTTGCTGAGTATATCAATATGTTTATTTCAAGTGCTGTAATGACTACTTTATTTTTTGGCGGATATAACTTTCCGTTTATGGATCAATTGTTAGAGGCTACAGAATCTCAAAACATCGTGACTATTATCGGAACTATTGTTCTGTTTGGTAAAATATTTTTCTTTATCTTCTTCTTCATGTGGGTGCGGTGGACTTTGCCTCGCTTCCGCTATGATCAGTTGATGAGACTTGGCTGGAAAATGCTTATTCCATTGGCCTTGTTAAACATTTTACTGACCGGCATTGGAGTCGCATTATTTAATTCATCCTATTTTAAATAAAAAATACTTGTTCTCTATTATGCAATCCTTAACAAATAGAAAAAAAGTAATAGAACAAAAAGAAATGACTTTATCGCAGCAGATTTATCTCCCTGCGATTGTGTCTGGCATGGGTGTTACACTTAAGCACTTCTTCAAAAAGAAAAACACCATACAATATCCTGAACAGATGCGATACATCCCTGAAGTATATCGCGGGTTACATTCCTTAAAGCGAGATGAGAATGGAGCTGAACGTTGTACAGCGTGTGGCTTGTGCGCTTTGGCTTGTCCTGCAGAGGCTATCACGATGGAAGCTGCGGAACGTAAGCCCGGAGAAGAGCATCTCTATCGTGAAGAGAAGTATGCAAGCAAATATGAAATCAATATGCTGCGCTGTATCTTTTGTGGTTTCTGTGAAGATGCTTGCCCTAAAGGGGCTATCTTCTTAGAGCCTGTGCTGGTTCCAGCCAGTTTTGATCGCGAGTTTTTTATCTATGGCAAAGATCGGCTGGTTGAAAAAGTCGAAAAAGGAAACATGCTTCCACCACCTCCAAAAATTAAATAACCTATGCTCTATTCCGCATTTTATTTCCTCTCCTTTGTTGCAATATTTTGTGCTGTGATGATGATTCTGTCAAAGAACTCCGTGCACAGCATTCTCTATCTTATTCTCACCTTCTTTTGTATAGCAGGGCACTATCTGTTATTGAATGCACAATTCTTGGCTATCGTTCATCTCATCGTTTATGCGGGTGCAATCATGGTGCTGTTTCTGTTTGTTATTATGATGCTCAACTTGAATCAAACAACGGAGTCTAAGAAATCTTATGTCTTACCATTTGCCGGCATCGTAAGCGGCGGCTCATTAATGTTAGTATTGATTGCGGCAATTAAACGCTCTGATGTCCTTATTCAGAAAAACCTTGCTGACGAATCAATGGGAATGATTAAGACACTGGGTAAGGTGCTTTTTACAGAATACGCCTTGCCATTTGAACTTGCTTCCATTCTTTTTTTAATTGCAATGGTAGGCTCCGTTATCCTCAGCAAAAAAGACCCTTTAGTTGTACCTGAAACCATTTAATTATGAACTCCATTTTTCAATATATACCCATAGAGCATTACATCGTTTTCTCGGTTGTTCTGTTTTGTATTGGAGTATTGGGTGTACTTACACGCCGCAATGCCATTATTCTATTTATGAGTGTTGAGTTGATGTTAAATTCAGTAAATCTACTGTTGGTTGCGTTCTCTGCCTTTCATGGAAATGCGGCAGGTCAGATTATGGTCTTCTTCATTATGGCGGTAGCAGCCGCAGAAGTGGCTATAGGGCTAGCCATCATTGTCATGATTTATCGCAACCTGAAAACGATAGATATTTCAGTATTAAATAAGCTAAACCACTAAGCTTCAGTAAACATTTTTGAATTGAGGAAAGTGCTGAGACTTTGCAGTGCTTTCAAAATATCCCATTTTGATTTATCGCGTTCACCGACATAATTGGAGACACTGCGAATTTGTATGCAGGGTGAATTCAATTGACGACAGACATATAAGAAGGCTGCACCTTCCATAGATTCTGTTTCTGCATAGATCTGTTGATCGAAACGGGTAAGGTTATGAACTCGAATAGTATTAACAGTAAATCCATCTACTGCCTTTAGCTGAGTTAAGTTTAACCATTCGGGCGGTAATGCATCACGAATCCAACCATGCTCAAACGGGAATGAGTTTTCGTCTTCAAGTCCCATTTCAAAAACATCTTTAAAATCTTTGTTGTCCAGCATGCCCCAGTCGGCAAAGCGATCACGCTCAATGCGAAGCACATCGCCGATATTTAATGTACGATCGAAGGCCCCACAGATTCCTATATTCACGATGAGATCATAATGCTTGTTCACGATGTGTTCTGTCAAATGGAATACTGTTTTGATGAGTCCGGTTCCCGTTATCACAACATGAA
>JBDHXV010000028.1:0-39348 GCA_039810885.1 Chitinophagales bacterium | reverse complement strand
AATTTTAATTCTAACGGGCTTACTAATCTTCGCCCTATTCTTTTATCTCATTAAATTATTTGAAAAGATATGACAGCATTATTCATCATCGCAATTGGAGTGTTCGCTTATATGTGCTATGTACTCCTGAAACCGGAAAAGTTCTAACCTTTAAACTTAATAAAAAGTGAATACAGATATATTAGGCGTTATATCAATGTTTACGATAACTTTTTTGTTGTCTATTCCTTTGGGAAAATACATTGCGAAAGTTTACGCAGGAGAAAAAACTTTATTAGATAAAATCTTCAATCCATTGGAACGAGGTTTTTTCAAATTTTCAGGCATTGATTCAAAAACTGAAATGAATTGGAAACAGCATTTAATTGCTTTACTTACCATTAATGGAGTTTGGTTTTTATTGAGTATGCTCGTTCTAATGAATATGAGTTGGCTTCCTTTAAATCCTGATGGAAATCCAAGTCAGCCTGCAGACTTAGCTTTTAACACCACCATTTCATTTTTGGTGAACTGTAACTTACAGCACTATTCAGGTGAAACAGGAATTAGTTATCTAGGACAATTATGGTTGATGTTTTTACAATTTGTAACTGCTGGTGTAGGAATGGCTGCTGCGGTGGTGGTGTTCAAATCATTTAAAGAAAAATCAACTACACAATTGGGTAATTTTTATGATTTCTTTGTAAAATCTTGTACTAGAATATTACTACCTCTTTCTTTAATTGTTGCTGCAATTTTAGTGTTTGAAGGTACGCCAATGACGTTTGAAGGTAAAGATACTATTACCAATTTACAAGGTGATACAGTGCAAGTTTCAAGAGGTCCGGTTGCTGCTTTTGTACCCATCAAACACGTAGGAACAAATGGAGGTGGTTTCTTTGGTGCAAACGGTTCGCACCCATTAGAAAATCCATGTTTTTTAACAAATATGACTGAGATGATTGCTCAGTTTATTATTCCTATGGCGATGGTTTTTGCTTTTGGTTTTTTTATCAGAAGACGAAGATTTGCTTGGATGGTTTTTGGTGTAATGACCCTAGGGTTTCTGTTGTTAGCCATCCCAAATATTGTAATGGAAATGAATGGTAATCCTGAAATTGTAAAAATGGGAATTGATAATTCTCTTGGTGCAATGGAAGGGAAAGAAATGAGAATTGGTGCAGCAGCCTCAGGTTTTTGGAGTATTGTGACAACAGTTATTTCAACAGGCTCTATCAATTCTATGCACGATAGTTCTATGCCTTTATCCGGAATGAATGAATTGTTGGCTATGATGATTAATTCCTTTTATGGGGGTGTTGGAGCTGGAATTTTAAATTTCTTCATTTTTATCATTTTAGCAGTATTTATCAGTGGTTTGATGGTGGGAAGAACCCCTGAATTTATGGGTAAAAAGATTGAAGCCCGTGAAATGAAAATAGCGATGATTATTGCACTGTTTCATCCATTCTTGATTTTAGTAGGAACAGCTTTGGCAGCCGCATTTCCAAGTGTAGGCTCATCAGCAATAAGTAACCCTGGTTTTCACGGATTTAGTCAAATGTTGTATGAATATACTTCATCTGCAGCCAACAATGGTAGTGGCTTTGAAGGCTTAGGTGACAATACGCCTTTTTGGAATATTTCAACAGGAATTGTATTGCTTCTCGGCCGTTTCTTGCCAATTATTGGTCCAGTGGCAATAGCAGGTTTACTTGCAGAAAAGAAATTTATCCCTGAAAGTGCAGGAACTTTAAAAACAGACTCCTCAACCTTTGGATTAGTCATTTTTGTAGTGATTGCTATAGTTGCAGCATTATCATTCTTCCCTGCTTTGGCTTTAGGCCCTATTGCGGAATACTTTTCATTTTAGTTGAAATGAAAGATTGAAAAATATTAAAATTAAATATTTATAAAATGAGTCAAAATAAAAATAAATTGTTTGAACCTGCTTTGGTGAATGAAGCTTTGAAGCAGTCGTTCATCAAACTAAATCCAAAAGAAGCCATAAAAAATCCTGTGATGTTTTTGGTTTGGATTGGTACTGTAGTTATGTTTTTTGTAAGCATTGGTGTAGCCTTCGGGCAAACCAATCAAGGTGGATTTGTTTACAATTTAACAGTTACAATCATACTTTTTCTAACAGTATTATTTGCCAATTTTGCCGAAGCTATTGCTGAAGCAAGAGGAAAAGCACAAGCTGATAGTTTAAGAAAAACAAGAGAAGAAACTCCTGCCAAAGTTGTAAATAGAGAATTGTCAATAGTAAATAGTACTAAGAATGAGAAAAATGATAAGCACAATTCACAATCTACCATTCACAATTTACCATTTACCATTCACAGTTCATCAGAACTCAAAAAAGGAGATGTTTTCTTATGCGAAGCAGGAGATATTATTCCTACTGACGGTGAGATTATAGAAGGTCTTGCAACTATTGATGAGAGTGCTATTACCGGTGAAAGTGCACCAGTAATCCGTGAAGCGGGCGGAGATAAATCTTCCGTTACTGGTGGAACAAAAGTTCTTTCAGACAGAATAAAAGTAGTAGTAACAACACAGCCGGGCGAAAGTTTCTTGGATAAAATGATTGCTTTGGTAGAAGGTGCATCAAGACAAAAAACACCTAACGAAATTGCACTTACCATTTTACTGGCAGGTTTTACATTGGTGTTCATTATTGTAACTGTTACCTTAAAACCTTTTGCTGATTATGCAAATGCACCAATTACAATTGCAGCATTTATTTCACTGTTTGTTTGTTTGATTCCTACAACCATTGGCGGATTACTTTCAGCTATTGGTATTGCGGGAATGGACAGGGCTTTAAGAGCAAATGTAATTACTAAAAGTGGTAAAGCCGTTGAAACCGCAGGTGATATTGATGTTTTGTTGTTAGACAAAACAGGAACTATCACTATCGGAAATAGAAAGGCAACTATATTTTATCCAGCAAACGGAATAGATGAAAAGCATTTTATAAAAGCAGTAGCGTTAAGTTCAATGGCTGATGAAACGCCCGAAGGCAAATCAATTATTGAGTTAGCAGGGGTAAATGTTTCTTCGTTTCATATTGAAAATCCTCGCTTTATAAAATTCACAGCAGAAACCAGAAGTTCAGGAATTGATTATGAAAATATAAGGATTAGAAAAGGGGCTTCTGATGCCATTAAAAATTTAGTTGAAAAATCCGGAAATCTTTTTCCTAAAGAAGTTGCCGAATGGGTTATACAAGTTTCAAGTAATGGTGGAACGCCTTTAGTAGTTTCTGAGAATGAAAAAGTATTGGGAGTAGTTGAATTACAAGATATTATTAAGCCTGGTATTCAGGAACGTTTTGAACGTCTTAGAAAAATGGGAATTAAAACGGTGATGGTTACAGGAGACAATCCATTAACTGCAAAATACATTGCTGAAAAAGCAGGTGTTGATGATTTTATTGCAGAAGCAAAACCCGAAGATAAAATGGAATACATTAAGAAAGAGCAAGCAGAAGGAAGATTGGTAGCGATGATGGGTGATGGAACGAATGATGCTCCAGCTCTTGCTCAAGCCAATGTTGGTGTAGCAATGAACAGCGGAACACAAGCGGCAAAAGAAGCAGGCAATATGGTGGATTTGGATAACGACCCAACTAAACTGATTGAAATCGTGGAAATTGGAAAGCAATTATTGATGACAAGAGGAACACTGACCACATTTAGTATTGCAAATGATGTTGCCAAGTATTTTGCCATTATTCCTGCATTGTTTATCGCTGCTATACCTGCGCTTCAAGGATTAAATATTATGAATTTACACAGTCCGGAAAGTGCCATTCTTTCAGCAGTAATTTTTAATGCGATTATTATTCCGTTTTTAATTCCGTTAGCGTTAAAAGGTGTTGCTTACAAACCTATTGGTGCAAGTGCTTTACTTCGTAGAAATTTGTTTATCTATGGTTTGGGAGGGGTGATTGTACCTTTTGTTGGGATAAAATTAATTGATTTAATGGTGTCATTGTTTATATAAAAATACCCAGTTGGAACACGCCTCGTTGGAACACGCCTTGAGGCGTGTTCCAACAGAAAAAAACAAAAAATAAAATTTTAATAAAATGAAAAAAGAAATATTACCAGCTATCAAGCTAACAGCAGTACTAATCGTACTATTAGTGGTTGTTTACCCAATTATCGTTTGGGGAATGGCACAATTTACATCGGGTTCCGGAAAGGGACATACCATCACAGCAAATAGTAAGAAATACTATTCCAATATTGGTCAAACTTTTAATAACGACAACTATTTTTGGCCTCGTCCATCTGCAGTAGATTATAATGCTGCAGGCTCGGGAGGAAGTAATAAATCCGCTACCAACAAAGAATACTTGCAAGAAATTCAAGCGAGAATAGACACTTTTTTGATTCATAATCCCGAAGTTAAAAAATCAGATATTCCTGTTGATTTAGTTACAGCCAGCGGAAGTGGACTTGATCCAAATATTTCGGTACAAGCAGCGAAAATACAGATTAAACGCATTGCCGAAATTAGAGGTATTGCCGAAGGAAATTTAGAACAGTTGATTCTTGCAAATACAGAAAAGCCTTTGTTTGGCTTGTTTGGACCAGAGAAAATTAATGTATTGAAACTTAATATAGCACTTGATAATCTGAAATAATAATGAAATCAAAAAATATAATTATGCTGCTGTTTTTCAGTTTTCAGCTGTCAACTATCAACTTAGTAAATGCTCAAACCATCTCAGCAGAAGATAGAAAAGCGATTGTAGCCGAAATAAAACAAGAACTGTTAGATAGCTTAAAGTCTAACCCCAAATTATTAGAAGATAAAACACAAAAAGCCCTGACTTTTTCAGGTTACTTGGAAGCTTATTATTCGTATGATTTTGGAAATCCAACTAATCATAATCGTCCGGGATTTATGTATTCTCATAACCGCCATAATGAAATTAATATCAATTTAGGTTTTATTAAAGCCAATTATCAAACCGATAATGTAAGAGCGAATCTTGCATTTGCTGTTGGAACTTATATGAACGCCAATTATTCGGAAGAGCCAACAGTGATTAAAAATATTTTTGAAGCTAATGTAGGTGTGAAAATTTCCAAGAAAAAAGATTTATGGATCGATGCAGGAATTATGCCTTCGCACATTGGTTTTGAAAGTGCTATCGGCAAAGATAATTGGACAGTAACCCGAGGCATGTATGCTGAAAATTCACCGTACTTTAATACGGGTGCAAAACTTACCTATATTACTGACAATGGTAAGTGGTTGGTAAGCGGTATTATAATGAACGGTTGGCAAAAAATTTACCGTACTAATGGCAATAATACACCTGCTTTTGGTCATCAAATAGTGTATAAGCCCAATGCGAAAATCACTTTAAATAGCAGTTCATTTATTGGAAACGACAAGCCTGACAGTACAAAACAAATGCGGTATTTCCATCATTTTTACGGAACTTACCAACTAACAGAAAAGGTTGCTCTGACAACTGGATTTGATATTGGAGCAGAGCAAAAAAGTAAAGGAAGTGTTTCATACAACACTTGGGTTGCCCCTGTTTTAGTGCTGAAGTTCAGTCCTAACGAAAAGCATAACATCGCAGCAAGAGTTGAATATTACAACGATAAAAACGGAGTAATTATTAACTCTGGAACACCTAATGGTTTTCAAACTTTCGGATATTCCATCAATTATGATTACCTCATTCGTGAAAACATAATGTGGCGTATTGAAGCAAGAGGATTTAACAGTAGGGACAAAATATTTTCAATGAACGGACAACCGAACGATAATAATATTTTTATTACCACAGCATTGGCGATTTCGTTTTGAAATAGTGAATGGAGAATAGTATTCACTTACCATTTACAAAAAATAAAACAATGGAAGAACAAAGAAAATCGGCTGAAGAGTTTCTCAACTTAATCAAAAAATCAAGACGGGGAAAGTTTAAAATTTATATCGGAATGAGTGCCGGTGTAGGTAAAACTTATCGTATGTTGCAAGAAGCTCATTCTTTGCTTCGCAATGGCATTGATGTGAAAATAGGTTTTGTTGAAACTCACAATCGCCCTGAAACCCACGCTTTGTTAGAAGGTCTTCCTATAATTCCCAGAAGAACTTTGTTTTATAAAGGAAAAGAGTTGGACGAATTAGATGTGCAGGCGGTGATTGCTTTACGCCCGGAAGTGGTGATTATAGACGAACTAGCTCATACCAATATTGAAGGTAGTGAAAACGAAAAACGCTGGCAAGATGTGATGCAGATTTTAGATGCCGGTATCAATGTAATTAGTGCGGTAAATATTCAACATATTGAGAGTTTGAATGATGATGTGAAAAATATTACCGGTGTTGAGGTAAAAGAACGTATTCCGGATAGTGTTTTGATGGCTGCCGATGAGGTCGTGAATATTGACTTAACCGCTGATGAATTAATTACTCGTTTGAAAGAAGGAAAAATTTATGATTTAGCCAAGGTAGAAACAGCCCTTAAAAACTTTTTTACAGGCGAAAATATTCTGCAACTTAGGGAATTAGCATTAAAAGAAGTGGCTGCCCAAGTAGTACGACAGGTAGAAACGGAAATTCCTACACTCAATCCTGCCAAAAGAGAAAAGTTTTTAGCCTGTATTAGCTCTAATGAAAAAGCAGCGAAAAATGTAATTCGCAAAACAGCAAGGTTGGCAAATTATTATAACAGTAAATGGCTGGTGCTGTATGTGCAAACGCAAAAAGAAGGCGCTGAAAAAATTGCTTTAGATAAGCAAAGACATTTGATAAATAATTTCAAATTGGCAACTGAATTGGGAGCGGAAATAATAAAGGTAGAAAGCGATAGTATTTCCAAAACAATTATTGAACAATGTGAAGAACGAAAGATAACAACAGTCTGTATCGGGAAGCCGCATATTAGTTTTTGGAGAATTATTTTGGCAACCAATATTTTTAAAACCCTATTAAATAATTTGACAAATAAACAAATTGATTTGGTGATTTTATCGTAAATCTATAAGGATATGTTTTGAGGCATATTTCTACAAAAAAGATATTAAAATGAAAATAAAAACTAAATTAACCTTAGGTGTCGGGTTGCTGTTTGCAATGATTACACTGCTTACCGTATTGGGTTCAGTTTATATAAATAAACTGTCCAATAACACAAAAAACATTCTAACGGATAACTATAACAGTATAGTCTATTGCCGTCAAATGTTGATTGCTCTAAATAATGACATTTCAGCAGTTGGAAATCAAAAATTATTTCAGGATAATTTAAACAAGGAAAACCAAACTATCACGGAAGTTGGCGAAAAAGAATTATCAGATAAAGTAATGCAGGACTTTGATCAGCTAAAGAAAAATCCGATAAGCAATAGCGATTTAAAAATCATACACAAAGACATTACAGATATAATGCTTTTGAATATGCAAGCCTTACAACGGAAAAGCAATGTGGCTACACAAACTTCAGAAGAAGCAATTGTATGGATTTCAGTAGTAGGAACATTTTGTTTTTTGATCGCGTTTACGCTTCTAATTAATATGCCTTCTAATATTGCCAATCCTATCAAAGAATTAACTGACAGTATAAAAGCAATAGCCGCAAAAAATTATTCAAAAAGAGTGCACTTTGAAAGTCATAATGAATTTGGAGGATTAGCCCAATCCTTTAATACAATGGCTCAAAAACTTCAAGAATATAACAATAGTGATTTGGAGCGGTTGATGATGGCAAAAAAAAGAATTGAAACACTCATCAACAATATGCGTGAACCGGTAATTGGTTTAGATGAAAGTGGTGTAATACTTTTTATGAACGACACTGCTCTGACTATTTCAAATTTGAAACAAGAAGCAGTTATCGGAAAGCAAATTCAGGAAGTGGCAAAAAACAATGATTTAATTAGAACATTGGCAAGCGAATTAATTTTAAACGCCAAGCCGGAGCCTATCAAAATTTATGCAGACCAAAAAGAAAGCTATTTTGAAAAAGAATTTATTCCTATAAAAATTATCCCGACTGGAGAAAAAGAAGAAAAAAACATCGGCAATGTTATCCTGCTTAAAAACATCACTTCGCACAAAGAATTAGACTTTGCCAAAACCAATTTTATTGGCACGGTTTCACACGAGTTGAAAACACCTATTTCATCTATAAAAATGAGCTTGCAACTTTTAGAAAACAAACAAATTGGAGCGCTAAACAAGGAACAATCTGGTTTGATTGAAAACATTAAAGATGATGCAGAGCGACTATTGAAAATCACCAGCGAATTGCTCAATATGACACAAGTAGAAAGTGGCAGCATTCAATTAAATAAAATGCGAACTTCAGTAAATGAAGTAATTGATTATGCAGTAAATACAGTTAAATCAGCTGCTGAGCAAAAAAGTATTCAAGTTGAAATATTATCACCCAATGACACCACTATTTTAGCAGACAAAGAGAAAACCGCGTGGGTCATCACCAATCTGTTATCTAATGCTATTCGTTATGCCGATGAAAATTCTATTATAAAAATCAAGGTAATTGATGCTTTAAACAACAAAGTAGAAATTTCAGTAACTGATCAAGGACAAGGTATTCTACCGGAATATATTGATAAAATTTTTGACCGCTACTACCGTGTTCCAGGCACCAAAAAAGAAGGAACGGGTTTAGGGTTAAGTATTAGTAAAGAATTTATGGAAGCACAAGGCGGCACTATTACCGTAAAAAGTGAATATGGTGTTGGAAGTACTTTTGTGGTTAGTTTAGAGAAGGCGATGTGACACCTTACTCGCATTTTGCAAGCACATCGTTAAAATCTCACAAGTAACATCACGAACCAATCTTTGTCGAAGTACTTGTAATTTCAATTCAATATAAATTTTTTTAAAAAAACCTCATTGCTTCTAAAAAATAAAAAATACGCAGCCATACAACCCAACTCGCCAATAACTCGAAAACTCAACATAGCTAATGGCTTACAAATATGATAGATAAGAAACACTGGCTATATTATGGTATTGGCAGATAAGGGGCTAACGGTTTTCAAATGCCCCCACTACGACAACATCCAAACCGATAGCATTAGGTCTAAAATGTGCCCCGCCCTAAAACAGCTTGCCAAAAAGTAACCAAACATTGCTCACTTATGTACAAGCAAGAAAAACAATCCCAGCGTAGAAATGGCTAAGAAGAGGATGGAACAAGCCGTTGGGATTTACAACAAAAAAATACAAGCGCTATGAGAAAACGGGCGTGGTACGTTGTATTAGGCACAATAACTCCTTATATCTCCTTGCCGGAAGCCACCCCGGCTACACATTATCTGTAAAATGCCTGATGTCTTTATTCTGTGAAAACTTATCATTATTATACGATGCCGATTGATGACGCGGTATAGATAAGCTTTCCCATTGTTCACTTTGCATTTTTGCGATAAATACGATTTGACCTATATGATATGCATAATGTGCCGTTTGTCTTTGTATAGCCTCGGTAACGGTATATCCTTCGTTACGGATATAAACGGTTTTATTCAAATCTTCAATATTCAATGAATTTAAAGTATCGAATAGGCACGACCACCCCTTCTCCCAGTATGCAATTAGTGCTTCTTTATTAAATTGTTCAATGACAAATTCTTCATCTCGGTTTCGCCAGGTTTTTTCTCCATCGCTTGTTAGAAAATCTGTCCAACGCGAAAGCATGTTTCCTGCAATATGTTTTATTATGACTGCCGCACTATTGCTCTCTTTGTTTGGGGTAAAAAGCAATTGGTTGTCATTTAGTCGCTGAATACTTTTATCTGCAAGAGACTTATAGTACTGAAACAACTTTATTGAAGAGATCAAAAAGTCACTCATAGGATAATAATTTTAATAAGTGTTAACAGTTGGGTTCATTTATGAGTTCAGTGATTTTACATCTTTTCGGGGGCGTTAATACCCAATAAAGATAGGCCTCGTTTTAAAACATCTGTTGTGAAGGAAGAGAGAATCAGACGAAAATATTTTTCCGATTCACGAGAAGCATTCAACACACTTAATTCCTGATAGAACTGATTATACTCTTTCGCCAAAGCATATAAATAGTTAGCAAGCAATGCCGGGTTATATTGTGCAGCAGCATCCGAGATGATACTTGTAAACTCATGTAAATTGCGAATCAAGTTCTTTTCTAACTCATGCATCGGATAATCTTCTGAAATAGATTTTACGAGAGTATGGACGGAACCGATGTCGGCCTTGCTAATCAATGAACAAATACGAGCATGGGTGTATTGAATAAACGGACCTGTAAATCCTTGAAAGTCGATAGACTCTTCCGGATTAAAAACCATTCGTTTTCTCGGGTCAACACGTAGAATATAAAACTTGAGTGCTCCCATACCCAGCGCGTGAAACAATTGTTTCTTTTCTTGTTCATTAAATAATTCCATTTTTCCCAAGGCTTCACTCTTTTCCGCTGCGGTTTTCTCCATTTCTGAAATCAAATCATCTGCGTCCACGACTGTGCCTTCGCGAGACTTCATTCGGCCGCTTGGTAAATCGACCATGCCATAGCTCAGGTGATGGATGCCTCCCGCATAAGGTTTATCTAACTTTTGGCAAATGAGTTTTAACACTTTGAAATGATAGTCTTGTTCATTTGCGACCGTGTAAATCATACGCTCACAAGGGAATTCCTTAAAGCGTAAATCCGCTGTGCCAATGTCTTGAGTAATATAGACTGATGTGCCATCTGCACGTAGCACCAATTTTTCATCCAATCCTTCCGAGGTGAGATCTATCCAAACACTGCCATCTGCCCTTTTGTAAAATACTCCTTGCCGTAGCCCCTCTTCTACCAGAGCTTTACCCAATAGATAGGTTTCGCTCTCATAATAGTGTCTGTCAAAGTCGCAACCGATGCGCGCAAATGTTTCTTCAAACCCTTCATATACCCATGAATTCATTTTCCTCCAAAGAGCCTGCACATGCTCGTCATTATTTTCCCAAAGACGCAACATTTCTTGAACCTCTTGTGCCAAGGGGGCTTGCTGTTTTGCTTCTTCTTCTGATTTCCCTTGTTGCACTAAGTCAGCAATTTGTTTACGCAGTTCTGTTTCATATACTACATAATAGTGGCCGATGAGATGATCTCCTTTCATTCCACTACTCTCGGGCGTTTCTCCCTTACTGAATTTCTTATAGGCCAGCATAGACTTGCAAATGTGGATGCCTCTATCATTGTATATATTCACCTTCACCACATCATAGCCTGCGGCTTTTAAGATTTCAGAGACCGAGTAGCCGATTAGTATATTTCTTAAATGGCCAAGATGCAGCGGCTTATTTGTGTTCGGCCCTCCGTACTCAATCATTACACGGCGGTTCTGTTTGGATCCGAATCCGTAATGTTTATCGGCTGCATATTGTTTAAAAAACTGCAACCAATAAGAATTTTTTATCGAAAGGTTTAGAAAGCCCTTTACCACATTATACGATGTGATACCTGTTGCATGTTTTTGCAAGTAATTTCCTAATTGTTCTGCGATAATATCCGGTCGCGCTCCGACATGTTTTGCAATAGGAAAAACAACTATCGTAAAGTCGCCCGTATAATCTATAGGCGTCTTATTTACCGTTATTTGCGGAGTGAATAGTTCTTTTTGATAGCTATCTTTTATGAACGAGGCTGTATGTGCCTTTAATGTCTCAATCATTTCGCTCATTCATCATCAAGTTTATTGATAATTTGATTTGTTACCCTTTGTAAAATCTCAAATGCATTCTCTGCCATGTGGTTTTCTTTATCCAGTGTTGGATTCACTTCAGTGATTTCAAAACAAACTGCTTTTTCATTCATCAACAATCTAAGAATAAGTGCTGCAGCTTGTTTTTCGGTAATTCCATTGGGCACGGGAGTTCCGGTGCCTTTGGAAATGGAAGCGTCCATGCTATCCACATCAAACGAAATATAGATATAATCGCAAGGTTCAACTGCAGCAAGTATTTCTCTGCCGACCTTGTCGGTGCCGTATGTATTAATTTCATCAGTAGTAAACACCCTCACCTTATTTTGACGAATCAAATAATCCTCCTCTCGTTCATAATCGCGCAACGACACATAAACCAAATTTTCATACTTTAACTTGGGATGAATTCCTCCAATGTTTTTCAGTTTCTCCCAGAAATTTCGTGTTGTTTCATCTACATTATTCACTTTCAATATTTCATTATCCTCTGCTAGTGAAGCTGCAAGTGGCATGCCGTGCATATTGCCTGAAGGCGTGGTATAGGGGGAGTGCATATCGGCATGCGCATCTATCCATATTACGCCGATACGTGCATTGGGATAGGCCATTTTAATCCCTGCTATGCTGCCAATAGCCGAACTGTGATCGCCCGATAAGATGATGGGAAAGGTGTCTTGTTCTAATGTTTGTTTCACTTCATTCGCCAAGCGTTCGCATACATCCAAGACTCCCTTTACACGTCGAGCGTATATTGTTCGAGTGGGGTCAAACAATAATTGATTTTCTACCTGAATTTCCACACTCGGAAATTGTCTAAAATAGTTACTTCCAAAGTCAAGCGATGCAATCTTAATAGCATCTATGCCCATGCTTGCCCCTCTTGTTCCGGCTCCTATTTCAGATTTTACTTCTATTATTTTTATTCCTTTCATAATCGCCTGCAAGTTAGTAATTGTATAGGGTTAAGGCAAAAATGCATTAATCGGATAAGCTCGTTTCAGTTTATATCATACATTCGGCTATCTTTCGTTAGGTAAAATAGAATATGAAATACTTGAGCCTTTTGGCCTTATTTACTTTATGCAGTTACACCCCTCCGGTCGATTATAGAATAAATCACGAAGAGGCAAAAAATGCATATATCTTGTTACAGCAAATTCGAGAGAACCCCAAACAATTTGTAAGTGAGTTACTCCTAGCTCAAAATACTAAACCCAGTTCCATACAACTACAATGGAATGAGGTGTTGGCTAAAGTAGCGGAAGAGCGTGCCCTCGATATGGCCAAGCGAAAATATTTTGCTCATGTAAATCCCGAAGGGTATGGCGTTAATGTTCTCATTAACAAAGCAGGTTATACCTTAGATAAAACATGGGTTAAGAATAAACGCGATAATTATTTTGAATCTATTGTTATGAATTGCGAAGACGGAGAAGATGGAATTAAATTATTGATAAAGGACGAGGGCATTCCTTCGCATGGTCACAGAGTGCATTTACTTGGCTTGGATGAATGGAACGGAAGCTTAACTGACATAGGGATCGGCTATGTTGAAGTCGTTGGCGGTTCAGATGATACATCATATATGAGTATTATTATTGCAAAGCACGATTGATAAGTGAGTGAATAATTCTTTCTAATCAACCTCCGTACTATTACTTGATTCAAAATCAAAAAAAGGCAGCACGATAAATCATAAAGATGAATGTTTCTGTTTTTCTAACTAACAACAACGATGAAAAAATTAGGGCTAATTGTATTGTTCTTATTTCCTATAGCATTGATATATGCACAATTCCCTAACATAGAATGGGCGAAGCGTATCGGAGGTGCAGGGAATGATCGTGCAAACAGTATTTCTATAGATACTGAGGGGAATATCATTTTAGTTGGCCGATTTCAAAGCACAACGATAAAAGATGAGGGAATTTTATTAGTAAAGAACTCGGAGGACAATGCAGATGTAGCAGATTTATTTATTATTAAACTGGACAAAGATGGGAAAGCAATTTGGGCTATAAGTGCCGGCTCAAAGGGAGATGACCATGCCACAAGCTGTATAACAGATGGAAACAATAATATCTATATTACAGGCTGGTTTGAAAGCAAATTATTAACTCTTGGAAAAATTACCCTTACCAACAAAAGCACAAACGGCGCAGATCTATTCATTGCCAAATTATCGCCGGCCGGTGAATGTTTGTGGGCTACAAATGCCGGGGGTGAAAAAAGTTGTGGCGACTATGGTACGATTACACTTGACAAAGAAAATAATATCATCGTTTCGGGAATATTTGATAGTGTTATGGATTGGGGGAATAACATTCGTTTAAGTACCACGCAAAGGACAATGTATGTTGCAAAGTATAATCAAGCCGGCAAAATACTTTGGGCAAGAAATTCTATTGGCGGTGCTGAAGGGCAAGGCGTTGGAACTGATTCTATTGGAAATATATATGTAGGGGGGCACTTCTTTTCGCCTTCGCTCAGGTTGGGCAATATCCTCCTTGAGAACACGGGGCAAGGGACAAACGATGCTTTCGTTGTCAAATATTCTCCTAATGGCAAAGTTCTTTGGGCAAAGGGATTCGGGGGAAAGGGCGTTGAAATAGGAACATGTAAATCGGATAATAGAGGCAATGTATATCTCTGCGGAATTTCTCTGAGTGATTCGATTAAAGTTGGAAACTCAACACTAATTTGCTCAGGCTCTAAAGGAAATATATTTATCGTAAAATATGATATGAACGGAAGGCTGCAATGGGCCAAGAGGGCCGGAGGCCCACAAGGAACAGGCGCTCGAAAATTTTATGTGTCTGATAAGGGAGATGCATTCGTTACAGGTTCCAATTTCTCTGATTTTACTTTTGGGGAAAGTGTAGTGAAAAACCCTCTTGGCTCAGAAGATATTTTTATTTTAAAATATGACCCGTGGGGTAACGAGATGTGGGCAATGGACTTTGGCGGTGCCGGAAGAAATGCGGGAAGAGATGTATCCTCTGATAAGAATGGTAACATTTTCTTAACGGGCTCCTTTGATGAACAAGCACTTCATATTCATAACATCACACTTTCGAATGCCGGAAGTTCCGACATATTTATTTTAAAGTTCTCTGAAAAATATCACTAATCATTTTTGTGGCAGGCAATAGCACTTAATGGCTTTTGATCTAAGAATGGTGTGGATGGGATCTCCATATTGACTTACAACTTATTTCTTTACATTACTATTTTCAAAATGTGTTTTTTTAAAAATACCTTATCCGCTTCTTCTACCTGCGTATAAAACCCGAAGCGTTGATTGCTCATATAAATATTGACATCATTGCACCATAGGGCAAATAAACCATAATGCATAAAAAAATCGAAGTGCTGCTTTTCGCGCAAGCTGCTTAGATCCTTGAAAGTTTTTTTATGTTCTCAAATATTTTTTCCATCCACTCTGTTCTAATTTTTCTGCTTTATCTTCAACTTGATTCTTCAAATCTTCTTTATAGTCAATAAGCTCCTTCGTAAGTTCTGTGTTTTCAAGAGCGAGCACCTGTAATGCGAGCAATGCAGCATTTGCGGCACCATTAATCGCTACGGTTGCCACCGGCACCCCCGGCGGCATTTGTACAATAGAATAGAGCGAATCCACGCCGTTCATCGTTTTGCTCAGCACCGGTACGCCAATAACAGGCAAGTGTGTAAGCGAAGCAACCATACCCGGAAGATGTGCGCTGCCTCCCGCTCCGGCAATAATTACACGAATACCCCGTGTAGCAGCTTCACGTGCATACCACACCATGCGCTCCGGCGTTCGATGTGCCGAAACTATCGTTAATTCATATTCGATTTTAAACTTATCCAGTATTACGGCAGCTTCTTTCATTACTTCAAGATCGCTATCCGATCCCATTATTATTGCAATTTGAGCACTCATAAGATTGGTTTTATTTTAATAAATGGTTGAATGTATTCCACTTTTGACCGCAATTGATCCGCATCGTCTGCCAGAATGGTTATGTGCCCCAGTTTTCGTTTTGGTTTTGATTCTTTTTTCCCGTATAGGTGAACATAAACTCCTTCTTCTCTTAACAACACGTCATGGTTTTCTAAATAATAAGTTCCCGTAAAAAAATCATCGCCTAAAATGTTCAACATTGCTGCGTGTTTAAGTAGCTTCGTAGAGCCTAACGGCAAATGCAAAAGAATACGAAGCAGTTGTTCGTATTGTGAGGTGTAACATGCCTCAATCGTATGATGGCCGCTGTTATGCGGCCGTGGTGCTGTTTCGTTCACCCAGAACTTTCCTTCTTTATCTAGAAACATTTCAACAGCAAAAAGCCCCGGACTGTTAAAGGCTTTGGCTGTTTGCATCGCTAATTCTTGAGCATAAATTTCTTGACTCTTACTAAGAATTGCGGGAGAGAATAAATGAGTTACTAAATTAGCTTGCGCGTCAAATTGCATCTCTACCGAAGGAAAGCATCTTGTGTTTCCCTCAAAATCAACCGCTATGATGACACTGATTTCTTTTTCCAAATCCACTAAGGCTTCCAACACGGTATCTTTTCTAAAAGGAATTTGATCAATATCATCGAGTTCCTGAATGTGCATCAGTTTTACGCCCTTCCCGTCATATCCTTCGCGACAACTTTTCGCTGCAAATTGCGTCCATCCTTTTTGTTCTACTGCTTGTTTCCATTCTTCGGGATTATGAACAATCACGAATTCCGGAGTGGCAATATGATGAGTCTTGTAAAACTTCTTTTGTGTTCCCTTATCCTGAATGGTGCGTAACACACTTGCCGAAGGATAAACACGCTTGCCGCTGTGCTCAATTTCATCCAAAGCCTCTACATAGATATGCTCAATCTCATACGTCATAATATCACACTGCCGTGCCAGTTGATAAATAGCCTCGGCACTGGTAATAGAACCTTGAATATGCTGATGGGCTATTAATGATGCCGGAGCTTCTTCGTCCTTATCCAAGATGATACAATTCACATTGTAACGCAATGCTTCTTCAATAAACATACGGCCTAACTGTCCGCCACCAATAATGCCAATTATGGGCAATTTATTACTTTGCATTTTCGAGTTGCAATATAATAAAGGCGGTTCAGGCTGCTTACCTCCAGACGAATAAAACCCGTTATTCTTTGTAAAACCTTTCCGAACCTTTATTTTCGCCGAACTTATTTAATTTCATGAAAGGAATCATTTTAGCAGGAGGCAGTGGTACTCGTTTATATCCCATCACTTATGCCCTATCCAAACAAATAATGCCCATCTATGATAAGCCGATGATTTATTATCCGCTTTCCGTATTGATGATGGCCGGAATTAATGAAGTTCTCATCATATCCACTCCACAGGATTTACCCCAGTTTAAGAAACTACTTGGCGACGGTAAGTCTTTGGGATTACATTTTGAATATGCTGAGCAGGCAGTACCTAATGGCCTGGCACAGGCCTTTGTTATCGGCGAATCTTTTATTGGAAAAGATAAGGTTGCATTGGTTCTCGGTGATAACATCTTTTATGGATCGAGTTTAGGTACGACACTGGAAGAACACGCAGATCCTAAAGGGGCCGTTATATTTGCTTACCATGTATCCGATCCCGAACGATACGGCGTTGTTGAATTTGACAGTACTAATAAAGTAATTTCTATTGAAGAGAAACCACAGCACCCCAAATCAAATTATGCGGTGCCGGGTTTATATTTTTACGATAATGACGTGGTACGCATTGCAAAAAATATAAAGCCAAGCCCACGTGGCGAATTTGAAATTACCGATGTGAATAAAGAATATTTACGCCTGGGTAAATTACAGGTAGGAGTGCTCGATAGAGGCACGGCCTGGCTTGATACAGGCACTTTCGATTCCTTGATGCAGGCTTCTCAGTTTGTACAAGTTATTGAGAATCGTCAGGGATTAAAAGTAGGATGTATTGAAGAAATAGCATGGCGTAAAAAGTTTATTGACGACGAACAGTTGCGCAAACTTGCACAACCTCTGTTAAAAAGCGGATACGGCCAATACTTAATGGACTTATTAGACCAATCTTAGTTTATGAAAAAAATACTTATTACCGGAGGCGCCGGCTTTATTGCCTCTTGTTTGGCAGAACGTATGGTACGCAATCCCGAACACTTTGTCGTGATAGTGGATAACCTGCTGACCGGCTCTCCTGAAAAACTACCCGATGCTAAATACAAAAATTGGCGATTCATTAAAGGCGATGTAAACGATTATAATACCATAGCAAGTATTATGCTATCGCACTCTTTTGATTATGTATTTCATTATGCCGCTGTTGTGGGCGTTCAACGAACTTTAGCGAATCCGGTTATGGTACTTAATGATATTATAGGTATCAGAAACGTGTTAGAGCTGTGTAAGAATACCGGAGTGCAGCGTGCCTATTTCTCATCTTCATCAGAGGTGTATGGCGAACCTGTCGAGTTCCCTCAAAACGAGCAGACCACTCCATTAAATTCCCGACTGCCTTATGCCATCGTAAAGAATGTGGGTGAGTCTTATTTTAAATCCTACCAACAAGAGTTTGGATTAGATTACACTATCTTCCGCTTCTTCAATACTTATGGTCCAAAGCAAAGCAGTGATTTTGTCATCAGTAAATTTATTCGCGCTGCACTAAACAATGATGCTATCACAATTTATGGTGATGGCAGTCAAACACGCACCTTTTGCTACATCGAAGATCACCTTGATGCTACCGTACGTACCTTTATGGAGAACCAGCACGTAAACGATATCATCAATATAGGCAACGATATAGAGATACCGATTATCGAAGTGGCTCAGTTGGTTATAGAATTAACCAAAAGCAAATCAAAACTTATACATCTGCCGAAATTAAAAGAGGGGGATATGACCCGCCGACAGCCGGATATTTCGAAAATGAAAAATCTTTTATCTCGGCAACCTATTTCCTTACGCGAAGGCATAGAGAAAATACTAAAGAGCGGCTTGTTTTAAATCTTGATGAAATTATTTCGTGATATATACTAAACTCTTTTCTGAATGAGATTAAATTTTTTAACTATAGTGCCTCTATTGTTCATAACATCAGAAGGCAGCGCCCAATCAAGCGTTACAGATATTGATGGAAATAGCTATCAAACCGTTGACATCGGTTCTCAAACATGGATAAAAGAAAATTTGAAAGTAACACATTACTTAAATGGAGATGTAATTCCAACGATCACAGATGATGCTCAATGGATTAATCTTACCAGTGGAGCTACATGTAACTATCATAATGTCGCATCTGATTATGGCAAACTTTATAACTTCTTTGCCGTTTCCGATCCGAGAGGCTTGTGCCCTGATGGATGGCACGTGCCCAGTGATTTAGATTGGACAACTTTGATTGTTTACTGTGGAGGGGAAGGTACAGCGGGATCTGTACTTAAGGAGTCGGGCACAACACACTGGAGTGCTCCAAATGCAGGCACAACCAATGAAAGCGGCTTTACGGCTCTGCCGGGTGGCTGGCGTTGGTATGTTAGCGGCAGTTTTAGCGGGCAAGGTGATGCCGGAACATGGTGGAGTTCTACAGCATCCAATAACGATGAATCTTACACGAGAGAAATGTATTATGATGATAATTCGGTGCCGAGCAACACCGATAAAAAGATTGGAGGCAACTCTGTACGATGTGTAAAGGCAAATATCAATGGA
This sequence comes from Chitinophagales bacterium, assembly GCA_039810885.1. GTDB lineage: Bacteria > Bacteroidota > Bacteroidia > Chitinophagales > UBA10324 > BJGO01. Next base: position 19,928 of record JBDHXV010000028.1, on the reverse strand, counting down.
ATAAACAACGTAAAAGATGCTTTAAATCTATCTGTTTATCCGATTCCTTCAACCGACGATTTATATATTCATTGCAATAGTACTCAACTCATAAACATAGAGATTTACAATCTCATGGGAGTCTGTGTTCTTCAAAAAGTGATCGATAGTACCATTCGACATATCGATATCAGCTCCTTACCAAGCGGGTCTTATTTACTTCGTGTTAAGAGTGTAGAAGCACACGCTCAAACGATGATAATAAAAGAGTAGCGGCTTAAGCAGTAAAACTGCTTCCCTATTGAGAAAGGCAGTCTGTGTTACTTTAATTACATAAAGTCGATAGTTGCACACACATTTATTTCTTTATTTGAATGATGTGGTAACTTTCCTCAAATCAAAACACCACACATTATGGCAACAAAAAACTTGATCGGCTTAGATAAAGCTAAAAGCAAGGTTCTTGCAGAAGGATTAAATAAACTGCTCGCGGATTATATGATGTTCTATCAGAACACGCGCGGGTTACATTGGAATATTAAAGGACAGAAATTTTTTGAACTGCACTTGAAATTTGAAGAGCTCTATACCGATTTATTGATAAAGGTAGATGAGGTAGCTGAACGCATCTTAACTCTTGGTGTTACGCCCTTACATACTTTTGATGATTACAAAAACACTGCAAAAATTAAGAGCTTAAAAAACGTTTCTGACGGGAATGATGGCGTACAGTCAATATTAGATGCATTTTCCATTCTAATCGTTGAACAAAGAGAATTGCTTGGACTATCAGCAGATGCAGGCGACGAAGGAACGAATGCTTTGATGAGTGATTACATCCGCGAGCAGGAAAAGTTAGTTTGGATGTATTCGTCCTTCTTAAATAAATAAGTATTCTTAAAAAATAAATTATTGATTACGCTGTAAAGTTAGCAAGGGAACATACTGTAAGTATGCATTAAAGATTTCCCCTTAACTTTTTCAGCATAATTTATCATTTAATGAACAACAAAATAAGTCAGCAGGATAAGGCATTGCAGTTTCATAAACTCCACCAGAGCAATGACATGCTTATCCTTCCAAATATTTGGGATGTACTTGGTGCAAGGCTCTTGGAAAACTTAGGCTATAAAGTTGTCGCTACGGCAAGTGCGGCCATTGCTTTTACTCACGGGTATGAAGATGATGAGAAAATGCCTTATACCTATTTACTCAAAGTATTTAAGGCTATTGCCGATAGTGTCTCTCTGCCGGTTACTGTAGATTTGGAGAGCGGTTACGCTTATGACCATAATCAACTTCAAAAAAATATTCAGTCGCTGATTGAAACCGGAATAGTAGGCATTAACATAGAAGACACCAATCATCTGACTCGCTCTATCCTGCCCATCAAGTTGCAAAGCCAACGAATAAGATTAATCAGAAAGGTAGCTGATGAAATGGGTATAGCTCTTTTCATTAATGCCCGAACGGATGTGTTGCTTCATAGCCGGCAATTTACTACTCCTAACGCTCAACTTGATGAAATGATAAAACGAGGAGTGGCGTACAAAGAAGCCGGAGCCGATTGCTTCTTTCCTATTACGATTCGAAATAAAGAGCATATTCAAGTTTTAGTATCCAAACTCAGTATGCCTATCAATGTTCTTACACTTAAAGGCATACCGGACTTAAACACGTTGAAGGCATTAGGCGTACGCAGAGTCAGCCTTGGGCCTTCTCTTTTGAAAGCGGCCATAAAGGCAATGAAAACTCTGGCAGAAGATTTAAAGGAGTATAAAGGGTTAGACTCAATTATCGAGAATGAAGTCACATCCGATTATCTCAAATCCTTAATCAATAAGTAAAATTCTTTAAGAAGAATTTTACACGAAAGGCTCATACATATCATTACTTTTGGCTCCTTATTTTAAAAAGCCCCGAATGGCTTAATCTACTCATGAAGTCGTTATATATCATTAGCTTATTAATCATTCTTAGTCTATCACTTTCTGCACAACAAAAGGACACCATCAAAGAAGAGCGGTTTAGCATTCATGCTCAAACCACAATAATTTATCAATACAAGTTGCCATTCAATGCGCCCTACTCCGGCGAGCATAGCCTCAGCACAGCAAATGAAAACCAAACGTCTATCACATCTACATTGTTCGCAGGTGCCCGGCTTTGGAAGGGAGCCGGTATTTTTGTAAACCCGGAGCTAGCCGGCGGATCGGGATTAAGTCAAGCATTAGGAATAGCGGCAGAAACCAATGGGGAAAGTTTTAGAATCGGCGACCCCGCGCCTGCAATTTATCTTGCACGTCTTTATTATAGGCAACTTTTTTCATTAACTAAAGAACGACTGTATCAGTCGGCAGATGTAAATCAATTAGCTCAATATATTCCTCAAAAATATCTTGCCCTAACTCTAGGGAAGATAGGCATCTCCGACTATTTCGACGATAACAAATACAGTCACGACCCTCGCACACAATTCATGAGTTGGGGGCTTATGAGTAATGGAGCTTGGGATTATCCTGCAAACACAAGAGGATATACGCCGAGTTTCATCATAGAATATATTACTCCATATCATGAGATTCGCCTGGGCGCATCTCTTGTCCCTCTTGTTGCAAACGGAAGTGATATGAATTGGAATATCAATAAGGCGGGAGCTTATACAATAGAATATACTCACCGTTACAAACTTGCTAACCGCGATGGAGCCTTCAGAGCCTTGTCGTTCTATAATACCGCCAATATGGGAATCTATCGAAAAAGCATTTCGATAGATCCCACAAATCCAATAATAGAGAATACCAGGACTTTTGGAAATCACAAATATGGATTTGCTGTAAATATGGAACAAGAGATATCAAACGACTTAGGTTGTTTTGTAAAAGCAAGTTGGAATGATGGTAATAATGAGACTTGGATGTTCACAGAGATTGATCATAGCTTAAGTGCCGGCATATCTATTACCGGTCAACGATGGAAAAGAGCAAACGACAACTTCGGCCTCGCAGATGTAGTGTCCGGCTTGTCTAAACCTCATAGAGAATATCTGAAAGCCGGAGGCAATGGCTTTATGTTGGGAGATGGCAACTTATCTTATTCTGTTGAAGACCTGGCAGAAGTATATTATGCCGCGGATATATACAAGGGCCATATTTTTCTAACGGGAGCCTATCAGTTTTTACTGAACCCGGGATATAATAAAGATCGAGAAGGTCCTGTAAATGTCTTCTCGGTGCGCTTGCATACGAATATTTAATTCTTCGGAAACGGCTTTATTTTATAGGGCAAGCATTGTAATCATTATTATTGCTTGTTTATACTGTTGTCATTATGATAGGTCAATCTTCAATAGTAATGAATCCTCCTTGCAACATAATCCCCACTCGAAAACCTTGTTGCCATCCGTTGAATTTATCATAGGCATTCACCCATTCTGCGCGAAATACTTTTAGAATGCGCTCCAGCCCTATATGCACTTCATAGTGTAATATATCAGGAGTGTATAGAATGTGAAACCCTGCGGTTTCCTTCATTTTTAATTTTCGAACTAAAGGAATCTTATTTGTAATGAATCCCTGAAAATGTTGTTCGGCATGAGCCTGTAGAAAATAGCTTTTTGTACTGTAATAATAATAAGGCAACAGCTCAAAACGACTAACCGAAGCGAATCCTGAAAAAATAGTTTGATTCGCACTAAAATGTTTGTACTCGGCCTGATGCACTATGAGGTTATTTAAAAAATAACCAGCACTTCCATCGTAGGTAAATAAGCCCAGTAACCCTAGTTTTATTTCGTCCTGAACCTGTGCTTCGACTAAATCAAAATTTACTCTCGATCCCAGTGTCTGTATTCCTTTGGTATAAGATAATCGTAAGGTTGGGTATTTTGATCCGGTTATAATTTTCTGATGCGGCCGTGTGTAATACTTCTGTTTAAAGCGAATTGTTGCTCCAAGTTTTAGAATAAGTGCATTGTATGATGTGAAACTCGTTGAGTCATTGAGAATATTGGGCGAATTAGCGGTGAAATTTGTTTTGCTGCTTTCTATCCACGTGTGGTACGTTGTGTTTTCCAAAGAAGAACGATGATGATATGCTAAATTACAAGCCCCGATAAGTCCGTTTAAAAACTCATTTTGAAATTGTGCCGATGCAAATTCATCTAAATAAAGCTTCATATAATTTTCACCGACCCCTAAGGTATAGATGGAATTGACTAAGCCCGAAATGGGTTTATTGTCATTAAATTGAAACACATATCGTCCTCCGGCAAATTTCCATTTTCTAAATTTCTCCGGCTTCGATAAGTAACTACACCAGGGTAGAAATTGAAATAGCTGATTACTGATTCCGTATCTAAAATTGGATGAAATATCTAAACGCCTGCGATCCTTCCAAGTCTTGCTAAACCCTATGTTAAGAATGGGCGCCCAGCCCTCAACGGTATTAAAATTTAAAGATTGCACCAATGAACCAATTGAATAGTTGGTTTCATTATAGCGGCGATAGTAATTATATCCTAAATAAAGATTACTAAACTTTAGGTGGTTACGCTTTCTATCTATCGAGTCCAAATAGGTCTTAGAATTTTGAATACGAGCCAAAGAATCTTTTTTCCTATAGTCATCGAGCTCTTCTTGTGTAAGAGGTATCGGGCGTGTGGCCTCCCAATAGGCAGAATCTTTCTTATTAGCATCCTCATTCACCTTTAACTCTTCTCCTTTAAAGAATTTTTTTGGGAACTGTGGATTCAAATTATACTCGTTAAATACTCCAACAAAACGTCCGTTGCCCTTTATGCCAAATGCTTTAAACCAAAATAACATTGTTTGATTATAGGGCATCCACTTATCCTCGCTCACTTTATTATATGTTTGAATGATTTCAAGCGAGTCCACAAAATCTATCTTAGCTGCTTTTGTGAGCCACAAATCTGTGCTGTGTATACGCCACGAATCTTCAATGATATAGATGTACCCCGAAAAGACCGGATCATTTTTACGACGTGGAATGACTTGAATCTTATTAATTAATAACCCGTCCTCGTAATAAGCACCAATGAGCTTATACTTATAATACATAAGCGCACTTTCAGAAATTGGTGATACAAACCCTCTGTCACTTAGGCTTCCCGCATCAATCAGATTTCGATAAAAATTAAAGTCAAAGTCGGTCGCTTGGTTCCAACTGAATGCTTGATTGTCGCCGCTTACTTTGCTGGATATCATGACCTCCCGTACTCTATCCGGCTGTTTGAAGTTGTACTCCGATTCTGACTCGCTCAAATAAATAATCCCTAACTTACTGGAGTCTAACCCTAAATCAACTGCTTTAAAACCCATGATACGCTTAGGCAAGCTATCAAGGCGCTGCATTCCTTTTATATATACATAACACTTATACTCGTTTACCTCAGTAAGATAGAACGACCGCTTTTTTATAGCATTACGAACCACCCGATAGGCCGGGTCTTCCGAATCTGCAGATATAACAATTTCTTTGAGTTTAAAATTTTCTGATTCCAGTTTCACATCTAAAGTGATATTCTGAATGCCGACAACAACATGCTCCATCTTCTTTAAATAACCTACATATTGATATACGACATCGTACTCACCCGGTGCAAGCGGAAAACTATAAATGCCTTCAACATTAGCAGTAACGCCGGTGCTGGTTCCTTTCAAATAGATGGATGCAAAAGCAAGTGGATTATTTTGCTCGTCGGTTATCTTCCCGCTTAATATTGCCGGGTGTGCTTCTATTGCGCTTAATAATAGGATTATTGTTAACAGCCTGTATTTCATTCGTATCAAATATAGCCAGAGCTGAAAGAACAGATATAACCGTGCTGTTAATATTTAATACGTAAAGAATTAAGCCAATTTTTATTTGTTTATCATCTTTACCCTAATAAAATATAACCTTTTATGAAAAAAACACTGCTAACACACTTCGTCTTTCTTCTATGTGCAAACTTTCTTTTTGCTCAAGCGCCTCAAGGCATTGTTTATCAAGCTGTAGCTCGCAACAGCTCAGGGGTTGAAATAGAAAACCAAGCTATTGTAGTGCGTATATCGATTCGTAATATGACCGCTTCGGGTACTATTGTATATTCTGAGACGCATAACGTAAATACGAACCAATTCGGATTGTTTACACTAAATATCGGTACAGGCTCCCCGGTAAGCGGCTCATTCCCGACCATTAATTGGGGCAGTGGTTCAAAATTCTTACAAACTGAGGTTGATTTCGGCACAGGGTACCTCGATATGGGAACTTCACAGTTACAAAGCGTTCCTTATGCTCTTTATGCTGAGCAAAGTGGCGGTGGCAGTGGTTCCGGCGATGATTGGGGTAGCCAGGTAGTTCAAACTGATGCTACCTTAACCGGGCAAGGAACCAGCGGAAATAAATTAAAAATTTCTCAGCAAGGGGCCACCAGCGGACAAGTGCTTAAATGGAATGGCACAACTTGGGCACCCGCCACAGATAATAACTCTGATGCTCAAACATTAACCGTTAGCGGAACAACTTTAACCATTAGTGGAGGCAATAGTGTTACTCTGCCTACCGGCTCCGGTGGCGATGATTGGGGTAGCCAGGTAGTTCAAACTGATGCTACCTTAACTGGGCAAGGAACCAGCGGAAATAAATTAAAAATTTCTCAACAAGGGGCCACCAGCGGGCAAGTGCTTAAATGGAATGGCACAACTTGGGCGCCCGCTGCTGATAATGGAGCCTCTTACACTGCCGGAAACGGTATAACCATTTCCTCAAACACGATTAATTCCACATGGACCACATCTGGCACTGATATATACAATAATAACTCTGGCAATGTAGGCTTAGGCGTAACAAGCCCTCAAAGCAAATTGGACATTTTAGGCGGTAATTGGGATTTAAGTAATTCAAACGGAGATTTAAAAATCGGGAATACAATCAATAAATTAAAGTTTGGTATTGCAACAAGTGGTGGCGGCGCAGGTGATGCAAACATAGGATCTGTCGGAGGAACAAATCGCCTATTCTTAGGTGCCGGCACGACCTCATCTCAGTTACGCACACTTACACTCACTAAAGGCGTTGTTGGAATAAATACGATCACCCCCGACACCCTTGCCTATTTAACTGTTTACGGCACTAAGCTATACGGAATTAAATCATCAGTTGATTACTCCAGCTACTCTTCGGCAGCGGTGTATGCTGAGTATATTGGAACAAATAGCACGGATGCAAAGGGTGTTTGGGGCAAGTGCATTACAACAACCCCAGGGTATGGAATAGGTGTATATGGTGAAGGAAATTACGAAGGCGGGTACTTCAATGGGTCTGCAAGTACCTATACAGGGGCTGCTTATGGCGTCTATGCAATTAGTACGGGTAGTAGTGCCGGAACTCGTTATGGGGTGTTTGGGAGCGCAAGCGGTGGCACAACAAACTATGGGTTATATTGTTCAGGCAATGGTGTTTACACGGGCACTTGGGCATCTGTTTCTGATAGAAAATTTAAAACCAATATTCAGCCTCTCAACTCCGCTTTAAATAAAGTAATGCAGCTTCAGGTGAAAACTTTTGAGATGAAACTTGATGAATACCCATCAATGAATTTCTCAAAAGGCACTCAATTTGGGTTTATTGCACAAGAGTTGCAACAAATAATACCGGAGTTAGTATCGAATGATGTGGCTCCGGGTGCTACCAAAGATGAGACCATAGAATATCTGGGTGTGAATTACATTGGAATGATTCCTGTGTTAACTAAAGCATTGCAAGAGCAGCAAGAGATTATACAAAAACAACAAAAGCAAATAGAGGAGTTGTATAAACTTATACAAGAGAAGAAATAACTTTTGCTGATTAAATGAAAGCCGCCGCATCAAAATGATTGCGGCGGCTTTTTTCATAAAACCCCTTCTATGAAAATTATTTTCTTATGAACTCATAATCTTACTTTGGCACACAAAGTTGGATTTGGGAACCGATGTTTTGCCTATCTCATTAAAGCCACCCTCCACCTCGCTGAAATTATGATAACCGCGAGCTTTTAAAATAGATGCAGCGATCATACTTCGGTAACCCCCTGCACAATGCAGATAAAAATGCTGTTTGGGGTCTATGCCATTCAACCACTCATTAATGTAAGATAATGGGCGATTGTAAGCCCCATCGACATGCTCAGCAGCATATTCTGATTCTTTACGAACATCCAAGACAACATTACATGCAGCATTAAATTCTTTTTCGAACTGCACTGTTGTAATCCGATTAACAGCATCCGTTTCTTTCAAGGCTTTCTTCCAGGAAGGGATACCACCCTGTAAGAAACCTAACACATGATCAAATCCTACACGAGCTAATCGAGTAACAGCCTCGTCCTCCATACCTTCATCTGCAACCAGTATTATGTTTTGTGTTACATCACCAATAATAGCTCCAACCCAAGGCGCAAAGTCTCCGTGTATGCCAATGTTGATGCTTTGAGGAATATGTTCTTTTGCAAATTCTGCCGGATTACGCGTATCTAAAATAATGGCCTCTGTGATTTCAACCATTTGTTCCAATTCTTCAGGAGACAGAGATTTTAACCCACGTTGTTTAATCACATCAATACTTTCATACCCTTTTTTATTCATAGCCACATTCATCGGGAAATAGGCAGGAGGCGGCAGTAAGCCATCAGTAACTGCCTTAACGAATGCTTCTTTGTTTGGCTGATTCAGCGCATAATTCACCTTCTTCTGATTACCCAAAGTGTCCACGGTTTCTTTCATCATATTCTTTCCGCAAGCACTGCCTGCTCCATGTGCAGGGTACACAATCACATCATCGGGTAAGGGCATGATTTTATTCATCAAACTATCATAAAGCATTCCTGCTAATTGTTCTTGTGTCATATCCGCAGCCTTTTGAGCTAAATCCGGGCGACCTACATCACCCAGAAACAAAGTGTCGCCACTAAAGATACAGTGTGCTTTACCCTTTTCATCAATTAATAGAAATGTAGCACTTTCTAAAGTGTGGCCGGGAGTATGAAGCACTTTAATCGTAACATCACCTAGTTTAAATTCCTGCCCATCATAAGCTATGAGTGCATCAAACTCCGGTGTAGCCGTAGGGCCATAGACGATAGCAGCGCCTGTTTTTTTACTTAGATCTATATGACCGCTTACAAAGTCTGCATGAAAATGTGTTTCAAAAATATATTTTATTTGAACGTCATCTTTCTGAGCGCGTTCTATATACGGTTGTACTTCTCGAAGCGGATCAATAATAGCCGCCTCACCATTTGAAGTTATGTAATAGGCTCCTTGTGCAAGGCATCCAGTATAAATTTGATCTATTCTCATTAAATATATTTACGGTTGCGAAGTTTATGTCTTTAAAAATGGTAATTGGCAACAACGGTTACATTATGTTGATTACACTAAACTCTCTTTTGAAATGAGTTTTTTAATTAAAAAGTTTAATAAAGCTAAAAATAAATTTTACTGTGGAAATTTCATTATTAGAGATTCAGTATCTTAAGCTCGTTACGATAAAGAATTACTTTCTTTTGATTCTCTAAAATCTTCAGCATACGACTGACTACCACTCGGTTGGTACCCAACTCATCTGCAATTTGTTGATGCGAAAGGCTAATCACTTTCGTGCCTGTGATTTCAGATTTATTCTTCAAATAACGTATCAGGCGTTCATCCAGTTTTTGGAATGCAATACTCTCCAGGGAGCGAAGTAATTCATTGAATCGCTGCGTGAAGCTGTTAAATACATAACTTTTCCATACTGGATATTTAAGTAACCAGTCGTCAAGCTTCTCGTGTGGTATAAAAAGTATGTCCACCGCAGTATCGGCAACAGCTTTGATTTCGCTCTTTCTTGCCTCCATGCAACAAGTGTAAGCCATAGCACAGCTCTCATTGTTGCTTATATAATAAAGCAGTATTTCATTGCCTTCATCATCTCTTCGAAAAACTTTCACTATACCGTTGAGTACTATAGGCATGGCCTTGATATACCTGTCATAATCAACAATAACATCACCTTCGTTAAATTGTTGTTGAGAGCCTGCGGCAAGAATTTCATCAGTCAATTCTTTTCCGAAGAGAGGCAATAATCTCTTTTGAATGTCTTGCATACTATTTACTGTTAACATTCAATAATAGGTAAAATTTTTATAACAGCCCTTATGAAAAGTCGGCTCAATGAGAATCATCTACCACTCAATCGGCTACAGTTAAGGCTCGTTCTTCAACTTATTTACTTTTTGCCAAGTGCCTCCGTTATAGATATTCTTTAAACCGTTTCGTTCTAAAATAGCTTTTGCTTGAGCACTTCGCGCTCCGCTGCGGCAAAACACTACGATATGTTTTTTGCTTTTTAAAGAACTTACCTTGTTTTGAATAACATTCAATGGAATATTTACAGAACCCTTCACGTGACCGCTTGCAAACTCACTCGGAGTGCGCACATCCACGAGATAGGCCCCATCCTTCATAATGTTTTTAAGCGTTTCATTTCCATTGTTACTTCCAAATAAACTGTTTAAGAATTTAAACATAATGATTAGTTATTAAGTATTAGTAATTGTTTCTTTAATGATAATATACAACCCCATTGCCAGCACAAACCACCCGAAGACATGTTTTAGCTTCTCTCCGCTAATTTTTCTTGATAATAGGCTGCCTACAGTAATGCCTATAATAGCTATTACTGAAAATAATAATAGAAATTTCCAATCAATTTCCATATTGCCGTGTAAATCTCCCATAAAGCCTATCAGCGAGTTACTCGCAATAATCGCCAGCGATGTTCCAATCGCCCTTTTCATCGGTAATTGTACCAGTAAAACTAAGGTTGGAATAATCAAAAAACCACCCCCCGCTCCGACAAGGCCCGCTATCATCCCCACCCCAATTCCTATAAAGAAAACAACGGGATAATTTAACGTCTCTTTTGAAGTTGATTCTGTTTCTGCTTTCTTATTAGTAATCATGGTATATGCAGCAATCAACATGATCAGAGCAAAGAATAATAGGATAGCCAGAGGTTTTGTTAACGTGCGTGTGCTTGTTTGTACAAGGACATCAGGAATCGCAGGCACAATAAAAGATCGTGTAATAAAAATGCTTATAATTGAGGGAACACCAAATACAAGTGCTGCCCTCCAGTGTATATTCCCCATTCTTAAATGACTGACTGAGCCAACCAAACTGGTTGTCCCTACAATAAATAATGAATATGCTGTTGCAGTAACCGGATTAATCGAGAATAGATAGACTAAGATCGGAACGGTAAGAATAGAGCCTCCACCGCCGATTAAGCCCAGTGAAAGTCCCATTAATGCCGCACCTATAAATCCAAGAAACTCCAATTAATTATAAAAGAGTGATTATTTGTCTGCAAAGGTCAAAGCAGCTTGATTGTTATATAGCCACTTTGGTTACAGTCTAAAGATGAGAAAAAAAGAAAAATTCGTAAAACAATAATGCCCTGAGTTTAATTCTCAAGGCATTTTGTTTTAAGTGACCCCGCTGGGACTCGAACCCAGGGCCCCAACATTAAAAGTGTTATGCTCTACCAGCTGAGCTACGAGGTCAACCGTTTTTTTATTGGGCAGGCAAAAATACCGATTGAATTTAATTTGCAAAATCTGATTTTGAGATCAATAAAATAAAAGCTTAAAATAAAATGAAGGCTGCTTGAATCGACTGCGTAAATCAAGGTCTTCAAACATGCAAGAAATCATCTCGCTAAAGGCTTGATTTTTATTGGCTTTATTCACTACCCAATTAAAAAGTGATGGATAGGCTGCAAGTTGTTGCAGCCTTCTGCTTAAGCTTAATTCCTGCCATAATCGTTTATATATCGCTTCATCATATTGAGTTAAAAATGCAGCACTGAAGTTTTTTATCTGCAATGCTTGCGAAGCAATTTGAGCCGCAATCCAGCCGCTAAGCATCGCATTGCCTATACCCTCTCCCGTAAAGGGATCGATAAGAGAGGCGGCATCACCTATGAGTAAATAGCCTTCGCCGCTGATCTTTCTTCTTAATGAGCCTAATGGCAAACCCCACCCCTTTAAACTATCGAGTAATTCGGCATGCTCAAATCGTTTGCTTATAACCGGATGCTCAGCTATTATTCGCATCATTTCCTTTTTTAGATTGATTCGTTTTTTTGAAATCACATCTGAGCGTAATCCAACACCTACGTTCGCTAAACCGTTAGTTAAGGGGAAAATCCAAAAATAGCCTGGCAGAAAATCTTTGATAAAATGCAACTCGATATAGTTCTCTTTGTCCAAGCCTGAAACATTCGTGTAATAGGCTCTTAGCCCTGCACAATAATGCTCATCCTGCTGCTGAATATGCGCTATTTGTCGAGCAAATGGGCTATGTGCACCTGATGCATCAATAATCAAATCGGCGAAATATGTTTCTCTGTTTGTTTGTATTGCCCATCCAATCTCTGATTTTGTAAAGGCTTGCGCTTCGACTCCGCTTTCTATTTGTATCCCGTCCTGCTTTTTGGCGATTTGATATAAGTAGTTATCAAAATCTATTCTTCTGGAAATAAAACCAGGGGCATGCTCTTTTTTATTCTTTGTTGCAAAGGGTATGCGCAGCATCTTTCCATTTGGAGCAATAAAACAAACTCCATGGCTTCCCAACTGGAATGGCTGGGTGAAAACATCTGAAACATAATCGGGATTTATTTTACGCAACACTTCAACGACTTTTCCGCTGCAGGCATCGCCGCAAATTTTATCGCGTGGAAATTGAGCCTTTTCCAACACCGTTACTGTGGCTCCCGCTTTGGCAAGGCTTAATGAGCAGGCTATCCCACCCGGACCGGCTCCGAGAATAATTATATTATTTCGTTTTTGTTTCATAAATAAAAAGAACTGTCCGCTCGTAAGCCGGATTCTGTTTTCCGAAATAAATTTCGGTAGGGCTGTCATTTATCTGGTCTCGTTGTTTCCAAAGAGATCTGTCAGTCAACCCGTCCCGATAGAGGTGCGAGTAGCACTACTTCCGAGTCAAATCGGAATCGGGATTTATTTGACCTTTCAACCCGCAAGGTTTACCCGCATGATACATTACTGTATAATGCTGTGAGCTTTTACCTCACATTTTCACCCTTACCAAGGCTAAGCCGTGGCGGTAATTTTCTGTGGCCCTTTCTGTATTCGGTTTTATCCGAACCCCGTCCGTTAGGCGGTGCGGTACTCTATGTTGTCCGGACTTTCCTCCACGTTTTTTATCAAAACGAGGCGACACCCCGGCGAACAGTTCACTTCAAAGTTATCTTAGTTGCGCCAAATCCATATTTCGGAGTAAAGTCATCCGTAAAAGAAGTAACCTGACTATGCGTTTTTAAGATATGATGAATTTCTTTTTTCAGTTTTCCGCTGCCGTTTCCGTGAATTGCATAAAATTCTTTTTGCCCACTTCGAATCGCTCTATCTAAACTTTTTCGAAAATGCTCTAATTGCATCAATAAGATATCTGTATTCGTTAAGCTGCGGGTATCGTTTGTAACTTTTTCGATATGAAGATCTACTTCCTTTTCAGGAATGATGACCTCATCCTCTTTTTGTGTCGGATGCTGATGCATCATACTTCTTATATGTGACGCATCTATCTCAAACGACTCATCTTCTGAAGTGAAATAATCTTTCTCTTTGGGCTTAACTCGATATTGCTTTAAAAGTTCATATAAAAACACCTCTCGCTGTACAGGCTCATAAGTGCATTGGTGACGCACAAGAGAAGAGGCGTTAAACTTTTGTTGAATGTGCTCCTCTATAAATTCTGCATTATCGGGTAAAATCTTACACTCAAGAAACTGTATTTCGTTAATATGCGATGCTTTAAAGTGTGTGAGTCGTGTGTGCGTTGTTGCTTTCAGATGATGTTCCCCTTGCTCAAATATTCCATGCGTGCTACTCAACTTATAAATAAATTGGATTGGTTCTCGAGTATCATTAACAAGAAAAACATCGTAGTGAATTATCTCTCCATCATTGAGTGATTCAGGAATAAATAGCAATAAAACCCCCCGTTGAGATAATTTTTTTTGATCGAACTTATATAACTCATTGCTTACTTCCGATCCATTAATACTGCTCATCTGCTTTGGTGATTTTTCTATTTCTTTAAAGGGCTTAATATCGTGTATGAATACCGGAATTTCCATTCCGCCAGCGTTCACATAAAGAACTCCTTTTTTTTCAATTCGTGTAATCACAGCGCTCTCACGAAGATGAATCAGCCATACTTTATCACCGATTTTGTAATTATTCTTTTTTTGCTCTTTAGACATTGACGAGGGCACTAAAAATAAATAGGATAAAAAACAATTTGGTTTTTCGAGTTTACCATCAAAGCAGGAGCAGGGAACTTAATAACATTTGCCATTTGAAATATTGTTTTTAATAAATGTGAATGTGTTTTTATTTTCGTATAATCTATATCGGGGCTTAAATAAAATTGACGAACCCGTTTAACATCGGTTGCATCTGCTTTCAGTCCGTTATCACCATTCCACCTATTTTCATAGCCGCCTAACATACCATCTGCACCGTACCCAACGGCAATATTTAACCATTTTGGAAGTTTCGAATCGGGAAAGAACGAAGATATATTCGCGGAAGCCCAATAGGTCTGCTTGTTGTAGTTCTTCAATGTTTGTTCGGGGAGTGACGAGCCAAATAAATCGTATTCGCGTTTACCCAAGTCACAATCACAATTAGACTTGTACTGTTTTGTCGTTTGGTAAAATGTGGATGAGAATTTTATCTGAATTCGTTGTTGCTTCCATAGCAGTTCCTGAGATAAAAAAACGAGGGCTCCCGCTGTATTCGCCACCATATCTGATGGGCTAAATCCCCATTCGGCAGAGAATCCATCGAATGTTTCCAGCGTTGTTTGAAAAAATAATCCTGTAGCAGCTCCTATGATGGCGGCTTTACGAGGTTTTAAGCCTGCCCATTTGAGTGCGTCGAATGTCCATTTAGCCTCAAAATAATTTGTAAACAAATGACCTGCCTTATCCATTTGCAGCCATTCTTTGGAATCATCATATAAATGAAAAGAGGAGTGCTCATAATTAGCGTACCAAGCCGTGTTTAATCCGATTAGTGCAGTACCATATAATGCCGCCCACGAGCTTCCTATTATCCATACTCGTTTAGGGTTTGTGCTGTCTGATGGCATCAAAAATGCTTGTTGCGCACTACTCTTCAATGCAATTATACTACAACAAGCAACGAGTAGTAAAAAAGCCGGAAAACTTAATCTGAACAAATTAACCTAACAAGGTTTTCTTAGCACTGCTTAATAGTTGATTGACTTCTACCCGTGAGGGGGCCTCAGCATAAACCCGAAGTAAAGGTTCGGTGCCACTTGCACGAATCATTAACCACTCTCCGTTTTTAAAATGATACTTGTAGCCGTCAACGTCTTCTGCACGAGTAACAACATAGTCGCCAAAGTTTTTATAAACCTGCTTGCGGCATTTATCTATGATATCTAATTTTTGTGTTTCTTCTAAATGTAAGTCATTACGATCGTAAGTAAACGGGCCAACAATTTTATATATTTCTTGAATAATCTCTTTCATAGTCTTTCCGGTTGTTGCCATGAATTCGAGCAGCACCATGCCATCCCAAACACCGTCACGCTCCGGAATGTGCCCCTTAACTGCGATGCCTCCGCTCTCTTCGCCACCAACCAATACATCTTCCTTTATCATTTTCTCACTAATGTATTTAAATCCGATTTTAGTTACTTCATACGGTAATCCATAGTGTTCACATAAGCGCTTTACTTTTTCAGATACCGAGAATGCAATCACTACCTTGCCGTTCATTTTACGATAATGATGTAAGTAGTGAATCAATAATAGGATGATATGATGTGCATCAATAAAATTTCCATCCTCATCAAACATGCCTATGCGATCAGCATCGCCATCGGTGGCTAAACCACACACATTGTGTTCTGCATTTCGAATAGTGCTTTGAACCTCTTGCAAATTTCGTAAGATAGGCTCCGGCGCCTGGCCCATAAATGATGGATTGTAGTCACAGTGATGCAATATGGTATTCTTTAGGAGTTGTGGAATTACTCGTTGCCCCGCACCATACATTGCATCATAAGCAATTACAATATTGCTGTTGTTAATTGCATCTAAATCGAAGTTAGTCTTTACATGCTCAATATATAAACTCTCCATGTCGGTGTATTCGAGTAATCCTTTTTGCTCATAGTATTCTGTCTTATGAGTTGTTAAGGATACAGAGTCAGGTATTAAATCTTCTATTTCTTGAATATCCTTTGGCGAAGAAGGGCCTCCGTGAGCCCCTTTAAGTTTATATCCATTATATCCGGGTGGGTTATGAGATGCAGTGATGATTACTCCTAGGTCAGCACTACGTTTTAAAGTAGCAAGAGAAATCATAGGCGTGGAGACCAATAAATTGTCGCAAAGAATAACCCGAACGCCACGTTCACAGCAAATCTGAGCAATATTCTCGCAAAACAATTCTCCTCCAAAGCGGCTGTCGTGGCCTAAGACAAGTATCGGGTTTGATTTTCTTTGAAGCAGCCATTCTGCAGTAGCATAGGCAACACGTCGAACATTTTCTACAGTAAAATCTTCTGCAATAATCGCACGCCATCCATCGGTACCGAATTTTATTTTGATAGGCATATCTTTTTGTTTGTTTGCTAAGTTATAGATTGACCACGATTATTTTCAGCTATAATCTTTATTAAAATGATAAGGGTGGTTTTTTAGATTAAAAATTAAAGCCTCCACGGGTGTGAAGGCTTTAATTCCGGTTTAGAGTAAAGTCAATTTCTCTTCTATACTCGTGCTGCCTTTTTATCGGCACTCTGAATTAGCATTATATCTCTATCAAAGAGGTATAACCCGCTTTTATCGTTGCCAATAAGTTCTAATTTATCGTTAATCATGCGTGCTAAACGTTCTTCTTCGATTTGCTCTGCCACATACCACTGAAGAAAATTATGCGTGGCGAAATCCTTCTGTTTGAATGCAATATCTACTAGTTCGTTGATACTTTCGGAAACCTTAATTTCATGTTTCAATAGCTCAGAAAATGCTGCCTGTAAAGATTTGAACTTAGCCGGTGGCTGACTAAGTGGCGGAATGATCGCTTGGCCTCCACGTTCGTTAATATAGTGAATGAGCTTAAGCATGTGCATACGCTCCTCATCACTGTGGCGATAAAAAAATTGTGTAACTCCATCGAGTCCGGGTTGAATTTCTGCCCACGAAGCCATTGCCAAATAAGCTTGAGAGGACTCTCCTTCCATGCACACTTGGTTATTGAGTGCATCTGTCATTGATTTTGATAACATAAAAAAAGATTGTTGATGTTGCTTAACCCTCAATTAAGACAGTTGGTTCACATAAAAATAGTCAGCGATCCACGAAAATAGATGGGTCGTTTATTATTTACTAAAAATATTTAATTAAAAAATTCCTGAGTACCCTGGCATTCCGGTTTCATCATCTTCATCCTGCTCATGTTCGTTTTGAGATGATAATTCAACATCATGCTTTAATTGCTTCTCGCGCAGTTTGATGAGATGATCTAAAGTATTCATTTTTTCTTTGATCTCTACCGCGAATGAGTTTTCGTTTGCATTATTGTCAAGCGGATTATTATTCTTTATCATAATTCACGTTTTTTATTAATTATTAAAGATAATTGTTCGTTCTTTCTATATTATATTCAGGAGGCAAATTAGACACAATAAGGTTATTGATTGTCCAAAATTAAGAACTGTGGGTATCAATAAATTTCTTGATCTTATTAAAGTATTCATTTTTATTGCTGCTAAAAGTCGCATCATTTTTTACACCGGGCACCACATAAGAATCAGAGATCTTAGGCTTTAGTTTAATCAACGTTTTCACTTCATCCGGTCCGCAAATATCTTCCTGTGCCCCTACTATGTATAATATACCATAGAGTTGATCTCCCTTAGATGCCAATGCATATAAAGGCTCCATTAATATTTTATCATAAGCAAGCGGCATCATTATTTCTTCTCCTTTAACACTCTTGTATTTATTCTTCGTTTGTTCAAAACTGCTGTAAGCACCGTCGGCTATTATACGGCGTACTTCAGGGCGATTAGCTCCAACACTCAATGACAACCCTGCACCTATTCCAATCCCAAACATATCGAACTGCGTGTTGTAATACTTGCGTGTATAGTCCACCACTGCTGTAATATCCTTAACAAACTGTGGGTATATGAAGAAGTTGTTTTTAATGGGGAAGTCATCACTTTTACCATAGCCGCGATAATCATAGGCAACTACGTTATATCCAATGGATATAAACTGGGCAATGAGTTCAATATTGTCCGCCATATTTCCATTTCCATCGTCACTCACTATAATAAATTTTTTTGAGGGCGCTGAGGGTTTAAAAACCCAAGCATTTAATTTAATATCATCTGCTGTCGTAATGATGACTTCTTTGTAATCCATTCCGTAATCGGCCGGCGTCACGGAATACTCTCTTACAGGATTAAGCGCAAAAGAGATTTTACATATAAAAAGTACGACAACAAGTGCAATTAATTTCTTCATGTTTAATTCAGTTTTTTAAGAGGTTCAAAAATAGAGAACACAAGAATGCAGATAATTGAAGTTATCAACAAAATCTGGTTTCACTTTGTCTTTGACTGATTCAAATATTATTCCTAATTCGAAATATCGTATTAAATCGGGTATTTAATACAATGAATAATATTATTGTTCCTATTTTAATACTGAGTAAAGTGTACCGCAATTAATTTCGTCGCACTGAAATAAATTTATCGCTTCTCAGATAATTCATCGGGTATTATTTTGAACAAATGACAGACACTACAAAAGACAATTTTAGACATAAGGGGTTACGAAAGAAACTTATTGAGGGATTGCATGCAAAGGGCATCAAGGATGAAAGAGTATTGGAGGCGATGTTAGCCGTTCCTCGCCATCTTTTCTTTGACAGTGCATTTATGGAAAGAGCATACGAAGACAAGGCTTTCCCAATCGCTGCCGGACAAACCATTTCACAGCCGTTTACCGTTGCCTTCCAATCGCAATTATTAGAAATAAAACCTCGCGATAAGGTCCTTGAAATAGGAACAGGATCAGGCTACCAAGCAGCCGTATTACATAAGATGGGCGGCAAGGTTTACAGTGTTGAAAGACAACGGGCACTGTACAAATCGGCATCGGCATTACTATTTGACTTAGGGTACTCCTCCATTCAAACATTCTATGGTGACGGGTTTGAAGGATTAAGCACTTTTGCCCCATTTGATAAGATTATTATTACTGCCGGGGCTGCCGAGGTGCCAGAGAAGCTTTTACATCAATTAAAGATAGGTGGACTTATGGTTATTCCTTTGGGAGAGAAGACTCAAAAGATGTTACGCATTACGCGTCGAAGTGCGGAAGAATTTATTTCGGATGAGTTCGGGGACTTTACTTTTGTACCCTTATTACACGGCAAGGCAAGTGAATAAAATAATCGATAAACAGACATTAATTACCGCTTAATAACCTTTTTATCATATTGTATTTGTTGAAATTGCCTCTATATTTGCGAATCCAAAAATGAAAAAGTAAATTCCAATGAAGAAATTCTTAGCTCTCGCAACTATTCTTATGACTACTGTCATTTTGTTTGATGGTTGTAAAAAAGGTCCAGAAGACCCGTTTATATCTTTTAAGTCACGTGAAAAACGCATGATTGGGAAGTGGAAAGTTGTTGTATTTAAAATTAATGGAGAGGATACTCTCGAAACTACTTGGTCTGACCCGGCGGTACAAGCTACTCCTCCATCTTGCGGCACAAAAAATACTTCCTACAACTACAATAACGATACTCGTTTCAATTTTGATAAGAA
>JBDHXV010000027.1:0-43429 GCA_039810885.1 Chitinophagales bacterium | reverse complement strand
GTATTAAAAAGGTGAACGTTTCCATTTTGCCGTAGCTCCACGAAAAGGCATAGTCTTTATCCAATCCTCCACTCGATTGCGTGTTAGAAGACAACTCCGATTTCCCGCGTATGGAATGATTCATATAAGAAGCAGTGCTCCATAGTAGTGAAGCATTAGAAGCTACTCCTACCAAAAGCGCAACAAAGGCCAACCCTGCAACCTTTAACACGTGTTTGGCTTTTTTTTCACGAATGGCAGCAACGCTTTCAACTATACCATATACTAGTAAACAAACGGCAAGGTAATAGGTTATCTGTAAGTGATTAGCTCTTATTTCAAGTGCCATAGCTAATCCAAATAATATAAAGCCCCATAGGTAACGAGCACGAAACAACAGAATTAAGCCGGCCGTAACCAATGGCATATAGGCCATTGCTGCCATCTTGGTGTTATGACCCGCTTCGAGAATAACCAAATCATAAGAACATAATCCAAATGCAATGGCACCTACCGCGCTAACTAATGGATGCAAACCCAAAATCATCAACATAATAAAGCAGCAGACAAAAGCAAGCAGGAGCAAGCCTGATGGATGTGGTAACCAGAGTTGTAAAATAGAATGAATAAAATGTGTGAGGTTGCCATTATATAATGTAGAAACCTGAAATGCCGGCATCCCACTGAACAAGGCATTGGTCCATAAAGGCTCACGACCAAATTTGGTGCGATAGTCTTGTGTTTCCTTACTGATGCCTTTGTAATGAATGATATCGCTTTGATTCATCACTTTATTATCCAAAATCATCGGTTTGAAAAAAATCAGCGTGATGATTAAAAAAACAACAATCGCACCGATAAAGGGCATCAATTTCTTAAACCCAAAAGGAGTTTGTTGTGTAGTTGGTTCTGCCGGTTTGCTCATAACTATTTGATAGTGCTATTTAATACTTTTTAATTGTTCTTGTAATTCGGTTAACTGCTTCTTCAGATCTTCTAAATCTTTTTGCAGGGTATTCAGATAAGTTTCATTATCGCTCACTGTTTCCTCGTTCTTCTTAATGTCTTTCTTGTATTGATCGTTCTGTTTGTTCAGTTTCTTATTTTCAGATTGTATAGATGATTGCTCCTTTTGTTTTTGTCTAAGGGTTTTATTTACTTCTTTAATAGACTTCTCTATCGGTTTTTGACTTTCGCTAATGGCATAGTTGTATAAATCTTTACTCAGATATTGATTAATCGGGCTTTGTAGGGTTAGCCATTGCCCGCGTTGTTGCACAAACACTAAAAGCCTAACTTCGTTTTTCGAGACCGACTCCGTATTAGCATACAATATCAAGCTATCTACAGATAGTTCTTTGATGCGAACTTGAGTTGCTTGCAACTCACCCTTTTTTGTACTCGTAGATGCTTTATACCGAGATAAATACTTTGAAAAATCTTTAAGAACGGTCTTTTCATCTACTCGATAAATGCTCACACACATTGCGGGAGCAGACCCTTGGCTCATCATCTTCGATGCTTCGGTTACCGTTATCTTTTGGGCAGAGAGCTTAGTCACATTAAGTGTGGTAAGCAATGTGAGTATAAAAATTAAACGTAAACAAGTCATATCTGATTTATTTGATTTCAAATTTTAATAAAGCCTCGTCATCAATACTAGCTTCAAGCAGGTCTCCTATTTTTACTGATGCAACACCGGCAGGAGTGCCCGTATAGATAAGATCTCCTTGTTGTAAAGTAAAATAAACTGAGATGTATGAGATAATTTTCTCAATCGGAAAAATCATATCCTTACTGCAACCTTGTTGGACCATCGAACCGTTTTTTTGCATTGAAAAATGCAAGTTATGGATATCAGCATATTTATCAAGCACATTCCAAATACCAATGACAGCACTGTGGTCAAAAGCCTTCGCAATTTCCCATGGTAATCCCTTTTGTTTGCAGTGTGCCTGTATATCACGAGCTGTAAAGTCAATTCCAACCGTAACCGCATCAATATAATTCAATGCGAATTTCTCGCTTATGCTTTTTCCGTTTTTACATACTCTGAAGACCAATTCTGTTTCATAATGTATCTCCGATGAAAAGGATGGTAAATAAAACGGCTTGTTATCTTTTAACAACGCCGTTTGCGGCTTCATAAAAACCACGGGGTCTTCAGGTATTTCGTTTTTTAATTCACTTGCGTGTTCTTTATAATTTCGTCCTATGCAAAATATTTTCATAAGTTACTTCGGCAACTAAAATACAGTATATACAACAGTCTTTATTTCATTTGCGATTTGTTATTTGTTCGACTATAGTGTAGAAAAGTCAATGTTTATCCACACTATGGTGGTAAATAAATATGTTATAATACAACAAAGATAGCATACAACCACTGTACATTTGCTTTTGTAAACAGCACACTTGCGCTCGTTGAATTAATGTTTTATTCCGACCGAATAATATAACTAACCGATGAGCGTCATGCAATACATAAAAATATAAATCATTTAAAACCTCAATATCTCATTATGGAAGACATTAAAAATCCAGAAAAGAAAGAATCACGTAACGACAAAACGTTGATTTACATTATCCTCATTGCTTTGTTGGTTGGTGCCAACATATTTCTGTATGTGAAATACACTCAAAAAGAAAAACAAACATTTGCACTTACGGAAGCCCTAAATATTGATAGCATGCGAATTGTTGACCTTGACGCAAAATATTCCTCTGCGTTGGTTGAATTAAATTCCATGCGCGGCCAGAACAAAACTCTGGATAGCCTACTTGATATAAAAGAGGTGGAAATCAAGAACATGAAAGCATCGTTAGACAAGGCCTATAAAGACAAGAAACTGTCCGATGCCGAATATAAAAAGCAATTAGATATGTTACAGAACCTAATCAGCGATTTAAAAAGCCAAATTTCTGTGTTAGAAAAAGAGAAAGGTATCCTTATAGGTCAGAAAGATTCGCTCGGTAAACAGCTAAATACAACTCTCGATGAGAACGGGCAATTATTGAAGCAAAATAAAGTGCTCTCTAAAAAAGCAACGATGGGAGCATTACTCAAAGCACAAAACTTAAAAGCAGTCGGCGTTTTTGGCAGAGGTAAGAAAAACAAAGAAATCGAAACAAAATCAGCCAAGAAGGTGGAAAATATTAAAGTATGTTTTGATATTGATGAAAATAAGGTTTCTGAACCGGGAACTAAGACCTTTATGCTACGCATTGTAAGTCCCGAAGGAGTAACGATTGCTGTTCAAAGTCAAGGATCCGGCGTGTTTGAGTTAGCAGATAGTGGAGAAAAATCTCAATATACTATGAAACAGGATGTTCAGTACGACCAGAAGAAACGCAATGTATGCATGTATTGGGAAGGTGCGCAAGGTGGCTTTGCAAAAGGCACATATACTATCGAGGTTTATCAGGATGGATATAACGTGGGTACATCAACCTTAGAGTTGAAATAAGAATATATTAGTAGATAGAAATTCATAAAAAAAGTCCGGTCTAAACCGGACTTTTTTTATGCCTTCTTTTTTATCTCTTGTTGTTGCTTACGTCGCTTCTCCCATGCTTTCTTCGTTGCCTCACTACGAACACGCTTATTAAATGCTTTTAATTCTGCTTCGTGCTCATCCCAATAATCCGGCCCATACCACACAAATACTTCTTCCCCCGGTTTAATATTACGAGTAGCCTGGATATATCCCTTCCCTTTTTTAATAGCATATACCGCATTGTTTCTTAATCCGTTAACACGACCGATACCTCTGGCATCGTTTGCATATCGAGCAAGTGAGTCAGGATGGTCAAACGCATCTATGCATTTTTTCTTAGAGATATAGAACGCATAACCACCACGTCCCGCTTCGGAACGTTTAATCACTTCATCCCAAGTAATTTCATCTCCTGTGTATTCAAGTATGTAGGTGTCTTTAGGAATAAGTGAGTCGGTAAATAGGCCTTTGCCGGCCTTAGGTATAGTTGACTTTTTTACAAATAGCATAAAATATATTCAGTGATTTAGGATATTGAGCAACTCCTCCGAATTTCGAGGATATTTCTGTGTGATCCGGATTGGATTCGAACCAATGACCCTCAGCTTAGAAGGCTGATGCTCTATCCAACTGAGCTACCGGACCGTTAAAAAACGCCGCAAATATAACATGAGAATGTTGTTTAATAGTTTTGCCAAATGAGCAATACTCTCATTAAAGATATACAGATAGAAACAGGCTGGAAGCTCGCTCTTGCTGATGAATTTGATAAGCCTTACTTTTCTGAGATCAAAAAACAATTGCTGCAGGAGCGAAATAACGGAATACAAATTTACCCACCAGGCCCGCTCATCTTTAACGCATTCAACAAAACACCTTGGGATAAGGTGCGTGTAATTATTCTTGGTCAAGATCCCTATCATGGTAAAGGCCAAGCTCATGGTTTATCTTTCTCCGTTCCTTATGGAATTAAAGCACCTCCATCTTTGATCAACATTTTTAAAGAAATACAAAATGAACTCAAATACCCGATACCCTCTCATGGCAACTTAGAAGCATGGGCGGAGCAAGGTGTTCTTTTATTAAATGCCTTGCTTAGTGTCAGGGCGAATCAACCTGCATCACATCATCATATCGGATGGCAGTATTTCACTAATGCCGTTATAGAAACATTATCCATAAAGAAACAAGGCCTGGTTTTTCTATTATGGGGGAAATTTGCGCAAGAAAAAGCCGCATTGATAGACCCTGCAAAACATTATATATTAACTGCCGCGCACCCCTCCCCTTATTCGGCAAACCATGGTTTCTTTGGATGCAACCACTTTATCAAGACTAATGAAATACTTGTTGCTCAACATTTAGAACCCATCAACTGGCGCATTGTTTAATAAGATGACACTCTCTATTCCCTTTGAGCAATTCCCGGTCATTATTAAAGCTGGGAGCGTATTTGATCCAGTAAGAAAAAAGTGGTTATTGATTACGCCGGAGGAATTAGTACGACAACACTTATTACAATATTTCCTTCTAGAAAAAGCGTTTCCTGCCGCACTCATTAAACTGGAACATCCACTCATGATAAATACTCTACAAAAACGTAGCGATATGGTTGTCTATTCACGTGAAGGGAAGCCGTTTATGCTCATAGAATGTAAGGCTCCTGAGGTTAAATTGAATGAAGATACCCTAATGCAGATACTCCGATACAATATAAAGTTGAATGCCCCATATCTTGTGTTATGTAACGGATTAAGAACTCTTTGTTTCCACAATGGTAAGCCATCAGACATACCGCACTTTAACGATTTATAAAAAAAGCCGCTCAACTAAGCGGCTTTTGTAAGCTTTATATATATAAATCTGTTATGGGAAAATACCAAGATTCATGTATGACTCAGCAACTTTGCTTATTGAAGTTACAAAGGCTGCTGTACGCAAGTTAGGGATTTTCTTATTCGACTTTAATGTGTTTCGGATATCATGATAAGCACTGATCATGGTTTCTTCCAATCCAGAATTGACTAAATCAATCTCACTTGGACCGCGTGTTATTAACAGACGCTCTGCAGGAGAAATACTCTTGCCTGTAAGTTTCTCTATGGTATTCGTTAATTGTGTATTTGTGTTTTCCGTAAAACGTTTATCCATACGGCCAAAGCGAACATGAGAAAGGTTCTTTAACCATTCAAAATAAGAAACAGTAACACCACCGGCATTTAAGTACATGTCGGGGACAATCATCACTCCTTTTTTCAATAAAATATTTTCTGCTTCGGGCGTTAGAGGGCCGTTGGCTCCCTCTGCAATAATCTTGGCTTTAATGCGCGGCGCATTTTCTTCCGTAATTTGATTTTCTAAAGCAGCAGGAATTAAAATATCACAATCAACTTCTAAAGCAGCCATATTCTTAATCACCTTAGCACGAGGATAATTGCTTAACTGCTTATGCTCGTTTCTCCACGCAATCACATCTTCTAAATCAATACCCTTTGGGTTGTAGAGACCGCAATCATATTCAGATATACCAACTAATATAGCGCCATCTTCAACAAAGAATTTTGCCGAATGGTAGCCCACATTACCAAGTCCCTGAACCACAAAACGTTTACCGGCTACTCCGTTAGTTAATCCCAGCTTCTTCATATCTTCTGTTACATTCATTGCTTCGCGTATTCCATAATGTACACCGCGACCTGTAGCTTCTTTTCGACCACGAACCCCGCCTTGACTCACCGGCTTACCTGTTACACAGGCATAGCCGTCAATCTGATTCGGATGAAAGGCTACGTATGTATCCATAATCCAAGACATTTCACGCTCACCTGAACCGAAGTCGGGTGCCGGAACGTCAACACCCGGGCCAATAAAGTTCTTCTTTATTAACTCTGCTGTATATCGGCGTGTAATACGTTGCAATTCTTCTTCGGTATATTGCTTGGGGTCGATTTTTATACCTCCCTTTCCACCACCGAAAGGAACATCAACAATAGCGCACTTGTATGTCATTAAAGCGGCTAGTGCCATGACCTCATCTTGATTTACAGCCAAGCTGTATCGGATACCTCCTTTACAAGGTACTTTATGGTGGCTATGTTGCACACGATAAGCCTCTATCACCTCAATGTTATTCCCTCGCTTAATCGGGAAACGCATAAAGTAAACACTGTTACATGCTTTAATTTGTTCTAATAAGCCTTGCGGGTAGTTTGTAAAAGCCGCAGCACGATCGAAATAGCTGTTTACATTAGCGAAAAAGCTGATTTCATGAGTATTCTTTTGTTTTGCCATAATTAATTTGAGTTGTTTGATTTATTTCTAATTGGATTTAAGATTTCTTTTTCTATTCGCTTAAGCCGCCTATCCTGAGAAATAAGATATGCAGTAATGGCTATAAAGATTACACACAGCACTGCTATTACTACGGTCATTTTATCGTTGCTGCGTAAGGTATTATTCATTTGCTCATCTAAGGTACTGCTCTCAGTTGTTTGAGCCCACACGCAGTCTATCGTAGTAATAAATAGTATAATTAAGGAAGCAACTTTATACATGATTCACTCGAAGTTTGTTTAAATAATTTGCATATAATATGCGCGACATTGTTTGAGCCATCCACAATGCGTATAGAATCCAGCCAATAACTGCAGGGTAAAATACCAGGCGTAATCTTGAATCCAGATCATAGGCATTAAAGCCGGGATTGCCTCCGTTTCCCGGATGTAAAGAATCGGTCAAACGAGGCACCACATAGATGATAGGAATAAAGATGAAGAAGAAGATAACATTCGTAACGGCACTAATGCGTGCGCGCTTTTCAATATCATCAATGGCATTGCGTAATACAAAATAAGAGAAGTATAATAGTAAACCAATGGCTGCCACAGTTTGTTTGGGGTCGTTATTCCACCACTGTTCCCATGTTACACGTGCCCACATCATACCGGTTACGATACCTACCGTGCCGCATAGAGTAGCCACGCTTGCCGTGGACACTGCCATAAAATCATATTCCTGTTTAGCTTTTACCAAATAGAAAATGCTGTAACCTGCCGATATCATTAACAGCAAGGTCATAGCAAACCACATTGGCACATGAAAGAATAAATTGCGAATACTTTGATGGAGAATCGGAAGTTCAGGCACACCTGTATTTAATCCGAAAATAATCGAGTAAAGAATTAAAACTACACTGAGCATTTTCCACCAGCTCAAGCCTGCTATCATAACTTCTTTTCTGTAAGGTGGGCGAAAAGTAAGGAGTTTTCAGGTAATAAAAAATTAAGTTGTTTACACTCAGTCATGATATATGTATGGAAATAATACATAAGCCAGTATTCCCATCATTAAATTCAGAATAAAAAGGAATAATACATCTCTATAGGGGAATGCCACCTGTGCCGTCTCTACAGAGTAAAGCGTAATCTTGATTAATAAAAGCAGAACAGGAATCAATACCGGCAGACTTAGAATGGACATCACGGTGGAACTGTTCCCGCTCTTAGCTGCGATGGCACTCATCAAGCTCAGCAAAGACGCTATACTCACGGCACCAAAGAACAGGGTAAGCAAAAAAATCTTTTTATGAATGATGTAGTCCCCAAGAATCAAACTATAAAACAACCATGTAACGAGTGATAAGCCGAAAAGTAATAAGGCATTGTAAATCATCTTGGCAGCTATTAAGTGCTGAGGTTTTACTAATGAATAGTAATAGAGGAATCTGTTTTGCGATTCTAATGAGAAGCTTTTTGCTGTGGCATTGATAGATGTAAAAAAAACAATAATCCAAAACAACACTGTCCATGTCATGGCTTCTGTTTCCATAAACGACACATACAACATCATCAAGATCCCGAACAGATAGAGTAAGAGTCCGTTGAGTGCGAATCGTTGCCGAAATTCGAGTACGATTTCTTTTTGTATAAGCTTTATAACCGCGTTCACCTTTTTACCGCAGTAAAAGTAATTTTACCGCCGTAATAATCATCATAATGAAAAATTATTTTCTACTCTTTCTACTAACAACTATGACTCTTGGAGCTTGTAATAACTCGGGCACTAACGATGACGTAACGACTGAAGTAATCACTAACACGGGCAGTGCAGATAATCCCGTGCCTGACCCCTCAACCCTTCCTATTCTCGTATTTGATACTCTCACACACGATTTCGGTGATGTTCCCGAGGGTCAGAAAGCCGAGTTTGAATTTAAGTTTAAGAACACCGGTCGGGCTAATCTTCTCATCACAAACGTGAGTGCCTCTTGTGGTTGCACCACTCCTTATTATCCCAAAAACATCATCAAAGTGGGCGATGCAGAGTCGATAAAAGTAATCTTCGATAGTGAAGGTCGCCCGGGAAAATTCAATAAAACCATTACGGTAACGGCTAATACCTACCCCAATACGACTCAGTTGCACATAAGCGGTAATGTTACCCCCGTTAAATAGATTACTTTCGCAAAAATTTTTGATTTAAACATGCTAAACAATATTTTATTAATGGCCCCACAAAGTGGCGACCAAGCAGGCGGCGGATACTTTAATCTCATCTTCATCGTTTTGATGATTGTTGTTTTCTATTTTTTCATGATTCGCCCACAAACCAAAAAAGTGAATGACCAAAAGAAATTTATTGAAGCCCTTCAGAAAGGTGATAAAATAGTAATGATATCAGGTATTCACGGCCGTATTTTGAAGATGAATGAAAACGGAACAGTAGAAGTGGAGATTGACACTAACGTTAAAGTAATAACGGAAAAAAGTGGTATCTCTATGGAGTACACCAAGGCACTTCAAGCTAACAGCGGCGATAAAAAGTCTTCTTAGCCTTGCTCAAGGTAGCCATTACCGGAAATATGGGCAGCGGGAAAACAACCGTGTGCTCCATATTTAAAATTTTGTCAATACCGGTATTTAATGCTGATGAGGCTGCGGCGTATGAGTTGGAGCACAATTCCGAAGTTGTTCGTGCAGTAAAATCTCTCTGTGGAGAGGATATTTATAATAATGGTAAAGCCGACCGTCAAAGAATAGCATCTCAGGTTTTTAACTCACCCGAAAAGTTGCAGGCACTTAATGCAGTTTCGCATCCGGCAACGATTGAACATTTTAAGCGATGGCTCAAGAAGCAAGACGCACCATATATTATTAAAGAAGCTGCCATACTTTTTGAGTCGGGAACCGATATTGGAATAGATAAAATTATTACCGTTACTGCACCCGAGATTATTCGAATAGAACGGATACGGAAA
The DNA here is from genome assembly GCA_039810885.1 of Chitinophagales bacterium. Lineage (GTDB taxonomy): Bacteria > Bacteroidota > Bacteroidia > Chitinophagales > UBA10324 > BJGO01. Next base: position 33,697 of record JBDHXV010000027.1, on the reverse strand, counting down.
CGTAATCCTCAATGGACTGATGAGCAGATTCAACGTCGTTTAAAAAGTCAGATGGCTGAAGATGAAAAGATTAAACGATCTCATTTTGTAATTAACAATGATGACACACAGTCGCTCATTGAGCAAGTGTTGCATATCCATCAAGAGTTAATTTCCAAGTAAGTCCTCTTTAAATTCAAAGCCATTGCGTGTTGATAAAGATGAAAAAGCCATCAACGATAGAAAACATTATAAAGTGAAAAAACTGTACTTTGCCTTAATTATTATTCATTCTAATCTGTGAAAAAATATGCAATTGCTATCCATGGTGGTGCGGGTACCTTATCTCGCACTTTAATGGATTCGAATAAAGAACAAATGTATCGGCAGGGCCTTGAGCAGGCAATACAGTCGGGAATTCGTATTTTAGAAAACGAGGGTACGGCACTGGATGCGGTCGAGGCTGCCGTAGCAGCTTTAGAAGATAACCCGTTGTTTAACGCAGGGCGCGGTTCTGTTTTTACACACAAAGGAGAACACGAAATGGATGCGTGCATTATGAGTGGCATCGATTTAGCAGCAGGAGCTGTGTGTGGTGTGCGTCAAATTAAGAACCCCATTAAACTTGCACGTTGCGTTATGGAAAAAAGTGAGCACGTGCTATTAGCCGCTTCGGGTGCCGAAGTTTTTGCCCAAGTGCATCAAATAGAAACTATGCCGGAGGCATATTTTCACGATGCGTTACGCTACGAACAATGGCAACAAATCAAAAATAGCACTCAAACAGCTTTGGATCATAATCTCCCATCGGAGAAAAAATTCGGGACCGTAGGCGCTGTTGCATTAGATGTAACAGGCAATCTTGCAGCAGCTACTTCTACAGGCGGTATGACCAATAAACAGTTTGGCCGTGTTGGAGACACCCCGATTCCAGGTTGTGGCACGTATGCCAATAACCATACTTGTGCAGTTAGTTGTACCGGGCATGGTGAATACTTTATAAAGGCAACGGCAGCGTATGATGTGAGTGCGTTAATGGAATATAAAATCATCAGTTTACAAGATGCCGCAGAATTAGTTATTCACCAGAAGTTAATGTCTATAGGTGGCGAAGGCGGTATGATTGCTATCGATAAGTTCGGAAATATCTGTATGCCGTTTAATTCTGAAGGTATGTATAGAGCAAGCTATTCTCCCGAAGAAGGATTGCGATGTGCTATTTATTAATGCCCCGGCGTTTTAGAGCGCATCAAACGTTTTTACCAAAAACGTAATTAGGAAAGGAAGCGTTACCCAAAACCATTCGGGCTTAAGTACTAAGAAGGCAATACAAGCAGCCAATGATAGTAAAAACAAAAACGCATATTTTCCGGTTGACTTTTTAGCTGTTTCCATAAAGGGTTATTTGATGTGGTCACAAAAGTATCTGAAATATTGTTACGGCAAAATTCATTTTAAACACCTGCTTCGTCAAAATAAAACGATACGTTTGCGCCCGCTTTTTGCCAGATGAAAAAGTCTCCTCTCGTTGTTATATTCTTTACCGTATTTCTTGATTTGTTAGGCTTCGGGCTTATCATTCCGGTATTACCTGTATTTGCAAAAGACCTTGGTGCGGGAAATATAGAAATAGGAATGATAGCCGGCATTTATTCACTTATGAATTTTTTGGTTGCCCCTTTATGGGGCTCTCTGAGCGACCGATACGGACGGCGACCTATAATTATGATGAGTATTGCGATAACTGCATCGGCCTACCTTCTTTTTGGATTTACCACCTCAATAATATTATTATTTATTTCTCGTATGATGTCGGGGGTTGGTGCGGCAAATCTTTCTGTGGCACAAGCCTACATCAGTGATGTAAGTTCATCTGAAAACCGAGCAAAGAGTATGGGTCTAATCGGCGCTGCATTCGGTTTGGGATTTATTTTTGGGCCATTAGTGGGCGGTATGGTTAAATCGGCTTATGGCATAGGGGCATTAGGTGTTTTGGCTTGCTCACTCTCTTCTATCAACTGGGTGATGGCTTATTTTATGCTGCCGGAAACGATTAAGGCTAAAAATAAAAATCGAAAGTTGAGGCTGATTTCTTTTAAAGATCTTTTTGAGGTTTTGCAGCGAGAGTCTATATCCAGTCTTTTCTTTATCAACTTCATTTATATCACCGCATTTAGCATGATGCAAATTACCAGTGTATTGTTATGGAAGGAGAAGTATGGCTTAGATGAGAAACACATCGGATACATTTTTGCATTTATAGGAATTGTTTCTACAACCGTGCAAGGCGGATTGATCGGATGGTTGACGAAAACATTTGGAGAGCAGAAAATATTAACTGTTGGATTAATCAGTATGATCATCGGCCTGTTTATTATTCCTTACGCCCCACTAGGCATCTGGTTTTATCCTATTCAGGGAATCAGTATGTTCCTGCTTGCGTTTGGTTCCGGCTGTGCCACACCATCTTCTAATTCTTTATTGTCTAAGCTAGCTCACGAGAATGAACAAGGAAAGGTGTTAGGGATGAATATGAGTTTCAGTGCTCTTTCTCGCGTAGTAGGTCCCCTATTGGGAGGTCTTTGTTACGACATCCATCAAGCACTGCCCTTTATTGCCGGCAGCATTTTAATGATGGGTTGCTTCGTTCTGTTGATACCCTTGCAGGCCAAGTTAAAAGCTAAAGGTCTCTAACATAGTTGAAGAGGCACAAACTGAAATTTCTTTCCATCGAATAACCCTTTATCCGAAAGTTTTAATTGCGGTATTACTAATAGTGCCATAAAGCTTAACGTCATAAATGGGGCACGTAGAATTGATCCATAATCTTTCACTTTTTTATCAAGTACCTCATAATTGTACCCAACGGTGGCTGCGTCATCCAGCGACATAAGCCCGGCAACGGGAAGCGGCAACACATCTATCTCATCGGAATAGGCTACACTAAGCCCGCCTCGATGATGTATTAAAGCATTTATTGCATTGCATAAGTCGCTGTCATTTGTACCTACTGCGACTATGTTGTGCGAATCATGCGCTACGGAAGATGCAAATGCTCCTTTTTTTAAACCTACATTTTTGATAAATGCAACAGCAGGTGCTGCCTTTGCATAACGGTTTACAACAACGATTTTCAATATATCTTGTGTAATATCACTAACCAGGTTTCCATCATTATTTACGGGCAAAGATTCAGTTGACTCTTGTGTTATCAATTGCCCATCGAGGGCATGAATAACACGCAGATGCTCCATTTCTTTCTTAACCGCGAGCTCATTGCGCTGAATCTCGTTAATGTTAAAACGATTAATAGGTTCCGGCACTCTGATGTTGATATTCGATTTATTTTTTTGGGCAACCTGCTGTCCACGAATATAAGTAGCGAGTATGTTTAACTCATGTGGATCATCTACTAAAATAAAATCTGCAGAATCTCCTACTCTGAGTAATCCATAATCTAAATGATAATGCTCCTTGGCATTTAATGATGCCGCCATCAACACATTGTACAAATTACATCCTTTTTGCAACGCTCTCTTTACAATTAAATTAATATGTCCTTTAAGTAAATCATCGGGGTGCGAATCGTCGGTACATAACATTACTAACTCCGGATACTCGTCGATAAGGCGATACAAGGCTTCAAAATTTTTAGCAGAGCTGCCTTCACGAATTAATATTTTCATGCCATGGTTGATTTTAAACAACGCTTCTTCATAAGTATAACATTCGTGATCGGTGCTGATGCCTGCTTTTATATAATTTATTGCATCATCTCCTGTTAAGCCCGGTGCATGGCCATCTACAGGCTTATTGAATTGATGAGCATATTCTATCTTTTTCAAAACCTCTGTGTCTCTATGTAGTACTCCCGGATAGTTCATCATTTCGGATAAGTACTTAATGTCATCCCGCATCAGCAATTCGCGGACATCTTCAGCAGTTAAATTATCCCCCGCTGTTTCAAATTGTGTTGCAGGAACGCAAGAAGGTGCGCCAAAATTGAGATAGAACGGTACAGACTTGGCATTTTCTATCATATAGTAAACCCCCTCTTTACCGCAGACGTTCGCTATCTCGTGAGGGTCACTCACCGTGGCAATAGTTCCGTGTTGAACCACTTTCGCCGCAAATGCTTGGGGCAATAACATGGAACTTTCAATGTGAATGTGTGCATCACAAAATCCGGGCAGGATATAGGGCAATTTTTCATTGTATTCAATCTTTCTTATAGCCGTGATTCGAGAATCGTTCCACATGATTTCTGCCGCATACATCGCTCGTTTATGAATATCAATCAGTACAGCTTGAATACTATTCATCCTTATTTTTTTACTTTTGGAAAATACACGATTTTGCTTGATATCATGGTATCACGCTATCGGATATAACATAGTGATAAATGGTAACCCATTTATTAAAAAAGTGTAATTAAAACTTAACACTAACGCCAAACTCAATATGCGCTCCATTGGTCTTAAATCCAATATCATAATCGGATAAGTTAAGTTGAGTATCGTTGATATATGATTTTATCAACTTAAATCCATGTGTTGAATATCCAAGTTGCATATTCACTCCTACGTATTTTGTAAAATACCAATTAAATCCGGTATTCAGGCCAAGGTAGGGGGCATTATATATTGATTTTTGTGTTGCGTATGCCGTACCTATCAATATGGCTTTTCTGTGGATTACCAATTTCGAAAAACCGGTCTGCACACCTAAGAACATATTAAACTTATCGTGATTCAAATAGTATCCTTTGACATCTATGCCCATGCGGTTATAAACGTTACCATCATTATGAATACTATCCGGATTTTCTATATATGCTCCCTTGCCTAAGTTAATTCCTACAGAAAGAAATTTTATTGGATTATAAGATGCATTTAAAATAAAGGCTCTGCTCAGTGCTGCATCGTTTTTGTCTTCTATGACTACTCCTTTATAGATTGTTTTGTTGTGCGTAGAATAGAGTCCTCCGTCATAGTTTAATTGAATAGAAAATGTGCCTTTATCGTGCGACTGGGCGTTGCTTTCTTTTAAATCTAATATTGCAAGTAGCAGAATAATTAAAATGCAATGGCTTGATAAGAGTTTCATAATAAATAGTTTAAATAATAAGTTCTTGTAATGGAAGGAAATGCTCGTTGTTTAAAGTAGTTTGAATTATCTTTTTATTGTGGACTCGTAATTTATACCCATAGGCTCCGGGTTGAGCACTAACTACGCGGTACTTGTCCGTTGTAATATGAAACGCTGCGGCATCATCAAGTGCGATACCCTTTCCCCCATATTTAACTACCATCTTTTTATAACTTTCATCACGTTTTTCCTTTAGATAGTGCGGGCATAACATAGCCGCAATAATTCCCAAGCATTTGACGCGAATATAATCCCATTCTTCGGGGTGATAATAAAACATACTGTCACTATGACCATAGTTGAACCAACATAATGCTCCGGCACTGCTGCCACATAAGATTTTATCGGAATGCTTCCAAATTTCTTTAAGCATTTTATCAATACCCAGCGTACGCCAACGTCGCATCAGCTTTAACGTATTACCACCACTCACATAAATTATATCTGCCTGCTGAAGTTTTGCTTGAATTTCTTTTTTTGATGGTGCGTTTTTTAATAAATACAGGACATCGTGTGTGCACTTTAGATTATGACCATACACTTGCTTTATCACCTCGTAACGCTCGAGATCATCGTATGAGGCTGTAGGAATCAATAAAACATGTGGAGTCTTCTTACCGCTTAGCTTTACAATGTAACGATCAATGGCTTCTGTAACGCCATCTTTCATGCTCCCCCCTCCGATGGCAACGATATGCGCCATAGGATATGCTACGAATTATTCATGTTCAGGTGCTGAAAAGCGTAAGTCATTGCTATTAAAAAAATGATTATGGCAGCAAAAACAAAAAGTGCTTTTTTCATGAGTATTGGTTTAACGGTGGACAAATGTACAACATGAGTTTGAAAAATCAGGGCTTGGATAACGCATCTTCAATTACTTGTTTCATAGCCTTAAATTCTTCTTCATCATAGAGTCGTGTAAGAAAAATTATCTTACCGGTTCGGTCAAGGATTACATTTCGGGTAACACCCGCTTCTTTAGCAGCGAACAACTGAAAAATAGTAGCGCCGGGGTCAAGTGCAAGCGGATAGGTAATCTTCATTTGCAGAGCAAATGCGTTAACCTTGTCTATGGGCTCGTCGCGATCAATGCCGATTAGGATAAAATCCTTTCGGCCTATATATTTCTGTTGTATATCCGATTCAATGTAAGGCATTTCGTTCTTGCATACCATACACCAACTTGCCGTAAATTGAAGCATAACTACTTTTCCAATAAAGTCTGTTGTATTCATTTTGCTGCCATCAGCCAATGTCATAGTAAATGCCGGACAATTATCTCCTACCTTAACTTTATAGCCCCGCGAGTCTGCTCCTTGATCAATAGTTTGAGCAAAGGCATTTATGTTCCATAAAAGTACACTGTACATTATTAGCATTTTGAACTTACTCATTCTATTCTTTTATTAAGGTTACTAAATCCTTGAAGCGTTGGGTAAAAACCAACAGAAGATTTATTTCAACTTAATCAATATCAGGTTAACAGAAATACGAACCTCATTGCCCACAATGGGAGCACCCGTATCCATCAGACTATTCCATTTTAAGTTGTAATCCAATCGGTTAATACTGCCTTTGGCTTTGAATCCTGCTTTAGTATTACCTTGCTTGTCTTTATACTGTCCACCATAGATGACTTCAAAGGTTACGGCTTTAGTAACATCACGAATGGTAAGGTCACCCTTCAATTCATATTTATTATCCTTTATCTTTTTAAATGAAGTGCTTTTAAATGTCATCTTAGGATATTTTTCTGCATTAAAGAACTCATCAGACATTAAGTGTTCATCACGCATGTCGTTATACGTAGTGAGGCTTTTAACATCTGCATTAAATAGAATTTGTGCGTCGGTAAAATCTTCTTTGTTTGATAAAACAGAGCCGTCAAAGACTTTTACCACTCCGGTAGCTTCAGACATTAACATATAGTCCACTTCGAACTGCATGTTTGAGTTGTTTTTGTCCACGCCCCAAGTACTGGTTTGAGCCTGAACTGATGTAGTCGCAATAAAGAATGCGAAAAGAATTACTTTTTTCATATAATGGTTAGATTATTTTGTGTGGACAAAGTTCTAAAAATCCGGGCATTCCGTTTTCTTTCTGGCATTCAGGCCCTTTTTAAAAGCGAACTTTTTAAACTCAACCACTACGGCCAATTCATGAGTGCCCGAAGTAGATGCCTTTAATTGCGATACAGTTAAGTCGTAGCTATATCCTATCTTGTAAAAAATCTCTTTATTCCAATCGTTATTAATTCCGAAAGTTACGATCAAGGCATCTTGCCGCCGCACATCCGGAATTAACGGTGTTTGATTTCGGACGGCAATACCTGCATAAACCGGTTGCACTAAAGAAGTTACAGACGCAATGAATGTGCTCATGGCTCCTTGCCTTTCATACATCACCTGTGGATTGATAGCTATTTTATTTCTAGACACTTCATAGCGCACCGGAATCAACACCCCAAGGTGCCCAACATATCGGCGTGGTAAAATAGATCGTTGGCGAACAATAGATTCATTAGGCTGAACTAAATGGTGGATGGCAAAACCAAGTGTCCACGTGGCTAATAATTTTTTCCGCTTTGTGTTGTGATTAAATCGTAGAATACCTCCTGCGCTAAAGTCAGGATAAAACACACTTTGCTGGTTCGGCTCTGGAGTGGCTGTAGGCTTAACTACACCTAATACAGGGTCGATCTGGTCGCTGAAAACCAATGATGACCAATCAATCCGACGGCTAACAATACTCGTTTGTATGCCACCATGAAAAACCATGTGCTTGGGTATTAAGATGGCACGATAGGCATAAAAGGCGCCAAAGCTCTGAGTTCGTAACGAGCCTTCACCTTCTAAATCATTAGTCATATTCATTCCCAAGCCGCTGCTGATGGATAAGTTTTGCGCATCGGCTGAAATAGAATAGGAAGGGAAACGGCTGGGTATCTTCCCCCATAAGTTGCGATAGTTTGCACAAATTCGCAAACCCTCATTCATGCCGGTATAAGCAGGATTAACATATAACGGATTTAAGTAAAATTGTGAGAATGTAGGATCCTGAGCATACACCACAGTGGCGAAGCAAATAGAAAATAATAAGCTAATCCATCTTTTTTTCACAGGGTTATGATAATCTCCAATTTAGACAATAATAGTGGAGTTCTTACGATTACAAACTATTATCGTTACGAATAATTATAATCCGGAGTTAATGCTCAATACCGGGCATTTAGATTCACTGACAATGTTACGACCTGCTGAACGAATAATCGTTTCGGAAATGGCTGACTCATTACCTGTTACAATGAAAACTAAATCCGCCTTTATTTTCTGAGAATATTCTAATACCGATTCTGAAATTCGTTGATGGCGATGGCTCTTCAGGGTATAGTTGATACCTGCTTTTTGTAAACGTGTTTCTATCGAGCTTATCGTTTTCTTCAAATCTTTAAACTCGGTGTACAACTCTTCAAAGAATGCCGTAACGGCCAACAAATGGATCGTGGAATCGAAAGCCTTTGCCCAAGTTATGGCCATATCCAGTTTAATCTTAGACTCTTTTGAATTATCAATGGGCAACAAAATATCTTTAAATCGAATATTTTCATTCTTGTTGCGAATCGTTAACACCGGACAAACACTATTATTAACTACACGATACGCATTAGAACCAAGGATCATTTTGCTGATATCACTAATGCCAGAGCTACCGTGTGTGCCCATAACAATAAGATCAATTTTCATTGATTCCACAATGTTCTGTATCTCACTGTGAATTTTTCCATTAATAACTTTTGTAGTTACTCTGGCCGACTTTAAGGTTCTGTTTGAGCTTTTTAATTCATTTATTTTATCATTAATCCCCTTCTCTATGATCTCGTTCATATCTACAGCTAATTTTATCTTAGAACTTTGTTCAGGTGTTTCATAGACGTGCAGTAAAATGATTTCTGCATCATCTTTCGTAGCAATTTTTGCAGCATAGTCTAATGCATTTAGCGAGATTTCTGAAAAGTCTGTTGGGACGAGAATTCGTTTAATATTAAGGCTCATAAAATGTTTATTATTTTCGTTTTTATTATGCTTGCAAAAGTACTAAAACAATAACCTTTATGATTGCTCCATCCGAATTGATTATTACTCCACAAGGAAGCATTTACCATCTTGATTTAGCACCAGGCGAAGTAGCAGATATCGTAATTACCGTAGGTGACCCAGATCGTGTTCGCGAGGTGTCTAAATACTTTGATCGTATTGAAGTTAAAAAACAGCATCGTGAATTTATTTCACATACCGGTTATATCGGTAAAAAGCGCCTTACGGTACTCTCTTCAGGAATAGGTACAGATAACATTGATATTGTCCTAACCGAATTGGATGCAGTAGTGAACATTGACTTTAATACAAGGGAAATAAAGCCGCAACACACACAGTTGCGTATTATACGTGTGGGCACAAGTGGCGCATTACAGGGAGACATTCCCGTAGATAGCTTCGTAGCTTCTACCCACGGTATTGGGTTAGATAATCTTATGCTATTTTATGATGTACAGGAAGAGGTCAGCCTTGGTGAGTCCTTTCGGCACAATATTGTTCGTAATAATCCATTTACGGCGTATGCTTTTGCAGGGAGTAAAACCTTGATAGATAAAATAAGTAGTGACCAAGTTTCAGAAGGCATGACTGTAAGTTGTTCGGGGTTTTATGGCCCTCAAGGTCGGGTGCTTAGAGGTCCATTACGTGATGCCGGAATCATTGATCGCTTGAGTACATTTCGATATCAGTCAGATAAAAACTATCGCATCACAAATTTTGAAATGGAAACCTCCGGCATCTATGGGATGTCGAAAATGTTAGGACACGAAGCCCTTTCGATGAATGTTATCGTGGCTAATCGGGTACAAAAAGAATTTAGTAAGGATGGTAAAGCGGCTGTTGAAAGGTTAATACAGTATGTATTAGGTAAAATAGAAAGTATGTAAGAATATAAACGATTAACGATGTTTTCAAATGAGTGCATCGAAACATGATCTTTATATAGAACTACCTAGCAAACAACAATGCTATAAATTCAAAGCTGTCCGGTAAGGTTGTGCTGATTTACAATAGCCAAGAACCTTTATATAAGCTTCTTATTCCTATAACAAACGATACTGTTAAAGAGCGCGAGTCGAGTTAATTATCTTCGATTCTTGAGGCTTCCGGATCAGGTTTTTTGCTACTTTACAGGCACGCCGGCATAATTAGAATTAGTTTAAGGATTCATACAGATAGTTTATTTGAACTAAAGTATTTTAGCCGCTCTTAAAAAAACATCTCTTTCATCATGAATATACACGAGTATCAGGCAAAAGAACTTATTAAGAAATATGGCGTAGCCATTCAGGAAGGCATAGCTGTTGACACGATATCGGCTGCCGTTGAAGCCGCTAAGAAATTACAAACAGAGACCGGTACCGGTTGTTGGGTTATTAAAGCACAAATTCATGCAGGTGGCCGAGGTAAGGGCGGTGGCGTTAAGGTTGCTACCTCAATAGAGAAGGTAACCGAAAAAGCAAAAGATATATTAGGAATGACCTTGGTTACGCCACAAACAGGAGCGCAAGGTAAGCTGGTGCGTAAAATACTCGTGGCGCAAGACGTGTACGATGGCGAGGCTGATAAACGTAAAGAATTTTATGTGAGTATTCTCAGCGACAGAGCCCGCAAAGGTGATGTAATTATTTACTCTACCGAAGGCGGTATGGAAATAGAAGAGGTTGCCCATAAAGCACCCGAAAAGATCCATAAGGAATATATTGACCCTACTGCGGGGCTTCAACCTTTTCAAGCACGTAAGGTAGCATTCAATCTTGGCCTTAGCGGTGATGCATTCAAAAATATGGTAAAATTTATTTCTGCGCTTTATAAAGCCTATTCATCTGTTGACGCCTCGTTGATTGAAGTCAATCCTTGCCTGAAAACAGCAGCAGACAAAATCATTGCCGTTGATGCTAAGGTTAACATAGATGACAATGCGATATATCGTCATCCTGATATCGCAGCTATGCGTGACTTCTTTGAAGAAGACCCAACTGAAGTTGAAGCAGGAAAACACAATTTGAACTTTATTAAATTGGATGGTAACGTGGGCTGCATGGTGAACGGTGCAGGATTAGCTATGGCAACGATGGATATGATCAAGTTAGCCGGCGGTGCTCCTGCAAATTTTCTGGATGTGGGCGGTACTGCGAATGCAACTACCGTTGAAGCAGGCTTCCGCATTATCCTTTCTGATCCAAATGTTAAGGCAATTCTCATCAATATCTTTGGCGGCATTGTTCGCTGCGACCGTGTGGCACAAGGAATTGTTGATGCCTATAAAAATATCGGAGAAGTAAAAGTACCTATCATCATACGTTTGCAAGGAACCAATGCCGATGTGGCCAAAAAGCTTATAGATGAAAGCGGATTAAAAGTTTACTCAGCCATTCTCTTAAAAGAAGCGGCGGATCTCGTAAACCAGGTTTTGAAAAAATAAGAAAGGTACTGTGCTGGTAAAAATTCTACCGGATCACATCAGTGACCATAAACTAAAGCAAGTCGTGCAATGCCTTAAAGACGGCGGCATTATTATTTATCCTACCGATACCGTATATGCCATTGGTTGCGACCTAATGAATCACAAAGCTTGTGAACGTGTTATTGAATTGAAAAATGCTCGTAAAAAAGGGCTCAACTTTTCACTCGTTTGTTCAGATTTAAGTTCTTTGAGCGATTATGCTGCGCAGTTAAGCACTCCGGTTTACAAATTGATGAAACAACTTCTACCAGGCCCTTATACTTTCATTTTACCTGCAAGCAACCGGCTGCCGAGCATCTTTAAGGCGAAGAAAAAAACGGTGGGTATTCGTGTACCCGATAACAACATTGCACGAGCACTATGTGAACAATTAGGTAACCCTATTCTCACAACCTCTCTATTGAATAACGATACTATTATCGAATATGAAACGGATGCCTCCATTATTGAACAAAAGTTTCGTAAGCGGGTGGAGATGGTTATAGATGGTGGCCCTGGCGGCATTCAGCCTTCTACCGTTATCGAAATTGTTAATAGCAAATTCACCCTCATTCGTGAAGGAGCCGGTCCCGTTGACATGCTCCAAATAGAAAACTGACACCAACAACTTCATGTATAAAAAACTAATCTTTATCCTTCTGATTACCCTTGGACTAAACTATATATCCACGGCACAGAAGAGCGCCACTATAAGAGGTACCGTGATAGATAAAAGCAATGGCGACCCTATTATGTTTACCAATGTATTACTAAAAGGTACTACCATTGGTGCGCAAACAGATGACAATGGTTTTTACAGCATCACCGGAGTACCGGCAGGGAGTTATACGCTCTACTGCACCTATATGGGATATGATACTTTTGAATTGGCTCTAAGTGTTAAAGCAAGTGCCCTGCTAACACAAAACATTTCTTTGAATAAAGTAAACATAAACCTTATCGGCATAACCATTACTGCCAAAACAGAAGAGAAACGGAACGAAACAACGATTTCTATAACAAAGATTACGAACAAGGATATTAATAAAATACCGGGTATCGGTGGAGAACCTGACTTAGCACAGTTTCTTCAGGTTATCCCGGGTGTGTTATTTACCGGAGACCAAGGTGGCGAGTTGTATATGCGCGGTGGCACACCCATTCAAACAAAAATGTTATTAGACGGTATGACGATATACAATCCATTTCATTCCATTGGCTTATTCAGTGTGTTTGAAACGGACGCTATCAAAAATGTTAATGTTTTAAATGGTGCTTTCAATGCAGAAAATGGCGGAAGACTCTCCGCAGTAATTGATGTACAAACCCGTGATGGTAACCGCAAACGAACATCCGGCAAAATTTCCGTGAATCCGTTTCAGTCAAAGGTATTGATAGAAGGGCCGTTGAAAAAAATATCAGACGAAAGTAACAGCAGTATCAGCTATCTGGTAACGGCTAAGTCATCTTACTTAGATAAAAGTTCAAAAGTGTTATACAATTATGTGAATGATTTAGGCTTGCCTTTTAATTATACCGATCTCTATGGAAAAATTTCAATTAATGGTGATAATGGAAGTAAGCTCAGCTTATTCGGTTTTAACTTTAATGATAATGCCAATTATTTTGCATCAAAATATGGATGGAAATCTTTTGGAGCCGGGACAAATTTTGTAGTGGTGCCAGGACAAAGCAACGTCTTGGTTAACGGTGGTTTTTCTTTTTCAGACTACCGGATGAGTTTACAGGAGTCGGACAGTAAACCTCGCACAAGTAGCATCAACGGCTTTGATTTGAATACCGATATCACATACTTCCTACAAGATGCACAGATAAAATATGGGGTGAACATCGGCGGCTATCGCACTACCTTGGAATTTGTTAACTCCATTGGTAATCGCATAGATCAAAATCAGAATACCACCGAAATTTCAGCATTTGTTGTGTTTAAGAAAAACTCTAAGCACTTTGTCTGGGAACCTTCCTTCCGATTACATTACTATGCCTCACTACCTGCCTTTTCGCCGGAGCCGCGTTTTGCAATAAAATATAATGTAAGCGACAACTTGCGGCTGAAATTTGCTACAGGAATTTATAGTCAGAATTTTATTTCAACAAAATCCGACCTTGATGTGGTCAATCTCTTCACCGGTTTTCTTACTGCTCCAGATGGTCAGTTGCCGAAAACGAATGGAGAATTATCACAGAACAATTTACAACGTGCCTATCACATGGTATTTGGTATCGAGAAAGACATTGCCAAGAATATCGAAATCAACATTGAGCCTTACTATAAATACTTTGAGCAATTGATCAATCTGAACCGGAATAAAATATCTCCGCTTGATCCCGATTTTCAAATTGAAAACGGCAAAGCATACGGAATTGACTTTTTATTAAAGTATGATTATAAAAACTTCTACCTGTGGACGGGGTATTCCCTAAGTTACGTAACCCGCAACAACGGGCAGCAAATCTATTTTCCACACTATGACCGCCGGCATAATGCCAATATCGTAGCAAGCTATTCGTGGAGCAAGCTAAAAAAATGGCAGGCTGATATACGGTGGAATTTAGGTAGCGGCTTTCCATTTACGTTGACCCAGGGATTTTATGAATATCTCACTTTTCAGCAAGGCATTAGTAGTAACCCATATACAGCCAATGGAGAGTTAGGTGTTATTTATGATCAAAACTTAAACACAGGCAGACTCCCCTATTATCATCGTTTAGACATTTCTGTAAAACGTACATTCTATATTACCGAAAGGACAAAAATGGAAGCCTATGTTAGTATTGTGAACGTTTACAATCGCAAAAACATATTTTACTTTGACCGCATTCGATACACCCGCGTCGATCAATTGCCTATAATACCGGCTGCAGGTTTATCGTTAAGTTTTTAACGGTCAAATAAACATCTTAATATGATTCTCAGAAAGTTCATAAGCTTTCTGACGTTGTTTGTGCTTTTTTGCACACAACTCAGCGCACAAAAAACAGAATTTTTTAACGATTACACCCTTTCGTATAAAACCGGTATCGAACTTTTTCAACAAAAAAAATACGGTGCAGCGTTTAAGCAATTTAATCAGTTTATACAATGGATTGATGCACAAGACGACCAAGTTAAATATCACGAATATTACATAGATGCACTTTATTATCGCGCTCGATCGTCTAATGAACTTGATCAACCTCAAGCAGAAAAATATTTCCTCGACCTACTCGATGGTTATGAAACCACTCCCGTTACGCGAATGTCTTATTACTATCTCGGCAATATTTATTATAAACAACGCAAATATGACAAAGCCATTACTTTCTTCTCCGAAGTAAAAGCTGCAGACCTTAATAGCACACAGCTAAATGAATATCGCTTTCAGTTAGGCTATTGTTATTTCTTTAAGAAGAAGTTTGATCAAGCAGAAGCCATGTTTAATGTGATTAAGGAGTCGCAAAACAAATATTATTATCCTGCAAATTATTATTATGGTTATATCGCCTACTACAAAGGCAATTATGCTGACGGTTTAAAAAGCTTTAATCGTATTTCTGATACAAAACTGTATGGACCCGTAGTACCCTATTACACGGCCTCTATTGCCTATCACCAGGCTCGATATCAGGATGCGGTAAACTTAGCCAACACAGCTTTGACAAACGATAAACTTAAGTATCGAGATGAATTGAAATTGCTCATTGGCAAATCATACTTCAGCATGGGCGAGTATCAGAAAGCACTACCCTATCTAAAAGAATATTATGATAAAGTATCCAAATCCAACAAAGACGATATTTATCAAATCGGATATTGCCAATATAAGCTGCAACTATATGATGATGCAGCGAAGTCTTTAGCGAATCTCAGTATGCTGAAAGATTCACTTGGTCAAAGCGCTTTATATATCATGGGAGATTGTTATTTAAAGCTAAATCAGAAAAATAATGCTCGAAATGCATTTATGGAGGTAACAAAAATAGAAGCAGACCCGGTTCTAAAAGCAGAGGCCTTATTTAATGTAGCTAAGTTAAATTACGAACTGGGCTTTAATGACCAGGCCGCATCTACAATGCAGGATTTCATTAAAAGATATCCCAAATCTCCACACATGGATGAGGCTAAAGAAGTGCTGACGGCTATCTTTTTAAGTACCAATAACTACCGCGATGCACTTATCGTAATTCAAAGTATTGACAATAAAAGCGCCTTGATTAAGCAAGCATATCAAAAAGTAGCTTATGGAAGAGGCATTCAACTCTATAATGAAAAGCAATATGCAGATGCATTGAAAGTTTTTGAAGTTTCTCTGAATAATCCGATTGATTTGAACTTGCAGTCTTTATGTTACTTCTGGAAAGGAGAATGCTTTTTCGCTTTAAAAAAATATACCGAAGCAAACCTGAACTATTTCAAATATCTGGAAACCGCCAAGATTATTAAATCCGGAACATTGCATACCTCTGTTGCTGCTGCTAACTACGGCATCGGCTATTCCTATTTGAAGAAAAATGAGTATGCGAAAGCGGTGACTTATTTTGAATCATGCCTGACCGAGTTAGCTGCAAAATCGATGATGAGTAAAGACGACAAACAATATTACGAACGTGTTTACCCTGATTGCCTTCAACGTGCAGGAGACTGCTACTTCACATTGAAGAATTATTCAAAAGCGATCAACTCATACAGTACTGTGATTTCAAAAAAACTTGCCGGCACCGATTATGCTTTGTTCCAACGTGCAATGATTTACGGCCTTGATGGAAAGGTAAATGACAAAATCAAAGACCTTGAAACCCTCACAAACACTTATGGTATGTCGCCCTACCTGGATGATGCCTTATTTGAAACCGGCGACACCTACCTTAAATCAGAACGATATGAAAATGCCATTCTCGTATTTAATCGCATCATTAACGACTTTCCAAATAGTCGTTACGTTAAAAATTCACATCTAAAACTCGGATTAATATACTTCAATACCAATCGTATGGCTAATGCTTTGGAAGAGTATAAAATAGTTGCCACCAAATATCCCAAGACTTCTGAAGCAAAAGATGCATTAGACGGAATTAAAGAAATCTATGTATCTATGGGAGATGCCAATGGCTATATCAATTTTATAAAGACCATTCCCAATAACAGTGTAAGCGCATCACAGCAAGATTCCGTAGTGTATTTAGCCGCAGAGCGCAAATATAAAGATGCACAATATGATGCTGCGTTAAGCAAACTCAGTGATTATCTTAATTCTTTCCCCGACGGCTTTTTTGCGTCCGATGCGCATTATTATCGCGCATCGTGTTTGATAATGAATAAGGATTATAGTAATGCTTTAACCGATTATGAATATATTATTAATAAAAATGAACGGCGCTTTTTAGAAAACGCCTTGCTACAGGCCGCTCGTATTGATTTCTTTGAATTGAAAAAATATGATGATGCCTACACATACTATAGCCGCTTGAGTAAAATCGCAGATTTAAGAGCTAACATTTTTGAGGCAAAGAAAGGAATGATGAGAAGTGCTTTCATATTGGGTCGTTATAGTGATGCCCGGCTTTCGGCTATTGACATTACCGGAGATAATCTGGCTAAAGATGATGACCTGAACGAAGCCAATATGTATCTCGGAAAGATTGCACAACAGCAACAACAATATAACGATGCCATCACCTATTTCAGTAAAGTTTACAAAGCAACAAAAACAGAAATAGGTGCGGAAAGTGGTTATCGAATTGCCGATTGTTACTATAGCCTAAAAGACAATAAGAATGCAGAAGCATGGTGCTACAAGGTAATCGAACAAACACCTACCTACGATTACTGGTTAGCAAAATGCTATTTATTACTAACCGACATGTTTATAGCAGAAGAAGATTATTTTAATGCAAAAGCCACCCTAAACAGCATCATCGATAATTATAAACTCAACGATGATATTGTACCAACGGCAAAAGAAAAACTTGCAAAGGTTTTAGAATTTGAAAATAATAAGTCTAAGATGTTTAACCCCAACAGCACAGACGAACTGCCAACCGATAACAAATAACCCACCTCGAATGCATGAAAAAAATCATCACACTCCTGATCTGCCTATCCCTCACTTTCTCATATACTCGTGCACAACAAACCGGTTCCATCAAGGCCGATACAATCTTCGTTGTTAAAGATTACAAACCTTTGTTAGCTGATGCAGAGAAATATATTTTTCAAGCCCCTCTTCCTCAGCCCGACTCAAGCAAACTAAAATTAAAATACATCGTGAATGCCGGTTTAAAACAACTACCCTTTATACCTGCAGAATTACGCCCTATTGCAATGAGTCGTCAAGATGAACAGGATAAGCTGCAAAATGGATATGTAAAGGCGGGGTTCGGTACACAGTATTCTCCATTTATTGATGCCCATTACAGCAATGGCCGCAACGATAAGATTTATTTTGCCGCAAACGCTTATCACTTTAGTGGCACAGGTAAGCCTCTCTATAAAAATTTTAGTGATTCTTATTTTAACACTGATGTGCGCTTGCAGTTTAAGAAAGTAACAGTAGGCCTGGGAGCCGGATATAAAACGAATTCTATTTATTATTATGGCTTTGATAATAAGGACTCATTACAAATAGTACCCTCGAAGAATGAGGTCAAACGGGTATATAATCTGATTCAAGCAAATCTGTTTTTGCGCAATGCCATTGCAACCAAGAGTAATATAGATTATCAGTTTAACTTGAAAGAAAATTATTTCTTCACTAATGGCAGTGTTGCAGAGAATGAGATTGAAGCCGGATTCACGATTAGCAAACTCTACAATAAAGTGCATCACTTTAACCTGGGCTTAGGTTTTAACTATACCTCAATATCTGATACCGTTTCTTCCGGCTCTTATTGGCTACTTCCCTTCCACCCTTATTATGAATACAAACAAGGTAACCTATTTGCCCGTGCAGGTTTCAACTTGGTCATCTCCGACTCCTTGTTTTTCATTCCTGATGTATTGGCTCAATATTCTTTATTAGATGGCAAGCTTATTCCTTATGTGCGCATAGATGGGTTCATGGATAAAAACATTATGATGTATGAGGCATATAAGAATCCATTTATAAATAACATAATATCTCGCCGTATCTGTCAGTCATACAATTTTGGTGGTGGCGTAAAAGGTTCGATATCTGACTATATCGTATATGCTGCAGAGATGAATTATCGCTTATATAATTACTTGCCAATCTATTCTCCCGACTCAGGATATATTACACGTTATAGTATAACCTATGCTGAACAAGCGGGTGTTTTTAATCCGCATGTTGAATTAGGCTTACGAAGAAATGATAAATTCGGCGTTACACTGAAAGGAGATTATTTTAAATATGATCTTGATTATGGAAATCCTGCCTATGGCCACCCGGATTGGCGCATAACCTTGAATGCTAACTATAATATGCAAGATAAGATCTTACTCACAGCAGATGTCTATGCAAATCCTCCTATGACTTTTCAATACACCGGTAAAACTTCTACAGTTACGACAAAGGGATGGGTAGATGCAAACTTGGCTATTATCTATAATTACAAATCAAACTTTGGAGCTTATCTGAGATTCAACAATATTGCTTCTTCACAATATGCAAAGTGGTATCGATACAACAGCTATGCCTTTGTCATGAATGCCGGTTTAGTTGTTAAATTTTAAATGAACATTTTTTTGCTTTATTGAAAATAAGGCTCTTCAAAATAAATGGTTCCCTCAACACTATATGTTGACGTGCCAAACCATTTTGTCATCTCTTCGGCGTTTACGCTGAAGCCGGTCAGTGGAGTATAGTCGTACGTTTTTGTTACTGTTTTTAAAAAACGTGTGATTACTGTTTTCCCTGTAAGATGTTGAAGAACTTTGTCCGAATTAAATTCAACAACTAATTCCTGAACGGGCAACTCATCTTCCGTAGCCGTGTAGATAATTCGCTTACCAATAATAGTACTGTCTTGTTTTTTACTAAAAATAATTGTTGTATCCACCCTATATTTCCCTTCGAGTTCAGGAGATGAAATATTCAGCTTATTAAAAAATTCGAGCTCAAGATTCCAATCCGGCTTTTTCATCTTTATATTGTCTGCCTTAGCTCCTGACTTCACTACCTTAATCAAGATAGCCTTATTCTTGTATAAGGTAGCTATGTCTGCTTTGAGCATATTCAGAATATTAAAATAATTATTTTGTATCCGCTCTTTGTGCGTATTACACGCATTAATGAATAAAAATGTAAGACTTAGCGTTAAGAAGTATTTCATACCAATAAGCTTTCACCGGTCATTATAGATGGTTTTTCAATTTTCATTATTTCTAAAATGGTCGGAGCTAAGTCACCCAACTTACCGGGTTTGAGCTTCCTGTCTATATGATTACTAATTAAAAATAGAGGCACAGGATTTTTGGTGTGCGCTGTATTGGGTGTACCATCTTCATTAATCATATAATCGGAATTACCATGATCTGCGGTAATAAGCAGGTTGTATCCTAACTCCAATGCTGTTTCGGTTACATCTTTTACGCATGCATCAACCGTTTCCACCGCTTCTATCACCGCACTCATAACACCGGTATGACCTACCATATCTGCATTGGCAAAGTTTAGGCAAACAAAATCAGGCTGATGATCTTTAAGTTCCTTTACGATGGCATCTCTTACTTCCTTAGCACTCATCTCCGGCTTTAAGTCGTATGTAGCCACCTTAGGTGAAGGAATTAATATTCGCTTTTCATTTTCAAATTCTTTCTCTCGCCCGCCCGAAAAGAAAAAGGTTACGTGCGGATACTTCTCTGTTTCTGCAATTCGCACTTGAGTTTTATTAAGTTTAGAAAGCACTTCACCAAGGGTCATCGTTAAATCTTCATTGTCGAATATGGTTTTAACATTTTTAAATGAGGCATCATATATCGTCATAGACACGTAATACAAACGCATAGGGAGCATCTCCTGCTCCGGGAAGCCTTGTTGGGTAAGCGCTTTGGTTATCTCACGACAACGGTCTGTTCTAAAGTTGAAACACAACACGGCATCGTCTGCTTTTATTTTAGCATCCACACCCGTTTTGCATATCGGAAGTATAAATTCATCGGTAATTCCTGCTTCGTAGGACTGCGCAACTGCATCCACCATGTTCTCTGCCTGTACTCCTATACCATGCACCAACAAATCATACGCTTTCTTTATACGCTCCCATCGGTTATCGCGGTCCATAGCGTAATATCGCCCTATCACACTAACCCATTGTGCATTATTGGTAATACACACTTGGTCCAATTCTTGTAAAAATTGAATTCCACTTTTCGGGTCAGTATCTCGACCATCTGTAAAAGCATGAACATAAATTTTATTCACTCCTGCTTCAGCGGCATATTGAATTAATGCGTGTAGATGAAGGTGGTGCGAATGCACGCCCCCATCAGAAACTAACCCCATCAAATGCAGCGGCTTATCATTCGTAATACAATAATTAAACAACAATTTTAATTCCTTATTATTACGTAGTTCGCCATCGTGCACAGCCTTATTAATTCGAGCTAATTCTTGATAAACAATTCTACCTGCACCTATATTCATGTGCCCAACTTCAGAATTTCCCATCTGTCCATCGGGCAACCCAACCCATTCACCATCGGTACGTAACTCCGTGTTGGGGTATTTTGAGTATAAACTTCTTACAAATGAGACATTCGAACGATAAATTCCATCTGATGCCGGATGTGCTCCGTGACCCCATCCATCCATAATTATTAAGACTAATTTTTCAGACATAGTGGACAAAAGTAGCCAATCGGTGTACTTATTACACGAACTGCTTATTTTTAAAAGCATTATTTTAGTTTAACGTTTGGTCGTAAATCTTAACTCCTACATTGGCAATGTTTTTGTCTAACTATACAACATTCAACTAAGAATTTAAAAAAAATGAAAAGGTCTATACGTATCTTTTGTTTTGTAGCGCTTATCTTCCCTATAACGCTGTGGGCATTGGATATTTTAGATAATATCGGAATGGCCATTCGAAGTGGTAACTCGGCTTCGGTTGCACAGTATTTTGACAGTACAGTTGACTTAACTATTCTCGAAAAAGAATCGATATATAGCCGTCAGCAAGCACAAATGGTACTGCAAGATTTTTTTGCAAAAAACCCGGTAAGCAGTTTTAATATTATTCACAGGGGTTCTTCAGCACAAGGCTCTACTTACGGTATAGGTAATCTAGTGGCCGGTGGCCAGAGTTTTCGTGTTTATTATTTTGTTAAACAAAAGAATGAGAGCTATCTCATTCAAGAAATGCGCTTTGAACGTCAGAAATAATGCGCCCCGTATACGACTGGAATCAATTTATTGCCCAAAGTTTTCAAGAAGATCTTCATGAAGGCGATCATACATCACTGGCCTGCATTCCGGCAGGTGCAATAGGTATCGCTCAGTTAAAAGTTAAAGAAGACGGTATGTTAGCCGGTGTGGAATTAGCAGAAATGATTGCACACTATTTTGACTCTGAATTACAATTTGACCTATTAATCGCAGATGGTTCTGTAATTAAGAAAGGAGATATTGCTTTTATCTTACAAGGCTCTGCACGTTCCATATTAAGCACAGAACGTTTAATGCTTAATGTGATGCAACGTATGAGCGGTATTGCCACCTTGACTTCAAAATATGTACAAGCTTTGGAAGGCAGCAAGACCAAAATTCTTGATACCCGAAAAACGACTCCACTATTTCGTGCCGCAGAAAAGTGGGCTGTTAACATTGGAGGCGGTCAGAATCATCGTTTCGGCCTGTTTGATATGATGATGATTAAAGACAATCATATTGATTATGCCGGTGGCATTAAAGCAGCCATACATAAAGCAAATGAATACTTACGCATCAAAAATCTTGATTTAAAAATTGAAATTGAAACACGTACACTGGATGAGGTGCGTGAAGTATTGAGTATAGGTAGCATACATCGCATTATGTTAGACAATTTCAGCCCCGACTCGGTGCGTACTGCAGTGGAGATGATTAACAATATTTATGAAACAGAAATATCAGGCGGAATTACTTTGCAGAATATTAAGGATTACGCAGACTGTGGAGCAGATTATATTTCCGTAGGTTCCATTACACATTCATACAGAAGTCTTGATTTAAGCTTAAAAGCTATCCGGTAAGCCTCAGCTATTTCAAGTTATTTTTGTTGCCGCCTTATGAAGCGCATAGCTTTTATTATTAATCCTGTTGCCGGTGCCAGAAAGCAAATACCCGTTACCCAATTGATACATCAACATATTGACCACTCCATTTTTAATTACACGATTTGGTTAACCGAACATCAAGGGCATGCGCAAGAATTAGCTCAAAAGGCTGTTGAACAAGGTTTTGATATTGTTGTCGCTTCAGGTGGCGATGGTACGATTAATGAAGTCGCACGACCTCTAATTCACTCCCCTACAGCATTAGCCATCTTGCCTATGGGTTCAGGGAATGGACTGGCACGCCATCTGGGCATACCCTTAAACATTGCGAAAGCCGTGCAAGTCATTAATAAAAATCATACCACAATTATTGATACCGGAACTATTAATGACTCCTTATTCTTGAGCAATGCAGGAGCAGGCTTTGTAGCTTGTGTAGCGGAAGCGTTCGATAAGAAAAAAACGTTTCGTGGCTTTTTAGGATATGCCTGGCAAACGGTCATTCACTTTTTGTCTTACAGGTCGTTTGAATACAAGATTGAGTGGGACGAAAACAGATTAACAGGAAAATTCTTTGCTGTCAACATTTGTAACTCTAATCAATTCGGCTATAAAGCTCGTATTGCCCCCGATGCGAAACTTGATGACGGTTATTTTGATTTAGTGCTGGTGAAAAAAACGAATTTATTGTATTATAAATGGTTAATGTACTTATTGTTTTTCGGCAATATATATCGTCATCCTGCGGTAATTCATCATAGGGTTAAACACGTAAAAGTTCAATCAAAAAATAATACACATTTTCAAGTGGATGGAGAGCCCTTAGGAAAAAATTCTTCCTTCCGTGCGCTGCTTAATCCGTTATCTTTGAGGGTGATAATTCCTTGAATTTATCCTCCTACTTTCACTAAACTATGAGTAACAAAAACAAAAATCGAAATGGCATTGTATTCTCCACGAATCCTGATTATGAATACCAATACAATGATCAGGGCGAACCGGATACCTTAGAACCTTCAAAACAAACTCTTAGAGTTCTGACAGATAGCAAAATGCGTGCAGGTAAAATAGTAACAATTGTACATGGTTTCATAGGCAAACAAACTGATTTTAATGACCTTGCAAAAGTGCTGAAAACAGCTTGTGGTGTGGGCGGTACGGCTAAAGATGGACAGATAATAATTCAAGGTAATTTCAAAGACCGCATTATTGAAATACTCCTCAAGAAAGGATATAAAGCAAAGTAGCCATGCCCAAATTCTCTCACCTTCATGTACACACACAATATTCTTTATTAGATGGTGCTGCTGCCATTAAATCATTGATTAAAAAAGCAGCAATTGATGAAATGCCCGCCGTGGCTATTACGGATCATGGGAATATGTATGGGGTATTTGAATTCGTAAATGAAGCCCAGAAAGCAAATATTAAACCCATTGTAGGATGCGAATTCTACTTAACCGAAGACCGTCATAAGAAGCAATTTACAGCTCAGCAACGCGATAAGCGGTATCATCAACTGCTACTGGCAAAAAATCAAACAGGTTATCACAATCTGTCAAAACTTTGTTCTCTTGGATTTATCGAAGGCTTATACAGCAAGTATCCGCGAATTGATAAAGAATTATTGCTACAATATCACGAAGGTTTAATAGCTACGACGTGTTGCCTCGGCGCAGAAGTTCCGCAGGCTATAATGTATAAATCTGAAGCAGAGGCCGAAGACCTTTTCAAATGGTGGCTCAATTTGTTCGGAGACGATTATTATATCGAGTTACAGAACCATCATCTCGAAGAACAGAAAAAGGTAAATGCCATATTATTAAAATTTGCGACGAAGTATAAAGTCAAGGTCATAGCAAGCAACGACTCGCATTATATCGAGAAAGAAGATTCTTTAGCACAAGACATCTTATTATGTGTAAATACCGGTGAAGTAAGAAGTAAACCCATCGGTGATGGTAGAGAATATCGTTTTGGATTTCCCAATGATCAATTTTATTTCAAGAAGCAATCAGAAATGATTGAACTGTTTCAAGACATACCGGAAGCAATTGATAATACCAATGAGATAGTTGATAAGATAGAACCACCTAAAATTAAGCGCGACATACTGCTGCCCAATTTTCCATTACCGCCTTCATTTAATAACGAAGACGAATACTTGTATGCGCTCACCTATGAGGGCGCTCGAAAAAGATATAAAGAACTTACTTCAGAAGTAACTGAACGCATAGAACATGAGTTGAAGGTTATTCGTAACATGGGCTTTGCCGGTTACTTCCTTGTGGTTGGCGATTTTATCAGTGCAGCACGTAACTTAAAAGTAATTGTTGGACCCGGACGCGGCTCCGCCGCAGGTTCTGTGGTAGCCTATTGCACGGGAATTACGAACATAGATCCGATTAAATACAACTTACTCTTCGAGCGCTTTTTGAATCCGGAGCGTGTCAATATGCCTGATATTGATACTGATTTTGATGATGATGGACGACAGCGCGTTATTGATTATGTCGTTGAAAAATATGGGCGCACACAAGTGGCTCAAATTATCACCTTTGGAACGATGGCGGCAAAATCAAGTATTAAGGATGTTGCACGTGTATTAGAACTTTCCATTAACGAAGCAAATGATTTGACTAAGAAGATTCCCACTCGACAGGACGAATCTACAGGCACTACGCTAAGTCAGATGTATCAAAAAGTACCTGAATTGCAAGCCGTATTGAAAAGTAACACTTTACGCTCCGAAGTATTAAAACTTGCTGCTCAACTGGAAGGCAGCATTCGCAATACAGGAGTACATGCAGCAGGTGTTATTATTGCCCCCGATGATATCACAAACTATATTCCGGTTTCCGTTTCAAAAGATTCTGATTTATTGCTGACTCAGTTTGAGGGTACACTCATTGAGAATGCCGGAATGCTGAAAATGGATTTTCTTGGTCTAAAAACGCTTTCAATCCTTCGCGATGCCATCGAAAATATTCGCATAAGACATGGTATTGAAATTGAAATTGACAACATTCCCTTAGACGATAAAAAGACTTTTGAACTCTATCAACGCGGAAATACCATAGGTACATTCCAATTTGAAAGCGACGGTATGCGTAAACACTTACGTGACCTAAAACCTAATGCTATTGAAGACCTGATTGCCATGAATGCCTTATACCGCCCGGGGCCGATGGCATACATCGAAAGTTATATTAAACGGAAACATGGTCACGAAGCTATTGAATACCCACATCCTCTTTTAAAGCCTATACTTGAGAATACTTGCGGTATCATGATTTACCAAGAACAAATTATGCAGGCAGCACAGATTATAGCCGGTTATTCTTTAGGTGGAGCAGATACATTACGCCGCGCCATGGGGAAAAAGGATAAAGTAAAGATGGCTAAGGAACGAGATACGTTCTGTAAAGGAGCAAAAGATTTACACCAGATTGATGAGAAAGTAGCGAATGAAATTTTTGATGTGATGGAAAAATTTGCCGAATATGGCTTTAACCGCTCGCACTCTGCAGCCTACTCTGTGCTTGCCTATCATACTGCTTATTTAAAAGCAAACTATCCGGCTGAGTATATGGCCTCGGTACTTTCGCGTAATACAGATCTGGAGACGCTCACTTCATTCCTCGATGAATCTAAGCGCATGCACCTGAACGTATTAGGCCCCGATATAAATGAGTCACAGCGTGTATTCTCCGTAAATGCTAAAGGACAAATTCGCTTTGGGTTACAAGCTATAAAAGGATTAGGCGAAGCTGCCATCAATGCCTTAATTGAAGAACGTGAAAAAGCAGGGATATACAAAAGTTTATCCGATGTTGTGAAACGAGTGAAATCTAGAAACCTTAATCGTCGTTCTATAGAAGCCCTTGTATATGCGGGTGCATTGGATAGTTTTGAAGGTACGCATCGAGCGCAATATTTTGCTCTTGCTCCTAACGAATCAGTCACGATGATTGAGAAAGTGATGAAGTTCGGTAATGCACTCAGTACATCTAACTCACTTCAAAATAGTTTGTTCGGCGATTTACCGCCAGAAAACATGGATATTAATATTCAATATCCTAACACTGAGCCTTGGTCTATTTTTGAGCAATTACATCACGAGAAGGAGGTAACAGGCATCTATATTTCAGGGCATCCGTTAGATAATTATAAAACCGAAATGCACCGTTTCTGCAACTGCACGCTGGTTAATTTAGAGCATACTCCCAAACACAACCTTTCATTCGCCGGCATTATTGTTAACGTGAATCATCTGATGACTAAAAATCAAAAGCCCTTTGGTGTTATTGAATTAGAAGACCGCACCGGAACAAAAACTTTCAAATTGTTTGGTGAAAAATATCTGCGCTTTAAACATTTTTTTGAAGTCAACACTATGTTATACATAGAGGGCCGTTATGAGCAACGTTGGAATAGCGAAGACTATGAATTTACATTTACTGATATTCTCTTGCTACAAGACCTTCGGGAGAAGAAGTGCAACTCGGTAAGGTTAAGAACAGACATCGAAAGCATTGATGATTTATTCATCTCCCAACTGGCACAAATCGTAAGACGTTATCCGGGAAAATATGCTTTGGAATTAGAAGTAAAGGATTCTATGAATAATTACGTCCTTTTATCGGCACCTCATTTTACGATATCTCTATCTGATGAGTTTTTAGCAGAATGTAATTCTTCAAATATGTTTGAATTACTTCTGAATTAATATTTCCTTTGCGTATCATATCATACGCTTATGCCTAAGAAAGCTCATAAAACAAAACTGAAACCTGCGAAACAAGTAAAGAAGTTGCCTGCTAAATCGGTTAAAAAAAAGTCGAATAAATCCGTAAAGAAAGCGATTAAGAAAACGGCTACTAAGAATAAACCTATTAAGGTGAATACTAAAAAAGCAGTTAAGAAAACGGCTGCTAAAGTGTTGAAAAAGGTAACAGCAAAAAAAGCAGTTAAGACAAAATCCAAGAACACCTTAAAATTAAAGGCTGCCGACAAACCTGCACAGAAAGCAAAAACGCTTAAACCGCAAAAAGCATCACCTATCATTAAAGAAGAAAGTGTCGTGTTAATTCGTAATCAAAATTCTTATGATCTGTTACGCCAAGATATCATCTCTACAATATGGAAGTTTGAAGAGATTACACACGAAGTACTGATTGAAACAATGGAAAAAGTACACGGCCGGAATTTTATTTCCGATAGCTTAGAATATGTAAATAAAGTGGTTCAGGATTTATTACGCGTTGATTTAATAGAATTACATACCAACGAAAAGAATGTTTCCTTGCTGCGTATCCGCCAGCGTCTTAGTGAAAATACTTGATGTCGGAAGAAGTTAAAGGGTTTAGAAAATCACTGTATATATGGTTAGGACACTTCTTTGTAGGGATTGGGTTTATTGGCGTGGTGTTACCCCTAATGCCCGGTACAGTATTTTTTATTATAGCAGCCTATTTTTATGCAAGAGGCTCAAAACGGTTTTATAATTGGTTAATGAACCATAGAATAATTGGTCATCACATTAAGAATTTTCAAGCAGGCAAGATCACATTAAAAGGAAAAATCATTTCAATTTCCTCAATGACCCTTGCTATACTCTTCAGCATCTTTTATATTCATCCACCATACTGGGTCACTGCGGTATTAATTACGTGTAATATCGGTGTGAGCATATATATTCTTAGGTTGAAGACGGCTTAAAATAAGCAACTACAAGTCATAACTCTGTATAATATGACCACCGCCAATTACATCGCCATCTTCATAAAACACGGCACTCTGCCCCGGAGCTATAGATTTTACTTTAGAGTTAAAATGAACCCGTAAGTTTTCTTGTTCATTATACACGCGGGCCATAGCACCTTTATCTTTGTATCTAATCTTTACGAGGACTTCCATCCCATCTTCAATTTTATTATACTTGAGCAGATTTACCTTACCTACCAGCATACCATTACGCTTGAGTTCTTCTTCTGTTCCCAGCACAACCGTGTTGCTATGAGCAATGATATCAGTAACATACATAGGTTTGCCGAATGCTATGTTTAATCCTTTTCGCTGACCAATGGTGTAAAACGGATATCCATCATGCATACCTAATAGGTTTCCTTGAGTGTCAATAAAATTTCCACCTGCCACATGTTCCTCTAATCCATTAACTCTGCGTTTCAGGAAGCCGCGATAATCATTATCCGGAATAAAACATATCTCGTAACTCTCACTCTTCTTTGCCATATCGGTATAGCCCCACTCATTACACATTTGCCTGATTTCCGATTTTCGATAGTTGCCTAAAGGCAATAGTGTTTTTGCCAGAGAAGCCTGCGATAAACCCCATAGTACATAGGATTGATCCTTCCATTCATCTCTTCCCTGATGAACATAATAACGACCGTTTTGGTGTACTACATTAGCATAATGACCCGTAGCGATATAATCACAGCCTAACAGCGCTGCTCGTTTAAATAAGGCATTCCACTTAATGTGTGTATTACATAAAATACATGGATTGGGGGTGCGACCTGCGATATACTCATTGACAAAATCTTCAATTACGGCGTCGCCAAACTCATCCCGAATGTCAATGATATAGTGTGGAAAACCCAAGTCAACAGCAATGGCTCTTGCATCATTTATCGAATCTAAGTTGCAACAACCGGTTTCTTTCTTAGAACCGCCGCTGCTCGAGTAATCCCATGTTTTCATTGTCATGCCAATCACCTCATAACCCGCACGGTGCATCATTACAGCGGCAACTGTGCTATCAATACCTCCACTCATTGCTACTAAAACTTTCTTCTTCACCGACATAATGCAAAAGTAAACAAGAATGATGGCCTCTAGTTCCGTGTTGGGAAGGTGTATTTTAATAATTCTTTTTTTCTGTCAACCTTAATAGATTTAGCCAAATTATCGAAGCCTTGAAGCCGAACATAGACGACTACTTAGCTCCACATTACATTACACGCAGTAACTGGCTGCGTGCAGCGGTGCTGGGGGCGAATGATGG
This sequence comes from Chitinophagales bacterium, assembly GCA_039810885.1. Taxonomy (GTDB): domain Bacteria; phylum Bacteroidota; class Bacteroidia; order Chitinophagales; family UBA10324; genus BJGO01. Next base: position 3,779 of record JBDHXV010000027.1, on the reverse strand, counting down.
TATTATTTCTGTCTCCAGCCTTGCCATTGGTGTTACTACTGCAGGCGGAACACGTGAAGGAATTGTTTTAGCCACTCTTGCCGGATTAGTTGCCGGAGCACTGTCTATGGCAGCAGGAGAATATGTGTCCGTTAGTTCGCAAACCGATATTGAACTTGCTGATATTGAGCGTGAGCGGCAAGAATTACTGACAATGCCGGATAAAGAATTGTTCTATTTAGCAGAGATTTATGAAAAACGTGGGCTAAAGAAAGATACCGCTATGTTAGTTGCTAAAGAGTTAACCGCACACGATGCACTTCTGACTCACACCCGCGATGAATTGGGAATTACCAGTACATCACAGGCCAACCCGATTCAGGCGGCACTTACATCGGGGGCTTCTTTCACCTCAGGCGCTATTATGCCTTTGCTCGTTACCCTTCTCCTCCCTTTATCAGGTCTTGAATATTATCTCTATGGATTTACTATTGTTTTATTAATGTTACTAGGCTCGCTCTCTGCCAAGATGGGTGGTTCCAGCATTCGTAAAGCAGTGTTCAGGATTACGTTTTGGGGAAGTTTTGCTATGATGATAACGGCTATGGTTGGTTACCTGTTTGATGTTAAGATTTAAACGTGTATAAAAATTAAACTTCACTAATTAAAGCATCAAGAAGATTAAAATAAGGGATCCTCATAAAAACTAACGCGTGTTATTTAAACTTTCATTCTTGTTTTTAACAACAATCTTCGCATTTTGGCTTAGTGCAATTTGTGGCGGCGGTGCTAGTTTAATTCTAATACCGGCATTAAATTTATTACTTCCAACATCCGTTGTTCCATTCTCTTTGACCGTGGGAACACTTACAAGCTCTGCATCAAGAATTTTCGTTTTCAAAAAACATATAAGATGGAATATCTTTTTATGGTTTGTTCCTTTTTCAATACCTGCTGTAATATTAGGAGCTTTCTTAATAAAGTATATCAACCCTATCTATTTACAAATAATTGTAGGCGTTTTCTTAATAGCTAACATTCCGCAACTCTTTATCTCAAGAAAAAAACAAAAGGAAGAAGAAAAGCCCTATCCCCGATTTGTACTCGCAATCGTTGGCTTCTTTGCCGGCTTTGTATCTGGTATTACGGGGGCCATTGGATTATTGTTTAACCGGTTCTATCTAAAATATGGTTTATCAAAAGAAGAAATCGTGGCAACAAGAGCCGCAAATGAAATCTTCCTTCACCTTATAAAGCTGATCATTTATGTTTTGCTCGGTTTATATTCTAAATCTGCAATTACTGTTGGGCTTGTTCTCGCCATCGCAACCGTAATCTCATCCTATACCGTAAAGTATATTCTGCCGTTTCTAAGCGAATATATCTTCAGAAAAATTGGATATAGCGCTATGGTTGTTTCGGGTACGGCACTACTGATAACAACTTCATCAAAAATCATTCAGCAAGATAAAATTTCAATTTCGCAAAACCAATTTGAAGAAACCACCTTCAAATGGCGAGAAAGTGTTTTTACATTGGAATTTGCCATTGATGACGGGTTGGAAATCGAAAGGTCAATCTTGCCAAATGAGCTTCCCGTGCACTTAATGAAAAAGTATGAAGATATGTTGCCTCAATATGATAAAATATATCTTGAAAAAGTATTCAAATTGGGGTTCGAGCCTGATTATGAGTTTTATTGTTATAAACGGGATACCATTTCCAAGTTTGAGCTAAAATAAAAACTGCTGACTGCATCATTTATGGAGTATAGACTCATAACTTGAGCCTCCACGCAGAGCCTTTCGTTGTTCAGCAACAATAATCAATTACTAAGGCGGCACTAACAACACTTGTAAGAGTGACTCTAATTAGGATGATGCTTACGATCTCAAAAACAAGCAACCACAGGACTGTATAAGCCAAGGTTAATGGCAGTTAACACCAAAAATGTGATCATGAAAATAATCAGACATACAATGCGAGCCGATGTCTTATTTATATAGTTTGTTAATTAATTATTATGAAAGTAATTTTAGAATAAATAAATTATACCCAATATGAATACTCCAATATCTAAATGGGAAATAGACTTATTAGCTAATATAAACACAAGAGGATTTTCTATTTATCCTAATCCGGTAAATGACCAACTCACCATTCAAGCCGAAAATGAATTGAGTAATGCCACAGTAGTCATTATGGATTTATTCGGCAGAGTGATAACAGAAGAAAAACTCAATCCACAACAAACCATCATCAACACTTCTACCTTAAACTCCGGTGTTTATTTCTTATAGATAAATACAGCCGGAAAAAGGATAAGCAAAAGTTTATTAAAGCATAAAACAACACAAAAACTGCAGAAGCCGAAAAGCAGATTAAAGAGTAGGCATACTTTTAAAAACAACTCAATTATGAAAACAAAACATTTACTATTAACAGCATTTGTAGCACTATTCAGCTACTACGCACTAGCAGGCTGTCGGGTGGACACGGCTTACCATTACAATTTTACCCTTCCTGATACAATTATAAAAGTAAAAGCGGGTAGAACGATCAATTCTTATGATGCCAACAATAATAAAACACAAGAACTTTATCAAACCTGGGTTGCAGGCACCAACTTATGGAAGAATAATTTAAAAACAGATTGGGCCTACGATGTCAACAATAATATAACACAAGAGATAATTCAATTTTGGAATAGCAACTCGTGGATAAATAACGACAAAACCGATTACACTTACGATGCCAACGATAATAAAATTCAACAACTTAATCAAACTTGGGATCTAGGCACCAACTCCTGGAAAAATCACAATAAAATTGATTTGACCTACGATGCCAACAACAACCAAACTCAACAACTTAATCAAACTTGGGATACAGGCATCAACTCCTGGAAGAATGATATTAAATATGATTGGACTTACGATGCCAACAACAACCAAACCCAACTACTTAATCAAGCCTGGGATCTAGGCACCAACTCCTGGAAAAATAACTCTAAAAATGATTGGACTTACGATGCCGACAATAATAAAACCCAACAACTTTATCAAACCTGGGATGACGCAAGCAGCTCATGGAAGAATTCTGCTAAAACAAATTGGACCTACGATGCCAACAACAACCAAACCCAACAACTTAATCAAACTTGGGATGACACAAGCAGCTCATGGAAGAATAACGATAAATATCATTGGACTTACGATGCCAGCAATAATAAAACCCAACAACTTTATCAAACTTGGGATGATATAAGTAACTCGTGGACGAATTTCTATAAATATGATTACGCTTATGATGCTAATGGCTGTTTATTATCCCAAGATTTTTATACCGGTTGGAACGCAAGTGGAAGTTATTATGAGTCCCACATGCGCACTGAATACATCAACACCTATTCGCCAAATACCGGCATTGCAGCTTTAAACACAAGCGGGTTATTTGTTTATCCTAACCCTGTAAATAATCAACTCACCATTCAAGCCGAAAATGAATTGAGTAATGCCACAGTCACTATTATAGATTTATTGGGCAGAGTTGTAATACAAGAAAAACTCAATCCACAACAAACCATCCTCAACACTTCCACCTTAAACTCCGGTGTATATTTTTTACAGATAAATGCAGCAGGAAAAAGAATGATGAAGAAGTTTGTGAAGAATTAAAAATTTAGAATTAAAAATTAAAAGTGAAAAACTAAACCCTGCGGATGCCGAAAAGCAGATTAAAGAGTAGGCATACTTTTAAAAACAACTCAATTATGAAAACAAAACATTTACTATTAACAG
>JBDHXV010000026.1:0-43519 GCA_039810885.1 Chitinophagales bacterium | reverse complement strand
AAAAGCTACGCCAAATGGTAGAAGAACTGGAGTTTATCAAAGACTTTCAGCAAGACATAATTGTTGAATTTGAAAAGAAAACGGGTATGGAACTCTCAAAAAAGTTTTTACCCGAACACTTGGCAAACGAGATACAGCGAAAGAAGAAAAAACTTTTAAAGTAAAGTGGCTGTATCAGCTGTCCCGTCTTAAAATAGCTTACCTAAAATGCACCCATACATTACTCACTTATGGACAAGCAAGAAAAACAACCCTGCCGTAGAAATTGCTAAGAAGAGAATGAAACAAGACGCTGAGATTTACAACAAACAAAAATACAAGCGCTATGAAAAAACGACCGCCTGATTAATTATATTTGAAGTGTTCAGGTGAGGATGGAAACGGGCTATGCTGAGGAGCAACCCGGATAGTGCCAACATCGTGAACCACGAAAAATGAAGTGGGACTTCGCCCCCCATTCATCTCAACCGCATCATTTTTTGTGCAAGAAAAAACTGGTAAACCTTTTCCATTTCCTAACAAAAAACGGTCAACCTATTTCAGGACAAGACAGTTTCTCGCCAAACGGAAAAATGTAGGATAAGAATTCTAACCGCCACAGCCCAAATGCAAGAGAGTTTGAAAGCAATGTTTCAAACGGAAGGTCTATTGCTTTCAAACACACTTGCATTTCTCCCCACGCTCACAGTCCACCGTAAACCATCGAAAACAAAACTTAACAAGAACATTTACTTATGTTCACGAACAGAATAATTCTATTCTCATAATTTGCAATTAACAATCAAAACAAAACACATGAAATCTTTTTTCAAAACATCGCTAACGCTATTGTTAGTCCTATTTGCCTTTCAGGCAAAATCACAAATCGAACTTAAAGACATTGCCACAAGGGCAATGGATGCACAATTCATCTTTGAAGGAACAGTAATCAAAAGCAAATCCTATACACCCGATAGTGGCAAAACAATTCTTACCTCAAACACAATTGAGATTTCAAAAATTTTTAAAGGCGACCTTCAATGTGGAACAGTAGAAATAATAACTCTTGGCGGTAATGTTGGCAAAACAGCTACGCTGCTTTCGCACAACCTAACACTAAGAACAGGAATGATGGGAATCTTCCTTTGCAATTCCACTTCGCGCGAAGAATCGCCAATAGATTTTTATACTGAAAACAATCCTGTAAAACTTCAAGTTGGTTTTAATCAACAGGGTTACATAAAATATCTTGACGACAACATCAACAAACTAATCATTGACTACAAGTTTCAACTCGACAGTTTAGCCGCAGCTTATGGAATGATGGAACTACTCACTCAAATAAATTATACTGACTGCAACCCGGGCGAATCAATTTTTCAAAACAACAATTTCAATCAAACATCATTCATCCCCTATGATAAATCGCAGGATGAGTTTCCGCATTATGATAATGCTAAAGGTGCGCAAATTATTTCTTCAAAACTTGCAGATAAAAAGATTCACAGTAGAGAAAAGGAGAATACTCGTTCTACATCAACTCTTACTTACAAAATGTCGAACATCACGGTTACTGGTTCAACTCAAAAATATGCAGAGTTTGATGTTTCTATTTTTGATAATCAAGGAACAGGTTATCTCGACCAATCATGCACAAGAATAAAATACAACACAAGTGTATTTGGCGACAGTGTTGTTCAAAATAATGCGGTGATGATTACTGCTGCCCCGCTAATTGCAGATACTACTGCTTATGCTGTTCCTTATGCACTTGATTTATCTCCTGATGCAATTTATGTTTTAGCAGATGAACATGTTTACAGTCAAAATAAAGTTCTCGTTCCAACTGCGGCGGTCAAATTATTTCATGTGAAAATGAAAATTCAAAATTGTATTCCTCCATCAAATATAAAAGTTGAAGATACTGCATTATGGTTTGGAGATTTGATGCTTTCGTTTTCTGCTTACGCAGATTTTCCTAACGATACATTTCAAACTTATTATGATGGCATTGTAGCAAATGAAAATAAAGTAATGCCACCTTGCACACTTACTATCAATTCTATTACACCACCAGTTGTAAATGGTGGAGTTGGTGACACTGTAACAGTTTCAGGAATCAAATTCGGAGCAACGCAAGGCAATGGAGGTATTTTTCTTCGCAACTCCGATGATGGAGGTCAAACCTATCTTTCATTAGACCCGACTGATTATGTTTCTTGGTCTGACACACTTATTAAATTTATCGTTCCGTCAATTGTTGATTCTTCAAGTTCACCAATTAACACGCAGGCAACACCCGGCACAGGTTACTTGAAAATAAAAACCAACACAGGCGACACCACAACATTTTTAACAAGCCCGCTCACAATTCATTTCGCCGTTTCTAACTTTTTAGAAATTCCTTCACCAAGTCCGCGACACAAGTATCTCAACATGCTTGATGATTATTGGTATACACACAATGGATATATTTTTCATCCCGACACTTCTTTTTCAAATCACCCTGATAGAATGGAATGTCTAGCTAAAGCGGTTCACGATTGGGTTTGTCTCACTAATGTCAATTTCCAAATTGGTTCAGACACTATTATGCCCAATCCACTTGCCCCCGATGCTTACGACCATATCAATTTAATTTCATTCGGTCATTTAGATGATAGTGGAATTGTTGCGAGAACATCACAGCATCTTTTCTTTGATTCAACATGCCTTGCTTATGGTATCGAGCATGTAAGAGAAATTGATTTGATTGTGAACGAAGATAAAGCCCCACTCATGTGGTGTGATACAGTTGCAGCGCATAATGTTCAGGCAGGAAAGTTTGACCTCTACGAAGTTTTACTTCACGAATTAGGTCATGCAATTTCTAATTGGCATGTTAATGATTCAACTAAAGTAATGTGGTGGGAATCAAGCAAAGGAGAAGTATCAGCAAATCGCCGCATTAGATTATTTTACGATTCACCTGCTCACGATAATGGAACTTATACTGTCACTGAATCTCAAAACCCTGGAATTGCAGCTTGCGGTGTTCTTAATATGCCATTGCTTTATTTAGGTGATTGCCCAACCTTTCAAAATGGAATTGCAACACTTGATAATAACAGTTCAAATTTTTCTGTTTACCCAAATCCAACAACAGATGGCGTAACAGTTTCATACAAACTCCCAACAAATGCAACAGTTACACTTTCTGTATTCGATAATCTTGGAAGAATAATATATTCATCAGAAACAGTAAAGCAATCAATAGGAAATTATAATTTGCAACTTCAAACTACCACTTGGACAAACGGACTTTACTTGATTCAACTTTCTGTAAATGGAAACTACAATTATCAAAAACTAATCAGGCAATGAAGCAACTGATTTTCTTTTTCATTTCTTTTTTCATTTTGATTTCTTGTAACAAATTCATTGGGGGGCAAAGCTCCTCAATGAATTTTTGTGATTCCGTTTCACTGAAAATAACTATTCAACTCAATTGGAAATATGAACAGAACGGAAACTACTTCATCACAAACGACAGCTTCATCCAACGATTGAATTCAAAATATAAAAACTGCATCATCGGTTCCGACACATTTAAAATTTCCGTTCTCTTCGGAAATAATTATCGCATATCATCCGACCGAAAAACATTTACAAATCAGGACACCGCCATCACTGCGCTAATGTGCTATTCAATTTCACCGCCATGCAAAGGCAAATCTTCCTCGTGCTACTTCCTTTACTTTTTCTTCGACAACTCAGGAAAAATAGTATTTGTTAGAAAAGGAAAAGACACCATCTCAAGTTCTAATTGATATTCAAAATGAATATTTCATTCATTTCAAACCCAAACCCCCAACTCACAAACCAGAACTCCAATTCACCAAACCAATATTCAAGTTAAACAAACCAAAACTCATATCAAACAAACTCGAACTCGTTCTAAATTAAACACGAATGTCAGTTAAACAAAGACAAACTGACACTAAATAATTAATAACTTCTCATAAAAAAAACCGAACACCAGTTATTTAATCCAGTATTCGGGTTAATTAAAGTTTCAATAACTGTTGCTTAATCCACCTTAGCCAACTTAGTAAACTTAATCTTACTAACCTGTTTAAATTCAGGAGACGAAAAACCAAAAGTGCTTCTTACCTCATCCTTTGCACTCTGACATACATCGCAAAGTCCTTTCTTAGTTGCATAAAGTGCCTTATTTCTATCCACCACCGCTTTGTTATACGGAATCGCTCCTGTCTTAACACCATTATTCGCATCGTTCAAGGAAACAAAATGACCTTTCAAAGCAACAGTTTTCAAATCCGCTTTACTTGGATTGTATGCAGGTTCAGCAACCAACAAAGCCACAAGCGAATTAAAATTATTCGTAGTGTTATCAAAACTTTGCTGACTTGAACTTGTTCCAGCAGGGTCAGCAGTAGTAGCAGTCGCGGCACTTGCACGCTCACCCTAAATCTTCTTCACAATCGTATTCACATCAGCAACAAAAGATGAACTCGCTCCGCTACTCACCGCAGCACTTCTAACTCTGCGAACAAGCGGCTTCACCTTTTTGAACAAATCTTTTCTCGCATTCACAAGCGGCTTAAACACTCCGCTTTGAGTATTCACTTCAAGTTGCAAAGTGTTACACGCATCCTGTTGTGCAATAATTGTTGCCTAAACAATCAAAGGATTGCTCGGAGCATAATCAGCTCCTAAGCCAGTTAGTTTTTGGTTGAGAAGAAAAGCATTACCAATATTCTTCGCATGACCGGTTTCAGTTGTTGATGCCATAAGAAAATAATTTTTTTTGAAGAACCAAATGTAAGATAAAATTCAAACCACAAAATCAAACGCATAAACTTTCAAATTCCACCGCATTTGCAAGCACATTTTATTTTTTGATGTTGTACTTCGCGTAGTAAAAAATAAAAAGAGCTTGCAACCAAACCCACACGCCACACTACCAAAAGCGAACAAACACATCAACACCCAAAACACACAGAAAGAAAAACCTTGACGCGAAAAAGAAATTGCTTCAGCTAACATAAGATTAAACAAAATTTTGGTTTTGGGGGCGAGAATGGAAAAAGAATCGTCTGAGTTCTAACAAGCGAAAACGCGAAACAAAAAAATGAAACAAATTTTCATCGGCAGAAAAGTTTAATGTTGTGTTTCATTTTTTTGTAACAGCGATAAGAATTCAATATCCCCCAAAACCAAAACTTCGTTAATCCCTTCTTCGTTATCGGCAACTCTATGGCGTGTCCCGTCCTAAAATAGGTTGACCAAAAATAAAGCAAACAATGGTCACTTATGGACAGGCAAGAGAAATAATACCAGCGTAGAAATGGCTAAGAAGAGAATGAAACAAGCCGTTGAGATTTACAATAAATAAAATACAAGCGCTATGAAAAAAACGACCACCTGATTAATTATATTTGAAGTGTTCAGGTGAGGATGGAAACGGGCTATGCTGAGGAGCAACCCGGATAGTGCCAATATCGTGAACCAAAAAAAATAAGCGGGGCTTCGCCTCCGTTCATCTCAACCACTTCATTTTTTATGCAAGAAAAAACTTGTAACCCTTTTTCATTTTTTAACAAAAAACGGTCAACCTATTTCAGGACAAGACATTAAGTCAAAGAGATTAGAATAAAAAAATAAACAGCCGGTCAGTAGTTCTAACCGGCTGCTCTTTTTAAAGAATTTAACCTTAACGACTAATACTCATCTTCATTAAAAAAGAAATCATCATGTGTAGGGTAATCAGGCCATATATCTTCTATACCTTCATAAACTTCACCTTCATCTTCCAGTTCCTGAAGATTCTCAATAACTTCAATAGGTGCGCCGGAGCGGATGGCATAGTCTATCAATTCATCTTTAGTCGCGGGCCACGGAGCATCTTCAAGATGCGAGGCCAATTCCAGAGTCCAATACATAGTGCTTACAGCGTTTTTAAATTTTGCGCAAAAGTATCTTTATTCAAATGAAAGTAAAATTTATTTTGAAACACGTCAACACAACAAATCACAATCTATATCATAACGCTACTGTCGTGCATTCCACGGAATTTCTTCGGCATGGAAGTCTGCCGTAATGCGACGTGATAAAACAAACAGGTAATCTGAAAGACGATTTAGATAAACTAAGATAAATGCTTCGACAGGCTCTTCCGCATTTAGAAGTGTGGCTAATCGCTCGGCGCGACGGCAAACACAGCGTGCAATGTGTGAGAATGAATTAGCAGGATGTCCACCCGGTAATATAAATTGTTTCATCACCGGTAGTGTTTCTGTCATTCGGTCAATCTCATTTTCAAGCAGAATGACGTCTGTTTCGTGCAATGCAGGAAGCTTCATATTGTGTTTTTGTGGATCGGTTGCCAGATGCGAACCAATGGTAAACAGGCGATCCTGTATTTCTTTCAAAATGGCACGCTGCGCCTCGTCTGTAACATGATCTCTCACTACCCCGACCCAAGAGTTCAATTCATCTATCGTACCATAGGCTTCGATGCGATGATGATATTTCGGTACGCGGGTACCTCCGATAAGTTGTGTCGTACCACTATCTCCTTTTTTAGTATAAATCTTAAATGTCATAAGCTATTCGTTTAATTAAACAAGCTGTCCGATACGTGTTACGGAAAAATTCTTCTCGTCGGAGTGAATTTCACCATCCTTTAATCTGACGATACGGTGAGCGTATCGTGATATGTCGTCTTCATGTGTAACGATAATAACAGTATTGCCGTTCTTATGAATTTGTTCAAACAGAGACATTATCTCTATAGATGTCTTACTATCCAAATTACCGGTAGGCTCATCGGCAAGAATGATAGAAGGATTATTGACCAATGCCCGGGCAATAGCTACACGCTGCTTCTGACCGCCGCTTAATTCATTCGGTTTATGGTGCATACGATCAGTAAGCCCTACTGCTTCAATCATTTGATCGGCTTTTTTTAATCGTTCAGCATTGCCTATACCGGCATATATTAGTGGTAAGGCTACATTTTCGAGTGCCGTCATGCGCGGCATTAGATTAAATGTTTGAAACACAAAACCAATAGACTTATTTCGAATTACGGCCAGTTCATTATCACTCAATCGGCTTACATCTTGTTCATTCAAAAAATAATTTCCCTTCGATACGGTATCTAAACACCCCAGTATATTCATTAATGTGGACTTTCCAGAGCCGGACGGACCCATAAGTGCCACATATTCATTTTGAGAAATATTCAAATCAATCCCCTTCAGAACCGGCACTTCCGTTTTCCCCAAATAATAATTTTTAAAAACCCGCTCTAGACGAATTACATCTTTCGGCATATCCTATTTACTTCTTGATTACTTTAGGTACTTTAATATAATCGCTATCTCGTAAAGGAACATTTTGCAATGCTTCTTCTTTGCTCACATGCTCCGCTACCACATCTTCACGTAATACATTTACTTCATCGCTAATATAGATTAGCGGCTCTACATTGTCTAAGTTCACTTCATTTAGCTTCTCTACAAATCCTATGATTTGCTCTAAGTCATTTTTAATCTCCTCTTTTTCCTGACCTATAAATTCAAGGCGTGCCAGCTCGGCAATTTTATCAATTAATGTGTCATCTACTTTCATACATCTGCTTATTTACTGCACGAAAATACAATGTATGCGGCATATACTTCTGTGTGCGGTCAGTTGTAACCTTCAAGTGCTTCAGGCCTTTTATAAAATAATTCTTGACTATCCTTCGATAAGCGCATGGCTTTCAGTACGCCGGGTAAGGGGGCTACAAATACATTCGGGTAATCTATTTCGCCCAACTCTGCACGAATGGGATAAGCCAATTGCTCCTGATGCGTGTTAAATTCGGTATCAATGCCGGGTTTGTTTCCGCGCGGGTCCACGCGAAACCACCCTATATCCGGAAGATATACCGCATTTAATCCGTGAAGCGCATAACCCGATTCAATAGTGCCCTTACGCAACACACGCTGATAACAAAAACCTGTAGGAATATCCATGCCTCTCAAAAGTGTTGCAAGTAAATGCGACTTTGCAAAACAAATTCCTGCCTTATGTTCTAAAGCCTCTTCAGCCCCTATAGTAACTAATGGATTTCCGGTATCAAAAGAATGCTTAATCTCATCTCTTACTATTTCAAAAGCCAACTTTGCTCTTTGTTCTGCTGAAGAAGTCTTGGCTTCTATTGCACTAATCATGGCACGAACCTGCGGTGTTTTAAATCGAATATAGGGAGGATTCTCCTTTAAATAGTCCGTTATTTGATTCGATTCAAAGATTAATTTCATAATACAAAATTTTACATACGAAATAATAACTTTAATCTTTAATCATCCCGACAAACAGGATCGATCGTTTCTTACCCGGTTATAAATTATATTGTAACCTTATTTTGATAAGCTATTAACTATGACTTTGCAAGGCGTTAAATCAGTTATTGTACTTTTATTATCTGCTTTGGTTTTGCTTGTAAAAGCCCAACCCCCTATACAACATATTGAAATCATTGACGAAACCAAAGGGCTTAGCAGCAATGAAATAACGAGTATTACCCAAGATAAAAACGGATTTTTATGGATAGCTACTTTGCACGGACTAAACCGATATGATGGTGCGGATATAAAACCCTATTTTGCTGATAGTGGGCAATATTCCTTAATGAGCAATGATATTTCGAATATAATCCCTTGGGATTCCACACATCTTATCTTAGCTACTTTAAAAGGGATTTGTGTTTTAGATATAGAAAATTACACCTTCAAGAAACTATCATTGGCTAAAAGCCCTCAAGAAGAAAACAACGAACTTGGAGAATACATTGCCCTGCTACGCAAAGATGCAAATGGAAATTTATGGGTCGCTACTCTACTCAATTTGTATAGGTTTGATAGTAGTTTGCAATTGAAAAAAGTTTTCTATTCCAGATTAACACCTAAAGATGTTTCAGAAAAAGCGCAAAGATTTATATATAAAATACTACCTGCTTCTGATGGGAAGGTACTGGTTTGGACACTTCAAAAATTATTGGTCTGGCAACCGGAAGTCCCGGACTCTCTCCTTGAGTTGAGTAGCCTTGCCGATAAGAAATTTCATTTTATGCTTGACAACTATCATAAGAGATATTTTAAAATTGGCGGACACTACCTTACAGATATTGATTACAATAAAAGTATTTTGAAAATTATTGATGAAAAAACGGGACTAAGTGCTTCGTGTCTGTTGCCTAAAGAATTTCAGAAAAAGGAGGAGTCTTTAACCGAAATAGTACTGTTGAAAAATGGATGGATAGCTATTTGCTTTGAGAACATTGGATTAGTTTGGGTACATCTTGAGCAAAAAGGCAAGATGTTGTCAATAACCTCAGATAGAGTGATTCACTTTGCCGGAAGTACTATTTATAAAATATTAGAAGACAATGAAGGTAATCTTTGGATTGGTGATCTGCATAAAGGACTTTACAAAATAGTCTATCAAAAACAACATTTCAAAAAGACGGAACTCACCAATACTCACCATAAATTGCCTTCACCTTTTGAAGTTGCTTCTTTTTATTTGGCAGAAAAGACCTTATGGGTCTCGTCTTATGGAGATGGTGTGTATGGTTGGGATGAAGCTACCGGAATATATAAACACTTTTCTGTAAAGTCCCACAGTCAATGGTCTGATTATGTATGGAATGTAAGAGCACATCAAAAAGACACGCTTTGGGTGGGAACACAGGTAGGACTAATATGGCTGAACACTACTAATGGGCACTATGGCAGACTACCACAAAAACACCCGAAAGTTTTAGATTCAGTAGCCATAATCACTCAATACATTGACAGTAAAGGCATCGTATGGATGGGTTTGGGTAGAGGAAACGGACTTTGCAGTTACGATACTCATTCGGGAGAATTTAAAACTTTCCCTTTTCGCAATGGCAGCTACCCTTATATTTATCCTGCTGCAGTAGCCGAAGCTCGCAATCATGACTTATATTTTACCAGTCCTTCTTCTGGAAATTTAGTCCGCTGGATAAGAAACGAAAATCGTTTTCAAACTATTCCATTTCCCCAATTTACCAACGCAGCCAATAGCAACCATGGGGCTATATTTATGGATACAGAGAAAAATATTCTTTGGTATAGCGTTCATGCTGCCGGTTTAGTGCGTTATGATTTAAGTTCGGGCAACCTGAAAGTATTCGGTACAGGTCAGGGTTTGCGTTCTGATTATATCAACGGTATTGTAATGGATAAGCAAAGAGGAATTTGGCTGTCAACTAATTTAGGACTAAGCTTTTTTGATCCTGTTACTGAGCATTTTGTTAATTATAGTAGTTCCGATGGACTTCCTACAACTACACTCCCGTCTAAACTTCTATATGATCCTCTTGCTGACAGAATTTATGCCGGTGGTGTGGGCACAATGGCATCTTTCTCTCCGGCAGACTTTGGCAAAAAGAATACTATTAGTCCCAGAATTACAGAAATAGAGATAAACAACCAAACAATTTTAATCCCCGAAAGCCGGCAGTTGACACTGCCTCATGGGCGCAACAATATCAATATATCGTTCACAGGTGTAAACCTGACCAATGGCGAAGAAAACCGATATGCCTATCGCTTGCACGACAACGAAAAGTGGATAGAAATTGGAAAACAACGCCAAATTCGTTTTGCCGAATTAAGCCCGGGTATTTATCATTTCTCGATACGGGTGGCTGCTAAAGGTGGAGAATGGAGTACGCTTACCGATTCGCTCGCCATCACTATTCATAAGCCTTACTATGCAACATTCTGGTTCTACCTGCTTATTGGATTGGGTTCGTTTTTATTGGCTTATAGCTTTTACCGATACCGACTATCTCAATTAAAGCAAACGCTAAAAATACGCTCTCAAATTTCGCACGACTTGCATGACGAAATAGGCTCCCGATTGACCAATATCAGTATGATGAGCCGCGTACTCGAGTCCGGTAAAATAGATGCCCATCAACAGAAGCAATGGTTGGATAAAATACAAAGTGAGAGCGAAAGTATTTCTCAAAATCTAAGAGAAATAGTATGGAATATTAATCCCGACAACGATTCTTTGGAGGAAGCCATGCCCAGAATGTTGAAATATGCAGCCGATATATTAGAGGCCCAAGGCATCGCTGTTCAGGCGAAAATTTCGGAGCTAAAGAAAGTTCATTTGAGTATGCATCAAAGAAGAAATCTCTTTTTTATTTTCAAAGAAGCCATTCAAAACATCTTGAAACATGCAGATGCCCAAAATGTATTCATCAATGTGTCTTTAGAAAATAATATTTTAAAAATTGAAATAACGGATGACGGGAAGGGATTTGAGTTGAATGAGCGATTGGTTGCTAATGGATTGTCCTATATGCAGCAGCGAGCAGCCCAATTCAAATGGAGTTTAGAAATTAATAGCCGGCCTCATCAAGGCACTCAAGTTCAATTATTAATAAAAATCACATAAATATACGATTGATTGTTGTTATAGAGGGATTTACTTTTATCCTTTTAATATAAATAGCAACATCTAAACTAGATGATTCATAATGTCGGTACGAGTAACCATATTTGATGACAACGCCTCCTTACTGAATACGCTCAAAACTTTGATAGACGGGGTTGAAGGTTTTGAGGTGGTAGGTACTTCTGAAAGTGGCGAGCAAGCAGCTAAAATTGTTGAAGAGTTGCAACCCGACATTGTGATTATGGACATTGACATGCCCAGGGTAAACGGTATAGAAGCCCTTAGAAGAATCAAAGAAAAAAGACCCGAAACTATTATTATCATGCACACCGTGTTTGAAGATAATGAACGTCTTTTTGATAGTTTGTGTGCCGGAGCTAATGGCTATCTTCTTAAAAACACCTCTTTTATTTCATTGTTAGAAGGCATACAAGATGCCCTAAATGGAGGCGCACCCATGTCTCCGACTATTGCAAAAAAAGTACTTCAGTCTTTTCATGCCCAAAATAAATATCACCTTTCCGACAGAGAAAAAGAAGTATTGCAATATTTAGTGAAAGGCTATAGCTACAAAATGATTGGAGCAACGCTTTTCATTAGCATGCCCACCGTGCAGGCCCACATCAAAAACATCTACACCAAACTGCATGTCAACTGCGGCAGAGAAGCAGTGGTAAAGGCATTGAAGGAGAAGATTGTGTAAGTTTTTATTTTTCAAAAACCACATATTTATGTGATTGACGGAGGGCCTTGAAGAAGGTACTTTAGTGTCATTATTAATCATTAAAATATTATATTATGAAAAATCAAAAACTACTACTCACAATTTTATTATTGCCTCTGTTTATCAAGGCACAACCAGCTTTTACAACCTATTCCTATAATGGATTAGGAAGTGATGACGTCTATAGTATAGCCATAGATCAGCAAGGAAACAAATGGTTTGCCGGGGACGGATTAAGTAAGTATGATGGTACCAATTGGACTTTCTACAACTCTGCAAGCACGCATGGTGGCATTCCTCTAAATCAATATGGCAATTCTACTTGCATCAATACGGTTACCATTGCACCTAATGGTGATAAATGGATTGGCACCTGTGATGGCTTGCTTAAACTGTCCGGAACAACTTGGACACTCTATAACACGTCCAATACATCAGGAGGTCTATTAGACAATTATGTAGCGGGTATTGCATTTGATGCCAGTGGCAACTTATGGGCAGGTTTCGAAACAGGAGTTTGCAAGTTTGATGGTTCCACTTGGACTACCTACACAAATGCCAATACATCCGGTGGACTTGCAAGCGATTTGGTGATTTCGATAACTGCTGACAATGCCGGCAACGTATGGTTTGCTACCGGAGATGGAGTCAGTAAATATGATGGCACCACCTGGACAGCCTATAATGCTACTACAACTTCAGGCAACTTTCCCGGTGGTCTGGCTTTTAGCGTTGTCCTCGATACTTCGGGAAACAAGTGGATAGGTATGTTTGGCAGTGGACTTTATAAATTTGATGACACTACCTGGACTAATTTTACTAATACCAACACCTCCGGAGGACTAGTGAATGACACTATTTTTTCGTTAGCAGTTAATCCGCAGAATGGTGATATCTGGATAGGAACTTGGTTTAGAGGAGTGTCTAAATTTGATGGTACTGCCTGGACAAGCTATACCAACGCAAGTACATCGGGTGGTCTGGCAGCCGATATGGCATGGTCGATCATTTGTGATGCTGCCGGAGATATATGGTTCGGGCAATATTTGAGTGGTGTCTGTAAGCTAAGCGGCACTACTTGGACAAATTATACTAGACTCAATACGGCACAAGGAATAGGCGGCAACATTACATATTCCATAGCCATTGATGATGCGGGAGACAAATGGATAGGCACTTGGGATGGAGGACTGTCTAAATTTGACGGTACCACTTGGACAAATTACAATTCATCCAATACCGCTGTTTTCCCTAAAAGTAATTTTATCGAGGCTGTTGCCATTGATGGCACTAATAACAAATGGATTGGCTCAAATGGTGACGGAGTCTTCAAATTTGACGGCACCGCTTGGGTTAATTACACTGATTCAAATACTTCAGGAGGGCTTGCCAGTAATTATATTGAGGCTATTGCCTTTGATGCAATCGGAAACACTTGGTTTGGGACCTCATCTGGTGTAAGTAAATTTGACGGTACCAGTTGGATATCTTATGACTCCACAAACACAAACGGAGGAATACCCATATATACTTCTGTATCAGGCATTGCAATAGATGCAACGGGCAATAAATGGTTTGCCTCCAGTTCAGGAGTTATTAAATTCGATGGCACCACTTGGACAAATTATACCAATACAAATACTGCGGGTGGCTTAGCCCACAACTTTGTCTCTTCAGTTTCCATTGATCCCTTGGGGATTAAATGGTTTGGAACGGCATCGGGTGTAAGTAAATTTGATGGAACCAACTGGACAGTATATAATGATTCCATCACCTCAGGAGGCTTGGCCGGCAACTATGTAAGGGCTATAAAATTTGATGCACAAGGAAATAAATGGTTTGCTACCAGCAAGGGTTTATGCAAATTTAACGACACTACCTGGACAGTGTACAATCCTACCAACACATCTTATGGATTACTGCACGAATTTATCGATGATATAGCGTTTGATGCACAAGGAAACAAATGGATTTGTACCGATAACGGACTAACTTTAATGAAAGAGCAATCACCGACAACAGGCATCAAAACAGTAAACAATGCAGATGGTCTTGTCGTATTCCCTAATCCTATCGAAGATTATTTGAACCTAAAATCAAATAACAATCTTCAAGGAGCATTTCTTTCAATCATTGATATATATGGCAAAACTGTTTACACTCAAAAGCTCAATTCCAATCAATTAATAATTACTACTGAAAATTTAGCTTCAGGTATTTATTTCATCAAGGTTGAGAGTTTGAATGGACTTGTAGTAACAAGAAGATTTGTAAAAGAGTAATATATTCCTTATACCTCAATATTCTATCTATATCAGCTCATAGATTTTCAGGTGATTGTAAAAGGTACAAAGTCATAGAAAGTAAACTTTCTATGACTTTGTTTTTTATGATTAGTTTGAATTCCCTTAAAAACCACATATTTATGTGATTGTGTTTCGGCATAGAAGAATGGACTTTTACATCATTATTAATTATTAAAATACTAAATTATGAAAAAACTTATTTTACAACTCTTATTCTTTTCACCGGTACTTGCATTTGCGCAGCCTGTTATCAACGCCGTTACTTTGCCCATCGGAGATTCTATCTCCGTATATTCTTGCAATAAACCCCAACCCGGGTTTCCTATAAGCGGATTTAATAATTGGGATTTCAGTACGCTTTCTTATGATCACAACCCTAGTTCTAAACAAATTATACTGCCTGCAAACACTCTCTATGCTGCCGATTTCCCTACTGCCAATATGTGCGAGCGGTATGAATCTAATGGGCAGGTGACAGGATATGTCTATTATCAACAAAACAATGATAGTTTATTTGCCTTAGGTGGGCGTGATTATAGTGGCTATAATTGGGATTGGACTAACCCTGCTCTCTTATATCCATTTCCTTTTATTTTAAATCAATCAATAGTTGATGAATATGAAAGTAACACAGGGATACACGATTCTATGATGTATAGATATGTTGCATGGGGTAATATAACAACGCCATCCGGCAACACCCATACAAATGTATTCTTGTATGAACAAAATATACGCAATTCGAATTCGTGGGAGGTTCTTGGATATCAATGGATTTCAGTCGCAACACTGCAATCTGTTTTTGATTATTTTATTCCAAACCCTGCATCTGAATTTTTTGAGACAGCCACGAATACCGCAGGCGTTAACCAAAAATCATTAGAAGAGAATTTCCGGTTTTCTACATACCCAAACCCCTCTATAGATCAAAGTTTTGTTGACTTCTTTCTTCCGAAAGCAGCCCAAGTATGCCTGCAATTGATTTCGGTTGATGGTAAAACTAACACGAAACTAATTTCTGAAAAGTTAAACTCGGGTAGTCAGCATATACCTATACCCACATCTGACTTGGCAGAAGGAACGTACTTTATCCGGCTACTCATAGATAACCAACCCCTCGTAAAAACGATAGTCGTAAAAAAGTAAATCTTAACCTATTGAATAATTAATAAACCAACTTAAAATTTTTCATTGTTTTTCTGTTTGTTTAATGGGAGTGCCTGATATGTTCCTTAACATGTATCAGGCCTCTCCCATCGTTTTCGACAACCACCTCACTCAAATTATTAACCTAAACCCACCCACCTGAAGTAACCACGGAGCACTTGTATAATATCAATGTGTTCTGTGGTTTATTATATTGTAAATGGTGAGTATTAATCATCTAATTAGCTGCTGAACTATTGATATATCCTGTTTCAATAGATTATAATTAAAAGAACATTACTGTACAGGAGTCTGAATAAGTATTTACTTTAAGAACATAATATTTTCTAATCAAAAATCTCATCTTCCCGATAGCGCAGTTCATTATTCACTATCCTGGCTGCCGATGTATAATGATGTTCTTCGCACTTCCTCTCTCCCATAATATGATATACAACCCACCCTTTCGTTTTTAGGAAGTCAGAAACCATAGACCTGTGGCAACGCCACCATAATGCCTCAGAACACATATACACCGTGCGGCTTGTTAATGCTATTGCCTCCAGTTTAAAAATCCCTGACTTAAAGTCATCTGTTTCCATATAATCTGCATAACCTCTAAAGGAATCATTTCTCCATAGTGTGTTTTTCGAGTCAGGTTTTACCTTTCTTCTGCCTCCCAATTCTTTTAAATGCACATATCTCAAGCCTTCTTCTTTGACTGAAACCTGCAAGTGCTCCTGATTAAACTGAGGGTATTTTCTTGAACCGGGAAAGCTGCGTATATCCACAAGTGTCTCTATCTCGAATGACTTCAACATCTGTAAAAAAACTTCAATACTTCGAGTAGAATGACCAATGGTATAGATAATTTTTGCTTCTTCGAATCTCATTTTTTAATAAAATTAGAATGCCCTCTTACTCCAAATCTTGCATACTATGAAAAGCATGTTTATAAATAACCTTTAAATCGGGATTGATAATCTTTCATTAATGAACAAACTTAATGCAGCAAAATGCCAACGTGAGCCTGAAGCATAAACGGCACAGGGTGATATAAATCATTAAGACGCTCATTAATTTTAGTCGTTAGTGTGGAGGTATTGCAAATTGTCGATAAACCATAACGTACCGACAACAATTTAGAGAATTGCACACCAGACTCTACGCCTAAAGTAAGGGCTTGCTGATAGAGTTTTATATCGTCTTCTTTGATAATCGTAGTATAGTCATCTGTTATCGTCTTACCGGAAATAAATTTTGATATCACATATCCCGCCTGTAATTCTATGGTGTGGTTACTGTCTTTAGTCAAATTATAGTTTACCAAAACGGGGGCTTGTAGAAAAAGAAGAGATATTTTGTTTTGTACCGTTCCGGATGAACGCATATTTAACGACACCGGATAGGTAGCTTGATAATTTACATTCGCACTCGTTAAATTAATACCGGCTTCAAAAGACCAAACATTGTTGATTCGATATCCGAGTCCGGCTTGAACAGTCATCGCCGGTGAATAGGAAGCTGTCATATTAGGATTTTTCTGCAAAGTATTGGTCAACATCCAATACTGTCCATATCCAATTTTAATTCGGCCCAAAATGCCCTTGCTACAAGATGTATTACTCTTCACATCTCTATTCTCTATTTCGTTAATATATTTTTTAGGCTCAATAACCTCATTAACTGAATTTATCGGTAAAGCATACGAAATAGATTCATCGGATAAATAGTATGGGGGCTTAAGACTCAACGGAGAAAGAGCTATCGTCTGTTTGTTAACGCTGGGTGTATAGGGCGCTTTCTCAATTTTCGTCTTCAATGTATATTGTGAAGAAAGCACAATCTGATTCTGTGTTTTTGTATCGTTATTCTTTCTTGCCTCTTGATTGTTTAACGAGTCCGATACCACAGTAATCTCTACCTGCTTTATCGTATTTGCCTTACTAGTCAAATGCTTAATCGGATCGTTATGTTGTGGTAAAATAAAATTGATAAATAATAAAACCGATACTGTGCAGAAAACAAATCCACCCATCCACCAAATTGCATGTATTTTTTTAGGATACTCTTTCTTACCACTAAGTTCACGGTCAATCTTATTCCATAACCCACGAGAAGGCTCTTCTTGGTGTCCGTTCAGTTTTTCTCGAAACAAACCGCCAAAATCATCATCACTATAAAACAGCCGCCGCATAGTGTATTTTATTTGTGTTCGCAATTCGCTTCTCCAATAAGTACCGGGCACGGGCAAACTGAGATTTAGAAGTCCCTTCTGATATATTCAACAACTCTCCTATTTCCCGATGGGTATAACCCTCAATGGCATAAAGATTAAATACCGTTCTATATCCGGGCGATAAATCTTGTATCATTTTTATCAAGTCTGCCGCAGCCAACTGATGTAATGAATCTTCGTGAAATTTGTTTAGAGGTGTAGTTTCAATTTCTCCCATTTGGCTAATGAACTTATGCTTGCGTAGCCACTCAATCGATGTATGAACGGCAATGCGCCTTAACCATCCCTCAAAGGAACCTTCGTTTCTGAATGACTGTAAACTCTTAAACACCTTAATAAACGTTTCCTGCAGCATATCTTCTGCCTGCGGATGATCTACAGCATATCGCATCGTTACGGCTAAAAGTATGGGGGAGTATTTTTGATATAATAGCCCCTGATATTTCCGTTCCGCCCTGATACAGCCGTTGATTAGTTCCGCATCTTCAAAAATAACTGCTTGTTTGTTCAATTCTGAACATGGTTTAGATTAAGGTGCCAACAGAATCGTTGCACGGTAGTAAAGATAAATATTTTTCATATCACACCGGCATCTATTAAGTAGCTTCTTAACTTTTCTGCTGCCTTTGTGCGATGACTTAGAGCTATCTTTTGTTCTTTCCTCATTTCTGCAAATGTATTGGTGTGCTCTTTAGGAATAAATATTGGGTCATAGCCAAACCCTTGATTGCCGTGGGGTGCCAGGGCTATATGTCCGTCACATATTCCTTCAAATAAAATCTCTTCTCCATTTAGAATAAGACAAATAATTGTTCTAAATCGGGCCTTGCGATTAGAAAGCCCCTGCATATTCGACAGTAATAAATTCATATTGGCATCGGCAGATTGTTGCTTGCCTGCGTAATGGGCTGTATCAACGCCTGGCTCTCCTCCTAATGCTTCTACTTCCAATGCTGTGTCTTCTGAAATGCAAGGTTGTTTGAATTTGTTAAAAATAAATCTTGCTTTTTGTAATGCGTTTTCTTCAATAGTATTAAAATCTTCTTTTAACTCTTGCGAATAGTTTAAATCCTTTAGAGAAACTAATTGAACCTCGGGCTTCAAAAAACGATTTAACTCCTCACGCTTATGATTATTTTGTGAAGCAAATATTAGTTCCATCTTAGTACATTAAGGTAATAAAAGGGCATCCCATAATTTTCTCTTAACACTTACAGCAGGAGGAATAATTTTCTCATTATCCATTTTATAGACGGTGTGTGCTACGATTATATTTTTATTCTCCCATTTTATTTTTGTATAGAATTTAGAAACCAACACTTCAACATTGTATGGCTTTACTCCTAAGAACACCAATGTGCGTATGCTTTTTACTTGATCCAACTTGTTCTGATTAAAGCAAATGCTCCTACAATAAATAATACTCGTTCGTATTCCTTCCTTCTCTAGGCTATCTTTTAATCGTGTCAACGTGTTTTGTTGAACCGCAATATCATTTTCCGGTCTTTGATCAACTAATGATATCAATACAGTTTCAGGTAAGGCTTTTAATAATTCATCTATGTCATAATAAGAGTCGGTTTCGACCCTGCTAATAAGCATATCTGTATCAAAGAGTGATGTCGGTAGGTGGTTTTGTCTGTTCATCAAATGATTATCTGGTAACTGCGTGGTTAAAATTAAATAAATAGATTTGTTGAAATACCAAAATAAACATAATGAAATACCCCATAAGCATAGAAAAGGTCAAAGAATCAAGAATGAACACTTTTAAAAAGGAGGATATCGTTTTTGGAAAGTATTATTCAGACCACATGTTTATATCAGATTATTACGATGGTGAGTGGAGAGATGCACGCATTATACCCTATCAAAATATATCAATGAATCCGGCCACCAATTCAATTCATTATGGTCAATTAATCTTTGAGGGAATGAAAGCCTACAAAGGGTCAAATAAAGAAGCTTTATTATTCAGGCCCGAAATGAATCAGAAGCGATTTAACATTTCTGCAAAACGTATGGGGATGCCTGAAGTGCCAGAAGAGCTTTATATGAGTGCACTTCGCGAGTTAATTCATCTGGATAGAAACTGGATACCTTCAGGCGAAGGTTATTCATTATATATACGACCTTTTATGATGGCTACCGATGAATTTATCGGCATCAGACCTACGGAACGTTTCTCTTTTATTATTATTTGCTCGCCGGCCCAGCCCTATTACAATAAACCTGTTCGCGTGATGACTTTTGAAAAATATGTGCGTGCATTCCCGGGTAGCGTTGGCTTTGCGAAAGCAGCAGGGAATTATGGATCCTCAATGCTCCCGCTACGCGAAGCCATTAAGAATGGTTACGATCAAGTGCTTTGGCTCGATGGGTTTGAGCATCGCTATGCAGAAGAAATAGGTACAATGAATGTGTTCTTTATGATTGATGAGGTTATTGTAACACCCTCTCTCTCTCAAGGTACCATTCTGAACGGCATAACCCGAGATAGTATCATTACCTTGGCAAAAGACGCAGGCCTTAAGGTTGAGGAAAGAAAGATTTCGATTGACGAAGTCGTTGAAGCCAATAAAGCCGGGCGATTAACCGATTGCTTTGGTACAGGCACTGCCGCATCAGTAGTGCCTATCTCAGTTATACATTATAATGGACAAGATCATATATTATCTCCAGTAGAAAACCGCAAATGGTTTAAAAAATTAAGGGACTCATTAGATGCAATAAAGACCGGCAAGGAAGCCGATCGGTTCGAGTGGATTCAATCGGTAGATTCGGTAGTATATCAATAAACAATTATCATTCATTTTGCATTATTCGACATAATGATTTAGCCATTGGTCGAATAAATAGAACACTTCTTTGCCTTCAAGCATAAGTTTGGATTGCTTTTAATAATCCTACTCTATGTTCACCTTAAAACAAACCTCAGTAATTATTGCGCTGATTATTATCGCAAGTAACATTGCACAAGCGCAAACATCGACACAAAATTTTGGTACCGGCACCGGCAGTTTTACAACTGCAAATAGCTCGAGTACCTCGTTTCTACCCAATCCTACAGGGAGTGGATCCACCTATGTTGCCATAAATAACGGTGGAGGTTCTATCAATTTACAAAATCCGGGATTGTCCATACTTGGAACGGGCACTGAAGTCAGGGCAAGTGCATCCAGCAATACTAGCGTTAGTAAGTTTGCACCAATTCTCTCCTATACAAATGCCACATCATATTATACTACTTTCTGGATGGTATTGGGGAACAGTAGCGGGGGCACTTCAGTAACCTCAGGCGATTGGTCGTTTTATCAAGGCGCAGGCACTCAGTATAATGCTGCCGGCGATATGGCAACCAATCAGGTGCACGCCGGATTGCGTTTTACTTTTGGCAGCGGAGGATCAATAAGTACAGAATATTTGAATAACTCGTCTTGGAATTCATTATCTAATGCCAACATTTCTCAAGGCAACCTATATAAAGTTGAGATTATGGGAAATAACAGTAACTCAACCATCAATTATAATTATGGTAACAGTTCAAACTCTGTTGCTAAGAATAAATTCGACTTATGGATAAATGGCGTTCTCGTTGGGAATGATCTTGCAAAAGGCGGAATTGCAAATACCAATAACATTAACTCGACCAACTTCATAGGCAAGAGCAGCGCATCAAATGCTGCAAACATTTTTATTGACGACATTAATATTTATAATTCAATTCCTAATAATATTTCTACTTCCTGCTCTGCACCGACGACAGCCACGAGCAATCTGACTTTCAGTTCTGTGAATACTACAAGTATGAATCTCAGTTGGACTAATGGAGACGGATCAAACAGAATCATTATAGCCCGTCGCGATAATCCGGTTTCTGCGAGTGCCAGTAATAATACAACTTACACCGGAAACACTGCATTTGGCAGTGGCACGCAAATATCCAGTGGGGAATATGTAGTTTACAACGGATATGGCTCATCGGCTACAATCACCTCTTTACAATCGGGGTATATGTATTATTTTAAAATTATCGAGTATAACTGCTCAGACGGAAACGAACAGTATTATAATGCAGGTGCAACTACAGATTCAAAAGCGACCATACCGGCAAGCGTGTCTTCTTTTCAGAATATATGTGTTGGAAACGGAAATATCATTTTAAATTGGAATACTCCAGCTTCAGGTTATGAGGGCATATTAATCTTTGCAAGAATATCAAATCCCAGTTTTAATCCTTCCGGTAACAACGGCTCGTCCTATGCTGCGGATTCTGATTTCTCAACTGCTTCGATCTATGGCACAGATCGTTGTGTGTATAACGGTACAGGCAATTCTGTTACAATTTCGGGCCTTAACTCCGGCACGACTTATTATTTCAGAGCGTATGCTTATACAGGTGATTCTTACAGTCCGGTTACTGCTACAATCAATGCATTATCGGGTATGCCTGAAGTTAGTGGAGCCTCAGTAACTACGTCCAGCGGAACCTTAGATGTTAACTGGACAAATCCTATAACTTGCTTTGATGAGATTATGGCGGTTGCTGTATCTATTAACAACGTTACTGCTGTGCCAGATAGTGATGGTACTCAGTATTTTGATGACAGTTTCTTTGGAACAGACATCGCCAATAGCAATATGCCTTCCGATGAATATGTGGTTTACAAGGGTACAGGTAATTCGCTCAGCATTTTTGGACTTATTAACGGAACAAACTATAAGGTTAAAATATATACTCGTATAGGAACTACGTGGAGCAGCGGTGTACAAGTTAATGGTACGCCTACGAACGTATCCGGTGACTATAGGAGCAAGACGAGTGGCAACTGGACTTCGACTTCGACTTGGGAGAGGTTTAACGGGTCTGTTTGGGTTGCAGCAGCTACAGCACCTAACAATAAAACAGCAAGTATTACAATTCAGAGTGGACACACTGTAACATTTGATAATGGAGCCAATGGCTTTTCCGTAAAAAATCTTATCGTTGAATCTGGTGCTAAAATATACGCTAACAGCACTTCACAACAACGCTTCTTGAATATTTTCACACAAATTAATAACGATGGCACCATTGGTAATGGAAATACCAAAGATGGCTTTGCCGTTAATATTGAAGGAGGGAACGTTTCAATAGGCGGAACCGGAAGCACCACATTATCTCGTATAAGAAAAAGCTCAAATACAAATACTACGACAAACTGCAACATCAGTTCCGACATTAACTTAATGGTAATAGGCAGCAATACAGCACTCATCTATAACAACCAAGGAAATTCAACATTTAATCTAAGTATCAATAATAGTGCTACTGTATCTACACCAAGTAACAGTGGAGACATTTCAATTGATGGCGTTGATGGTACAGCGGGCGGTGGAAGAAGAGGAAGCATAACGGTTAGCGGTACCTTGTATGTTGGCGGTACCCTTTATGCAACAACATCAAACGGCACAGGAGCATCAAATCAAATAACCATTATGAGTAGTGGCATTATTAATGTAAATGAAATTGAAGCAAGTGCCAGCAGCAATGGTGGCCACATTTTCACTATTAAGAACAATGGTTGGTTAAATATATTCGGCACCGGGTTTTCAAGTTTCTCAAAGACTAAAAATACGTATGATTTTCAACCGGGTTCATTAGTTGAATATTCCAAAAATGGAGCACAGACTGTTGAGTCTAGAATTGATTATGCTAACTTAAAATATTCGGGCTCTGATAATAAAACACAAAATAATGATTTGACTGTAAACGGTAACCTTATTGTAGATGCAGCCATATACAACGCAGGCGGTTCATCTCGTAATCTAAATCTGGGGGGCAATTTCACGATGCAAAATGGCGGCATGATGGCTATTACCAATTGTCGAGATAACTTAACGATTATTTGTAATAACAATAATGCCCAGTTGTTCAATGGAAATGGTCAGGAGTTTGAATGTTATGTATTCACTTCTACAAAGTCTGCAGGTTCAATCACCTTATCGTCTAACAGTAAGTTATATTCAAAAGATGATATGATATTGGATTATACCGGAAATTCTGTTTTCAATGATGGTGGCAATACCATTACCATTGGGGCAGCATTACGATTTGGAAGTGCTTCATCAAGTGCTTCAAATTTTAACTTTACCGGTACTATTCTATTTAATTTTGATATTACTACCAATGGTGATTCATATATCACTAACGTAGCTAAAAACAATATTACGGTAGCAGAATTAAACAACGTTACTTTAATGTCCGTTTCTAATGCAACGTTGCCTCAAGTTGAAATCTACCCAACTTCAGGAGGTCAAACATTAACCATTAAGGGCAATGTAAGCATTAATAATGTTAACTTCAATGCAATACTCATAACCAATAATAATAATATAATTGTTAAAGGTAACTGGAGCACTTATAGCCAAGTTGGTCTCACTGAAGGTACCGGTCGAGTAACATTCGGCGGCACTTCTAACCAAAGTATTACGGGAGAAGAAACATTCTATCAAATGGAAATTAATAATCCTACCTCTGTAACTCTAAATGATAATATCATTGTTTCAAATGCATTACGCTTAAACGTAGGTGTAATCATTACCGGCGTTAAAGAAGTAAGAGTTACAAACAATAGTGCTTCTAACGCAGTTGTATTACAGAATAACAACTCTTATGTAAGAGGTAATTTAAGAAGAACCGTTGCATCAACCGGAACCTATGATTTCCCTGTAGGCAATGCTGATTATCAACTGGCAACCGTTAAATTAAATTCATCAAGCGGAATCAGCACCATTGTAGCTTCATTCACAAGTGGCTTACCCGGTACTATGCCTAACCCTACTACTTGTAAGGTTAACGGTACAGGTATTGCTAATATGTTAAATAATGGCTACTGGACCATAACTCCAAATGCAGTAACCACAGTAAACTATGACATTACCTTAAAGGGACGTGGTTATTCTAATTTCAGTGGCGGTGCAACACAAATTGGAGTAATAAAACGTTCAAATGGTTCTTCGCCTTGGTTAGGTACAAACAGTTCCGGTATTTACGGCTACCATAATGCCGGAAATCAAAATATATCCAACGGTACAGCGAGTGCTAAACGTACAAATGTTACTAGTTTTTCTGATTTCGGTATCGGATTTGGTGCCAACCCCCTGCCTGTTCAAATGACTGCATTTGATGTAGTTCCTAATAGCGATCAGACAGTGTTAGTAAAATGGAGTACTGCTTCTGAATTAAACTGTGATTACTTTGAAATCGAACATAGTATTAATGGCATTGACTTTACAGTGATCGGGAAGGTAAAAGGAGCAGGGACATCAGAATTTGCAAACAACTATTCCTTCATACATCAAACACCGTCTTGTGGTGTTAACTATTATCGCCTCCGCCAGGTTGATTTTGACTTAAAATTTGAATTTTCTGCTATTAAATATGTTCAGTTCAATTGTAACTCAACAGTTACCCTCTATCCTAACCCTGCGACGAATATTATTTACATAAGCAGCAAGAATATTCAAGAAGGCTCAATCATTCGTATCATGAATATTGATGGTCGTGTGCTCATGCAAACAAACTATACCTCTTCGGGAATCGATGTAAAATCGTTGACTTCAGGATTGTACCTTGTTGAATTAGAATCAGGAAATAATATAATCCAGACGCGCTTTATCAAAAGCGAATAAAGACACCCCTATTTTATTAAAAGCAAAGAGCCGCTCTCAGAAATTGAGGCGGCTCTTAAGTTTACGGTTGTTCGTTTTATTGTTTAATCTTCTCCGAATAATATATAGCTTACACCTATACGAAGTCCACCAAGTGCATTCTTCGATGCCTGATAAACTCCGGCATGATCAGGTATGTGGAATTTATCGTCGTTAATATCCCTGAAACTATAGAAGAAATCCATTCCGGCACTAACATATAGATTGGTGATAATGTCGATGTTTGCGCCCAAACCAAAATTAATTCCATTATCACTTTTTGTAAATCTATCTTTAAAGGCCATGCTGAATTCTACAGGGGCATTCGGGTTTTTATAGGTATATTTTGCATCAGACAGAAAGCCAAACTGAGGACCTGCCTGGACATAAAACTTAACTTTTGAACTTCCACCGGTAAATCGAAATAACAACGGTACATAATTGTACTTTAGAGAAATGTCACGTGTTTCTCCGGTGTGCTTGGAGCTTTCATATTTCTGTCCTTGGTTAGAAAATTTAAAGCCGGTGAAAATACCAAGATGATTGGTCAAATTATATCCTACATCTATTCCTGCGCCGCCGCCTGTTTTGAGCTTGTAATCATATTCCTCCGCACCGTAAGCATTTTGATTCACAATCCAAACTGTATTCAGATTGCCTGAAATACCCAGGTTCAATCCTTTTTGTGCATAGGTACTCGTGGTAAGTGCAATTAAAATCAATGTTATTAGTTTATTCATGATATTTTTTTATTTGCCATCAAAAGAACTACGAAATAATTAATAAAAAAAGCAGTCTCAAACGAAACTGTTTATTATAACTTAAAAGAAAATAAAAAAAGCCCGCTGTTTAGCGGGCTTTAGTTTACGGTTTTACTTTTTATGAATTACTTAGTAACAACCACGCGAGTTGAAACAACATTTCCGTTATCAGCTTTAATGTTTACAAAGTAAATACCGGAAGCTAAATCTGAGGTATTGATGGTGATAAAGTTCTTACCTGAGCTAAGGTTTCCGTTAAATACAGTGGCTATAACACGACCGGTTACATCAGATAATGTAGCGGTAACATTAGATGATTTTGCTAATGCAATATTTGCACGAACAAAATTTTGTGCAGGATTAGGAGTAAGACTAACAAATGATAAATTGTTATTTACATCATTGATACCCACATTATAGTCAAAGTGTACTAATGCATACATAATCCAGTTTTGACACTCTACCCATCCTTGAGAACCAACAGGGTTTCCGTAACCTACACTTGAAGTTTTGGTTATTGACGGAATCATTGGCGGATAACGCATGTAAGAGTTTTTATAGGCGCTTGGGTTGTCGGCGCCATTGCTGCCATTATTAACAAATCCGGCTAAAATTCCGAGAGAATCGGTTTTTGTCAGGTCATAATATTCAAAAGAAATATGTACTTTTTGACCTGCTGTAGTTGTATAGTTAGGTGCCCAACCTTTAACATAAAGTGCATTTGTACCTAACCAGTTGCCGCCCGGAGACAAGGACGTATCTGTTGAATCCGTTTGCTGCCACAGTACATTGGTAGTAGGGGCGCCGTTAGAACCGGCTTGTAGGAGTTTCAAGGTCATATAATCGTATTGAGCCGAGTTGTTTTCGTGAGCAAGAAATACATAAACAGAATCAACGGTAATGACAAGGTTAGTCGGATAGGCAACAGGCAACCCTAGTGATGCATAAGTTTGCATAGAACCGGGAGGATCTGAAGGATCAGTATAACCGGCTACCTCATCTAGAGATACTCCCACATAATTCATAGCCGTGTCAATACCGGTATATAAACTATTAAATCCCCATAAGAAGAATTTATCATCGCTGTTTGCAGTGCTGTAGTCAAAATACATAGTGAAAGACTGGCGAGAAACAGACGTGCCTTTTTTACTATCGTAAACAGTAGATGCATCTATACTACGATTTGGATTAATGTGCTTGTAAGGTAGCTGTGCGAAAGCCGACCCTGAGATGACTAACGCAGAAAATAATAGAGAAATGCGTGTAAAGTTTTTCATGTTGTTAAAGTGTTTTTTGCTTTGTTAGGTTTTTGTTTAGGGTGCTAAAGTAATTGTTTTGACTAAAATAATGAATGTAGAATTTAAATTAAATGTAAAAAATTATTGTACGGAAATTCTACTGAAGAAATATCGATCGTTACATCGGATTGCATAATTATAAGTGCCTTTAGACACACCAGTAAGAGGTATAGAGTTGGAATATATTCCTGGTCCTAAGTTTCCCAGTTTATTCTGCACTATAAGATGCCCCGTTAAATCATAAAGTAACAGAGAAACTTCACCGGCTTCTTCAATTCCAAATTTTATATTAACAATCTCGTTAGCGGGATTGGGATAAACACTGTAGATGCTGATGCCATTCATTTTGGCAGGATTGTGAACCCCACCTGTATTTCCTATTTCTACAACCGGGCATATAAATAATTCGAGATTTAACTCCCACGTATTAGCGGTACCATCATTAAAAGGCTTAAATGTGCTATCGGCACGGCGCTCCCAGGCAATTTGATAGCCGGGGTAACAGCCACTTTTTGTTGTAGCACATACAATCGTATCACCGGTATTGTGAGGTATAGTAAAACTGACAAAAAAGGAGTCGGAGACGGGGATGGTTGCAGGAAATAAGAAGGCGGTAAAACTTGGGTTTGTAAGGCTACCCCATATCTGAGACATCAGAATAGGGTCGGTTGAAAATAAAAATTCACCGGGTCCATGAGTTACAGGGTCAACTTTATACAGATTAGAGTATATAGGAGTATTGGGATTAGCAACTACTTTTTTTGCAAATACTCCTAAGGTTTGATAAACGCCGATGATATTCGTTGCTTTAAATTTTTGAAGCTTTTCAATATCACCAAATTTATTGGTTCCTGCCGCATAGCCGGAGGCTCCATCAGAATAAATAACAACCTCATCACAACCCGGTTGTGGGGTTCCAAATATCAAGTCTTTCACATGTTTAGAGTACAACGTGTCAAATGAAGAGCGGCTTGTAGTCTTTGGTATTGTAATTGTCTGAACGGAACTAATGATTTCCGCCAAATCGCTACGTGGAACGTCTTGAGAATAACTGAGTACTGGGAACCAACAAAATAGCAGGACTAATTTTTTCATTGATATTAAAATTCAACTTCCAAATTACCTGAAATTTATCATTGAGAAAGGGAATTCGATTAATCTTGTACAGTGAGGTCGGTAATTTATAGAATACGCTTATATATCTATTATCTGATTAAAGGGAAAAGCAGATACTATATTCATTCGCCATTTGTCTATGATTTTTGTCGTTTTGTGTTGTTGAAAAAAACCACTTCAAAGAATAAGCAAACTATAGATGAGATAAAGTCTTATTATCATAATCATAATTTGCCTTTAGAGTTAGAAGAATTAGGCGCAGGGAAGAAAACAACTTATGTCATTTCCACATCTGATTATCTAACCCGCACTGCCGTTACCGATAAATACGGCTCGTTGTTACAGCATATAATTGAGTATTATAAAATTGAATGCGTTATCGAAACCGGAACTGCTTTAGGAATAAGTGCTGCCTGGATGGCACAAGCCAATACAAGCCCACAGATACATACTATTGATGGAAACAGAGACTTGTGTACAGCAGCAGAAAAGATGTTCTCAAACTTTAATCTGAATAAGGTGCACACGTATCACGGTACAATAATCCAAACGTTGCCAAAGTTGTACTCTCTAATCGGGGACAAAACCATGATATACTTGGACGCACATCATACGGGGGAGGCAAGTATCGAGTATTTTAATATGCTTAAACCCTTTCTTCGTAAAGATTCTGTCCTTGTACTTGACGACATCAATTATTCGAAAGATATGCACCAAGCCTGGAAAGAAATCATTTCAGATAGCTCAGTAACGCTATCTATAAATCTTTTCAGAATGGGTGTTATTTTCTTTAACCCTGCATTATCGAAACAAGAGTTTTATTTGTACTACTAATGAAGTGGCCAAACTTTCTCTTTTGTTGTTTGATAATACTCTTGCCTGCCGTTACTCCGGCACAACAGATTTCATCAAATTATTTAAGTCGCAAGTTGGATAATGGGCTACAGTTATTAATAATTGAAGATGCATCAATTCCGCTGGTTTCCATCAACTTTGTGGTGAAAGAAGGTCCGCTGTATTTATCCGAAAGCGAAAAAGGGCTAAATCTTCTGAGCAGTTTGATGTTTATTGGTGCCACCGAGCATCTTCCTTCTGCTGCATTAAGTAGAACGAAATTGCAGAATATACATGCGGAGTATAGTAATGAGTTATACGAAAGTGCACAAACCTATTCTTTCCGATTTTATAAAAGCTATACCGATAGTGTTCTGTCTTTACTCAGCGACTGGGTTCAACATGCTATTGTTACCAACGAAGAATTGGTTATGGCTAAGTACCTCGCCGACTCCGTTTTGAAAGCAAGCAGCCTTCAATCAGAATATTTATTAAATACTCGCAGGAACAAATTGTTTGAGAAATATGGCCTTTTAGCTCTTGTTTCTAATAAAGAACCTGCTAATATCCAAGCGTGCACACGTGAACAATTTATAGAATATCGAGATAAATTTTATCGCCCATCTAACTGTATGCTTATTGTTCAAGGCAAGGTGAACAAATTCGATATCATTTCTAAGGTAAATAAATTGTTTGGTGTATGGAATTTACCGGAGTTGAAATCCGGAGAACGAAATATGAATGTGCACCTTCCTCTTTCTACACAAAGTCTTATTGGCTCTACTACCGCTCAATACCCCACCCTACAATTTTGTTTCCCGGGACCCAGTATAAAGCAAAATACAGTAGATTATTATGCCGGTCAGGTTTTAGGTACTTTATTAAACAACAGCAATCATCCGTTCAAAGCCGGACTTTCAAAATACATTAGCTATTTTGAATTTGAGACCGAGCAGTTTAACATACTATCACAAGCTTTTTTTTCGTTCACGTGCATTATACCGCCTGATCAGTTAAAGAAATCGTATGACACCTTGAATCTTCGACTGAATATGTTGAGTAACTATATTCGTGATGATGCCCAATTAGCTGATGCAAAGCGACGTACCTATCAACTATATGAGCAGACAACGTCTAAGACGAATGATTACATGAATTTGCTTGCAGTTTACTGGGCTAATGATTTATTAAACGAATATTACAGTGCTCAAACAATCATCAATAAACTGACTGCTGCAGATTTACAGAGTTATATTGCTCGATATATTGCCAATAAAGCTTCTGCTCGATTTTTAATTATATCTCCTGCACATCAGGATGCCACCAACAGCAGAACCTTCTTTAGTGATTTTGAGTCGTATGATGATTTGACGATTTACTTTGACCGGAATATGGGCAATATCAGTTCTTCGAGCGAAAATGCATTTTTTAAAGTAGTTCAGTTCTTAAAAATTAATCGACAATCAGGTACGGAGTTGACTATATATCAAGATACAGATGAACGAAAAGATTTGGTGAGGAAACGATATGCTGAACTTTATAGCAAGCTATACGAGGAAGGAATCAGTGAAAGTGAATTAGATGAAATGAATGTGAATCTTTATATCGCATCTACAAAATCAACTCTTGATAAATACAAAAATCAACGAGCCGTATTCTCAAAACCGAAACAATGAAGCTGCTTTTACTCATAATCGGATTTTTTTCATCATCTCTAATGTGCTTAGCACAAAACGTGCAAGGAATCGTTACAGATATGGTGAATGATAAGAAGTATAACTTCAGTTACAGTAGCGGAACATTAGCCTATAACAATAACTACCTGACCCGTTATCTTATTAATGAGAAAAGCAATAGTGCCTTGCGTAAGGTATTAATCAATTATGAAAAAGCCACCGAGCAAATTGAAGTAACTATGTTTCGGATGAACATGAAGGACACGATAGTTGACCGCTATTCGATGAAATATAATGATACGCTTGGTTTAGTTTTTACACAAGTGCGCACGGTAACTGATTTCCTGAAAGGCACCTATGAGTTGGTTCTTGCATTTAAAGACAGCAGCAGAACTTTTTTGGAAGTTCTGCAAGTGATGAATCAATCTACGGTGTACAAGAAACACTATGTATTTCGCCTGTTAACCTCAACTGATATAAGCAAAAACAAAACTTTCCTTAATAAGTTAAATAGTAATATAAGCGCACCTCTTGTTGCACAAGAGCCAATAAAGGAGCAACAAAATAATGTAAGTCCTACTCAATTAACCATCCAACAAAAGAAAGTTGAAGATTCTAAACTTTTACCTACTTCTTCAAAGACAGATAGCACAAACCTATCACCGAAGACGTTAGCGCCTATTACAAGTAATCAACCCATAAAAAGCCCCGACGAGCAAGCACCTCTAAACAATCAATCCAATATACCTCAACAAAATCCTATAAAAAATATACAACCACCAAACCCAACAACATCTTTACCAACTACAACACCTTCTCCTACTTCGCAAAATATTCCATCAAAGCCACCGCTGACTACAACTCCCCAAAACAACAATACGACCTCAAAGCCCATAACGCCTCAAACAACAGGGCAAGCTCCATTGCCCTCCCCATCAACTAGTTTGTTTAATGGAAGGTTAGACAGCATAGACTGTATTATTGTGCCCGCTACCCATGAAATGGTCTGTGTTCAGATTATCATAAAGGGCGGCGTTATGAATTACCCGGCGCCGATGCAAGGTATAGAACCGCTACTCTATAGTGTACTTCTAAACGGTGCTACTAAAACATATACGCCCGAGGAAATAGAAGCAAAAAAGAATGCGTTGATGATGCAAACGGAAGCAGTATTTAAGCCCGATTATAGTGTGCTGCAGTTTACCTTTCCATTGAGCTCCTGGACCGAGGCCATGAAGTTAATCGGAGAAATGTTAGGCAAGCCTGTAATGAATACAGCAGATATAGAAGAAGCCCGCGGTGATGTATCGCTGGATATGATGACAGCTAAAGGTAACGACTGGGAGCAATTACGCACATTAGGAACACAGATTATTTATCAGGGAAAGATGTATGACAAAACCCCATGGGGCGATGGCTCAAATCTTACAAAGATTCAGCCGGATGCATTAAAGAAATTATATACCGCAATCTTTAACAGAAACAATATCCTTGTTGTTGTGAATGGAAAGATTAACTCGGGAACTTTACGTGCAGCTTTAAAATCTAATTTTCGTTGGCTGAGTTGGGGATCAAATGTGATAAATAATATTGCCCCTGTTGACATCAATGTTTCAAGCTTAACCGTCATTAAGGATGCCGAAGGACAAAATATAGCAACGTGCATTTCTAATAGTCCTAAACCATACTCGAGTGATTATGCTGCATTTACATTAGCAACTTTATTGTTAACGGATCACATTAACAAGGTTAATGCTCAAAAGAAATTTATTGATGAATTACACTCAACAATTTCAGACAATAACCAATCTTTATTCTTCCTGCAATTCACCGCATCGGATGCAGACAAGGCCATGCAACTGATTGCTGATGAAGTTAAACGTTTAAAGAAAAATGCGGTTAGTCTTTCGGAGCTATCTGCTATACGTCAAAACTATATTGCTACATTTTATCTTGAACATGCAAACAGCAATCTTTGGTTGGATTTATCAAGCGACGCTGCTTATTATGGATATACGCCTATTCTTGATGATTGGGAGTCCACCTTGCAAGAGGTAACCTCCGCCGATGTTCAGCGCGTAATGAATAAATATGTAAAAGCATTTCGGTGTTTTTACACGGGTAATGCTGATGCGGTCAACGGTATCATATTTACCCAAAAGTTAGATTAGCCTATATAAGAGATCGCACGGCTTCAATAACATCCCGCACTGAGCCGTAAGTATTCTCCATAAACTCACCCAAACGATCCAGACGCACCCACTCAGCTTGTACAATACCCTCTTCTAACTGTGGGATCAAAACTCCCTGCGATACACTCCGCATCAAAAACCAATACGTTACCTTTAGACAAGCCACATCATTTTCAATATAACTATGATACGTGCACGACTGCTTACCTTTTGAAAGTTTTAAAGCTTGCATTACACGCAATTTCTTAACTCCGGTTTCTTCTTTTACTTCGCGAATAGCTGCTTTACGTTTAGTTTCTCCGGTATCTATCTTGCCTTTAGGTAAGTCCCATTTTCCTCTTCTGAAAATCAACAAAAGTTCCTGATTTTCATTAAGCACAATCCCGCCGGCGGCTTCCACGATTTTAAAAAACTTTTTTAAATGGGTTAACGCCGATTTGGGGTTACGGGATAAAATATAACAAGCTCTTAAATCGACTGTAGAATTAATCTTATCGATAATTTCAAATAGGTGTTTTTTATTCGCATAATCAGTAATTAAAATATCGGCAGAATGCGAAGTGGCATCTGGTAAAGCGTCACCTTGCTTTGTAGTCAGATAAACAGGAACGTTATTGATGTAAATTTTATACATTTTTGTAAAATGATTCTTTCGGAACAAACAGCAACGCGCACCGCTGAACTATTGCTGCAAATAAACGCAATTAAACTTAACCCGCAAAAGCCATACACTTGGGCATCGGGCTGGCAGTCGCCTATTTATACAGATAACAGGAAAGTACTTTCTTACCCGGAAATAAGAACCTTTATCAAGCAACAATTCTTACACATCATTAAGGAAAAATTTGCTGATGTCGAACTTATTGCGGGAGTAGCTACTGCCGGGATACCTCACGGTGCCCTCATTGCAGATGCTTTGAACCTGCCTTTTTGTTATGTACGCTCATCACCTAAATCGCACGGTTTGACGAATATGATTGAAGGGCACATCGTGCCGGGGCAGAAAGTTGTGGTGTTAGAGGATTTGGTTTCTACCGGCGGCAGTAGTATTAATGTCATAAGGGCCTTACGCGCAGAGAAATGTAATGTACTTGGACTTATGGCCATCTTTTCTTACGACTTTGAAGTGAGTCGCAATAATTTTGAGATTGAGCACTGTCCCGTATATACGTTGAGTGATTATACCTATCTTATTAAAAAAGCTATGGAGTTGTCATACATACACGAAACTGAAATCAATACGTTAGAAGCATGGCGCAAGCATCCTGATACTTGGACTAAAAGCCTCTGATCCCCCCACAGTTGAAATGGGTTAAAACATATCGCATTCGGCAACTTGCACTTGCAATTGTATTATTGGTTCTCAGTTATACGGATTTCATTACGCCAAGGCGACAAAACGTTGAGCATGCCGCTAAGGTGTTGGAAAACTCCATAGCCAAGTTTAAGACACGTACGGATAGCCTCTTTCCTAAGATGATAGACACGTGCCACTTAACCTATCCCTATTCTTGCCCCGGCGTTAGTGATTTACTCAACGACTGCGATGCGACGGAACTACGTTTCATTAATGAGTCGTTAATCTATTGGAACTCTAACAGCATAACCCCGAAGCTGCACCAATTGCCCAAAATCGGAGAAATCGCATTCAGGCATTTTAAAAATGGAATATACTTGTGCCGAGGATCCCGTAAGGATAGTACGAGCATTTATTACATCCAACCGGTTTATATTGATTATAATACAACCAACAGTTATTTAAAGGATCACTTTACACCGGAGTTTCCGCTTAGCAACTATTTCGGGCTCTCCTTGGAAAGAACTTCAGGGGCTACACCTATACAAGTATCGGTGCAACCGGGCACTCTATACTTAACTAATCTATCTTCTGCACCATCCACATTGCAAAGTATCATACAGTTTATCATGTTACTTGTTGGCGTGGTCATGGTCTTTCAGTTTATTCTCTTTTTGCTTTCTCTATACATGGGTGATGCCTTATTAGTTTGGCATGCCCCACTCTATTTTGCTATTGGGTGGTTTGTGCACCTATTCTTCTTTTTTATTTTCAGCCCTCCTGCGGTTTTAAATGCATTACTCATTTTTAACCCGAATTATTATGCCTCACCTTATGTGGCCGAATCGCTTGGTGCACTCTTTTTGGAATGTATCATCTTGTTTTTTGTTACTGCACAATTTTATGTTACGCCATTATTTCTGAGAAAGAATTATTGGCTCCAACGTGTGCAATTGTTCTTAAATTTCCTAATCATCTCTGCTGCGTCCTTTACGCTTGTTTTTATATACAAAAGTCTTATTGTGGACTCAAACATTACTTTTGAATTTTTCAATCCCTACAATCCGGACTTTAATAACCTAATCAACCTTGCAGCCGTAGGTATTTTAGTTTTCACACATTTAATTCTATGCAACAAATTATACCGAACGGTTCAAGCTATATCAGTTTCTTTTAAGTTATTATGGATCGCCTTATTTATCGGAGGCACGCTTGTTCTTTCTTATCTCTTCTTTAAAAACACTTTTGACCCGATTATTGTTTTATTGCTTTCCATTTTACCTGCACTCACAATATGGAATGGTAAAAAAATAAGCACCTATGTGAGCGGTCTAAGCGGCATATTTGTTTTACTCATCTTATACTCCGTTATTATCTCGTATTTTGTTTATCATTCATCCATTCAAAAAGACTTAACCCTTCGCTCTGCCTATGCAAACAAGTTAATTACCGAACGCGACAATGTAACAGAATATCTGCTAGGAGAAATTAGAAATGATGTATTAAACGATGAGCTGCTTCAAGGATTTTTCAGTAGTAAACAGAAGAATCCGAACGGCATCATTGAACATCTGAATAAAAGATACTTCGATGACGGGTTTAACCGCTTCAATGTAAAATATTATTTCTACGATAATCAAAACAAACCCATTCCCATTCTTGAAGACGAACTCACGGTAACCAATGATGAGTTGATTAGCAATTCAGAGGTATGTGGCGAGCATGAACTTTATTTTCTCACAGAGCCAACCGGTAATTTCACTTACATTGCAGAATACCCTATCAAACGAGATAATAGGCAACAAGGCACATTAATGGTGCAACTTACTTCGAAGATTTACAAATCGGCTAATGTATATCCCGAACTTTTGTTGGAAGAAAAGAACAAACTTCCCATATCCGATTATTCCTATGGTATATATACAAATAATGTTCTTAGCGAGCATGCCGGAAGCTACAACTATCCCTATTTTAATACGATGCGAGCAGATACACTTAAAGATGGGGCAAGCACTATTACTAATTCCAATGGATTCAATCACTTAGTTTATCGTCGTGACATGAATAAGACAGTTATCGTGTCGCTTGAGGAGAATCAAAGCGCACGTTTTCTATCCTACTTTACCTACCTGTTTATTGTTCTGATTCTTTGGGCACTATTATCATGGATATTCTTCAATCTTCGATTAGTAATTCATGCCGATGTTAGTCCTTTAAGCAATACATCATCTTCATTTCGCACTTATATTCAGGTAGCTTTCTTCCTTGTTATTTTAACTTCTACTATCCTCATTGGTTTTTATACGGGACAGTTTTTCATCAAACAATTTAATGAACAAACACAACAGAAGCTTTTTGAAAAATTAGATCAGGTGGCAGCCTTATGCGATTATATCATTTATGATAAAATGGGTTCACAAAAAGTAGAGTTTGGATATAGTACGCTAAACGATTTACTACGTAACAATATAACCAGCATCAGTAGTATTCAGAAAATAGATGTCAATATTTTTAATCTAAATGGAGATTTACTCACGACTTCGCAGCCAGCCATCTTCGAAAAGGGATTTATCTCCCGTAAGATAAACCCTACCGCATATTCAGTGTTAACGCACAACGTACAAAATCAGTTAATTCAACAAGAAAGTATAGGTGACTTGAGCTACCTCTCCGGCTACAAGCCAATCATTCTTAAAAATGGCGAAGTAGCTGCATTCATTCATCTTCCCTATTTCAATTCTACAAAATATTTAAACGAGCAACTTGGTGTGTTTTTCGCAACGTTACTATCCATTCTTGTTTTTGCACTAATTGCCACCGGATTATTGGCCCCTCTTATCTCCAAACGAATTGCACGGCGATTAGATGTAATTGCCGAAAAGTTTAAGCAGGTTACGCTTGGCAGAAAGAACGAACCCATTGAATGGCACACGAAAGATGAGATAGGGAGCTTAGTTGACGAGTTCAATAAAATGATTTTAAAGCTTGAGCATAATGCAATGTTATTAGCCAAGTCGGAACGAGAATCCGCGTGGAGAGAAATGGCAAAGCAAGTAGCTCATGAAATAAAAAATCCGCTTACCCCAATGAAATTGAGTATTCAGCATTTGCAACGTGCTTATCAAAACAATGCTCCAAACAAGGAAGAACTCGCTCGAAAAGTTAGTAACACGCTCATTGAACAGATTGATAACCTAACCCGTATTGCAAACGAATTTTCCACATTTGCCAAAATGCCCGTCAGCGAGATGGAGCGTGTGGACATCATTTCCACGCTTCAATCCTCGTATGAATTATATAAAGAAAATGAATCTGCTTCATTTGAATTAATAATTCCATCATACCCTATTTATGTAATGACAGACAAGAATCAGTTGCTTCGTGTTTTCAACAACTTAATCTTAAATGCCATTCAGGCTATTCCGGAGCATAAGCAAGGACTGGTTTCTGTTCATATCGAGGAAACTTCTACTTCCGTAAAAGTTATGATTTGTGACAATGGCGTCGGTATCAGCGATGAAGAGGCTCTGCGCTTATTCACCCCTAATTTTACTACAAAAAATTCAGGAACCGGCTTGGGCCTAGCCATTTCTAAAAATATTATTGAGGGCTTTGGCGGTAAAATCTATTTCCATTCCACCCTTGATTCGGGCACAACATTTATCGTGGAATTACCTAAAGTACACTAAGCGTCTAAATTATATTTACAGTTGTTTGAGCTATTGAATCAAGTTCTAATCTATTTTTAACCCGTGCGACTCCGTTTTGTCAACCGTCCTCTTTTTTTGTTCTACCTTATGATTGCTTACATCGTTGCGGCATATCTCTGGTGGATGATTCTTCTATTAAATAGAAATAACGAATCGTTCCTTACCCATACTACAGTAGCATATAAAGATCATATACTTCAAAATAAAGAAATCAGTTTTGAAGATTTCAAAAAGACACCTGTCTATTTGTTGATAAATAAAGAGTACAAGAATCAAGAATGGATGATCCTTGGCGAAGGATCTGTATTTCTTTTTTTGATACTCATATTAAGTTGGCGTGTTATTCGAAGTTTTAAGAATGAGATCAATCTAAATCGCGCACAAAAGAATTTTTTACTCAGCGTCACGCACGAATTAAAATCGCCACTTGCATCAGTAAAACTTTCTTTACAGACTTTGGAAAGCCGGCAAAATATTGATAAGGATAAAAAATCAAAACTCTTGGGAAATGCCCTATACGATGTTGAGCGTTTGCAAGGCATGGTAGATAATCTTTTACTTTCAGCTCGCTTTGAAAGTGACTCCTTTCATATTGATACGCATCTAATCAATCTTAGTGCTTTAATTGGATCTATCAGTGATAGGGTGCATTACAGCACGGGCATCAACCATAAAATAGCTTTATTTATCGAATCTGATATATATGTCAATGGAGATGAAACTGCACTCACATCAGTTATCGAAAACTTAATTGATAACGCCATTAAGTATTCTTCTTCATGTACGGCTCTTATTATTTCACTTAAACAAACCGACTCAAGCGCCATATTAACGATTACAGATGAGGGAATAGGAATTTCTAATGCAGAGAAATCTAAAATTTTTGAAAAATTCTATCGGATCGGTAACGAAGAAACTCGTAAAACCAAAGGCAGTGGCCTTGGGTTATACATAGTGAACCAATTTGTAAGCTTACATAAAGGAAGAATTAAAGTTCTCGACAACATGCCGCGCGGTACATCGTTTGAAATAACATTTCCCAAAACGAACAGACTCTGATTTATGCCATCACGTATTTTAATTGTAGAAGATGAAGAGCATTTGCTCGAAGGGATAAGAATGAATCTTGAGCTAGAGGGATATGAAGTTGTCAGTGCCCCTGATGGCAAACAAGGCATAGAAACCTTCGAAACACAACGCTTCGACTTATGTATTCTTGATGCCATGCTACCTGAAATGAGTGGTTTTCATGTATGCCAGCGCATCCGCTTTAAAGATAAGCAGGTACCTATCCTGTTCTTAACTGCGAAAGACACAATGGAAGACAAACTTGAGGGATTAAAAATTGGTGCTGATGATTATATGGTTAAACCCTTTAATCTTCAAGAACTTTTACTACGGGTAAAGGCATTGTTAAAACGAGGTAATACCTCTCTTGCTGCAACGATAAGTGATGTATACAGCTTTGGCGGCAATACCATCAACTTCAACACGTATGAAGCGTTAACCTTTAAAAAGAAAAAATATAATCTCACAAAGCGCGAAGTTGCCTTTCTAAAAATACTTATAGATCATAAAAATGAAGTCGTTTCACGCCAACATATCCTGCAGTCTGCGTGGGAATATGATGTATTGCCAAATACACGCACTATTGACAACTTCATCAGTAATTTCCGAAAATATTTTGAAAAAGACTCTCGTAACCCCAAACACTTCTTCTCTATTCGGGGTGTAGGTTATCAATTTAAAGAATAGCGCTTCAAAATCGCTGCTGTATCAGGCCCATAGTTAAATAACAAATCAAGAATGGAACAGCCTTCGATAAACCCTGTTCGTTCTTCGAATAATTGATGATATTGAAATGGTATTAGTTTTATCTCTTCAGAATTTATTAGTGTGTCCTTGTCTGAAATTGTTACACGTTCAGGCATCTTTAGCAGCCCCAAAATCTCATTCATCAACTTCACACTCATCGTCGTAAAAGATCTCTCTTCTTCTTGTAAGATATAGAATAAAGGATCGCAATAGAACAAAAAATAGGGAGCTTTTCCATAAACCGTTTTAATACTGTGTATATGCTCTCGAACCCATTTTCGGGTAAAGTCAATTTGTATTTCGTGCAGTGGTGTACGTTGGTTACGCCCGTTTATCAGAGGAACACTTACATCTAACGCACCTTGTGAAGAGGCCAAGCGACAGCGATTTAATTTCAACCGTTTGTCATAATGAAATTTTTGTGGAACACAAAAATCTCCGGCTTTTAAACACCATGTAAAATATTTTATGGGAATAAAATAATAAGGCAACATATAATATTTGAAAATTGAGTTTCGGAAATTAAAATACCCATTTGTATTATCATTATTTCAGGCCATTTATTC
This sequence comes from Chitinophagales bacterium, assembly GCA_039810885.1. Classification (GTDB taxonomy): domain Bacteria; phylum Bacteroidota; class Bacteroidia; order Chitinophagales; family UBA10324; genus BJGO01. The sequence goes on along the minus strand of JBDHXV010000026.1, from coordinate 2,675 downwards.
TTCTAAAAACTCATCATGTATCTATCTAACAAAAAAGTCGGCCACTACTCATAGCCGACTTATTAAAAAGGGTAAATATTATGTTGATTCGTTTTAGTGCTCTATAACAATCCGCTGATTCATCATTCCCTGCTCTGCAGTAAGGCGCAAAATATAGGTTCCATTCATCAAGTTGCTTAAATCAAGTGCTACACTATGGCCAATACTTGTTGAAAGCACCACACGACCCGTAAGATCAAATAGTTCAATGTTAACAGAGCCTTTCGTACCGGTCATACCTATGTTCAATACACTACTTGCAGGATTCGGGTAAACAACCACACCATTTAACTCATTCATTGAAGAAACAGAAACAGGAGTTAATAACAAAGCGTCTGATATACGACAACATCCAAAGTCATCACAAGCACGCAAAGAATAAGACCCTTGTTGCGTAATTGAATAGGTGCTATTTGTAGCTCCCAAAATATCCTCTCCATTCAATATCCATTGAAAATGATAATCAGACAAGAACGTAATAAGTGTGTTTCCATTTACTGTAAAATTTACCGGAGGTAATGGTGGTTGTTGAACAATAAGCACTGTTTCAGAAAACGCATTACAACCATGGGCATTTAACACTTCTGCCTTATACAGGTTTGTACTATGCACATTAAACAGAGAATCATTAGCTCCTGCAATTAACTCATCCGAAGCATACCAGTTATAGGCTATGGCATCCGCAGACCAAGCCTTTAGCAAAACTGAATCTCCACTACAGATGGTATCATTTCCTAACACGGAAACAATCGGTTGTTGAGGTACAGGATACACTATGATAGAATCACTGCTGTTAAACGTAGTTACTACCTGTGTAGCAACCTCATAACTACCCGAAGTGCCGCCTGCACCGCTATAGTTAAATGTTCCTATTGTGTTAGGATTAATTATAAATGTTCCAAGATTATCATTAGGTGAAATAACATCTTCATCCCATATCGTAAAGGAGTATGGTGGATTCGTCAAAGGAATGTTTAGATTATTCCATGTTGCAGAGAAAACATCATTAATTGTAGGTGAGGTGTAAACAGTATTACTATTGGCATCTGTGATTACAACAAATAAATCAGGGGCACCCTGGCACCCTAATAGCGGCAGATTAGGTTCTTCTACATCACCACACCAATTATTATTTACAGAACTTACCGTAAACTTTGAAATACTTAAAACAGAAAACTGAGTTTGCAAGGTTACGGTATAGGTTCCTGCAGAATCATAATGTTGCACCGGAGGGTTTTTCAAATTAGAAATCGCTCCATTTCCAAAATCCCACGAATAGGTATTAATATAATTTGGGTTGTTTAACAAAGCTTCAAATGTAACATTAGCACTATCACAAGCTGTTGCAGGCGAAAAAGAAAAGTCGGAATTGCTGCCGCTTGCAGGAGTAATGGTTAACGGAATATTAATAACACTGTTTTGATTACCGACTACTTGCAAGTTAGCGGTAACGCCCACTGCAATAGTAAACGTACCCGCTTGTATAGGCGTGCCGCAAACCTTAACACAACCATAAATACTCGTCTGAGGGTTGTAAACACATCCGTTTGAGGCGTTACTGCACTCAGCATTAAGACCAAGCGGCAACCCGCTTACTGAGGTTATTTTAAAATAATTCACTGCAAAACCCATTGTATCCGTAAACATCACAAATGTGACATCTTCGTCATAAGGTTGATTTTGTGTGCCATTAGGTAAAATGTTGGGATAGATGCCGGGAGAAGTGTACGACATGTTCATCGCACAACCGGGGCATTGCGCTCCAGCCTGAAACATCGCCGTAGTAAATACAGTAATTAGGAGTAAGAAACGATTCATAAGCAAATTTATTTTTCGAGTTCATGTAAGTTTACTAAATATTTCCTTATAGACAACACATACTTTAGCTTTTTAATAAATCCATTAGGTTACATTACTACCCATTCATTGAATTTTTATCTGCCTTATACTTTGTTTATTTTTTTGAACTTTAACAGAATAAAGTAATATAATAAATGATGACTGCTTAATTATGAAAACCTTATTGAGTGAAGAAGAAGCATTAAAAATACTGCGGTCAGGCGGCATCGTTGCTGTACCTACAGAAACTGTATATGGCTTAGCTTGTGTGGCAGAAAATAAAGATGCTGTTGCTGAGATCTATGCTATAAAGCAACGCCCTGCAGACAATCCTCTTATTTGTCACTTTTACTCATTAGAACAATTAAAACAATATGTACAACCAATAAATGATATAGAAGAAGTGCTGATTCAGCATTTCTGCCCCGGACCATTGAGCTTCGTTCTTACCCTGCGCAAAAACTCTCCACTCAGTTTTGCTACGGGTGGTAGAGAATCTGTTGTAGCACGGATTCCGGCACATCCTCTTTTTTTATCTTTGTTAACAAAGATGAACAAACCTCTTGCTGCGCCTTCAGCAAATACTTCAGGAAAGTATAGCGCAACAAATGCTCAAATGGTACTGCATGATTTAGGCGACAAAATACAGGGTGTTTTGGACGGGGGAGAAAGTATCAACGGATTAGAATCAACCATTATACAAACTACATCAGAGGAAATCATCATTTTACGACCGGGCGTTATAGGGCCAAATGAACTTGAAGAAATATTAAAAGAGAAATTCCCCAATATTAAAA
>JBDHXV010000025.1:0-44006 GCA_039810885.1 Chitinophagales bacterium | reverse complement strand
GGCAGCTCCAATCATGAGCTCGGAACGAAATCTGCAGTGGCCAAGGCTATCCAAGAACACGGTATAGGAGGGGCTCAGGCTGCAGAGTATCTCGAACAAATGCCTACCTATTGGGGTGATAAGCCGTTTACATCCGGCCCGGTTTATTTGGGCGCAGTAGTTTGCTTTTTCTTCTTACTAGGCATGTTTATTATTAAAGAGCGCACTCGCTGGTGGTTACTCGGTGCTACTCTGATAACAATTTTTTTAGCGTGGGGCAGAAACCTGATGTGGTTTAACGACCTCTTCTTTTATTATTTGCCGGGATACAACAAATTTCGAACTGTTGAAATGATTTTAGTTATTCCGCAGCTCACCTTTGCTATCACCGCAGCATTAACTATGCATAAGATATTGACAAAAGCTGTTTCAAAAGAGGAACTCTTAAAATCATTAAAATTAGCCGGCGGCATCACAGCCGGAATTTGCTTATTCTTTGCGGTGTTGGGAACAGGCTTTTTTGACTTTATTGGTCAGTCCGATCGTAGTTTCCCCGATTGGCTGCAAAGTGCATTAATACAAGATCGTAAAAGCTTGATGCGTAGCGACTCATTTCGTTCTTTACTATTTGTATTGCTCAGCATAGCAAGCGTATGGTTGCTTTTAAAAGAAAAGATTAAACCTTTAGTGTTTGCAGGGTTTATTGGCATCCTAATTCTTGTAGATATGATCCCTGTTAACTTCAGATACTTCGGTGAGAAAAACTTTATTTCAAAATCTACTTATGATGCCATGTTTCTGCCCTCGCAAGCAGATGTTCAAATCCTTAAAGACCCGGCTATATCTTATCGCGTACTCAATCTTGCCGGCAATACCTTTAATGATTCACATACATCCTATTTTCATAAATCAATCGGAGGGTATAGCGCCGTAAAACTTCGTCGTTATCAAGAGTTGATAGAAAATCAAATTTCTAAGAGCAATATGGATGTGATTGATATGCTTAACGGTAAATACATTTTGACCGAAGCGGGTGAAGGGAAAGAACCTATTGCACAAACAAATCCTAACGTGTGTGGTAATGCATGGTATGTGGATTCTTTAATGATTGTAGAAAATGCAGATGAGGAAATGAATCGTATTGGACCCATGTATTCAATTCAGCCTTTAAGCGGAACAAAGATTTCAGTTAATGGAAAGTCCATTCAGGAAGCAGAAGTAGGAAATCACGACAAGATATTAGTCGATACGGTACTTGTTGATATCAGTATGCTTCGGCTGCAAATGGGACAGACCGATACCGTTGGGCTTGCATGGAAACAAGGACGCACCGGAGCATCTCAATTGAGCGTAGTAAGAAAACAGGATGGGGCAACACAATCTTTATTTACAATAGAAAGAAATTACCGTTTTAACCCTCGGCAGTATGCCATATTAGACAAGCGTTTTAAAGATTATGTTCAAGGACTTTCATTAAAACAAGACCTGCAATCAAAGATAGATTTATTAACCTGTGAACCCAATCATTTAATTTATACGACAGAGCGTAATTCGGATGGATTTGCCGTTATGAGCGAAATCTTTTACCCCGATGGATGGAACATTACAATAGACAATCAGCCGGCTGAATGCATACGTGTAAATTATGTGTTGCGAGGCATGAAAATACCTTCGGGCAAGCACACGGTTGAATTTAAGTTTGAGCCTCAAAGTTTCTTGCTTGGTGAAAATATCTCTATCGCAGCATCCGGCTTATTATTGCTCTTACTCGTTGGGTTTTCATCCAGAGATTTATTTATGAAACGAAAAGAAGAGGAATAACGTCACAACACTATTGCATTGAAGCGTGTACTGATTATTACCTATTACTGGCCCCCAAGCGGTGGAGCCGGCGTACAACGCTGGTTGAAGATGGTTAAATATTTAAGAACATACGGTTGGGAGCCTATTGTGTTCACAGCAGACAATGCGGCATATCCTGTTACCGACAATTCATTATTGGAAGACGTGCCGAATGATTTACTAATATGGAAACATGCTATTTGGGAGCCTTATGAATGGTATAAGAAATTTATCGGACGAAGAAAATCCGAGCAGGTTTTTTCCGGTTTTATGCAAGAAGAAAAAAAGGCATCATGGAAAGATGAGATGGCCTTATGGATCCGAAGCAACTTCTTTATTCCAGATGCACGCAAGTTTTGGATTAAACCTTCAATTAATTATCTCATTAAGCAACTTCAACAACACCCGGTAGATTTAATCGTCAGCACAGGTCCGCCACATAGTGCGCATCTTATTGCCCTTGGCGTAAAACAAAAAACAAACATTCCGTGGCTTGCCGATTTTCGAGACCCATGGACTAAGATTGATTACTTCCGGCAATTGAAGCTAACGAAGTGGGCAGCCGATAAACATTCTCGATTAGAACGAAGTGTTATAGAAACAGCAGATATTGTAGAATGTGTGAGTTGGCATTGGGCAGCCGACTTTGAAAAAATGAGTAATATAAAGGTTGAGGTTATTACCAACGGGTACGATGATGAAGACTTTGAAAACATAAAGACTCAGCCTTCAGGTAAATTTTCTATTAGTCATATTGGTTCAATAAATCGAGACCGGAACCATAAAGCATTGTGGGGCGCTTTGAAATCTTTATGTATTCATCATGAAGATTTTAAAAAGAATTTTGAGTTAGTATTAATAGGAAAAAACGATGCAGTGGTTTATCGTGATTTAGAAGCATTCGGATTATCATCTAATTTAAAGCGAATAGATTATTTACCTCATAAGGAAATAGCCTCTTACCAGTGCAATGCTTCTGTACTCTTGTTGCCATTAGGAGATATGCCGAGTGTACATGGATTATTACCCGGCAAATTGTTTGAGTACCTTGCGGCCAAGCGACCTATATTAGTTATAGGCCCTGAGGATGGAGATAGTGCACGTATTATTAATGAAACGAACAGTGGTGTGTGCTGTAACTTTTTCGATGAACAAAAAATGGAAAAACAAATTCTCTTATGGTATCGATTGTGGAAACAAGGTAATTTAAAGGTACAGTCGAAAAATATAGATCAATATACCCGCAAAAATATTGCATATAAGATGGCCGCATTATTTGATAGTATTGTATCCTGAATATGAGTAAAGTCAAATTAATTGCTCCCTTATTTAAAGCACTGTTGAACGAACCTTCGGTAATTACCAAAGCCTTATTTCATGCCGTAAACAAATATGATGCAAAACAAAAAGTACTTAAAGCAGGGTGGGGCAAGGGTTTGCCTCAAATCGATTTGTTTGAATTTATACCTCACCTAAACGAAACGATAGAGCCGGCTACTTTACTTTACGGTACATCCATGCCTATCGACTTTATCCTCTTCAAATCTATTGTGAAGCAATACAATGGAGCGTGTGACTTTTTTGAAATTGGAACATGGCGTGGAGAAAGCATGGCTGTAGTCGCACCCTATTGTAATTCCGTTACTTCGCTGAGCTTAGGGAATAAAGAAATGGAGGCCCTGGGGTGGGGAGGCAATTTTATTTCAATGCAGCGCATGTTTTCAAAAGATTTGAAGAATGCAACACATATAGAAGGAAACTCACGCACTTTTGATTTCAATAGTATTGGTAAAAAGTTTGATGTTATATTCATTGATGGCGATCACAGCTACGAAGGGGTGAAAAGCGACACACGGAATGTTCTTCCATTATTGAAAAATGAAAATTCAATTATTATCTGGCACGACTATGTGAGCAATTATGAACATATAGATTACGAAGTGTTTGCCGGCATTCTCGATGGAGCAACGGAAGAGGAACGAAAGCATATTTATCACATCAGTAATACGTATTGTGCTATCTATACGAAAAAAGTTTATCCAACACATGCATTTGCGTATCCTACCATTCCGGATAAAAAGTTTAGCATTACAATCAAGGGTGAAAGGCTTTAAGTCAACTCACCGGTAATGACTTCGATTATTCTCTTGCGCACATTGACAGAATAATATTTCATAATACGCTCACGTGCAAGCTTACCTTTCTCTATTCGATTACACTTTAATGCCTCTCGAATAAGTGTATGCAGTTCGTCTATATCTTTATGATGCAGTATAAACCCATCTTCTCCAACGATTTCTGCCATAGCACCAACCTTGCTGACAATAGGTATGCATTCGCATAGCATCGCTTCACAAAGAGCGCTGGGAAAGCCTTCCATCATGGATAGTTGTAGGTAATACTCGCTTCGACTGTAAAACGCAGCCAACTCATCATAAGAAACAAAAGGCAGAATTGTAAGATTTTCAGGAAGATTGTTAAACACAAATCCGCTATTCCCGATAATGGTAAACGAACACGAAGGAAATTCCCGAGCGAGCTCGATAATGAGATCAATGCCCTTGCGATAATAATTGGCCTTCGTTATTTGTGCTACACACAGAAAGGAATTCGGAACCTTATTCGCTTTCTTGTGAAATAGTTGATGATTGTAACCCAAGGGTACAACTTCAATTTTGGCCTGCACTTTATTGCAAAAATGTTTGAACCCTTGAATAGCATTTACACTTCTTGTATAAGTATAGTCCGAAATGATAAGGTTTTGTGAAACCGGCAATAATGTAGTAGCGAGTTCAATTGACTTTCTTGTGCACCAGCCGAGAAAAATTTTTCGATAATTACCATAATTTATTTCAGGAATGGAGGTGCAGTCTGTTCCGCCCAAAATAATGATATGGGGTTTGTTAAATACTTTAGCCAATACAGAAGGCACGAGCGAGGAATATCCGGCAAAGAAAGAGATATACGCCTTTGTGCGTCGAACATGTCGAAGGCAAAATAAAATATGTCTTAATAACTCAAACGGTATCCAAAGCTTATTCTTCTGATTAAAATGAAACGATCGAACAAGGAAATTTTCTTTGAATAATGCTTCATCATTACGAACAAACGAGGCATAGACAGGAAATGAATAAATGATTTCTACGGACATATTTATCTTGCGAAAATAATTTTATGTAGAAATTTGGCGCGTGGTAATCGGTAACGGACTCATTGCGAAAGCTTTCAGCAAGTATATTCAAAACAATGATATAATGGTATTTGCCTCCGGAGTATCTAATTCGGCTTCGACAAAGGAATCGGATTATTCCCGTGAATTTGAAATGTTAAAACAGTATGGTCAAGCTGAAGCTCGATTTGTCTATTTCAGCACGTTGAGCGTTTTTGATAGCTCTCTTGAGCATACAGCATACATTAAGCATAAAAAGCAGATTGAAGATTATATTCAGAATCATATTGAGAATTTTGTCTTATTCAGGTTACCTATCGTGGTGGGCCGCTCGGCTAATCCTCATACTTTGATGAATTACATATTTAATAAAATTAAAAATAATGAAACCATTACGGTTCACACCAATGCGTGTAGATTTTTAATTGATGTGGACGATGTTACAAAATATCTATCTCCGATTATTGAATCTGAGATGGCACGCAGTGAAATGATTAATGTGCATTTGAACAATCAAATTCACATCAGCCGGTTGATTGAGTTATTTGAAGAGCAATTGGGACAGACTGTTCTAAAAGAGTTTGTAGAGAAAGGTAGCTGCTATACTGCCAATGCAGATATGTTTTTAAAATATATCAAACTAACATCCATGGATACCGATAAATATGCCGCTGAGTTGATAAGAAAATATTATTCGACTACTGTTTAATATAAATTCTTCCTGTATAGTCTATACGATGAAGGTAAGGGAAAATAGACAAAGAAGCAAAATAATCATCGATGGCTTTTCTTGCACCCTGCCAATGTCCGTAATCATCAATGATAAGGACACCTCCAAGTTGTAGTAATGGAAATAGATGTTCCATCTCATGCTTTGTAGATTCATACCAATCGGTATCCAACCTGAGCAGAGCAATGGATTCAGGTAATGTTTCGGGAATGGTATCTTCTACTTTTCCTTTCACATATCGTATTTGAGATTCGGGGTATTTAGTAGTACTCATATTTTGCTTTACCACATCAAGTGCTGCAATTGCCATAATCTTTGAATCTGTATTTTTTATAGAACTCCATTCTTTAAATACCTCATCATTCTTTACGGAGATATCAAACCGTGTAGGCTCCGACATGCCTTCATAAGTATCATACAAAAAAAAATTTCTTTTTTCATCTTGAAGATTTTTCAAGGTGAGCGCTGCAAGCATAGAACTTCCGCCTCGCCATACACCACACTCCACATAGTCTCCATTCAGTTGGTTTTGATGCACATATTCGCAGGCTTTATATAAAGCGTACATTCTCTCTATAGAGGTCATAGTCTCTGCTTTACATACTTCATAGATCTGCTTGAAGCTCTGCTCTAAATCCGGGTAGGCTTGGGTATTCTTTTTTATGATTTCATAGCCAAACGAGTTAAGAGCCTTTACAATAAGATTTTTCATTATGGCAAATATCAATCATGAAATATTAAATCAAAGCATGGGCATTTTGAATATGCAATAAGATTATAGTCAATGTGTCAGCTTTGTGTGGAATTTATTTTCAGATATAAATTCTTTAGGTGTTAGTTTCACGAGATCAAGTAAACTAACCTTGGGAATTATTCAGCGCCAAAGCATTCAGGCTTCTATACTCACCTACACCGGTGCCTTACTTGGCTATGTCAATTTTATATGGCTTTATCCCATTTACTTAAGTCCGGAGCAAGTAGGCCTTACACGCTTACTTATTGCAGTGGCCGTACTTTTTTCTCAGTTTGCTTTATTGGGGACTTCCTATACCTTACAACGATATTTCCCCTATTTCAACAATAAGAAAGAAAAGCACTATGGCCTGATAACACTACTATATATGGTATCGCTAGGAGGGTTTATTTTTTTCTCCATCCTATTTTATCTACTCCGTCACTTAATTCAAGATTTTTATGAGCAGCGCTCCTCTTTGTTTAACTCGCATTATTATTTCACTTATGCGATTGCATTGTTTTTATTGGTTTTTGAATTATCGTTTTTTTATGCTCGCTCGTTGCTAAAAACGGTAGTGCCTACATTCATTAAGGAAGTATTGCTTCGGCTATTGCAAACATGCTCCCTTTTTGCCTACGTCATTAAAATAGTTGATTTTACCGGGTTTCTGTATTTGTTCGTAGGTACGTATTTAGTTCATTATCTTATTTTACTACTATACCTCGCCTTTTTAAAACAGCTTTTTATAGCACCTATAAGAATAGCAGAGATCATGCCTTTGCAAAAGCTGAGTCGTTATACGTGGTTCGTTTACGCAGCAAGCATTGCGGCAGTTTATACGGCAAACATTGATGTAATTATGCTGGGAGCCTTATCGGGACTCGAAGATACGGCAGTATATTCTGTGGCATTCTTTATTGCTACTTTGGTTATTATTCCATCACGCGCTATGAACCAAGTTACCATCCCCATTATTGCCGATGCGTGGAAAAATAATAATCTTGAAAAACTGCAACAACTCTATCGTCAGACCTCAATAAACCAACTGCTCGTAGGTGGTTTTATTTATTTAATGCTGTGGCTTAATATTGATTGGGTTGTGAAAATATTACCTGAAGCATATCACTCGGTAAAGTGGGTTTTCCTGATTATCGGATTCGGCCGATTATTTGACATGGCTACCGGAATTAACGGTGAAATAATCCTATACTCAAAACATATTCGATTCAACTTATTGACGAATGTGCTTTTAATAATTGTATCGACCTTGAGTACCTATTGTCTGATACCTATCTATGGTGTATTTGGGGCAGCAATCTCTATTCCGGTATCCTATTTAGTTTACAATTCGGCTAGGATGATGTTCTTACACTGGACATACAGAATCCATCCCTTTACTTCTAAAACTGTAAAAGCCTTGCTTCTGTTCACACTAATGGCAATTAGCATAGCCCTGCTGCCCGATGAGTTTCATACTCAGATCTATGCCATCGTGTTAACGTTCCCTCTTTCGATTTTATATGGTTTAGTAGTCATTCAATTACATATTTCTGACGAGATCAATATGTTTTGGCGGCAGTTTTATGAGCGCTTTCTGAAATTAAAGTAACCCTTCACTAACGAATACAAATGGTGTTTCGTAACATAAATAAAATACCGTAATTATCTAATGGGTAAACTTGTTTTCAGCTTAGTAGTTTGTATAAATAAGCGAATTGCAATAAATTGCTGTCGAATTAATCAATCTGAATTTATGAGAATTTTAACTCTCGTCATCGTTTCTTTCTTTTTTGCCCAGTATGCAATTCATGCACAAACAACTTTAACACCTACTACAAATGCGAATCAACTTGCCCAAACATTAGTTGGTGTAAACAGTGGAATTGTGATTACGAATGCAACATCAAATTGCCCCGGATCTCAGAACCCGGCAGGGATATTTGAAACCGTTGGTCCTGTTACACCTTACGGCATTCAAAAGGGAATACTCCTAACCACGGGTTCCATTGATAATATCTTTCAAACAAATAATAGCGGAAGCACGACAGTTAACAATGGGGGTAGTGGTGATCCGGACTTAAACACATTAACTACAAACACTACTACGGATGTGTGTATTCTTGAATTTGACATGTATATTCCTGGAGATACCGTAAAATTCAATTATGTTTTCGGCTCCGAAGAATATAATGAGTTTGTAAACTCTAGCTATAATGATGTTTTTGGCTTTTTCATCAGCGGCCCCGGTATTATAGGAAATCAAAATATCGCCCTGATTCCGGGAACCTCCACCCCGATTACTATTAATAACGTAAATTGTGGATCTAACTCACAGTATTACATCTGTAATGACGCTTCGAGCAATACTTCTGGCGGCTGTAACCCCTCAATGTGTCCTTCAAGCAATGCTAACACTACCGTACAGTATGACGGTTTTACTAAGGTAATGACAGCAATTAAAGCAGTTCAACCTTGTAATACATACCATTTAAAAATTGCTGTTGCCGATGTCGGTGATAATAGCTATGACTCAGGAGTGCTTCTAGAGGCAGGGAGTTTAGTTTCAAACTCCGTTCAAATTGAATTAAGTTCTCTATATACAGACCCCACAGGAAATCCTGCTGCTGTTGAGGGCTGCGATTTTTATCCTCAATTTATCCTCCACATCCAAAGCAGCGGCTCTGGTGGCAGTGGAGGCGCTACCGATACAGTATGTTTTTCATTGACAACTTCCGGTACCGCAACAGAAGGAGTTGATTATGTTGCATTGCCTGATACGATTTGCTTTTATCCCGGTGATAGTATCTTAGCGATAACTATAATTCCCATCGTTGATAATATCACCGAAGGTGTTGAAACAATAATAATTACAGTAACCCCTCTAAATACAGATACTAGTTCTGGCTGTGGAATTAATTCGGCTACTGCACAAATAAATTTATATGATCAACCGGTAGTGGATGCTGGGCCTGATGTCACTATCTGCAATGGCCAATCCACGCAGTTAAATTGTTCAACTGCTCCAAATTATTTATGGACACCACCTGTTGGATTAAATTGCACGACGTGTCCTAATCCGGTAGCCACACCAACTGAGACTACAATATACACTGTTCAGGCAGCGATTGGATCGTGCACCGCACAAGATCAAGTCACGGTTTTTGTTGATAATCCGGTACCCGTTGAGGCTATGCCCGATGCCTCTATTTGTATTGGTGCTAGTATTCCATTGAGTGCCATTAATTCAAACAGTTTTACCTGGGGGCCTTCCGCAACGCTTAGTTGTACAAACTGTGCCACCCCCTTGGCATCACCAACAGTAACTACAACCTATACGGTTATTGGCAATAACACTTGTTTCTCATCGCAAGATGTAGTAGTTATTACGGTAAATCCATTGCCGGTGATTACCACCTCAGTACCTCAGAGTATATGCCCCGGTACATTTGTAAACATCTTTGCAGATGCGGCAAACGCCGTAAATTTTGCTTGGTCGCCCTCAACCGGCTTAAGCAGCACCAATACGCCAAATCCCAATGCTGGACCTATAACAAATACAACCTATACTGTAATTGTTACTAATGCTAATGGATGCTCTGACACAGCTAATGTTGAAGTAAGTGTCTATCCATTAAGTCCTATTAATGCATCACCTAGTATAAGTTATATCTATTGGGGAGAAAGCACTCCTTTGCATACAGAAAGTGGCACCTCATTTCAATGGCAACCAACTTTCGGTTTGGATGACCCGAATAGTGCCAACCCGATAGCGTCACCAACGGAAACCACAACATATTATGTAACGGCTCATGATGCTAATGGATGCATTGTAACAGACAGTGTGGTGGTAGTGGTATCTAAAGATGCAGTAATAAACTTACCTAGCGCATTTTCACCAAACGGAGATGGAAAGAATGATAACTATAAGATGTTCTATAAGGGAATTTTCCATTTAGACGAATTTGCCATATACAATCGTTGGGGACAGAAAGTTTGGAGTACCTCTAATGTAGATATAGGATGGGATGGAAAGATAAATGGGGAGCCTGCACAAGTTGGCACGTATGTTTATCTGGTTACAGGAACAGATTTAAGTAATAATGCTATTACCAAACAAGGAAATGTGACGATCTTGAGATAACACCTTTTTATATAAACCCAATGAAAAAACTGCATTTTGTAAATATTTTAATTCTTGTTGTATTGACAAGTAACAGTATAGCGCAGACCACGGTTACCCAAACAAATAATGCAAACCAATTAGCACAGACTCTTGTGGGAGCCGGCGTAACCGTCTCCAATGCAACAACAAATTGTCAACTTGATGCCACTGGCTCAGCAGCAGGTATATTCACAACCTCATCTCCTGACATTGGCATTCCCGGTGGAATTATACTTACCAGTGGAACTGTACAAGGCTTATTAGGAAGTATCGGCAGTCCCAGTAGCACGTTTCTTAGTCAAAGTTGGAGTACGCCAGGTGATGTAAACTTAAATTCATTAGCCCCCGGAGGCAGCACCTATGATGCATGCATTCTGGAATTTGACGTATTTGTTACTTCAGATACTCTAAGTTTCAACTATGTATGGGGTTCAGAAGAGTATCCTGAATTCGTAGGTGGCGGAGGAACTTTAACAACATATAATGATGTCTTTGGATTTTTCATTAGTGGCCCGGGCATAATGGGTCAACAGAATATAGCACTCATACCCGGAACAAGTACTCCGGTTACCATTGGAACGGTTAATTGTCAGAATGGATCACCATATTATATTTGCTATGATAATAGCGGATTGTGTAATGCTTCATACAATTGTCAGATAGCTCAAAATGTTGTTTACGATGGAATTACAAAAGTATTAACGGCAAAGGCTGCAGTAACACCGTGTCAGACCTATCATCTGAAACTTGGAGTACAGGATAGGGGAGATTCCGGTTATGATTCAGGTGTATTCATCGAAGCAGGTTCACTTAGCAGTTACGGTGTTACAATTTCCACAACGGCTACTTATCTTAACCCAATAACAAACAGCCCTACTGCTGTAGAAGGTTGTGTGAATGGACAAATAAATTTAACACTAAGCTTTGTGCCACAAGATACCGTTGCTGTGCCTATGCAATTTTCAGGTACTGCACAGTTTGGAATAGATTATATCTATCAAAATTTTGTTTCAGATACCGTTTTCTTCTTACCGGGTCAACAAACACAAACCATCACAATTATACCTATTCAGGATTTTATTTCTGAGCCGATGGAGAGTATTATGATTCTTTATCAACCTCAGTTTTGTAGCGGTAGTGCTTATGATACAGCGATAATTTATATATCCGATTTTATGCAAGCTGAAACTACACCGGATACGATAATGTGCTACGGGCAGCCCATAGAATTGGGAGTAAACGGTGGTACAGCGATTTCATATCAATGGACACCGAGCACCGGATTGTCGTGCGACACTTGTCAAAACCCGATTGCAAATCCTACACAAAATATGACCTACTCGGTTACAATTTCCGCCGGAACTTGTAATGCAAGTGACTCTGTAGCAATACAGGTAGTTCAGGTTTATACCAATGCGGGTCCCGATCAAAATATGTGCATAGGGTATCCTGTTACATTAAGTACTCCGACTATTCCCGGGGTTAATTACGAATGGACACCTGCCACGGGCTTAGCCTGTTCTACTTGTGCAACGACACAAGCAAACCCTACTGTAACAACAACATATATTATAAAAGCTTATGCTGCGCTTTGCTCGCATCAAGACACCATCATAGTCAATGTAACTGTTCCTCTTGCCAATGCAGGCCCCGATACGGTTAATGTTTGTTATGGAGACTCCGTCCAAATATCAACTACGACACAAAATAATTTAATATATCTGTGGACACCTGCTACGGGCTTATCTTGTCCGACATGTGCATCAACAATGGCATTTCCACAAACAACTACACAATACCTAATCACGACCTCTTTAGGAGCATGCATAGCAACCGATTCAATAGTTGTAAAAGTTACTCATGTTATACCTGATGCGGGGGATGATGTTGCTATATGCCCTTGGTTCACGACAAACTTAAATGCAAGCGGTGGAACAACATACTCATGGACTCCTACTATAGGCTTGAACAATCCTAACATTGCGAACCCGGTTGCCGACCCATCGATAACAACGACCTATACGGTCAATGTTTCATCAAGTGGATTTATCTGCATGGTTTCGGATAGCGTCGTAATCACCGTCTATCCTAATGCCACATCTACAATTACAAATGACACCATAATATGTCTTTATTCACAAGCATTCCCAATTGCTAATGGTGGGGTAACTTATTCGTGGGGACCATTATATAACATCTCGGATCCTACGATTCAAAATCCTATTGTCTATCCGGCAGTACCAACCACCTACACGGTAGTAGTAGGTGATGTTAACGGCTGTTTAGACACGAATACCGTCTTTATTAATGTTTATCCCGAACCCTACATTCAAACAAGTAGCACACAGGAAATTTATTTAGGAGAAAGTATATCGCTTTTTGCAAGTGGTGGAGCATCCTATTCTTGGGTTCCTGATTCGACATTAGCGTTTTCAAATACATCTTCCCCGGTTTCGACACCATCACAAACAACAACCTACACAGTAACGGTAACCACAGATGAAGGATGCCAATTTACTCGTGCCGTGGTAGTGGTTGTTAAGAATGAAACATTCATTCTTATTCCAAATGCATTCTCGCCCAATGGGGATGGATTTAATGATCGCTTTAATTTTATTGTGCGGGGTATTTTTAATCTCAAGAATTTTCAGATATTTGACCGATGGGGTAACACCGTGTTTCAAACAAATGTGGCCGACCAAGGCTGGGATGGGACATACAAAGGCACACCGGGCGACTTAGGTGTATATGTATATCTGATCGAAGGTATTGATGTAAACGGCAAGTCATTTGTGAAATACGGAAATGTTTCCTTACTTCGCTAACTGACATTTGCTATCTATGATAAAAATCTTTACACGACTTCAGTTTCTACTTTTTCTGATCGTTTCTTCCGCTACCCTGGCGCAGGACATACATTATTCACAGTTTTATGCCTCGCCACTTACGCTGAATCCTGCCCTTACAGGAATTAATGACTGCCGCTACCGTATTTCTGCAAACTATAAAAATCAGTGGAGTAGCATACCGGCACCATATCGAACACCTTCTGTTTCATTTGACATAAATTCATTAGCACCAAAGTTTGTTAAAACCGGAAACTTGAGTGCGGGCTTAATTATTTACAATGACCGAAGTGGAGATGGCAACTTGAACAACTTATCCATAGCGGCTTCCGGCGGATATATGATTCATCCTGACGTAAATAAAAAGCATTCCGTGTCTATAGGACTACAGGTTGGATTTACTCAAAAAAGGATTGACGCTTCTCTTTTGACGTTTGAAACACAATGGAACGGCAGCACATTTAATCAAAACTTATCCAATCTTGAGAACTTTGGTAAAACAAGTTTTGGTTATTTGAATTTACACTCCGGTATCTTTTGGGCATATATTCCAAATGAAAAATTAAAAGTGTTTTTAGGTGCCGCTGCGTTTAATGTGAATCAGCCAAAAGAAACTTTCTTTAATGCGGATAATAAACTCAACATGAGAACGGTCATTCACGGTGGATTACAGTATGCTATTAATGATAAGATGAGTATAAACCCATCATTTATTTATATGTCACAGGCAAAATCTACAGAAACTAACGTTGGCGCATCACTTAGCTACCTATTACAAGGCAACTTTAACCCTCGCCTTTCTTTTGGTGCATACTATCGCATAGGAGATGCAATCATTCCGGTAATTGCAATGGATTATAAAAACTTCCGAGTTGGATTAAGTTATGATGTGAACACTTCCTCATTAAATACTGCATCAAACTATCGAGGAGGGCTTGAATTATCATTCAACTATACAGGGTGTATTACCAGCATTATTGAAGTAGAGCCGATACAATGGTGCCCACGTTTCTAATTATTTCAAGCCAAAAGACACATTAACAACGATGAAAATTAAATACACACTCTTACTCATCTTACTTGCCGCATCTATCGGCCTGAAACAGGCATCAGCTCAAACACAAGAACCTGATAAAAAAATGAGTGCTAAGTCGGCACTCAAGCTTGCCGATTATCTTTTTTCCATTGGCAGCTATTTTAACGCTGCCGAGTATTATCAAAAAGTTTACGAAAAAGAAGATAAGAATAGCTATGCTGTAAGTCAAATTGCATACTGTGAATTTTACTTACGTGACTATAAACAAGCAGAACGCTGGTTTAAAACGTTAAAAGACATGAACTCGCCGGAGTATCCTTTGGCAGGTTACATGTATGCAACGTGCTTAAAGATGAACGCAAAATATCCGGCGGCTAAAACAGAGTTTGACCGTTACCTGAATTACAAAGGGCAAAATTCTTCACAGATTAAGAAGAATGCAAAGCTCCAATCGGATGGATGCGAATTAGCTCAAAAGTGGATGGCCAATCCTGACACGGTTAAAGTAACGCACTTAAATGCAAACGTAAATGCTCCTTACACGGAATTTTCACCGATGCCTCTCGGCACAGATAAATTGTTATATGCCTCATTAAAGTCAGATAAAATTATTATGGTGAGTGATGTGAAAAAAAATGAGGCCTATGCCGAGTTTTATATCTCTAACATCGTTGATTCAGCTTATCAAGCTAGTAAACTATATACTGATCTTCCTATACCTAAAGGTAATTTCCACGTAGGAAACGGTACATTTTCACCGGATAAAAAGAGATTTTACTTTACACGTTGTGAGCCGGATGCGAAGATGAGAATGCGTTGCGATATCTATCTGATCGAGAACAAAAATAACAAATGGCAAAGCCCCGTAAAGTGCTCCTTTAATGATCCTGATTCGACAAACACTCAACCCACAATAACTACTTCAAAAAATGGCGAAGTCGTATATTTCGTTTCTAATCGTGCAAACGGTGAAGGTGGCATGGATATATGGTACACCGTACGAGATAAAAGCGGTAATTATCAGGCCCCGGCGAATCTGGGAAAGAAAATTAATACCTCTTTTAACGAAGTAACACCTTACTATGATTTTAAAAATAATATACTCTACTTTAGTTCTGAAGGTTGGCCTGGCATGGGCGGGTTAGATATCTTTTCAAGTAAAGGTGCTTTTAAGAAATGGGAACCCGCTGTAAATAAGAAATATCCGATTAACTCCAGTGTAGATGATATGTATTACATACTGGATGATAAACGATATAGCGGGTACCTCGTATCAAACAGACCAGGCACCATTTCTGTTAAAAGTGAAACCTGCTGTGATGATATCTGGCGCTTTGAATATCCTCGCATTATTTATTATGCCGTACGCGGAAATGTCTATGATGAAGAAACCAAACAAGTGGTGCCCGGGGCAACGGTTCAGTTAGTTCAGGGAGATGTATCCTATGGCAGTATGACTACTAAAAAAGATACCCTTTTCCTTTTTGATACGAAGCACTCAGAAAAATATTCCTTAGTTGCTACAAAGCAAGGTTATTTTAATGGTAGTGCATCATTCTCTGTTGAGAAGAAAGAGGATAACGATACTTTACTTGTAAATGTTTACATAAAAAAGATACCGATTGGGCCATTAGTAATTAAGAATATATTCTATGATTTTGATAAGGCTACACTTCGCCCCGAATCATTCCCGGCCTTAGATTCATTGTATGATGTACTTCAAAGCAACCCAAGCATTGTCGTTGAGATTCGCTCGCACACCGATAGTAAGGGTAACGATGATTATAACATGAAGCTATCTCAAAATCGTGCGCAGAGTGTTGTAAATTATTTGACTAAAAAAGGAATCTCGCTCGATCGTTTGAAAGCCACCGGTATGGGAGAAACAGAACCCATTGCACCTAATGAAATTAATGGAAAAGACAACCCTGAGGGTCGCCAATTAAACCGTCGTACAGACTTTAAGATAATTGGGTCTATACCGGGTAAAGAAATCATCTATAAACAAGGTGAAGCAGGATATGACGAGAATGCTGTGGATACCATAGATGAACAGAAGAAACAAGACCAATAAGGCAATGCAGCGCAATAAAAAAGGGGCTTATTATAGACCCTTTTTTATTTTCAGCACGATAAACAAGTTTGTATCGGAAGTTCTATTCTCTTTCTCGTTAAAGATTGATTTTACTTAGCATCTATACTGACTTTGTATGAGAAAGGTTCTTCTTTGCCGTTATGGCAAGTCATACAGGCAATCTGATTTATGCTACCATCGTGTGGGTGCTTGGCAAAATAGTTTGCATTGATTTCTTTCGTCATCACAAACATTCCACGAGCGATTTCCTTACGGAAATTTTGATCACTGGCAAAGTCAAGTTCCTTTTCGTTTCCTTCCTTAGGTGTATGACAGAAACGGCACTCAACGCCAAGAGCCTTATTAAATGATTTCATAATAGACTTTAAGTCTTCGGCACTAATATCTTGAGGCAGAACCTTTAAATTCTGCGGCTTCCAGTCATCTTGTTTTTTACTTTCTTGTGCGTGAGTAAATAGGGTGATGGTGAAAACAATAACCAATAGCCCGGTAAGCGTAATTATCTTTTTCATAATAGTAACATTTAAGGCTAAGTTAATAATTTTCAAAAAGTGATTTTATCATTCGAAAAGGAGCAGCACTCATTGCGTAAGATTCAAATGCTTGTATATGACGCAAGAAATAAATTTTCTTATTCATAAGAGAAAAAATATTTTGGAGAATAACAAAAAGAATTACTTTTGCTGCCCCTGCAAAGGAGGTCCGGTAGTTTAGTTGGTTAGAATGCTGCCCTGTCACGGCGGAGGTCGTGGGTTCGAGTCCCATCCGGACCGCCTCTTTTAAAGGTACTTTTTTTATTTATTGCTGCTCAACTCCATATAAAGTTGTCCTCTATTACTCTCCTCATTTTTCGTCCATTTAGAAGCAGTTTTTAAGAAGACTCATGTGCTGCGAAACTCATACTCCTATTTAGATTCAAAAGCCTTCTTCGACTTTGACCTTTAAGGCGTATGAGTCAGGCCTAATCCAGCATACATAGGTTTTTATCGAGAGTTTTCCGCTTTTGACTTTTTTCCAGGTTGCAATTTATTTGTGTCCATACCTGAGGCTTACGTTGCCTATAGAAGGTCAACGTGCTGATGCCTTATTCAAGCAGATGCTTTTCGCATCAGAACCATCCTTATTATTCTTGATAGCTCTTGCAATCTATATTCCATCGTAGTTTCGACTTTCTCAGTACCCAATTATCTTTTAAAGTTGGTTGTTATTATGTCTTTATCAACTTTCAATCGGCTTGATTTCCAAAGAAGATAAAACAATTTTATATATTAGTTAATAAAATAGAATGCTAAAAATAGTAGTAATATTGTTTGTCTCAATCTAAATATATCCATGAATCAAAATAACCTTGAGAAAAACCCGCAGGGCTTAGTCATGTTCGTGGATATGAATAGTTTCTTTGCATCTTGTGAACAACAGGTGAATTATTGGTTGCGAGGTCGGCCTGTAGGAGTTTGTGTTTACACGGGCAAGTCCGGTTGCATTATTGCACCATCTATAGAAGCCAAAAAGCGGGGCATCAAATTGGGGCTACGTCTAAGTGAGGCTATGCAGATTTGTCCTGATCTTGTTCCGCTTGAAACGCACCCGGCGCGCTATCGAGAGTTTCATCAAAAGATGGTTAAGGTGTTGCGTAAATATTGTGATGATGTTATTCCAAAAAGTATAGATGAAGCAGTAATGAACCTTACGGACTACAAACTCATTTATAAAGACCCCACGAAGTTAGCCTATCAGATTAAGGCTGACATTAAAAAGGAAGTGGGCGATTGGTTGAAGTGCTCTATTGGTATTGCTCCCAATGCTTTTTTGTCCAAATTGGCTACAGACTTGCAAAAGCCTGACGGGCTTGTTAAGATTATGCCTGACAACATTGATGAGGTGTTATCCAAGTTGCAATTAACTGATTTGCCCGGCATTGCTGATGCCATGGCCCTGCGCCTGCGACGCTACGGCATTAGAACCCCTTTAGAGCTACGTTATACGCCGCCTGAAAAGATTCGGGCTGCTTGTCATAGTATTATTGGTGAGCATTGGTACTACCGACTTAACTTTTCCGAAGTAGATTTATGGACACACAATTACAAGAGCATGCAAGCCATGCGGCAGATATCCAAGGCGCAGCGTCTGTCTTTACAAACTCTTGAAGAATTATTTGTTGCCTTGTGTATGACATTAGAGCGGCGTATGGTATTGCAGCGTGTGTTTTGTAATGAAATCTATTTTACGGCTTCTTATGAAAACGGATACAGATGGGCTGATAAGATAAAAACAGGACGACCTATTCAAGACGGCACAGAGCTTATGCAACTGATTAAGTTACGTATGAGAAAGTTTCAGGAAGTACAGCATTGCGAACCGGTTATCAATTTAAATATGACAGCAATGGGCGTTACGGTTACAGCCTTTATTCCTGATGAGATGGTTCAGATAGAGATTTTTGAAAACAACCTTCGCAAGAATACTCTTCGTCGTGTGGTATATGATATTAAAGAGAAATTTGGATTTGAAAAAGTAATGAAGGCATCCGAGTTGAATGAAGAGCATGTACTTAAGGATGTAATTGGCTTCGGCTCGATAAAAGATTTACACGAGGATATAAGGTAAACCTCAGAAAGATATAGTTATTGCGACAACAACAATACTCAGGAAGGTATTTGCATGAGTAATTAAATTGTCCAGGTAACGAGGCCGTCTTGAGTGAAGTGATAGCGCATAACACGACCTCCAAAAGTTTGAAGCTTTTTGACGAGTTGATATTTCTTATCATCGGGGGCGTAAAAGAACATAAAGCCTCCACCGCCGGCACCGCTAATTTTTCCTCCGGTAGCTCCAGCATGCATAGCAGCTTCATAAAGAGTATCTATCTCAGAGTTTGAAATACCGTCGGCCATCTGCTTTTTATACTGCCATCCGTAGTGTAGTATTTCGCCAATACGATGGAGATCACCCTTAAGCAGCGCTTCCTTCATACGCAATGCCTGCTCTTTCAAGCTGTGCATTGCTTCTATGCTCTTCATATTTTTTGTTTTCACATTTTCGCTTTGTGTTTTAATAATGGCGCTTGATAGACGACTTGTTTCAGTAAAATAGAGCACGAGGTTATTTTCTAATTCGTAGAGCCATTTATCTTTTATTCTTAGTGGATTGACAATAACTTTTTCCTTATCGTAAAACTCCATGAAGTTAACTCCACCGAAGGTGGCAGCGTATTGGTCTTGTTTTCCGCCTTCGAATTTTAGATCTTGCCGCTCTACCGCATAGGCAAGATGTGCGAGGTCATACTCGCCAAGAGGTAGTTTAAGCCACTCTTTAAATGCCCCCAATATGGCCACTACTAAAGTGGATGAAGAGCCTAAACCACTGCCGGGAGGAGCATCTACATACGTACTGATATCGAAGGAGAGTGGGCCGGTATGGAAATCTTTAACGATACGGTTATACACGCCTTTGGATAAGTCGAGTTGTCCGTTCACCGGCAGTTGTTCCACACTCTCAAATTCAAATTGTTCATCACGGTCATAAGCAATGAGGCGTATCTTGCCATCGGTGCGTGGTGTGATGGAGGCATAGGCATACATGCTTATGGTGGCATTTAATATACTGCCGCCATATATGTCGGAATAAGGGCTTACATCGGTTCCGCCGCCTGCAAGGCCCAAGCGTAGGGGTGCTCTGCTTCTATGAATCATTTTTTGGTTTGAATATATATGCTTGCAAAAATATGTTCCTTGTTTAGAAGTGCCGATAAAGTTATTTGTCGTCTGTCTAAAAAAAATATTCTATTCATATAGAAATTTCAAAAGGCTAATTATACATTTGAATTACAAAAAATAACCTTTATGAAAAAAATCTCTTTGTATTTGACTATAGTATGCTTCGGTCTTGCATTACTGACTGCTTGCAAGAACTCGAATAACGATTCACCAACAAACACTCCAAAGGATACTATATCAAACACTCAAAGCCCTACGGTGAAGCAAGATGAAGAAGTTATTAGTAATGATTCTTCCACCATTAAAACAGTTGTAGGCTCTAACGATGAAGAAATTGCCGCCAAAAAGGAGTTAAAATCTGACGAGAAAAAACTAGAAAAAGACGAGAAGAAGAAGAAGTAAATAAGAAAGAACTATTTCTTTTTTACATCTATGATTTAATTCTTGATGTCAATATGTATTAGCTCTTGGGGTAATGCTTCAAGAAAGGTGGACATGTTATCAGGGGTTACGAGATATTTTCTATTGTTATCCATTTGCACCACCACACAATTTTTGCGCTGTGTGGCATACCATCGCATTCGACCAAAAGTGTGGTTGTGATAAATGCCGAAGTAGCCATACAGACCGCCACTGCCAAAAAGCCGTATGCTTAAGAATAATTTGCTAGGGC
The DNA here is from genome assembly GCA_039810885.1 of Chitinophagales bacterium. Lineage (GTDB taxonomy): Bacteria > Bacteroidota > Bacteroidia > Chitinophagales > UBA10324 > BJGO01. Next base: position 23,022 of record JBDHXV010000025.1, on the reverse strand, counting down.
GCACAACGTCTATGCTGTTGATGTGTTGAATAGGAAGCTCCATTTTACCGATTATCTTTTGTATTATGAGTGATTCCCCAAGATTGATTTCATAATATTTTACGCTATACAAATAAGGTATTAGAAGTATAGCTGTACATAACAGGAGTAATAAATAACTTCGACTGCTTAAAGCACGAAACTCCTTAAAATCATGATAACATAGGGTGAATGCAGTTGCTATCATAAATAGTATGACCGATAAGGTTATTATCCTTACTCTTGTTCCGTATGATGCAGAAAAAGATTTCATATTACCAAAAGTACAAAAAGGTAAAGCCCGCTGTAGAAACAGCAGGCGAACCTAAACCAACCTTTAACCACGGTTTATTTTTTGTCTTTAGTTTTTTCTGGTTCATAGTCCATGTAACTCAATTGAACCAGAAAGCGGTCATCAACCGCATTCAATTCCTGAGCTGCAGATCCTGAAAGTTTGATAAGGATATTTTCATTTTCAGGTGTATTGGGTAGGCGCCCTATCACTTTAACCTGAACACTTTTATTGTTCATCATATTGCGTACATTAATTGTACCGCCTATAGGTGCAGTAGGGTGTAGAGCATAGAAATTTCCGCCACTATTACCTTTGGTGTATGTGCACAAGCCTTTCTCGGTAAGGTAAACCATTTTAGCATCCGGTCTTTTATTTGTGTCGTAGATGCTGGTAGTAATTTTAGTAGTCTCAGTAGTTTCTTCCTCTTTTTGAGTAGGTATTGTTTTTGGTGAATTGATAACAGGTGCATTTATTGTCGTCGTTGATACGGTGTTAGGTGTTGAAGTCGTTGTTGAATTAGATGTAGTGGGCTTTTCTTCTGTTTTCGTCTCAGGCACCTTAGTATTAACGGTATTGATATTCTTTGTGTTTTCGCCTTTCTTTTTTATAGTGGTATTTTTTTGCTTAACATCGGTAGAGGAGACATTCTCTGTAGAAGTTGTTACTTCAACGACTTTATCACCTTCCGGATTGGGTATGCGGGTAAAAGTTCCATCACCGTATCCAACTACTAAGTCTTGCCCTGGCTTTATTAAGTCTGATGTTAAATCGTTCCAAAGTTTAAGAATTGCTACATCGTTTCCGGTTTTCTTGGCTATGCTGTATAAGGTTTCATCTTTTCCAACTCGATAGTTTATAGGAACTAAAAAAGGCTTAGGCCCAATGCCATTATATTGCGACTCTTCTCCCTTCATATCTTTCTTATGTTCGTTGTCAACCGTTTTGAGTTGGACTTTAGGTATTTTAATCGTTGAGCCGGCTTTTAAATTGTTATCTACCAATGTGGGATTGAGTTCGAGTAATTTTGCAACCGACGTTTGATAGGACTTAGCAATACCATATAATGTTTGGCCCTTTTCTACTTTCAGTATCTCATACTCCTGAACATCTTTTAATGAGTAAGTACCCGATTGTGCAATGGTTCTATTGATGGTTAACAATAATAACACGGGTAGGAGTGTTGCTGTTAAAAATTTATACATATTAAATGGCTTCGATTTCACGTCTATAAAAATATTTGTACTTAGATGTACCTTTAAACGATGAATCATAAACTAATCACCAAGTGTGCTTTGATGTTGTACATATTAGTAAACATCATGCCAAATTATTCTTTAGCACAGGAGAATTTGGTAAAGCGGGTTTATGTTTTCAGTTTGCACCAAGAAATTGCTCCTGCCGCTGCCCGTTTAGTTTCTAAAGCGTTCGAAGAAGCGAAAAAGCAAAAGGCAAATTATATTTTACTTCAGTTAAACACTTTCGGCGGGCAATTAGATGCTGCCGATTCTATACGCACCATAATTCTGAACAGTAAAATTCCTGTATTAGCCTTTATTGAACAAAATGCCGCATCTGCCGGCGCTTTAATATCCATTGCATGTGATAGTATTTATATGAAATCAGGGTCAACAATCGGGGCAGCATCGGTAGTAAACCAAAATGGAGAAGTGATGCCGGATAAATATCAATCCTACATGCGCGGCATGATGCGTGCTACGGCCGAACAGCGACATCGAGATCCAAAGATTGCTGAAGGTATGGTATCGCCCAATGCCTATTTAAAAGAAATAGCTGACTCAGGTAAAATCATTACACTTACAACTCAAGAAGCTATCCGATATAAGTATTGTAATGCTGTTGCGAACACTATAGAGGAGGTGATGCAAAAGGCGGGCATTACAAATTATGAATTCATCTTTCATCAAACCAGCATTTTAGATCGATTCATTTCATTTTTATTAAACCCGGTCGTGAACAGTATTTTATTACTGCTGATTTTAGGTGGCTTATATTTTGAAATGCAAACTCCGGGTGCGGCATTTCCTTTAATTATCAGTATAGCAGGGGCTGTCCTGTACTTTGCGCCGCTTTATCTTGAGGGACTTGCTGCTAACTGGGAAGTGTTAGTCTTTATTATCGGTGTGATGTTGATTGCACTCGAAATTTTTGTGATACCGGGGTTTGGCATTACCGGAATTACAGGTATCGTTATGGTGGTGATGGGCTTGTCTCTGAGCCTAATCAATAATCACATGTTTGATTTTAGCTTTACTGCACCGGGTGATGTCGTATATGCTTTATTGCGTGTACTGCTGATTTTATCTATCGTGGTGGTAGCTGCAATTTTATTCGGAGGCCAAATCTTAAGAAGTCGCTATTTCAGCAAAGCCGTGTTGAATGACACACTTGAAAATCAAACCGCCTATTTAGAGAACCTGCATGATTTAAGAAGTTTGATTGGCTCAGTAGCCGTGGCAACGACAGTATTAAAACCATCAGGAATGGTAGCGATTAGCGAAGAACAATATGAAGCCGTGGCAGATGGGGCCTTTGTAGAGGAAGGGAAGCTTGTAAAAGTGATTCAAGTGCGAGGAAATTATTTAGTTGTGAGAAAGATATAGTATGAAGATTACAGGAATAATACCCGCACGATATGCTTCTACCCGTTTTCCGGGAAAGCCTTTGGTGGACGTCAATGGCAAGAGTATGATTCATCGCGTGTATGAACAAGCATTGAAATCAAAATGGCTTAATGAAATTCTTGTAGCCACAGATGACGATCGCATTGCCTCACATTTACTTTCTCTGCAAATCCCATACGTTCTCACCAATCCGAATCATCAAAGCGGCACCGACCGATGCGCAGAAGTAATGAGCCTTTCAAACTCAGATGCTTGCATTAATATACAAGGCGATGAACCTTTTATTAATCCTGAACAAATTGATGAAGTCGCAGACTTATTGATGAAAGGCGCATCGATTGCAACCTTGGTCAAACAAATTCATGCTAAGGAGGAGTTGTTTAATCCAAACAAACCTAAAGTTATCCTTAATCATAAACATCAAGCACTCTACTTTAGTCGCCAAGCCATTCCGTTTTTTATAAATAAGCCTGAGCGGGAATGGTTAAATCATCATACTTTCTATAAGCATATTGGTATTTATGGATATCAAAAAGAAACTATACTCGCTGTAACTCAATTGCCTCAATCTAAATTAGAGTTAGCAGAGTCGTTAGAACAGTTGCGTTGGATAGAGAACGGTTATACCATTCAATGCAGTATTACACATTATGAATCTCGCTCTATTGATACACCGGAAGACTTGCAGCAAATAAACCTTAGCGGTTTACTATAATATACAAATCTTCATTATCGCGCTTCATCTTATAGTTCTCTCGGGCATATTTCTCAAGTGATGCCGTATTCTGAAGTAAATCATCGCGTTGTATTCTAATATTTGCAATTTCTCCGCTATAGTACTCTATTTTTTGATTGAGTTCCCATATTTGATAACGTAATTGAACTTGTGAAATCAAATTGTTACTATCGAAGAAAGTTATCCAAATAAAGAAAACGAAAACACTTAAAAAATATCTATTGCGGACGAAATCCGGAATAGATCTCTTTTGAAGGAATTGAATTACTCTTCGAAACTTTTGTTTTTTAGGCATAGAAATATATATACAATGTTACCTATTCCTATCGTTGGCGCATACACATGCAATCCACGGTGATGTATGCATTGTATAATAAATAATTCGCTTATTGTGTTTTTAAGGCGTGTACTTAAAAGAAAATCCCGGGTACGTTGCAGCGCCTTCCAAATCTTCTTCGATACGTAGTAATTGATTGTATTTGGCAATGCGGTCGGAGCGAGATGCTGAGCCGGTTTTTATTTGTCCACATCCCAGGGCAACAGCCAAGTCTGCGATGGTTGTATCTTCTGTTTCTCCACTTCGATGGCTCATAATACTTGTATAACCATTGCGAGTAGCTAACTGTACCGCTTCAATTGTTTCAGTTAGTGTGCCAATTTGATTGACTTTTATAAGGATAGAGTTACCGGCTTTTTCGTCAATTCCTTGTTGCAAGCGATCTACATTGGTAACGAATAAATCATCGCCCACCAATTGAATCTTATGGCCGAGTGCCTGAGTGAGCATCTGCCAGCCTTTCCAATCATCTTCAGCTAATCCGTCTTCAATGGAAACGATAGGATAGGTCTTGCACCATTTTTCCCAATAGTTAATCATCTGTTCACTATTCATCTTGCGACCGTCTGACTTCTTGAAAATATATTTCCTCGTCTTTTCATCATATAATTCAGAAACAGCCGCATCCATTGCAATAAAAATATCTTTACCCGGCTTGAATCCTGCGGCTTCAATTGCTTTTAGAACTGTTTCGATGGCTTCTTCATTAGATTGAATATCGGGGGCAAAACCACCTTCATCACCGACATTGGTGCTGTAGCCTTTTTTCTTTAAAACGTTTTTCAGATGATGAAATGTACTGACCCCCATGTGCAATGCTTCACTGAACGTGTCGGCGCCGATAGGCATAATCATAAATTCCTGAAAATCGATTTTGTTATCGGCGTGAGCACCGCCGTTTAAGATATTCATTAATGGAATGGGTAGTGTACGGGCATTTACACCACCAATATACTTATAGAGTGGTAGGCCGGATTCCAAAGCTGCAGCTTTAGCATTGGCTAAGGAAACAGCAAGAATTGCATTAGCTCCGAGATTTGATTTATTCTCAGTGCCGTCTAAATCCATCATCGTATAATCCACATCGTGCTGGTCGAATACGCTGAACCCTACTAACTCCGGTGCGATGAGGTTATTTACATTAGCAACAGCTTTTAATACGCTTTTACCAAGGTAATAACTTTTATCGCCATCGCGTAATTCAACAGCCTCGTGCTTTCCTGTGCTTGCTCCCGAGGGTACTGCCGCACGGCCTACGATGCCATTAGAGGTATATACTTCTGCTTCTATAGTTGGATTGCCGCGTGAATCCAGAATTTGACGGGCAATGATGTCTGTAATGAGGCTCATATCTTTGTTGTTATTTTTTAATAAGCTCAATAAACTGATCAAATAAGTAGCGCGAGTCGTGTGGGCCCGGACTTGATTCAGGATGATATTGAACGGAAAATGCTTTTTTGTTTTTTAAACGAATACCTTCGATGCTGTTATCATTCAGGTTTACATGGGTTACCTCTATTTGGTCATTTTTATGCAAGGAATCCGGGTCTATGCCAAAGCCATGATTTTGAGATGTGATTTCACATCGACCTGTGATAATATTTTTGACAGGATGGTTTAAACCGCGATGCCCGTTGTGCATTTTAAACGTGCTAACTCCATTGGATAATGCCAACAACTGGTGGCCAAGACATATACCGAAAAGAGGTTCGTTACGGTCTAAAATTGTACGAACCGTGTGTATTGCATACTCCATTGAAGAAGGATCTCCGGGGCCATTTGATATAAAATACCCGTGCGGTTGAAACGCAGCCATTTCTTCATAAGACGATTTAGCCGGAAATACTTTCAACGAACAGCCCCGTTCATCGAAGCAACGTAAAATATTTTTCTTTACGCCTAAATCAAGCACAGCTATACGTATGGGTGAATCGGGGTTGCCGTATGTATATGGAGTTAGTGTGCTTACAATGGACGACAATTCAAGACCTTTCATAGAAGGCACCTTTGCAAGTTTGCTTTTTAGCAGATTAGGATCCGTTGTTTCAGAGCTAATAATTGCATTCATTGCGCCCTTATCTCGAATGTGGCGCACAACAGCACGTGTGTCAATGCCGCTGATGGCTATTTTATTTTCGTTGAGGAAATAGTTCTCAATATTTTGTTCGGCAAGTTTACGTGAATAGTTAATGTTGAAACATTTTGTTACTAAGCCCGCAATTTTAATGTTGTTAGATTCGGATTCGTCATCACGAATGCCGTAATTACCGACATGAACTTCTGTGGCTATTAATATTTGACCAAAGTAGGATGGATCGGTAAATACTTCCTGATATCCGGTCATACCCGTTGTGAAACAGATTTCGCCGGTCGCCGTTCCAATTTTTCCTGCTGCAAAGCCTTCGTAAAATGTACCATCTTCAAGTAATAATACGGCAGGCACGTTTGTAGGCATAGGTCTTTTTTAATTGTGCCCAAAAATAAGAGTTCTCGATTTATGATTATTAAGGTATGTGGAAAGCTCGCCTAATCCTTGTGGACACGCCGTTTAAGATACGGTCGCCCACTGATGATACCATATATAACAACCGAGAGTAAAATTAAAGAAGCCCCTAAGTAAAATTTAAGATTCAGTTCGTTTTGCTCACCTAATAGTAATATGGCTGCCATAATGCCGTAAACAGGTTCAAGATTTACACTCAGATTAGCCGTAAAAGCAGATACGTGTTTCAATGCCTTTATAGATAAATTGAAAGGTATTACGGTGCAGAAAAAGCTAAACGCTAATAACAATATGAAATCTTGAAACCCGGGTAGTTCAAAAATAAAATCGTGATTAATGAATCCGTAGGCTGGGATTAGAATGGTCAGAATCATCAAAGCGCTTAATAGTTCATAAAAGGTCATGGTTTCAGAATTGTGTATCTGAATGAGTTTGGCATTAAGTATAGTGAAATAAGAACTAATGGCTGCAGCAGCTAAACCAAGTAATACACCTGTTCTGTATAAGTCCTGCACATTGTAAATTAAATACATGCCTACCGCTGCGCTCAAAGCCAATATAAGATTGACAGCATTAAATCGTTTGCCAGTTATAAATGGCTCAAAGAATGCTGTGAATACGGCTACTGTTGAGATGCAACTGATGCCTACGGAAGCATTTGAATATTTTATTGCTGCATAAAACAATAGCCAATGAGTACATACCCAAAACCCCACATAACCTAATTGAAGAAATTGTTTGAACGAGATAGGTTCATGTTTTTTTATCACACGCGATATCAGGAATAGGAAGATTACTGTGAACAATAACCTGTACCACACAATCATTGCAGCATTTAGTGAAATGACCTTTCCGAAAATACCTGTAAAGCCCCAAAGTAAAATGGAGAGGTGTAGATAGTAAAGTGACTTGCGCTTTGGACTGGTTTCGGTGCTACTCAATGAATGCTTGTTAACTTTTCAAGAATCACATTCTCTATATGCTTCGGCACGATACTTTCTTCATTTCGATGAAAACTTTTTCCGGTTAAGTGTTCATACAATTCGATGTATCGATCCGTAATCGAGTTTACAAACGCATCGCTCATCTCAGGTACACTTTGGCCGGGTTTTCCCATAAAATTATTTTCAATTAACCACTGGCGTACAAACTCTTTAGACAACTGTCGTTGGGGCGCTCCTCGCAGTTGAAGTTCGCTATAGGTGTCTGCATAGAAATAGCGTGAAGAGTCAGGAGTATGGATTTCGTCCATCAGCATAATCTCGTTTTCGAATATTCCAAATTCATATTTTGTATCTACTAGAATCAAGCCGTGTGATTCGGCTATTTCGGAGCCTCTCTGAAACAGTTGGCGAGTGAATTGTTCCAATTGCTCATACTGTTTAGCGGGGACAATGCCTCTACGAATAATTTCCTCACGTGAAATATCTTCATCGTGGCCTTCGGAAGCTTTGGTGGTGGGAGTAATAATAGGGGAGGGTAATGGGTCATTTTCTTTTAGTCCATTGGCAAGAGAAACACCACAGATTAAACGCTGCCCGGCTGCATACACACGCGCTGCATGACCTGCAAGGTAACCACGAATTACCATTTCTATTTTAAGAGGTTCACACCGATGCCCTATTGTAACATTGGGATGCGGTACATCTATAACCCAATTACGAACTATATCTTTGGTGCTTTCTAAGAATTGTGCTGCAATAAGATTGAGTACTTGCCCTTTAAAAGGAATGGCTCGTGGCAATACCACATCAAATGCTGATATACGATCGGTAGCAATCATTACGAGGATATCGTGATCTATAGTATATACATCTCGGACCTTTCCTTTGTAATAGGACGTTTGGCCCGGTAAATGAAAATGGGTACTTGCAATCGCATTCATTATGGGTTAATAATAAGAGGTGCAAATATCAAACTTATTTTAACGTCGCAGCCCAATGTGACATCAATATTGAAGCAGCCACTGCAGCATTCAATGATTCTGCTTTACCATGACCCGGAATACTCAAAAATTTATTGACCAAGGGCTTATATGAATCACTAACGCCTTTCCCTTCACTCCCAATAAGTAAAAAGCATGGTGTGCAAATCGGGATATCATAGATAGAAGAGCCGTGCATATCAGCGGCAAATACCGGTATAGCTTTGTTTTCCCGCATTAATTCAGATAAATCAGTTTCAAAAACAGATACCCTGAAAATGGAACCCATCGACGATTGAATCACTTTCGGATTATAAATATCTACGCAATGCTCAGAAATAAAAATGCGATTGATTCCAAACCAGTCAGCACTGCGTATAATGGTACCCATATTTCCGGGATCCTGAATACCATCTAAAAGCAACATTAGTTTATTGTGTTGTATGCTCATGGGTTGCTTTTCTATAGGTACTACAACGATTACCGAAGGGGTGCTTTTATGTTGACTTATTTTTTCTAATTCATAGTCTTTAAGAATCGTTAAGACCGATAAGAATTTCTTAACAAGATGAGAGTGAATATAGTACCAGGCTTCAGTGCAAAGAATTCTCTTTGGCGCTAAGTCTGATTTCAACAATTCTATTGTTATCTTCTCTCCCTCAATAACATAAGCCTGTTCAAGTTCTCTGACTTTCTTTGCTTTTAGTGAATTCATGTATTTTTCGAGAGACTTAGAGAGCATTTTCCTGAAAGGCTATTACGCAATATTATTCATCTTTTATCTTTTTGGTTATACCATATTGTTATCGTCATGCAGCGTAACACGAGAACTGCCAAAGGGTAAGGTCTTGTTAAAAAAGAATAGCGTAGTGGTAACCACACGATATACGGTAGAAAAACTCAAGAGCGAACTAGAGTCGCAAAGTCAATTGAGTTCTGAACTCAGCTTATTGATAAAACAAAAACCCAACAGGAAGACTCTGAGTTTATTCAAGTTGAATTTGATGATTTACAATTTGGTGAATCATGGGAAAATCAATGGCTTTAAGAAATGGATTATGGACAAAATGGGTGAAGAACCTGTAGTTTATGACTCGTTATTGACCGATTACTCCTCGGATCAGATGCGAGAATTCTTGATGAATAAAGGTTATTTGAATGCTCAGGTCAATCACCAAGTAAAAATAAAACGACGCAAAGCAAATGTTAAGTATAGTATTAGTATCGGTAATCTATTCAGAATTGATACTGTAATTGTCGAACGTAAAGGGAATATTTTATCCGGATATATAAATCGTTATCAGGCTGCATCACTTCTGCATCGTAACAGCCCGCTCTCTCTCGACTTAATCAATAAAGAAAATAAGAGAATAGAAACCGAGATGCAAAACGATGGATTCTATAAGTTCAATGCTTCGTCCATTAAATATGATGCAGATACCTCTGCAGGTTTTAACCATGTTAAGTTGTTTATGCGTATTGTTATCGATACTATACGTGGAAACACGCAGAGGTATTACATTCGCAACTTTTATATCTACCCGAATTATAATCCAATTCAAAACAACTTGCCATCGCTTCGTTTCCAAGAGGGCAAGTTCTTTTACTATTACGATACTACGTACCTTAAAAACGAAGTGTTGAGAGGTGTCGTGTTTATGCACGAGGGTCAACTTTTTTCTTTCAAAGATTATCAATATACCAATAGCCGCATTGCTGATTTAGGGGTGTTCAAGTTCATCAATATTCGTTTCAATGAAATTTCTAAGGATTCTCTTGATTGTGTAATAAGGCTAACACCAAGTAAAAGACGTGTTATAGGTGGAGAGCTTGAGGGGAACAACGTAGAGTCGAGCCTTGGTTTTCTTGTTCGCTTTTCATATAAAGATTTAAACTGGCGGCAGCGTGCCAATAAACTGGACTACTCTATAAATATAGGTAGTGAATTACCCCTGCTCTCAACGGGTAATCCAATTGTAGATGCCAGCACCCAGTTCAACATAACATTTCCGAAGTTTTACGCTCCTCTTTTCAGTAGAAGAATTTCACCTTATTTTAATGCAAAAACACGCTTAGGATTAAGCTTAAACTATCAGTTACGTTCAGGAGTTTATCGCTTAGGTTCTTACAATTTCGCTTATGGGTACGATTGGCATGAGAGTGAATACAAACGGCATCAATTGAATCCATTAGCCTTGACGGTACTGCAATCTCTACCGCTCAGCGATGCATTTCGAGCCCAGTTGGATAGTGATCCTCAACTGAAACTTAGTTTCCAAAACCAAATCATCAGCGGGGCTAATTATACGTTTACCTTTTCCAATCAAACATCTGATAATAACAAGTCTTTCACCTTCTTTAAAGCTTATATAGAAACATCCGGCTTTACGGTTAAAGGGGTACAAACGGCATTAGGCATTAAGCCAAAAGATGCAGATGGTATTACACGGATAGCAGGAAGTCCTTATTCTAACTATATAAAAACAGATCATGATATCAGACGATATATCAAATTTGGAGAAGATCGCACTTTAGTATTGCGAGGTTTTGGCGGTGTTGCTTTTCACTTCTGGAATTCATCGGCATCAATTCCTTATATCAAGCAATATTATGCAGGAGGTTCTAATGATATACGTGCTTGGCGCATTCGATACTTAGGCCCTGGCTCGTTTAATATATACACCCAAAGCGATTCAACGCTAACTCAAGTGTTTGTAAATCAAACGGGAGAAATGAAACTTGAGGCAAATTTGGAATATCGTTTTGGAATCTTCGGTTCTTTAAAAGGGGCGTTGTTTACAGATGCCGGAAATATATGGTCTGTAAAGAAGAAAGCCAATCAACCTAACGGCAACTTTGACATCACTCGTTTTTATAAGGAGATTGCAATTGGCTCGGGTGTTGGGTTGCGATTGGATTTCAGCTTCTTTATTCTTCGATTAGATTTTGCTGTTCCTGTTCGAGACCCGATTGAACAGTTGTACGGCACTACCTGGATTTTTACCTCTCCTCAAGTGAACTCATGGAAATCTTTTCGTCGCTTAATAATTTATAACTTAGCTATAGGTTATCCATTCTAACCGACCTTCATGAATCTTAAATACTTAAGTGCTTTACTGCTAATCCTCATTGCACTGCAAGCGAGTGCACAATACGGACCTAATTTTTCAATTCCTGTTTTTCGTGGAGCTGACTCATTAAAACTTGCGTGGGTAGGAGGGCTGAATACCCCTCAGTTCTCCGCCGCCGATTTGAATCAGGATGGGATTAATGACCTCGTAATTTTCGATCGCAGTGGAAATACGTTATTGACCTTTATTAACCATGGAACACCTAACACAAGTGATTATGTCTATGAACCTAAATATGCAAGCTATTTCCCTGTATTAAATAATTGGGCTTTGTTGCTCGATTTTAATTGTGATAATGTGCCCGATATTTTTACGCATACAGCTCTTGGAATCAAGGTTTATAAAGGATATTATGAAGATAATTATTTGAAATTTAAACTATACAAAGACTTGTTGCGATATGAAGCAAGCCCACAACCTATAAATTTATTGGTTACGGCTATTGATATACCTGGTATTGCGGATATTAATCGTGATGGAGATTTGGATATTCTCACTTTTGATCCAAATGGCGGATATATATGGTACTTTGAGAACACTTCAAAAGAAAACGGCTGGGGATGCGACAGCTTACGATTTGTTAAAGCGGATGCCTGTTGGGGGAAAATGTATGAGCCGGCTAATGCCAATGCTAAATTATTAAATCAACCTTGCCCGTTTGGTATTACTGATCAAGATCTTAATTATACCTCGCGCCACTCAGGTTCCACCACATTAGCCTTTGATAATACCGGCGATGGCTTAGCTGATATTTTCTTAGGAGATATCTCATTTAAAGAAATTTGTTATTTAATTAATGGAGGCACTACTTCAGATGCCCTTCTTGTTTGGCAGGATACAATTTTCCCATCATATAACATTCCCGCTGATATTCCATACTATCCTGCATCCTTCCGATTAGATTTAAACAATGACGGAAAACTTGATTTGGTTTTTTCTCCTAATGCGGAAACAGGCAGTAATCTAAGCTCTTGTGCATGGTATTACAAGAATATTGGTACGAATAGTATTGGAACCTATGAGTTTGTAACCGATTCTTTTTTAGTGAATGAGATGGTTGATGTTGGTGATAAAGGCAAACCTGTTTTTTTTGATTTTAATAACGATGGACTAATGGATATACTTATTAGCAATGATTATTTCTACAATGCATTTTCGCAGATCGCTACCTATCAGAATATTGGAACACTGAACAAACCTAAGTTTAAATTGCATAAGCCTAACTATTTAAACCTTTCATCTTTGCAGCGACAGTCATTATACCCGGCTTTCGGTGATTTGGATGGTGACGGTGATTTAGATATGTTGTTAGGAAGCGATGATGGTACGTTAATTTATTACAAGAACAATGCAAACCCCGGATCACCGGCTTTGTTCCAGTTGCAGCAAGCAAATTATTTTAATATAGATATTGGTAATTATAGTGTTCCTCAAATTGTTGATGTAAACCACGATAACCTCCCCGACTTATTAATAGGCCGCTTAGATGGTAAGATTTCCTATTACCAAAACAATGGTACAATTACAAATCCTGATTTTTCAACTGCAACCACGCATAACTTCGGACAGGTAAATGTTTCAGGAGATTTTATTCAAGGATTCAGTGTGCCCTTCTTAACGAAGCTGCCCGGCTATAATGAACAAGTATTATTAGTAGGAAACCGAGATGGCAACTTATATTTATATGACAGCATCGATGCCCATCTGAATAGTGGTGCTTTTCACTTGGTAACTAAAAACTACAGCAACATTGCTACGGGCTCTTATTCTACGATTCAAGCAGCAGACATTAACAATGATGGTGCCGTAGAATTATTGATAGGGATACAACGTGGCGGTATGTGTATTTACGACACCAGCTCGACAAGCATTAATCCGGTAAGTGCGTCAATCGTTCCCAATGGTCTGCCTTTCACAATTTATCCTAATCCGGTCCACGAAAAAGTAATGATTGACTTCTCATTCGAGACGAGCCAATCCATAAATATTACAATAATTGATATTACCGGAAGAGTGATTCGACAATTAAAAGTGAACGAAAGCCAAACCCATATTGAGTTGAGTACAGAGGATTTACTCCCAGGAATATATATGATGAGCTTACAATCCGATAAGGGAATGAATTATTGTAAGCTTATTAAACTATAATCATTTCTTCGGCATAAAACTAACGTTAATTGCAACCGAAACACGAGCAGGCTCTCCCTTATTTTCTCCCGGGATCCATGTAGGCATCTGCTTAATAACTCGTATAGCCTCTTCACCACAGCCTCCGCCAATATCTTTCCTTACTTTAACATATTTGATTGTGCCGTCTTTCTCAATAATCGCATTAACTAAGACAAAGCCCTTCACACCTAGTTTCTTTGCCTGCGGCGGATAGTGAACATTCTTTGAAAGAAATTCAAGCATAGCTTGTTTACCTCCGGGGTATTGAGGCATAATATCAACAACCTCAAAAACCATTGTATCTAATGCTATCAGCTCTTCATCCGTTAACTCTTTTTTAACCGTATCGGTTATAGATTCCGATTCATCTTTTTTCGGTCGTTCCACTTTGTCCAGGAAATATCGAATACCATAAGGTCCAATATAGTAATCAAGAATCTTTGCTGCTGGGCTGAATTTTATTAGTACCGTATCATCCTTTAAATCCAACACTTTCAAGGTTAAAACTCCATTGTTAAAAGTAGAACCCACACCATCGTAATAATAAGTTTTCTCCCCACTATTTAGCGACATCTTATTCGTGTCTATCGTAAAGAATACATTTTCAAATTTTGTCTTCTTTGAAGTTAAGTCCACATTTTTGCTGCTGCTCATCTCAAATAGTTGTGCATTTACACTATTGACATAAAGTATAAGAACGGTTATGGCGTATGCTGTTTTCATAAAAACAAGATGATTCTGAATTGTGTCTTCACAAATGGGATGGATTCCTGTACAAATATTTTTCCGTGATGATATTCCTCTATAATTCGTTTAGATAAAGAGAGGCCAAGACCCCATCCGCGTTTCTTCGTGCTGAATCCGGGTTTGAACACTTTTTGAAATTGTCTTGTCGGCATGCCTTTGCCGTTATCGGTTATATCTATGATAATACGATCGGTGTCTTTTGTTAGTTCAATAATGATGTTGCCTTTCCCTTCCATGGCATCAAGTGAATTTTTTATCAGATTTTCTAATACCCATTCAAATAAAGATACATTGATGTTTGCCATATAATTTTCCGTAGGGTTATAATTGAACTGCCAACTTACTTGCATGCTGCTCCGTTTCTTAAAGTAGATTAATAATTTATCTATAACGGTAACGAGCTCAGTTTCTGTTAAGGAGGGTGTAGAACCAATTTTAGAAAATCGATCGGTAACTGTGATTAACCGCTCAATATCTTTTTCCATTTCAGGAACAATCTTTTCGGAAAATTCCGGGTCTAAAGATTCACGCAAATATTCGATCCAGCCCGAAAGAGAGTTTAAAGGTGTTCCTATCTGATGAGCCGTTTCTTTTGCCATTCCAACCCACACACGATTTTGCTCTGCTCTGCGTGCAGAACTAAACGCAAAATAAGCCGTTATCAAGAATAATAATATGATTGAGAATTGTATATATGGAAAGTAAATCAACTGTGTTAGTAGATAAGAATCTTTATAGTAAATGTAATTATGTGTATCGGCAGATAACTCAATTTTGATAGGCTCATTCTTCTCTGCCATTTCAGCTAATAGTCGCTTCAGGTAGGTAGAATCTTTTTTAACAAGAGCAGAGTCAATATTCCTATAGGCAATAATTTCATTATTTTGTGTGGTTAAGATTAAGGGTACGGTTTCATTACTTTTGATGACCTCAAACATAAAACTTATATCCACGTCAGGGTCTGCAGAGTTCAGCTTTTTAAAAACAGAGGCCAGCATCTCAACTTTTTTCTTTTCTTCCTTCGCTAAATTTTCTGCGAGATAGTTCGTGTATAATATAGAACCAATAACAATTAATATCAAAATAGCAACTAACCCGATCTTCCATCTCTCCTTGCTTTCATATATATTGGGTGAAGTAATACGCATCGTGTTTCAGGGTAAACCTAACAAAAATCTATTTCGGGATAGTATCATCATCAAATTCGATCAATTCATATTCTTGTGGCGGCTGCCAGTCCTTAATCTGTTCGTTATTTGTGTTTTTTTCTTTCTGGTTAAATTCTTTTCGAAGAATATCTTTAAACGCTTGTTGTTCTTGCTTCATATTTTCTTTAATCACATTCTTCACACTGCGCTTGTCATATTTTATTTCGGGGTTGTTAGCCGAGCCTTTCAACGTAATGTATAGATTTAATAATCCGGAGGGATCTTTTTCAGTAGCATCGGGGTCGAATGTTGTTGAGGTTTTAAATTTATTACTTAGCAGTTGTAGTAGGTTTAGTTTGACTTTATAATCAATCTCATTGTCGAATGTGTGTGTGCCGGATAATTCCAGATTTAAAGCATTGGAATTAATTACCGTGTTGGGTATAGTTACAGTTCGATTTTTAATTGTTATCTGATTACTGAGTTTTGAAAAACGAATGTCTTTAAGGTCTTCTATTTTAACAAATTTGGATAATGCATATAAGGGTTTAAACTCCGTTAATTCTCCTTTTGTAATGGTAACATCAGCCATTACCTGTAACTGATTTGATTGGAAAACACCTTTATACCATTGTGCTTTTATTGAAAGTGAAGTTGTAAGGCTGCCATTAATATTTTTATCGGTCAAAGATTGCTGATCGAAATTGTGAAACATCACAAACAAATCTTTAATATCAATGCCAGAAAGTTGCATTGTTGCATTTAATTGAATAAAATCATCTCTACTTAAATCAAGATCACCGTTAGAGTTAAGCGTTCCTTTAAGAGTATTTAATTTCAGGTTAGAGAAATAGAACCACTTATTGCTAAAATGTATTCCTGTGCTGATTTGTGTTACATGAATATCCTGATGATTTAAGGATTCGATCTTTAAATTGAGCACTCCGGATGCACATCGAAGCATTCTATCCAAGATGGCCATACTATCCTGATAGGTCACAGCAGCCTTTTCCGGATTAATGAAGAACTTAGGTTGCAAATCGCCTATTTCAATATTAAGATTAACTAGATATGATTTAGGAATTTGATAGTTTACATCGTTTATGACACGGATTAATACCGGCAAGAAATGGTTCATCTCACCATATACATTGAACGCAGTGCCATTCAGAGTAAATTGAATAGTATTTAATCCTACAAGGTCATTGCTTAACTCAATGTTTCCATTTAAATTATCTATTTGAACCACACTATTCTTAAAATGTATATTACTTAAACCAATGACACCCTCTGACTGGATCAGAGCCTGATTTGAGTTTATATCTCTTAATGCCCCGCGATAACGGAAATTATGAACCGAAATCGTTCCATCTAATGCGTCATATTTTGATTTGTCAATTAATGCTGTAAGAATATCGAGGCTGAAGGTTCCATCTAAACTCACCTGTAAATAAGGATTTCTAAACTGATTGAGTAGTATATCAAATGTAACGGGTGCTTTCCCAAATTCGGCGCTTCCCTGTTGGATACTGATGTACGAACTGCTCCAACTCCGTTTATCTCCATTTGAAAATTTAGCCTGAAAATTGACGTGCTCAATTTTTTGTTTGCTGTTGCGATGTGCTATGGTTGCATCCTTTAGATCGAAGAGAAAAAGTATTTCGGGATTCTTATTTTGATTTAAAGCGCCTTTAATGGTACCAGTAAAAGAGAGGCGACCTTTGGTATTCAAATTGGTTAGATAACGTTGATAATCATTTGGCAATAAGGCGCCGATCTCTGCAATCCCAGACTCTGCTCCGGTTATGAATAGATCGAGTAAAAATTGCTTATCTAAGTCTTGTACACTGCCACTGATTTTAAATTCTGCTGCATTAACGGTGAACGTTGTGCTGCGAATTTTGTATGATCCCACTTGTGTATTCACCGACACCCCGCCTTTTAAGGTAATATCTTTTGATTCTGCATAGTCGGTGCCATTAATAATAACGTGATGAAAAAATACCTCGGTGTTTATACTTAAATCAAACTGATGAGCAGAAAAGTTACCCGATAAGGTTGCACTCTTGATGAACCCATCATAATGTTGATTTGAATATTCATCATCAAATATTGTATTTATCCTGTTCAATACAATCTTGTTTATACTAACTTTCCCTTCATCTTCATTTTCTGATTTTTTAAATATAAAATAGTTGGCATTTCCGTTTTTATCTACAAGAATACTTGCCCTGCCATCAGATACAGTAATCTTACTAATAGTGTTTGAGCCAGTAATAAAATTCCATAAATTGATTTGGACAGATATTTTATTGGCAATCAGTAAGTCATTTTTTGATTTGAACAAATCGTCAATCTGTATTTTGTTTAAGTCCACGGAAACGTAGGGGAAACTGCTCAAGACAGAAAAATGTATTGGACCACTAACACTAATTTTTGTAACAGCATGTTCATTTATTGTGTCCACAACGTACTTTTTAACAGAATTGCTAAAAAGCAATTGAATCGCAATTGCAAAAATAAGTAGTAATACAGTCAGCGAAGCCAACACATACATCCCCATTTTCAAAACTCTTTTGCGCAAGTAACAAGTTCGTTAAAGTAAAGTTAAAGCTATACTGAAAGAAAATTGCAATTGTAGATTTAACAGAAAACGGCTTAGTGTGGTTTTAATTGTTCATTAAGATAACAAATAGTCCTTTAGAGCATAAACATAAGATTGTCATATATTTAGAATAAGCAATAGACAAATATCATACAATATATACCTATATATAGGTAACCTTTTCTGAAATTATTATGTAAAGAGGCACAAATCACCAAAAGGTATTAATTTATTATGCTTAAAAAGTACCTAAGTCTAATTGCAATCATGTCCATGACTTATTATAGTTATGCGCAGGTCAATGCTTCGTTTACTATTAATTATCCAAGTCCAAACTGTTCTCCTGCCGTTATCAGCTTTGTGAACCAATCTACAGGAAGCGGCACATTATCGTATGAGTGGAATTTTGGACTAAGTGGAGGGGTAAACTCTACTCAAGAGCATCCGAGTACTATTTACCCAAATTGCGGAAGTTATACGGTTTCTCTAAAAGCAAAAAACAGCGCAGGGCAACAAAGCATCATAACACAAACAGTTAATATCGCTTGTAATCCGGTAGCAAGTTTTACCGTATCTAATGCATCAGGCTGCTTACCAACAAACGTAAGCTTTAATAGCAGTGCATCAACTGCGGGTTCCGGTTCAATAAGCGGATACCAATGGGATTTTGGAAACGGTTTCGGTAGTTTCATTGCGAACCCTTCACATACTTATAATACACAAGGATGTAAAAATGTAACATTAATAGTAACAAACTCATCGGGATGCCAAGATGATACGACAATTGTTAATGCATTTTGCCCTTCACAAACCCCTTTAGCAAATTTCAATTCAAGTACACCAATAGGCTGCGCTACACCCTTTAACGTAAACTATACAGCATCACCCACAGGTAACTCAACGCCATTTACTTACGAATGGACCTTTCAGGGAGGCACACCATCTACTTCAACAACAGCAAACCCATCTGTTACCTATAACAGTTCCGGTACTCATTGGACTCGGTTAATAGTCACTGGTGCGAATGGGTGCAAAGACACCATTGTAAAGCAAAACTACGTAGTCATATCATCAAATAATGCAGACTTTACCATAAATTCAACAACTGCTTGTGCACCTTTCTTGGCTTATGCACAAGCGGCTAATGCGCAATATGCTACATCAATAACATGGACTTCGACAGGAGGCAACTTATTATCAAGCAGCGGGAATGAAACAATGGTTGATTTTCAAAATCCGGGAACATATCAAATATGTATGACCATAACATTTCCGGGGAATTGTGTAGCTACTAAATGCACCACGATTGTAGTAAAACCTAAGCCACACGCTACTTTTACGCAGGCTGGAATCGTTCCTACCTGTCAGCCACCGCTTAATGTGACCTACACAAACACAACGAGTGGCACAGGGTTGACTTACGCCTGGTCATTTCCTGGAGGCGTTCCATCTGCATCAACACAAGTTAATCCGGGCACTATTAATTACCCTAACTGTGGAAGTTATGATGCTATTTTGGTAGTAACTAATTCTCAGGGTTGCAGCGATACGCTAACGAAGCCCGCATTAGTAAATATTGATTGCCCAATTGCAAACTTCACAGTGTCGGCAACTACAGGCTGCTACCCTGTAGATGTCGTGTTTAATAGCACGCAAAGCAGTGGCAATCCCGTTTCTTGGGAATGGAACTTTGGAGACTATGGAAATCCAAGCTTTCCTAATCTGACGGTCGTACAATCCACAGTTCAGAACCCGACACATACATATAATGTTTCCGGATGCCGGACAATTACTTTAAAGATCACTAATGCTTTAGGCTGTACAGCAACGGTAGTAAAGCCGAACCTAATTTGTTTTGGAACCAAGCCTAATGTTGATTTTACAGCAAGCCCGGTAGTTGCCTGCGTTGGTCAGCCGATATCATTCACCAATACCTCAACGAATACAACTGTGTGGAATAATTGGAAGTGGGATTTTATCAAAGTGCCTCCGTATGACTTAATGTCTGGTTCGAAAAACCCAACCTACACCTATGCAGATACGGGAATTTATGATGTAACTCTTATTAGTTGCCAGTTTGGCTGTTGTGATACGATTACAAAGCCAAATTATATTAAGATTCTAGCTCCGGTAGCCAAATTTGTTGTTACAAAAAATTGCATTAACAAGTTTACGGCAACACTGAATGGAACCTCTTCAGTAGGGGCATCTACTTACTCATGGTCTATACCGGGTGCAAGTCCATCCACATCAAACTCACCTATACTAAATTGTACATTCTCCTCTTCGGGTGATTATGTTGCAGCATTAACTGTGACTAATGCTCAGACGGGTTGCTCTCACACGTCCAGCCAAACAATTAAGGTAAGAAATGTTCACGCTGATTTCTACTTAATTGATACGGCGGGGTGCGCCCCTTTTCTGCTACAAGCAATGAATTCCTCACAGGACGGATATACATATAAGTGGAATTTGATAAATCAAAACAACCAATTGTACAATTCCTTTTCGACAAACAATGGAATTACCGTTATTGGCGTGCCGGGTAAATATACTATTGAGCTTATTGCTACTGATGTTAATGGCTGTAGAGATACGCTGCGAAGAACCTTGTGTGTGACTATATATGGGTTAGCTGTAAACTGGGGAATGTCGCCGGTATCCGTTTGTGCACCGACTATGGCTCAATTTACGGGGTGGATAACACCTTCCTATGTCTCCAACCCCGTGTCATACCAGTGGAATTTTGGAGATCCCTCCAGCGGTTCTCTAAATACAGCAACAACAGTTAATGCATCGCATATCTACAATCAAGCGGGGACATATAGCATCAGTTTGAGTGTTACTGATCAACACGGCTGCGTAACAGTCAGCTCAGGAATAGATTATATCACCATTCAGAAGCCTAAGCCCAACTTTACTGCGGTAGATAGTTTTGCCTGTGTAGGCGCACCTATCTGCTTTAATAATACCTCACAAGCCGTTGCTCCAGCTACCTTTAATTGGAATTTTGGTAATAACACAATAAGTTCGGCATTATCGCCTTGCACTACATATACAGACACGGGAACCTATACTGTAAAGCTTATTGTAACGGACAATCAGGGATGTAAGGACTCCTTGATTAAAACACAATACATCAAAGTTATAAGTCCCAAGGCCAACTTTATTGCTGATACAACACAAGCTCCTTGTCCCCCTTTTACTGTAAACTTCACTTCAGTAAGTACGGGCCTGGCAGGCAACACATCATACTATTGGGATTTTGGTAATGGTGCAAATTCGACCGCACAGAATCCTACACATATTTACACTTTGCCGGGCCTATACACAGTTAAACTTATAGTTACAAGCGGCAATGGGTGCACCGATACTATAATAAAAACGAACTATATTAACATTAATGGGGCCGTTGCAAACGTTGTATCAACAGCTGTCAATGGTTGTAATCAACAAACGGTATGCTTCTCGGTAACACAATCTAACTCAGTTAGTTTTATCTGGAATTTTGGTAATGGTACAGTACAGCCGGGTTTAGATACAATCTGCTATAATTATAGCACACCGGGAAACTATCAACCATCTGTAATATTAAATAATGGAGCGGGTTGTTCCTATGCAATGCCCTTAAGCCCTGTAAATATTATTAACTATTCGGCATCATTCACTGCAGATAAATATTACTTGTGCCAAAATGGCTCAGTACAATTTACGAGTACTGTTACCTCATCCGTACCTATAACATCCTATCAATGGAATTTTAACGATCCAACCAGTGGTACTCAAAATACATCTACAAGCGTTAACCCATCACATACTTTTGTAAACGTCGGTCAGTATATAGTTTCATTAACAGTTACTAATCAATACAATTGCGTTTATACTTATACTGATACCATATTCGTCACGGCAGCACCATCAGTTAATATTACAGCACCTGATGGAGCGTGCCCAGGCACGGTTATTAGTTTCAACACAACGATTAATTCCATTGCACCTATTACAACTTACTCATGGAATTTTGGTAACTCCGCCAGTGGAAATAATACTTCAAGCCTCCCGGCACCTACTTACACATATAATAATAGCGGTAACTATACTGTAATACTTACTGTAACTGCTAGTAGTGGGTGCACTGCTTCGGCAAATAAACAGATTACGATATATCAAAACCCGGTAGCAAATGCCGGACCCGATAAATCTATTTGCTTCGGTAGTAGCACAATGATTACCGGAACCGGAGGCATAACGTATCTATGGATGCCTGCAACAGGATTAAGTAACTCAACGAATGCAATGATTACGGCAAATCCATCCAGTACAACAACATACAACCTTGTAGTTACAAATGCAAACGGCTGTTCTGCAAGTGACGCAATGGTACTTACCGTAAATCCATTGCCTATTGTAAATGCAGGATTAGATAAAACGATTTGTCCAGGTACAGCAACTAATATTACTGCTACAGGAGCAACTGCCTATCAATGGACTCCATCTACCGCATTGAATAATCCCAATATTGCGAATCCATCTGCAAACCCAACTGTTCAAACAACCTATGTGGTTACAGGTACGAGTACGCAGGGCTGTACGGGACAGGACACGATCATCATTAGTGTGTATGCTGCTCCTCAAGCTCAGGCAGGAAACGATATAACGATCTGTAATGGCGAACAAACCCAACTTACCGCTTCAGGCGGCAACAGCTACTCGTGGTCACCCACAACAGATCTTAATGGAGCTAATATAGCCAATCCAATTGCTGCT
>JBDHXV010000024.1:0-44717 GCA_039810885.1 Chitinophagales bacterium | reverse complement strand
TTAAATTCTTGAAACAAAGGCGAAGACTTTGGAGCTACACGCATTCCTATCATTTTCTTTTTGCCATCTTTCTCTATTTCTTTGCTTTCAAATTCGCAAAAACTAATCAAACCTTTTTGTGATTTGAGTTTTCGTTGATAAAAAATAACAATATCTCGAATTTCTGCTTTTAGTTTGTCTGTAAGTTGCGAATAAAACTTGGCTTGTGTAGTCCATATTTTTTCAAATTCATCTAAATAATCTTGTCGGTAAAAAACTTGTTTTTTGAGTAAGGTATGTCTGTTAGCTAAAAGCTGGTTGTATTGATTTTGCCCTACTGTTTCGTGGTTAAAAAATAGCTCTTTACTTCTATCGGAAATAGCACCTAAATAACCGCTGGAGTTATTGAGATTATTGTTGATTTCGGTTAAAACATAAGCTACTTGTTCTTTATCTAATTGCTTGGAAACAGCATCACTTCGCCATTTATAGGCTTGCAATTTCTTTTGGTCACGAGCATGAAGCTTTATCGTTTTCTCATTTTTCAAATCATTATCAATGTCTTTTATTTCAGCGGTATAGACTTTTCCTATTGCCAAAATCCTTTTACGTGTATTCTCTTTACCTTGGTTTTTCAATGCTTGATACAGTTCTTCTGTTAGAAATTCTGGATTAAACTGTTTTTGGAAATTCCATATTTTATCAAACTCACTTTGCAAATCGGAACGATAAAAATCAGGAATCACCCTTTTCCCTTCCTTTAGGCTTTGAAAAACATATTGTCCAGGAGTAAGTTGTTTATCATACAATATTTTCGCAATACCCATTCCATCAATGGCTTGCCCATCCTCACTGTTTTTTGCTTTACGACTACTTTTATAACCTCGTTTTTTGTTGATAGCCGAAAGTACTCTTGCAAATTCATTCAGTTCAATTCTTTCCGTAGCGGCTTTTGCTCTTAACTCCCAAGTTTGAAAAGTAGTTTGCTTGCCATCTTCGCATAATTTGGTTTCAGCATTAATGATATTCGCTTTGGTAAGTACTTCCAACAAATTTTCTCTTCTTAATTGATATCGGTCTAAGTTTCTTCTGGCACCACGTTTTAATGTTCTATCGGCATTAGTCGTTATGGATTTTCCTTTTTCAAAATTTTGTTGCTCATCTGTTGTTAAAGGGTTTACGCGAACACCAATTTGTTTAATTTCCGATTCGTTTTGCGCATCACCTTCGGTTACATACGCCCATCCAATACTATTGATCCCTAAGTCTAACCCTAATATATTTTTCATAATAATTTTTCTTTGCAATATATAAATCCTAAAATATAATTAGTACGTTTGTAACACATTCTTAAAGCTATTCACAATAAGGAAAATTCCGTTGTGAAAACATTCAAGACGGGGCAACTCGTCTTTTTTTATTTATAAAATTTAGTTCAATGTTTCATAAGCACCATTGAAAAATGGTAACCCCGCGAACTAAAACATTTAGTGCCTCAACTTTATTCTCAACTTATACGGCAATGCAAGAACTGGGTAAGTTCAACAGAGAATTAGTCCAATTCAAGGCAACCCGGATAGCCCGTTTTGTAGCCCGGAAAATCACTTTTACTTTTCTTCTTCATTTTTCCCTACTTTTGCGCACCGCCGAAAAAATGCGCATGTGGCGTAATTGGTAGCCGCGCCAGACTTAGGATCTGGTGGAGCAATCCGTGGGGGTTCGAGTCCCTCCATGCGCACCTTAACGGAGGAAGCTGCGGCTTCCTCTTTTTTATTCATACTAAAATAAACATAAGACGTGAACATCACCTCCGAAAACATCAGCCCCCTGCACTTACGCCTCAACGTAAATCTTACCCCCGAAGATTATTTAAGCAAGGTAGAGCACGGCATCAAAGAGATGAGCAAAAAAATCAGTATGCCCGGTTTTCGTCCGGGAAAAGTGCCGATATCGCTTTCAAAAAAGATGTATGGCAATCAGGTGCTTGCCGACGAGTTGGATAAAATCCTCAGCGAGTCTGTATCGGGTTATATAAAAGAGCACAACCTCGAAATATTCGGGCAGCCACTTCCATATCGTACGGAGAATCCGGTAATAAGCCTTGCCGACCCCGCGGCATACAACTTTGGATTTGAGGTAGGTTTAGTGCCCCAGTTCAGCGTTGCCGATTTGCAAGCTCACACTTTTGAAAAAGAACTGTGCGATGTAACCGATGAGATGATTAACGAAGAGCTGGATAAAATGCAGATGCGCTATGGCATTGAAGAAGAAATTGAAGCCATAGAAGGAGAAGAAAGCATCGTGTTGGCTCAATTTGATGAATTAGACAGCGAAGGCAAAGTGAAGGAAGGAGGTATCAGCAACCGCACATCGTTTTTGGTTCGCGTGCTAAAAGACGAGAGCATCAAAGACCAAATAAAGACATTAAAAAAAGACGAGACCATTACACTCGACATCTATAAATCGTTTGGCAGCGATCATAACCTTGTTGTACACAGCCTGCTGAACACCGACCACCATCACGCGGAAAATATGAATACCATGTTTCGGCTTACGGTACACGGATTTAAGCGCGTGGTCAAAGCAGAGTTGAATCAAGAATTATTTGATAAGGCCTATGGTGTAGCAGTGGTAAATAGTGTGGATGAACTGCGTGCTCGTTTGCGTGCTCAACTAGAAAAAGAATTCAACAGAGTAACTACGGTGCGTCTTGAAAATGCGATACATCAGTATTTTGTGAATAACACGGTTATTGATTTCCCCGAAGAATTTCTGAAAAAGTGGGTGCAGGCAAATAATAGCACCGAAAAAGCACACGAAGAAATAGAGGAGGAGGAGTTTAAGATGATTATAGAAAGACTCAAATGGGATTTAATTGTGAATAAACTCACTAAAGAGTGGAACATAAAAGTAGAATATGAGGATATTCGTCAGGCCGTGAAGAATGAAGTGGTCAGTCGTTACTTCGGGGGCAATGTGGAAGAATCTATGAAAGGATTGGTAGAGCAATTTGCCGATTCTATGTTAAAAGAGGAACAAAGCATTCGCCGCTATACCGAAATGGCTCTGTTTGACAAGGTCTTTGCTCATGCGGTACCGCTCATTAAAATCAATGAAGTGAAAAAATCATATCACGACTTTGTACATCAACACTAATTCAAAAACAAAAAAACACTTATAGAAGATGAATTACTACGCCGAGTTTAAAAAGTATGCCGTAAAGCACAAGGGCATGAGCAGCATGCACGTGGACCATTACTTGCGCCATAATGTCGAAAACTTAACCCCATACATCATTGAAGAGCGACCGATGAACGTGGCCAGCATGGACGTATTCAGCCGCTTGATGATGGATCGCATCATCTTTATGGGCGACCCTATTAATGATTATGTGGCCAATGTGATCCAAGCACAGTTGTTATTTCTCGAAAGTACCGATGCCAAGCGCGACATTCAGATTTATGTCAACTCCCCCGGTGGTTCCGTTTATGCCGGTTTGGGTATCTATGATACCATGCAATACATAGGGCCGGATGTGGCTACAATTTGCACAGGCATTGCGGCATCTATGGCTGCGGTATTGT
Organism: Chitinophagales bacterium; assembly: GCA_039810885.1. Lineage (GTDB taxonomy): Bacteria > Bacteroidota > Bacteroidia > Chitinophagales > UBA10324 > BJGO01. The sequence continues at coordinate 41,154 of JBDHXV010000024.1, read as the reverse complement.
TATGTGCGGGCACGAAGGGAAAGCGCACCGGCTTGAAACATAGCCGTGTTATGATTCATCAACCACTAGGCGGCGTAGAAGGGCAGGCAAGTGATATTGAAATCACGGCACGTGAAATTCTTAAACTCAAAAAAGAATTGTACGACATCATTTCAAGCCACAGCGGACAACCTTATAAGCGTGTAGAGAAAGATAGCGACCGTGATTATTGGATGCTTGCCGAAGAAGCAAAAGAATATGGAATGATTGATGAAGTTCTTGTAAATAAGAAAGAAAAGGGAAACGCCTAAATAGTGCTTTAGGTTATGAATAAATCTGTTGTAATAGGCAATGGCTTTTTTTACAGATGCATATTGCATAACTTTAACAAGGCACAGAACAATGTACCAACAAAATAAAATCTATGAAAAAAGGTTCCACGTGTTCATTCTGCGGTAAGCCAAAAGAAGATACACGATTACTTATATCCGGACTGGACGCATACATCTGTGATACCTGCGTAGAGCAAGCCGCCCTGATTGTTCAAGAAGAAGTTCATCTGAAGAAAAAGAAAATAATCTCCGGCAAAGCAGCAGACTTAACAAAAAATCTCCTCGTTCCACAAGAGATAAAAGCCTATCTTGATGAATATGTAATCGGTCAGGATGAAGCTAAAAAGGTGTTAAGTGTAGCCGTATATAATCACTACAAACGGATTAACCGCAGTGAGAACAAAACAGCTAACGAGGTGGAGATTGAAAAGTCGAACATCGTGTTGGTTGGCGAAACCGGAACAGGAAAGACTTTGTTGGCACGCACTATAGCCAAGTTATTACATGTTCCTTTTGCCATTGCAGATGCAACGGTATTTACCGAAGCAGGTTATGTGGGAGAAGACGTGGAGAGCATTCTTTCCCGACTATTACAAAGTTGTGACTATGATGTAACGGCAGCGGAGCGGGGTATTGTTTATATTGATGAGATTGATAAAATAGCGCGCAAAAGTGATAACCCCAGCATTACACGCGATGTAAGTGGCGAGGGCGTTCAGCAGGGATTGCTCAAGTTGTTGGAGGGAACTGAAGTGCTGGTGCCGCCTCAAGGCGGGCGTAAACATCCGGAGCAAAAGATGATAAGCCTCAACACGCAGAACATTCTTTTTATCTGTGGCGGAGCATTTGACGGATTGGATAAGATTATCTCACGCCGTACTCAAACACAGGTAATCGGCTTTAAGGCAGATAATGCTAAGGCAGACGTAAATCAGGATAACTTACTCTCCTATGTTTCACCGCAGGATCTGAAACAATTCGGGTTGATTCCTGAACTTGTAGGCCGTATTCCCGTGGTTACTTACTTGAACGCTTTAGACGAAGCAGCGTTGCGCCTCATCCTTACGGAGCCTAAAAATGCACTGCTGAAACAATACAAAGCTCTTTTGAAAATGGATGGTATGGAACTCGACTTTGACCATGCAGTGATCGATTATATCGTAAAAAAAGCGATGGAATATAAGTTGGGGGCACGTGGGCTGCGTTCACTTTGTGAGAGTATTATGAATGATGTCATGTACGAAGCCCCTTCTCGAAAAGATATGAAAACCTTTGTTGTGGATTTAGAATATGCACACAAGCGTATAGACAAAATCAACCTTCCTAAGTTGAAGGTGGCGTAATAACACATAAATTATTTGCTCCATCTTGAATCTAACAATGATAAGGGCTGCCGGATTATTTATATTCTACCGCAGATTGAGCGCAAATACCTCCGGGATTTTTAAAATGCACAACAAAGGCCAACCTTTTTAATTCAAGGGCTAACTGTTCTGAATTAAGAAATAATATCCTAATATTAACAACCTAAATTTATACCCCCGATACCCTTAACTTCAAGCTATGAATAAAGCAATTATCTTATCCATTTTAGCCACAGTGGCACTTATTGGTTGTAATAACAAGAATGATAACTCTACCAGTAACTCGCTCAAGGATAGCAGCGATTTAAAATTTGAAGATACCCTCAGCAGCAAACAAAAAGATTTGATTCATTTCAAGTTCTTAACAGCAGTTGCCAATCTGCCCTCCCCATTTGAAATGATAAACATGGTTTATAGTAGCAAACTGCCTTACAATGATAAGTTATTGAATCCGATTTCCTCGGTATCCCGATATAAAAGTGCTGCACAAAAAGCCTATAATTACGGATCATACGGTGTGGACTTGAGTTATATAGGCTTCTATGGAAGTAAACAAAACCTATTGAGTTATTACAACACCGTGAAGCAACTCTCCACGGAGCTGAACATCGAAAAAATATTCGATGATTATGCAGGCAAGTTTTATGATTATCAAGACAATAAAGACTCTATGATTGTTTTGCTCGATCGTGCATTTAGTGAAACGGATGCTTATTTACGTAACTACAAGCGTCATCTGACAGCAGCGCAAGTGTTATCTGGAGCAATAATTGAAACGCATTATTTGAGTATAGAGTTGATGAAGTTTGAGGATCGCAACAACAGAACCAATGATTTATATAACCGCATCTATAATCATAAATTATACTTCTATCATTTAGTGAATTTGCTGGAAGAATTTAAAACAGATAAAGAGGCTGCAGCGCTGTTGACAGCCATAAAGGAATACAGTGATTTCTATAATACTACCGTAACGTCAGAGGAGCAATTAAATAAAGAAACATTGGGCAAACTTTCCGAAAAAGTTACCGCGCTACGAAATAAATTCATCTGAGCGAAGCTCTTATCATTAACGTTACTTTATGAGTGACCGGCTTCTTCGTGCATTGCTGAAATTGTTTGCATTGTGTGCGAAAGGTCGAACAATAAATCAATATACGCTACTCATTCTTGAAAACTTCATACGGCAAAATATCAGCCCGGAGTTAGTTGAGCATTACCTACAAGAGTTTAAAGATTTTAGAAAAAGCATTGAAGTTGCATCGAATGTAGATAGCAATATCTTGTTTCTTGCTGAGGTGTTCGAGCGCATCAATGACGAGCTGAACTTCAAGCGCAAGTATATCCTATTGTTACGGATAGCAGAGTTTATTTATTCCTTTGAATCTTCATTTACAAAAGAGGACGAGAACTTTATATACGAAGCAGCAGGTAGCTTTAATTTGAATGAAACGGATGTTAAACACATGCTGTTGTTTATCCGTGATGTATTTGATGCCATTGCCTCGCAATATTTATTGGCTTATGGCAAACATTTCACATCCATGTTTCATACACATGAAATAGAGCAGAATAGCAATGAGGAGTTGTATTTCCTCTTTGCCGCAGAAGCCGACTTATTGGTAATGAAGGCAGTCGGCTTATCCGATGTAAGTATTAATAACCAGCCGGTTCCGGATAGGATGAGCCAGATTATAATTCATGGCGCAGTTATTCGAACTGCACGTTACAAGACCATTTATTTCAGTGAGATACATAAGTATTTTGTAGGCAATGAAATAAAAGAACAATTCAGTATTGTTGCCGATGAGGCAAAGTATTGTTTTGAAGATGGTACCATAGGCTTACATCCCTTTTCACTCAAGGCAGAATCAGGGACCTTAACAGGTGTTATAGGTAATAGCGGCGCAGGTAAGTCCACCTTACTCGGCATTCTGAATGGCTCTTTAAAGCCGGCATGCGGGCGTGTGTTAATTAATGGTAAGGATGTGCATGGCAATGATCAAGTATTAGAACAAATTGGCTACATACCACAAGATGATTTATTGATTGCCGAGCTTACAGTATTTGAAAATTTATATTACAGTGCTCGCTTGTCTTTAGGCAATCTCAGCGATGATCAACTACGCGTACACATAAATAAAACCTTAAATGCTCTCGGTTTGTACGAGATCAGAAATTTTAAAGTAGGCGATGCCCTCAATAAATATATCAGCGGGGGGCAGCGTAAGCGCCTCAACATTGCATTGGAGTTGATTCGAGAACCTAAGATCCTTCTGATAGATGAACCCACATCGGGCTTATCATCTAACGATGCCGAAAATATTATGGATCTCATGCGCGAGATTGCAGATCATGGTTCGGTTGTGATTGTAGTTATTCATCAACCTTCTTCTGAAATTTTCAAGCTCTTCGATACACTAACAATATTTGATAAAGGCGGCTATAACATATATAATGGTCAACCTCTCGAAGCTATTTTGTATTTTAAAAAAGCCGCAGGTTATGCCGACTCCGAAAACAGTGCGTGCATTAGTTGCGGAAATGTGAATCCGGAGATTGTATTTACTATCGTAGAGTTGAAATTGATCGATACGTATGGAAGATTATCCGCTTCAAGAAAGGTTACCCCCGCCCAATGGTACACACAGTATCGAGATTTTAAATCCAAATCTAATGCAACGAATCAGGTAGATGACATAATAAAGGCTTCCTCTAACGTAAGGCGAAGTAAGCCTTCAAAACTGTTTCAATATCTCACCTACTTTAAGAGAGACATTGCCGTCAAATCGAAAAATGTACAATATCTGCTGGTAAATCTTCTAATAGCACCATTATTAGCGATCATACTTTCCTTATCGCTTCGATATCACGCTACCGGTGAAATATATAGCTATGCCAGCAATAATAATATTCCGGTAATCTTATTTGTATCCGTTATCGTTGCTTTTTTTCTTGGCCTATCAATAAGTGCTGAAGAGATAATACGAGACAAGCACGTGTTAAAACGAGAATCGTTTCTAAGGCTCAGTCGAAACAGTTATCTACTAAGTAAAATCACCGTGTTATTTGCTGTTTCTGGCCTTCAGATGCTAAGCTATGTCACTATTGTCTATTGGGTTTTGGAATTAAATACATACTGGTCGTTATTAGGATTGTTGTTCATTACCTCCTGCAGTGCCGTTTTGTTAGGTTTAAATCTATCATCCGGCTTCAAATCAGCAGTAACAGTATATATTCTGATTCCTTTTATCGTAATTCCTCAATTATTATTAAGCGGCATTTTGGTTCGCTTTGACCGGCTGAATAATATAATCACAGCAAATGCAGTAATGCCGGTAATTGGAAATACAATGATTAGTCGCTGGGTTTTTGAACCGCTGGCTTTGTGCGAATATTATGCTTCTCCTTATATCAAACAGTCATTAAGGTATGAGCAAGCGATAAGCAAGTCTCATTATATCGTTGATTATTGGTATGATTATATAAAGTCTAATAATCGTGAAAAAAACACATCGGCTTGCTTACAAAGTGTGCACGATGAAGCGGCACTTATCGGAATTACGCAACGCATAAATAGTGAGAATGAAGCCTCGATTGCAGAGAAAGTAAAAGAATATTATATCGAACGATTTAATGGAGCCTCGGAAAAATTGAGAACTCGCTTGAGCAAAGATGAATCCTTTGAAAACAGTAAGAAACGCACCGTGAATAAAGCACTTGACGACTTACTGCGAAATAAAGAATCATCTGATAAGATAAAACCTATTAATACTAAACTGATCAGAATGTTTGAACCCCTTTTTGATTATGACCCGCAAGCCGGAATTTTTTCATCACCGATGTATAACCCTGTTAAATTATTTCTTGGGTTTGAGGTTAAAACTGTTCATGCCAATATAATTATACTTACCATTGGTATTATATTGATGTACATAACACTGTATCTTAATCTTATTGCCAAAGGACTTTCGATAATAGAAAAACTAATGAAAAAGAAACAAGTTTGAAATTATGTACTCTTCTTAAACTAATAGTTGCATTTGGTTCATACTAAAATATTTTAACCTAAAACGAAAGAGAGAAATGATTAAATCGTATTAATTGTAAAACTTCAGCACAGTACCTTTTCTATCTTGCAATAAAGCGCAGAGCGCAATGCATTAAGTTATCAGGAGACTGCAACAAAGCAAAGAGAATATAATTTTATAGAAAGGAATCAAAGTCCAAAGTCATACTATTTTGGTGACAATAACACCGGGCAACTCAGCGTACAATCGCGGAATTTAATTACTTGTGTACTTCTTATAAAAGCCTGCTTTGCTACATTTAGATTGATACATACTCATCCCGTCTTTTTGATTTAATTCGGCTGCCTTCTTCCAACACGAGCAAGCTTCGTCCTTATTACCAAGATTATTATATACCACCCCTATATTGTAGTAGGCCTCACCATCATTTTTGTTCAACTCAATGGCTTTATTAAAAAAAACGATAGATTCTTCAAAACGCCCTACATCAGCTAATGTAGAACCGGCATTAATATAGGCTTGCTGAAATTTGGGATTTAATTCAATCACCTGAGCAAAATCTTTAAAAGCTAAATCAAATTGTTTCAATCGCTTATAGGCATTGCCTCGGTTGTAGTACCCTTTCTCGCTGTCAGGCCTTAGCAGGATGTATTGAGTATAGTCTATAATGGCAGAATCAAATTTCATAGTCTCAAAATAGAGATTCCCCCGTTTCATTATAGCGTGTGCAAAATCAGGGTCCAGATGAATACACATACTTAAATCTTTTAGAGCAGATTCATTATCGTCCATTTGTTTAAAGGTCATGCCGCGATTGTAATAGGCATTGGCATCATTGGGTTTCATATCTATATAATAATTGAAATCCTTTAGTGCATGACTAAAGTCGTTAATTAAATAATAAGCCGAAGCACGACGGAAATAGGCAATAGCCAAATCGGGCTTTATTGCAATGGCATTGCTAAAGTCTTGAATGGCTCCATTGTAGTCCTTCGCTTCCATTTTAATACGACCATCCTTTACATAATCTTCTGCCGTAGGTGACGGCGCCCATACTACCTGTAATATAATAATTAGGGGTAACAATAGTAACTTCATAGGAATACTTGTTAATTAACGACCTCAAACGAGGTTAATTTTAATTAGTTACTGTAATTTAATAACTCCGCGCTCCTTTTAAAACGAATATTGCTTAAATATGAAATATTTATACCTTTGCACACCTCATAAAATAACCCATAACATACACTTTTTCGACATAGGATGAAACGATTTATTCAAACCATACAGAATATCTGGCATATCGAAGACCTCAGAATCCGATTGATAAATACGATTTGGCTTACACTTATTTACCGTGTGGGCTCTTATATTGCCTTACCCGGATTAGACGCAAATCAATTGGCTAGTTTACATAGTCAGGGTAACGCAGGTATCATTGGCTTAATCAACTTGTTTGCAGGAGGAGCGTTTTCACGTGCATCCATTTTTGCACTTGGAATTATGCCATATATCTCAGCCAGTATCGTTGTGCAATTATTGGGCATGGCAGTACCGTACTTCCAGAAACTTCAAAAAGAAGGGGAAAGCGGTCGTCGTAAAATAAATCAGATTACTCGTTTGTTAACCGTGGCCGTAACATTTTTTCAGGCCAGCGGATATATTGTTTATCTACGCAGCCTTGGAGCACAAACACTTGTAAGCCCAACCTTATTCTGGCTTTCCACGACTATAGTGCTTACTGCGGGCACCATCTTTGTGATGTGGCTGGGCGAAAAAATTACCGATAAGGGAATCGGCAATGGTATCTCACTATTAATTATGGTCGGCATTATGGCAAACTTGCCATTCGCACTTATTTCAGAGTTTCAATCGCGCATGGGTGATGGGGGCAGCGGTGGATTGGTAGCCTTTATTTTTGAATTAGCAGCATTAATAGCAGTAATTCTAGTCGTAATTCTATTAGTACAAGGCACAAGAAAGATTCCTGTAAATTATGCAAAACGTATTGTGGGTAATAAACAATATGGCGGTGTTCGACAATACATCCCACTAAAAGTGAATGCAGCTGGTGTAATGCCAATCATTTTTGCTCAAGCTTTAATGTTTATACCTGCCACTATTGCCTCATTCTTTCCCGATTCAGCAGCAGCGCAGGGAGCCAGTGCTATCACCAATCCTCTAAGTTTTTGGTATAACTTCATCTTCGCTTTACTAATTATTTTATTCACCTATTTCTATACCGCATTGATTGTAAATCCGATTCAAATGGCAGATGATATGAAACGCAATGGAGGTTTTATACCCGGCGTGAAGCCCGGTCGCCAAACGGCGGAGTTTATTGACGCAATCATGTCCAGAATAACCTTGCCGGGGGCAATATTCCTTGGATTTGTAGCTATTATGCCCACGTTTGCATCCATGTTTGGGGTAAACAGCCAATTCGCACACTTCTACGGGGGCACTTCACTCTTAATTATGGTGGGTGTAATTCTCGATACCCTGCAACAGATAGAAAGTCACCTCTTAATGCGCCATTATGACGGCCTGATGAAATCGGGACGTATCAAAGGTCGCACATTAGGTACTTCGTCTATGTAAGGGCTTTACCGATTCCGATGATTTATTACAAAACAAACGAAGAAATTGAGCTGATGAAGCTCAGCGGAGATCTTGTTTCTAGAACTATTGCTGAAGTAGCAAAGCAAATTAAGCCGGGGGTTACTTTAGCTCACCTAGACAACATTGCAGAAACATTTATTCTTGACAATAAGGCTATACCGGCTTTTAAGGGCTATAAAGGATTTGTTGGTACTCTGTGTACCTCGTTGAATGAAGTAGTCGTGCATGGCATCCCAAACGAAACAGTATTAAAGGAAGGAGACGTTATATCAATTGATTGTGGTGTAGTCTTAAACCAATATTATGGGGATAGTGCTTTTACTTTCCCCGTTGGAAACATTTCTGACCAGTACAAGCAACTCTTGCAGGTAACCAGAAAATCTTTAGCCAAAGCTATTCAGGCGGCAAAAGCAGGTAACCGACTCGGTGATATTGGTTTTGCCGTTCAAGATTATTGTGAATTAAAATTCGGCTATGGAGTGGTTAGAGAAATGGTTGGGCATGGTGTCGGAAAAAAACTCCACGAATCGCCCGAAGTGCCTAACTATGGCAAACGAGGATCGGGACCCAAACTTTTACCCGGGTTGGTTATTGCTATAGAGCCTATGGTTAATTTAGGAAAACGGTTTATTGCTCAAGCCGATGACGGTTGGACGATTTATGCCGTTGACCGAAAACCCTCAGCACACTTTGAACATACGGTTGCTATAAAAGCAGACATAACCGAGGTTTTAACTACGTTTAAGTATATAGACGAGGTGATTCAATTGGATTGGCTCACGGATTAGTATTTTCCTAAAAATTATTTCGTTTTCCACTTCATTTTTATACTTTTGTGTCCCTTTTTAAAGGTGATGTTATGAATACCCGACGTGAATTTGATATAGCTTTTGTAGGTTTAAAGGAAGGTGTTCACGAATTTAACTTTAAAATAGAACGTTCTTTCTTTGAAAAATTTCAGGAATCGCTCATCAAAGATTGTGATATTAATGTGAGTTTAAGATTTGATAAGAAAAACACATTTTTTCTTCTCGATTTTCAGATTAGCGGCACAGTCAAACTGAATTGCAATCGTTGCAACACAGAGTTAGATTATCCAATAGACGGAGACTATCCCTTAGTAGTAAAGATGGCAGATAATCCACATGCTGAAGCCAATACCGAAGAGGATGTGATATACATAGGCCGATCGGAAACACACTTTAACGTTGAACAGTATTTGTATGAATTTATCAACTTAACCGTGCCTGCGTATGTGATAGAGTGTGGTAACATACCGGGCAAATCTTGCAATCCTGAAGTATTGAAAGTATTAGAACAATTAAATAAAAAATCAACTCAAAACAAAGAAGCAGATCCTCGCTGGGACTCTTTGAAAAACATAAAATTTAAATAACATGCCAAATCCGAAACGCCGACATTCGAAAACACGTCGAGATAAAAGAAGAACTCACGATAAAGCGGCAATGCCCACTTTATCGGTTGACCCTGCCACGGGCTCTACACATTTACGCCACCGTGCTCACTGGAGTGAAGGAAAACTATACTATAAAGGCAAGGTCGTTCTTGCGAAAGCTATTGAATAGTCTCCAATTTGCACCTTTTGTTTCTTTTATTAGTTTGCATTCATAATCAATTATTATGATTCGTTTAGGTATTGATGCCATGGGTGGAGACTTCGTTCCCATCGAATGTGTCAAAGGTATTCAGCAATATGCTAAAACGACCTCTTCTGATATACACTTCGTCTTGTTCGGCGATAAGAAAGCTATTGATGATAGCATAGCTCAAATCGGAGGATTAAATATCTCTTACGAGATTATTAATTGCACTAATAATATAGATATGTGTGAATCGCCAACTCGCGCAATCGCACAAAAGCCCGACTCCAGTATAGTGCAGGGTTTTAAGTATTTATGTGAGAACAAGATACACGGTTTTGCCAGTGCTGGAAATACAGGGGCAATGTTGGTTGGAGCCATTTACAATGTTAAAAACATACCCGGGGTTATTCGCCCGGCATTAGTTACATTGATTCCACGTACACAAAGTAAGCAGGGTCTTTTGGTTGATGTAGGGGCTAATGCAGATTGTAAGCCCGATGTATTAGTGCAATTTGGGATTTTAGGATCGATCTACTTAGAAAATATTTTTAATGTTCCGAATCCTAAGGTAGCATTGATTAATATAGGTGAAGAAGAAGGAAAAGGGAATCTGCTTGCACAGGCTACCTATGCATTAATGAAGGGCGATAACCGAATGAACTTCATTGGCAACATCGAGGGAAGAGATATCTTTAAAGATCGTGCAGATGTTATGGTTTGTGATGGATTTACTGGAAATATTATCTTGAAAATGGGTGAGTCGTTTTACGATGTGGTCAAATCAAGAAATGTAAATGACTCGTATTTTGAATTATTCAACTACGAAAACTTCGGAGGCACGGCTATCCTTGGAGTCAATGCTCCGGTATTTATTGGTCATGGCATTTCTAATGCCAATGCGTTCTCAAATATGTTTAAATTGATGAGAACATTTATTGAACGTGATGTGATAGATAAATTTCGCCATCATTTCATTCAATCAAACACATCTATAGTTAGTTAAGATGAGTAATAAAGTACGGGCAGCAATTACCGGTGTAGCGGCTTACGTTCCGGATTATGTATTAACCAATGCAGAGCTTGAAAAAATGGTAGATACAACGGATGATTGGATTACCACGCGAACAGGAATTAAGGAACGGCATATACTTAAAGGCGAAGGGAAGGGCACCTCTGTAATGGCAGTGCGTGCAGTAGAAGACTTACTTAAAAAAACAAATACGACTCCGGAGGAAATTGATTTAGTGATTTGTGCGACAACAACACCTGATATGCAATTTCCTGCAACGGCGAACATCATATCAGATAAGGTTGGAGCAAAATATGCATGGGGCTTTGATCTAAATGCGGCTTGTTCCGGATTTATATATGCATTGACTACGGCATCAAAAATTATAGAATCGGGCGGTGCAAAAAAAGTTATCGTTATTGGCGGAGATAAAATGTCGTCAATCATTGATTATACCGACCGTGCAACTTGTGTCATCTTCGGAGACGGAGCCGGTGCGGTATTGTTAGAACCTACAACGGAAGACGTTGGCATCTTGGACACCCTATTGCGCTCGGATGGCTCCGGCAGAATTCATTTACATCAGAAGGCAGGCGGTTCAGCTATGCCTGCGACGTATGAAACGGTGGCTAACCGCTTACATTATGTTTATCAAGAAGGTCAAGCCGTTTTCAAATTTGCTGTCACAAATATGGCGGATGTTGCCGAACAAATTGTAACGCGCAATCACCTATCGGCCGATAGCATTGCTTGGTTGGTACCTCATCAGGCAAATAAGCGCATCATCGATGCTACAGCACGGCGCATCGGAATTGATGATTCTAAAGTGATGATTAATATTGACCGTTATGGTAATACCACTAACGGAACTATTCCAATTTGTTTATGGGAGTGGGAAAAGAAATTAAAGAAAGGCGATAATCTTATTCTTGCCGCATTTGGTGGCGGCTTTACTTGGGGTGCAATCTATTTAAAATGGGCTTACAATTCTTAAACATAATTTATGGCATATACAACTAACGAAATTAGAAAAGGACTGACTATTGAGTATAATAATGACCTCTACACAATTATAGATTTTCAGCATGTTAAGCCCGGGAAAGGAGGTGCGTTCGTGCGCACAAAAATGAAAAGTGCAACAACAGGGAAATCGTTAGATGTTACGTTTAACTCAGGAGCTACAATTAATCCGGTGCGTATAGAGCGCAGAAAGTGTCAATTTCTATACAAGGATGATAGTGGCTATAACTTCATGGATCAAACCACCTTTGATCAGATTGCAATAGACGGTGATTTAATAGACGGTGCAGAATTTTTAAAGGAAGGCCAAGAAGTGGAAATTGCTTTTCATGCTGAAACAGAAAAGCCGCTTAGCGTTGATTTACCACCATTTGTTATTTTGGAGATAACCTATAGTGAGCCCGGTGTAAAAGGAGATACAGCAAATAATCCTATGAAGGCAGCCACCTTAGAATCAGGAGCTATTGTACAAGTTCCTTTGTTTGTTGATTCCGGTATTAAAATTAAAGTAGATACGCGGACAAAAACCTACGTGGAAAGAGTCAAATAATCATTACCTCTTTCGGAAAATATTTATATTGCATCCATACTCAACCCCATCAAGATGGAATTCAAAGAAATTCAAGAACTCATTCGAATGGTTAACAAATCTAACCTTGCTGAGTTACGCATTGAAAAAGATAGCTTTAAATTAACTATACGTACACGCGATTATTATACGGTCTCTGCACGTGGTGTGGATGCTCCGCAACACATCGCGTATGCCATGCCTTCAATGCAGCCCCCCGCTGCTCCTGTGACTGCTGCTGTTCCTGCACCTCCGACACAAACAAACGAAGCGCCGCAGAAAGAAAAAACACCATCCGATGCGACCCATTCGATAACATTCAAATCTCCTATGGTAGGCACCTTTTATCGTGCCCCGGGGCCTGATAAAGAACCCTTTGTAAAAGTGGGAGATATTGTTAAACCGGGCACAGTTTTGTGCGTAATCGAAGCAATGAAGCTATTTAATGAGATAGAAAGCGATGTGAATGGTAAGATTGTAAAAATCATCATGGACAATGCTAAGCCAGTAGAATATGATCAACCCTTATTTATCATTGAACCGATGTAATCTTGCAAAGAGAAATGTTTAAAAAAATTCTCATTGCCAACCGAGGCGAAATAGCTCTACGCATTATTAGAACTTGTAGAGAAATGGGCATCAAAACGGTTGCCGTGTATTCAACGGCCGATCGGGATAGCTTACACGTGAAATTTGCAGACGAGGCTGTTTGTATTGGACCGCCGTCAAGTTCAGAATCATATCTGAATATGGCTAAGATAATGTCAGCTTGTGAAATAACCAATGCCAAAGCTATACATCCCGGATATGGATTTCTTGCTGAAAATGAAAAATTTGCGGAGATATGTCGTGAGTATGGAATAAAATTTATTGGGCCTACGCCGCAGCAAATAGCAATGATGGGAGATAAGATAACGGCGAAGGACACTATGAAAAAGGCAGGCGTCCCTTGTGTACCGGGAAGCGATGGCTTAATTGAAGATATAAATGAAGCAAAAAAATTAGCTGCTAAAATTGGCTATCCGGTTATACTAAAAGCTACAGCCGGTGGCGGAGGAAAAGGAATGCGTGTGGTTGGAGAAGAGAAAGAACTTGAAAAAGCCTTTACCACAGCTCGCACCGAGGCAGGTGCCGCATTTGGTAATGACGGCGTTTACATGGAGAAGTTTATCGAAGAGCCTCGCCACATTGAGATTCAGGTTGCTGGTGATCAATATGGTAAGGCTTGTCATCTGAGCGAGCGAGACTGTTCTATTCAACGCCGTCATCAAAAGCTAACGGAAGAATCACCATCGCCATTTATGACACCGGAGTTGCGCGAACGTATGGGTGAGGCGGCAATCAAAGCGTGTAATGCAATTAGCTATGAAGGAGTAGGTACAGTGGAATTTTTAGTAGATAAGTACCGTAACTTCTATTTTATGGAGATGAATACACGTATTCAGGTAGAACACTGCGTTACAGAAGAAGTCATTAACTACGATTTAATTAAGGAGCAAATAAAAATTGCTGCGGGCGAAGCCATTAGCGGCAAAAACTATTATCCCACGATGCATGCGATAGAATGCCGTATTAATGCAGAGGATCCATATAATGATTTCAGACCAAGTCCGGGTAAAATAACCACACTTCACACTCCCGGAGGGCATGGCGTTCGCATAGATTCCCATATATATGATGGGTATGTGATTCCACCCTATTATGACTCAATGATTGCAAAGATTATTTGTGTTGCACAAACACGTCTTGAAGCCATAGAGACTATGGAGCGCGCTTTAAGCGAATACGTTATTGAAGGCATTAAGACAACAATTCCATTTCATCGAGCATTAATGAAAGATAAAAATTTTAGAGAAGGTAATTTTAACACCGGTTTCTTGAACACATTTAAGTTCTGATAAACCATTCGGGGTGTAGCGCAGTTGGCTAGCGTACCAGCATGGGGTGCTGGTGGTCGTGGGTTCGAGTCCCGCCACCCCGACAAACTTTTTTGAGAAGACTTTAACGAATGCAGGTGAATGAATCCTTTATAAAGCAAAGAACAAGTGTAGATTTACGTTTTTATTAATTGCTTTCCATAATGAGAATCTTTATTTACTTTTTTAACTCATTAATACTCCTCTCGGTCCATCTTAGTGCACAGAACTTAACTAATGCCTCAGTAAAGAACGGGAAGGTGGTAATCCAATTTGATAATGGAGCAACAGAAACAATTACACGAGAAGGGGAGTACAATATACTTGCAATGTCAACCCAGAAAAATATAATTATTTATGCTAAAGTGGACCAGAAATCAAAACTAATGGGAGAGGAAGGCATAGGTGCGTATGATCAGGTATCCGTTCACTGCTATAACACAGCGTCTGCTATAGATGTTACCTTATTTACAACATGTCTGGATGAAGATGGCGGTACAGTTCCGGATTATGCTAATTCAGAAGCCTATCCCTTCAATAATATATGTGGTTTAGAAAAAGCTATTCTTACTAACAGTGCTGACAGATTATATTTCCAAACAAGTGGGTGGGTAACTTGCCCTGCTATTCATTATTACGATCTGAAAGAAAACAAATTAAAATTTTATAGAGCAGGGTGGCTGTTGGGCGTGACAAGTGAAGGTGTTCAGGTTATGAATTCCGCAATGGAAACAGATAGAAAAGATTTAGGGAACTCAAGAAGATATACACAAAAATGCCTATTTGATTTTGATGGAAAATTAATAAAGACGTTATCTCCTAAAGAGTATTGATCTAACCCAGTCTTATCTTATAGATTTAGTCTTGAATACCCAAAGTAAAGCCTCTATTTTAGTTGCACGAAATATTGTGCTGTGTGTTTCTTTAGGCCAATGAATATACTTCCATTTTAGTTGAAGTGGGTTTGTTTTCTGTAATGTTTTTTCAAGTTGATTAGTATATTGATAAATATCTTTAGTCCCCGAAGATGCGAACCACAATGATTTTTCTGAGGTGGGCAACTTACGGAGTAAGTTATTCGCGTTTCGAACAAGAAAGTGATTATTCCACCAAAGTGAAGGATCGAAGGCAATATAATTATCAAACATATCGGGAGAAGTAAGTAAAGTTTCTACCACGAATAATCCTGCAAGCGACTCACCCATTAGGCTTCGTTCCCTGTTCACGCGATATCGTCTTGCTATTTCAGAAAACAACTCGTCATTAAGAAATGCTTTGAACTTTTCTGAACCGCCGACAACAGGAGCAATAGACTTATCTCGCTTATTTTCAGTAAATCCTGTTAAGTCTCTTCGTCGTTGTGTGTTTTCTATGCCCACGAGAAGCATCGGCGAAATAACTTTTTCCTCAATCAGTTTTTGTAGTGTGTTGGCAATATGTGGAAAATCTTCTTGGATTCCACCATCGAGCATGTATAGCACCTGAAGGGAATCTGTTTGTTTATCATAGTTAGGAGGTATCCAAATGTTAATTGGTCTATTCTCGCCTAAGTGTTCTGAAAAGATAGTAAACGATTCGTGTGGTGGTATGGAGTCAACAATCTGAGCACGGCCTGCTTGAACGATAAAAAAGAGAGGTATTAATAACAAACGACTATATATAGATGGAATACGAATAATCATAACCCTAGTTTTTCATCCTCTAAAAAAATCGTGTTTATGACAAAAATGTTTGTCAGAAATTAAACTCGATACCTTGCGCTAAAGGCATTGTCTTACCGTAGTTTATGGTATTTGTTTGACGACGCATGTACAATTTCCACGAATCGCTACCGCTTTCACGGCCGCCACCGGTTTCCTTCTCACCTCCAAATGCGCCGCCTATCTCTGCACCGCTTGTGCCTATGTTTACATTTGCAATACCGCAATCGCTTCCATCTACAGATAGAAACTGCTCTGCTTCTTGCAGGTTATCCGTAAAAATGCTGCTTGACAAGCCTTGAGGTACATCATTTTGAAGTGCAATGGCTTCATCCAAGGTTTTATATTTCATCAAATAAATGATTGGAGCAAAAGTCTCTTCACAAACCATTCTTACATTACCCCTAACTTCAACTATTGCTGGGCGTACATAACATCCACTTTCATATCCCTTACCTTTTAATACCTCGCCACCGTATGACAGTTTGCCGCCATCTTTCTTAACTTCCTCCAGCGCACGTGTAAACATAGATACAGCGTCTTGATCAATTAAAGGGCCTACATGGTTACTGTTATCCAATGGATTGCCTATTCGTAATTGCTCATAAGCCTTCACTAATTTAGCTTTGAAAGCATGATATATCTTTTCATGAAGAATCAACCGCCTTGTAGTTGTGCATCGCTGTCCGGCTGTACCAACTGCACCAAAAGAAACAGCACGTATTGCTAAATCAAGATTTGCTTTATCGGATACGATGATTGCATTATTTCCGCCCAGTTCTAATATTGCCCGACCAAACCGATTGCCAATTATAGAAGCCGCATGCTTTCCTACTCGAGTAGAGCCTGTAATGCTTATTAAAGGAAGGCGGTGATCGTTAAGCATAACATCGCCGACTTCTTTACTTGAACCGGCCATAAGGCAGCAAACCCCTTCTTCAATTTTATTTTTCTGAAAAACCCCTTTAATTATATTGTGTACCGCAATGGCACATAGCATAACTTTACTAGAAGGTTTCCACACCACGGTATCACCACATACTAACGCTATCATAGCGTTCCAACTCCAGACGGCAACAGGAAAGTTAAATGCACTCACCACACCTACTATACCGAGCGGGTGCCATTGTTCATACATTCTGTGATCGGTGCGCTCACTGTGCATAGTTAATCCGTATAACTGACGACTTAGCCCTACAGCGAAGTCGCAGATATCTATCATCTCCTGAACTTCACCAAGTCCTTCTTGTAAACTTTTTCCCATTTCATAACTCACTAATTTTCCAAGAGGCTCTTTGTATTTCCTAAGCTCTTCACCAATCTGTCGAACTATTTCGCCACGTTTGGGCGCAGGTAGAATGCGCCAATGAAGAAATGCATTTGAACTAAGTGCCATTACTTTTTCATAATCTTCGCGAGACGCCATTTTAATACTGCCGATTTTATGCCCGTCAACAGGAGAGAAGGATTCTATGACTGCACCACCAGTTTTTAACCATTGGGTTCCGGTGCAGGCACCTGAGTTTATGCTATTTATTCCAAGTTGTTTAAGAAATGAATGATTATTTATTGATTTTGCCATGAGACTGAATTTAAAAGAGAGAATACAAAAGTAGAGTTATTGGAATTTCTTGTTTGAAATTAATGAAACAAAAAAGCCCTCGAAAGAGGGCTTTTTTGTTTCTTATTTTTTAATTAGTTCGCTGCAGGAACTACACTAATATAGTTTTTATTGTTGCGACGACGACGAAAATTAACAACACCATTTACTACCGCAAAGATGGTGTGGTCTTTCCCCATCATAACACCATCGCCGGGGTAAAATTGCGTGCCACGTTGACGAACAATGATGTTGCCCGGTGAGGCAACTTGCCCACCATATAGTTTAACACCTAATCTCTGAGCAGCCGAGTCGCGACCGTTCCTTGAACTACCTTCACCTTTTTTATGAGCCATATTATTTTATTTATTTAACGTTATCAATTACAATTTTAGTCAATGCCTGACGATGACCGTTCTTAACACGATATCCTTTACGACGATTCTTTTTGAAAACAATTACTTTGTCGTCCTGTAAATGCTCAACGATAGTTGCAGATACCTTACCGTTTAGATAAGGATTCCCTATTTCTACGCTGCCATCGGTATCAGTTAAAAGAATGTTGCTGAACTCAACTTTATCGCCACTGTTACCTGAGATGCGATGTACCAATATCTCTTGTCCTTTGGTTACTTTGAATTGCTGTCCGGCTATTTCTACAATCGAATACATTTTCCTAAAATTTGGGAGCACAAAAGTAATATTTCAATTCAGAAATACCAAGAATGACTTTAATAATTATCTGAAAAGGATCTTAATCTGAAAATCCTGAATAAAGATTATGAATCCATTTTTTAAAAATTGGTAGGATATTTGGCTCCCCAGCAGAAAAATTACTAAATAACTAAAGAAAATGAAGAAGATTGTCATCATCCTTACCTTACTTGCACTAGCAGGAAGCAATGTATCTGCACAAGAGATCATCAAAGGAATTAAGAACCAGGGATTCCTCTTAAAGGGGAGTCGAGCAATGCCTATGATAAAATTCAAAGAAGGCCTTAGTGTTATGCTTGAGAATAAGGAAGATGGAATGAATTTTACGGTAATAAAGAATGGAAAACAATTTCCACTGATTGAGCCTGTCGCTTCGGCTACTTATGGGCAAGTGGCTGAAACCGACGTGGATGGAGATGGCAGTACAGATATTATCGCTGCTTATCGCCTTGGTCCGAGCCAATTCAATCTTTTTATATTTAAGAAGGCACAATTTGAAACGGATTATAAAATGTGGTGTACTATATCCGGTAAAAATGCAATACTATTTGATGGAAATTCAAAGATTACGCTGATTAACCCGGACAACACCACGACTTCCTATATGATTGATAGTGAAGGCAAACTTAGCATTATTGAAAGTAAGTAATTGTAAGTCAATACCATAGGTAATTACAATCTTAGACTCTGGATTGAGCACACACAACAGGGGTAATTACTATATTTTTTAATGATTTACAGTCTTAATGCTATGAATTTCACGGCGGTTTTATTACTTTTGCCACCCCTTAATTATGACAGGAACCTTTCTGCATCAAATTTATTCTATCCAAAATAGCTTATATCACCTGTCAGCAGAGGTTTTTTCTTTATTCAATTTAGCACCAATTAACATAAAACCATTGTCTCATGCCATTTAAAAAAGACATCAAAATAAAAAGCAACTTCAACCGAATTACGATTGGACTATCTTCTCCTGATGTGATTCTTGAACGTTCTTACGGAGAGGTTTTAAAACCGGAAACAATTAATTACCGCACCTACAAGCCAGAACGCGACGGCTTGTTTTGCGAGCGCATTTTTGGCCCGGTAAAAGACTATGAATGTTATTGTGGAAAATATAAGCGCATTCGTTACAAAGGTATCGTGTGCGATCGATGTGGTGTTGAAGTAACCGAAAAAAAGGTTCGTCGCGAGCGAATGGGTCATATTAAATTAGTTGTACCCATTGTGCATATATGGTATTTCAAATCCTTACCCAATAAGATTGGCTACTTGCTCGGTGTAAGCTCTAAAAAGCTTGAGTCTATTGTATATTATGAGCGATACGTAGTGGTCCAGATGGGTGCTGCCGAAGGCATGACCGACCAAAAAGGCGATGCCATTACCCGCCTTTCTTTAATTACTGAAGAAGAATATCTCGATATACTTGAAAAACTGCCGAAGGACAATCAGTACCTCGACAATTCTGATCCAAATAAGTTTATTGCTCTTATGGGTGCAGATGCTGTTAAAGAATTACTATCACGAATTGATTTAGATGCACTATCCTATAGCTTAAGAAATCAGGCTAATACAGAAACCTCACAACAACGTAAAGCAGAAGCGTTAAAACGCTTAAGTGTAGTAGAAGCTTTCCGAGATGCAAATAGCCGTACAGAAAATAAACCGGAGTGGATGGTTGTGCAATATTTACCTGTAATCCCACCCGAGTTGCGCCCCTTAGTGCCTCTCGATGGAGGGCGCTTTGCAAGTTCAGATCTAAATGATTTATATCGCCGAGTAATCATTCGTAATAATCGTTTAAAACGCCTCTTGGAAATTAAAGCACCGGATGTGATTTTACGTAATGAAAAGCGCATGCTACAAGAGGCAGTAGATTCATTGTTTGACAATTCGCGCAAGGCTAATGCTGTTAAAGCAGAAGGCGGGCGAGCTTTGAAATCATTGAGTGATGTTTTGAAAGGTAAGCAAGGCCGCTTCCGTCAAAATTTATTAGGAAAGCGTGTGGACTACTCCGGTCGTTCAGTAATTGTAGTAGGTCCAGACTTGAAATTACACGAGTGTGGTTTGCCAAAAGATATGGCGGCTGAATTATTTAAGCCATTCGTTATTCGAAAATTAATTGAAAGAGGCATCGTAAAGACAGTTAAGTCGGCAAAGAAATTGGTGGACAAAAAGGAACCCGTAATTTGGGATATCCTTGAAAATATTTTAAAAGGTCATCCTGTGTTACTAAACCGTGCTCCTACGCTGCACCGCTTATCTATTCAGGCATTCCAACCTAAATTGATTGAAGGAAAGGCAATCACCCTGCATCCATTAGTGTGCGGTGCTTTTAATGCGGACTTTGACGGTGACCAAATGGCGGTTCATGTACCGCTGAGCCATGCAGCAATTATAGAAGCACAACTATTGATGCTTTCTGCACACAACATTTTGAATCCGCAAAACGGTTCGCCTATTACACTACCTTCACAAGATATGGTGTTGGGACTGTACTATATTACCAAAGGCAAACTGTCAACATCTTCAATGAAAGTACTTGGCGAGGGTAAAATTTTCTACTCCTCCGAAGAAGTGTTGATAGCCTATAATGAAGGAAAACTAGACTTACATGCACACATTAAAGTAAAAGCACGTGTTCTTAATAATGGCGAGTTAGAAAATAAGCTTATTGAGACTACTGTTGGCCGCGTAATTTTTAATCAATATGTGCCGAGTGAGGTAGGTTACTTAAACGTCTTACTTACAAAAAAAGCACTGCGCGAAGTAATTGGTAACATTATTAAAGTTACGGACATACCGCGTACGGCAAAATTCTTAGATGATATTAAAGAACTTGGTTTCCGCATGGCATTTCGTGGCGGTTTATCATTTAATATATCTGATTTAATCATCCCGACAACACGTGAAAAATTATTGGAACAGGCACAGGGCGAAGTTGACGAAGTTTGGAGCAACTACAATATGGGACTGATTACAAATAACGAGCGTTACAATCAGATTATTGATATATGGACTCGAGCAAATAATCGTATATCAGAAACCTTAATAAAAGAACTTGCCTCGGATAAACAAGGGTTTAATTCAGTTTATATGATGTTGGATTCGGGTGCTCGTGGCTCAAAAGAACAGATTCGTCAGTTAGGAGGTATGCGTGGATTGATGCAGAAACCTCGTAAATCAGGCGGTAATGAAGCAGAAATTATTGAAAATCCGATTTTGTCCAACTTCAAAGAGGGACTGTCGGTATTGGAATACTTTATCTCTACACACGGTGCACGTAAAGGTTTGGCAGATACTGCCTTAAAAACGGCTGATGCCGGATACTTAACTCGTCGTTTAGTGGACGTGGCGCAAGATGTAGTTATAAATGAAGAGGATTGTGGCACTTTGCGCGGTATTGCTCTTTCAGCATTGAAGGACAATGACGACATCGTTGAACCGTTGAAAGAACGGATCTCGGGTCGTACATCCCTTCATACCATTATTAATCCTGTTACTGATGAGGTTCTTGTTGAATCAGGTGAAGAAATTACCGAAGAAATTGCAGAAAAAATTGAAGCATCTCCGATTGAAACCGTTGAAGTTCGGTCTGTACTCACTTGCGAAACCCGCCGCGGAGTTTGCGTTAAGTGTTACGGTCGAAACTTAGCTACCGGCCGCATCGCGGAGCGTGGAGACACTATGGGTATCATTGCTGCGCAATCCATTGGAGAACCGGGTACTCAGTTAACCTTACGCACATTCCATACCGGTGGTGCACTTACAGGAGGCTCTGCTACAGAGTCAAAACTGGATGCAAAGTTTGACGGAATCATTCAATTTGACGGCGTTAAAACTGTAGTACGCCAAGATGATACAAATGAAAAGCAAACTATCGTAATCAGTCGCTCGGGAGAAATGCGTTTAGTGGATGCAACTACCGGACGTCAGTTGATGCAGAGTCACATCCCTTACGGAGCGACCTTGATGGTAAAAGATGGTCAAAAAATTAGCAAAGGCACCACGATGTGCTCTTGGGATCCATTCAATGCAGTAATTATATCGGAATTTAAAGGTAAGGTTGCATTTGATAATATTATCGAAGGGGTTACTTTCCGCGAAGAGGCAGATGAGCAAACTGGACACCGCGAGAAAGTTATAATTGAATCTCGCGATAAGACTAAGATTCCGACTATGAAAATTCTTGGTAAGGGAGGTGCGGAGTTGCGTTCTTATAATATTCCTGTAGGTTCTCATATAAATGTAGAAGATAATGAAGATGTAATCCCGGGAACGATTTTAGTTAAGATCCCCAGAGTTTTAGGTAAGATGAAAGGAGATATCACCGGAGGTCTGCCTCGTGTTACTGAATTATTTGAAGCACGCAATCCGTCAAATCCGGCTGTGGTTTCGGAGATTGATGGCGTAGTAACGTTTGGCTCAGTTAAGCGTGGTAATCGTGAGATCATAATTGAGTCAAAAGAAGGGGAGCAACGCCGTTATATGGTTGCGTTATCAAAGCATTTCTTGGTACAAGACAATGATTTTGTAAAAGCCGGTACTCCGCTATCAGAAGGTTCGATTGCGCCATCTGAGATTTTAAAAATTAAAGGCCCCTATGCCGTTCAAGAGTATATGGTAAACGAGATTCAAGAAGTGTATCGCTTACAAGGGGTGAAAATAAATGACAAACACATTGAAGTTATTGTGCGCCAAATGATGCGCAAAGTAAATGTTGTTGACCCCGGTGATACCCGTTTCTTAGAAGATGAAGCTGTAGATCGCTTTGAAGTGTTAGAAGAGAATGAGAAGATGTATGATAAAAAAGTGGTAACAGATGCAGGTAATTCGGCTAATTTAAAAGTGGGTCAGATTGTTACATTGCGCCAAATACGTGAAGAAAATTCATTATTAAAACGCAATGATAAAAACCCGGTACAATACCGCGATGCCGAGCCGGCGACCTCTTCACCCTTGTTGATGGGTATTACCAAGGCTTCTTTGGGCACCGAAAGTTGGATTTCTGCAGCATCGTTCCAGGAAACTACAAAGATTTTGAGTGTAGCTTCCATTAATGCAAGCACCGACAACTTAATGGGCTTGAAAGAGAACGTTATCATAGGCCATTTAATACCGGCCGGTACAGGCTTGCCTGCTTTCGAGAACATGGTTGTTGGCTCTAAAGAAGAGTACCAGCGACTGATGGAGTCGAAGCACGAAATGCAGTTAGCCATGCAGCAATTGAATGATGAAGAATAAACATTCAACCAACATAAAAAAACCGGCCTTGGCCGGTTTTTTTTATCCGTTTACTATTTCTGCTCTTCCTGAGCAGCTTTAAATCGCGCAGCGCCTTCCAACTGCTTGTACCAAGCCTCACCGTACTTCCTAATCAGGGCCGTTTTTACAAATTCGTAAATATGAATACCTTGTTTTCTACCATGAGTGCAAGCCGGTGAGCAGATATCCCACCGATCGTAGTTAACCGCATCGTAATCTCGATACTTCTTGATGCGAATAGGATATAAGTGGCATGATATGGGCTTTGGAAATTTTATCTTTCCTTCGCGATAGGCCTTCTCAATTCCACACAGGGCTATACCGTTTTCAAAAATTGTATAAGCACACTCTTTATTACCATCGACCAGCGGGGTTACAAACTCCCCCTCTGAGTCAATCATGTATTTCCCATATTGTTCAACGGACTTTATACCTTTCTCTGTCATATAAGGCTTAACATCATCATAAATATCTTCGAGTATGGCGGTTTCTTCATATTCCAGGGGTGCACCACTATCGCCACTCACGCAGCACGCACCCTTACATGCATTTAATTTACAAGCAAAATGCTGTGAAGCAATATCATCGCTGACAATCGTATTTTCAATAATAATCACCGTTCAAAAATACAAGCCAAATTTTAACGACATATTGTAAAAGGCATTTAGCAACTTTGTGCCCTAATTCTGATTTGAAATACGCTCATCTATGAAACATCTTTCTCTACTCTTCATTTTATTACTCTTTAGCTTCCAACTTCTTGCTGCGAACGGAGACACTATTAAAGTGGTCTCGCATCAGGATGTTATTATGACAACGGATACTTCCGGATCCGGCACTAATGAAATTAAGCGCTGGATCGTTTGCCCATCTTCCACTACAGGGTATAGAAAGGTTTTTGTTCGAATGAGTTACAAATGTCCTAATGGCATGTTGTGCGGAGAATGGGATTATATTGACGCATTAAAGCTGCGACGAGTGGGTAGTGTGGATAGTACCGATCAACAAATTGAATTAGTACGTTTCATAACGCCTTATGGAAACAGCTTTAATAGTTCGTGGGGCTTTACGTGGTATGCTGATATTACAGACTTTGCCTCCTTATTACATGATTCGTGTGAGATTGGATACATGCACACAGGATATGAAACCTATGTTGGCAAAGGTTGGGATGTGACTATAGAATTTAACTTTGTCGAGGGAATTCCATCTGCTATACCACTTCGGTTGACCAAGCTCTGGAATGGCTCATTTGCTTATGGTAACAGTGCTTATCCGATTGAAAATTATTTGACATCGGATACAATTAACACAACACCGAATACAAATTTTGCCGTTGTTCGAATTCATCAAACAGGGCATGGTGCCGATGACTATGGTTGCTCTGAATTTTGCTACCGCACACGCTACCTGAAATGGGATGCGACAACTGTAGATCAAACATTATTGTGGCGCAAGTGTGGATTCAATGCATTATATCCTCAGGCAGGTACGTGGATTTATGACAGAGGTAATTGGTGCCCGGGCGCAACGGTTTACCCTTATCGAAAGGTAGTGAATACAGGAAGCAACGAAATGCATACAGTAGACATAGATATGCAAGCATATACATCTATGAACCCTTCGGCCTATGAGCAGATTGCTTCATACCTTATCGAGTATAAAGCCGGAACACAAGTTGATGATGCAGGGATTGATGAAATTATACGCCCTACGAATGATTCAGAATATAACAGGATAAATCCTATTTGTGATAATCCTGTCGTTATTGTTCGCAATCAGGGAAACAATGCGATTTCCTTGCTAACATTTGATTTTGGATTTGTTGGCCAACCTACATTCAATTATACATGGACAGGAAACATTCCGGTGCATGGCATTGATACGATTATGTTACCGCAGGTTGTACTTGCTACCATAGCTGCTCAGCAATTTAAGGTTACCATTAGTAAGGTAAACGGAAATACCGATCCGTATCTATATGATAACACTGCAGTAACAAGAGCCAATGTTCCACTGGGTATTTCAGAATCAGAGAAGGTTTATCTCGAATTAAAAACAAACAACTATCCTCAAGAAAATTCTTACACCTTAACAGATAGTTATGGTAACGTGTTATATCAAAGGGCGCAAGGGAGTTTAACGGCAAATACAGTTTACAAAGACACCTTTGACTTGGCTTATGGTTGTTACACGATTATTATTAAAGATGTTAATGACGCAGGGGGTGATGGATTGAGTTGGTGGGCTAATTCAGCACAAGGCTCCGGATACGTTCGCCTGCGCAAGATTCCGGGCAATGTGATGTTTAAGAATTGGGGCGGAGATTTCGGAGCAGATGCACGTATCTCTTTTACGGTTGGAAATGTTGTTTCATCGGTTGCAGATGAAAACCAAATGAGTTCATTCCAGTTATTTCCAAACCCTGCAAGTGATTTATTATATGCAGACATCCTTTTCCCAAGTGTAACCGATTACAGCATTATTATCACTAGTTTGTTAGGACAACAATTAAGCGAACAAACATTTAAAGGCACTATGGGAAGCACTCACAGTATTTCTACATCATCTCTACAAAATGGCTATTACATATTACAGGTTATCAGTGGAAATCGAGTGCAGTATAAACCATTTATTGTTGCGCATTAACCGCCCGATATGAAGACTTATGCAATTGAAATACGTTATGGTTTTTATATTTCTGCAAGTCTCTTTATATGGATGATGCTCCAATACCTGCTTGGATTTCAAAATGAATATGTATCCTATTATTCTATCGTTAAAACCTTAGGATTAATATTTCCGATTGCTTTTACTTTCGTTGCGTTACGAAAAAAGCGTGAAGAATTCTATGATGGGGTAATCAGTTTTCAGCAAGCCTTTAAGACAGGGATCATAATTGCCGGAGTTTGTACACTGCTAACTATACCGGCACAACTTGTATTTCATTATTCGATTAACCCGCGCTTTTTTGATGTAATGATTGAAGAGCATGTAAAACAGGCGATTGATAAAGGAAAGAGCTTTACAGAAGCACGCCATCAAGCCGAAGCCTATTACAACATCACGGCATATACCGTGCAGGAGTCTATTGGTACTCTGGTAACAGGAGCATTGCTTGCGCTAATATTCGCATGGGGTGTAAAGCGTAGTGAAAGTGAACTGGATGCTTTAAAAGAACGAATGAAGCCGTCTGTTCTTAATCATAATGAATCGTAAACATTTTATTGTTTCGTCTTAACACTTTAGCTATGGGTGTTGAGAAATCCGTTAATCGATGAGCGATTAAGAGTTGCTGAAATTCGGCGTGATATTTTGAATCAACGGCAATCATAAGGCCGCCGGATGTTTGAGGATCGTTCAACGTAATGAGGGATTCTGCATTTATATTTTCGGTTTCATCGGCACACGATTTCCAATTACGCATTACATTGTCTGAATAAATCAACTTTGCAGCAAGTTCTTTAATGCCTGTAAAGAAATGTAATTTGTTGTAATAAACATCTGCACTATAGTTTAATGGCTTTAACATTTCTCGTAAGTGTCCTAATAGCCCAAAGCCGGTTACATCGGTTATTGCATGGATAAAGGGGAATGAGCTTATCTCCACACCGAATGAATTTAATTTTTTCATGGAGGTGATTACTTCTGCAATTGATTCTACAGGAGCTAAGCCTCTCTTTAATGCTGTATTGATAATACCCGTGCCCAAGGGTTTGGTTAGATAGATGTCATCGCCTTCTTGTACAGTATGATTTTGTTTAAGGTGCATGGGATGTACAATACCATTTACTGCCAAGCCAAAAAAGGGCTCTTTATTATCAATGGTATGGCCACCGGCTAAAGGCACACCTGCTTCATTGCAAATGTGAATAGCGCCGTTTAGCACTTCTGTTGCTGTAGCCGTGCTTAACGTATCAACAGGCCAACCTAAAATGGCAATAGCCAAAACGGGTTTGCCGCCCATGGCATAGACATCACTTAAAGCATTCGTTGCAGCAATGGCTCCATAGTTGAAAGCATCATCCACTATGGGCATAAAGAAGTCCGTGGTGCTGATTAAACATAACTCGTCATTCAACCTCATCACTGCTGCGTCATCGGCATGCAAATGACCAACAAGCAGGTTATTGTATGTTTGATTTGTATTAATATTTTGTAGAATGGCTTTTAACACATCGGGGGCAACCTTGCATCCACAGCCCGAGCCATGGCTATACTTCGTTAGTTTTAAGGCTTCGTCCATATAAATTTGATTTAATTAATTTGAGGTTTGTGTTAATATCAACGGTATTTGAAGCAATGCGATAAATTGTATCGGTATTGCGCTTATCGGTTGAATGTTGATAGGTTTTATCATAATAATGCAATAAAATCTTAAAAGCCGCTTCAATTTCCCCTGCTCTTAGATGTTGAATACATACCATAGTCTGCTGATGTCCCAGTCGCTTTTGTAATCGTTCGGTGCAACTTATTAAATCTTCCACGTCGTATTGCCCATAGTTCTTTACAATTTGTTCTAATCGTGCTTCCAATGGAATTTCTAAATAGTATAAATCAGCACTTCTCATAGCATGCCATAGTGCGTTTGGAATATTTACGTTGCCGATTCGTTGGCTTTCGTCTTCCATCCAAATAGGAATATCTGCTTTTACCTGAGTTAATGCATCACATAAATCATTTTCAAATTGCTCTTGTGTCGGTTTATGAGTTTGCCCCAAGCCGCCAAATGCAGAGCCACGATGAAGAGCTAAGTTTTCCAAATCAACACACTGAAAAGAACTTTTCTTCATTGCATTTAGAAGATCGGTTTTTGCCGAGCCTGTTTTACCGCCAAGAATTTTGATCTGAAATGGAAGCTGAAACGATTTTAGAACAAATTGGCGGTAAGCCTTATATCCGCGAGTTAATTGGTATGTGTTGATGCCGAAAAGATTTAACATCCAACAGACGACCCCACTGCGCATGCCCCCTCTCCAACAATAAACTAATACATCTTTTGACTGCGATGTGTTTGTTTCATTGGTAAGTTCAATAACGTGTGTCACAATTCTTTTTATGTTCGGTCCATAATAATTTAAAGCTTCAAGCATAGCCGGTCTGCGTCCTTCTCGTTTGTAAAGTGTGCCGATGATTGCGCGTTCTTCATTATTAAATATTGGAGCAGACAGGGCACCCGGAATATGGCCTTTTTCAAATTCAGCAGGTGATCGCACATCTATTATCAGATGATTTTCTTTCAGTTTTAAAAATTCAGATATTAGAGTTGCTTTATTTCCCATTGCAAAAAACCATTTTCAAAATACGTTAAAATCTATTCAAGATGTTATCCTAAAACAGCACCTAATTTAATTGTACCTTAGCACAAATGGATGTTTCTTTATCAGGCAAGGATGCTTTAGTATGTGGCTCCAGCAGGGGTATAGGCAAGGCTTGCGCTTTAACCTTGGCCACTATGGGAGCCAATGTTACTCTATGTGCACGCAATGAGAACGCCTTAGCAATAACACTACGTGAGCTGGATACTTCAAAAGGGCAACAACACACCTTTTTGATTGCAGATTTTTCCATGCCCGTTGAATTGAAAGAAATTATTACCTATCGTTTGAAAACTCAAACCTTTCAAATTTTGGTTAATAATACCGGAGGGCCTGCCGCAGGTAATATTATAGATGCAACTGAAGAGCAGTTTATTGCGGCATTTCAGAATCATCTGTTGTGCAATCATATTTTGGCAACACACCTCATAGACGGCATGAAGGCATCTTCGTATGGGCGTATTATAAATATCATTTCAACAAGTGTAAAAATTCCGTTAAAAGGCTTAGGCGTTTCCAATACAGTACGTTCTGCAGTTGCAAATTGGGCTAAAACACTATCTAATGAATTAGCACCATTTGGTATTACGGTGAATAATGTGCTTCCCGGGGCAACGGCCACCGAACGTTTGGCAGAAATAATCAGGCATAAGGCACTGCGAACGAATCAGCCTGTTTCCACTGTAGAACAGGAAATGATTTCAGAAATACCAATGAGACGCTTTGCTAATCCTATGGAAGTTGCCGCCGCCGTGGGCTTTTTGTCATCACCTGCGGCATCATATATTACCGGAATCAACATTCCTGTTGATGGCGGAAGAACCGGTTCGCTGTGAGATTCTCATCCTGTAAGCGGCAGCCATTTTAAAAGCTAAATCGTTTATCTCAAAAGGCTTAGGGATAAATTCGTTCATGCCGGACTTAAATGCTTTTTCTATGTCTGGCTGGAGAGCGTTAGCTGTCATAGCCAGAATAAAGATGTCTTTCTTATGTGCAGGAAATTGAGTTCGAATAAAACGTGTGGTTTCATAACCATCCATCTCAGGCATTTGAATATCCATAAGAATTAAATCATAATCATTCAAACGATATTTTTTAAGAGCATCTAATCCATTTACGGCTATATCTACATTAATTTCCGGGAAGTAGTATTTAATTGTTTCTACAGCGACCAGGCGATTGAACTCATTATCCTCAACCAACAAGACGTTCATATCCGTCATTTCAGAAGCATAGCGCGATAAGGATTTGCGATCCAGATGTTCTACCTTATCTTTATTAGATGGGGTATAGGGCAGATCGAAGTAGAAAGTAGTGCCTTTGCCAACAATACTTTCTAACCAAATTGTGCCACCTTGCAGTTCCAATAGACTCTTACAGATATTAAGTCCTAATCCTGTTCCGCCATATTTGCGTGAGGTTTTTGTGTCGGCTTGTGAGAATGATTCAAAAATGAGGTGATGCTTATCTTGAGGTATTCCTATGCCGGTATCCTTTATGCTTACAAGGAGGCGGGGCTTTTCATTATAATTTTCGGACGGTCGTGATTGAATGAGTACTTCGATGGAGCCTTTATCTGTAAATTTTATGGCATTACTTATCAGGTTAATTAATATTTGAACAAACCGTGTGGAATCGCCTATGATACATTGTGGGACGGAGAAGTCGCGTTTTAGGGTGAGGGTTACGTTTTTATCTGCCGCTTTTAATTTCAATGAAGATTCCAAGTGTGTAATGCATTCATCAAGGTCAAAAGTATGGAGATCAATATTCATTTTGCCGGAATCTATCTTGGCAATATCTAAGATGTCGTTAATGATTATTCCAAGGTGATCTGCCGATTGTTTCATTACGTGCAGATAGGTGTATTGATCTTCACGAGGTTGTTTTTCGATAAGTAGTTTGGTTAAGCCGATTATTGCATTTAGAGGTGTTCTGATTTCGTGATTCATATTGGCTAAGAACATCTCATTCATCTTAGCTTTATGATAGGCTAGCTCTTTTTCTCTCTTTTCGTGAAGATTAAGAAAACGCATATATATAAATATAGATAGCAGAAAGGCCAATAAGAATCCGATACTTAAACGGAACCACCACGTTTGATAAAAGAAACTTGCAATATGGATCTCTAATGGAATGCTTGCATAAAGCCACTTGTTTTCCCCTGTTGAAGCGCGCACGCTTAATGTATAATGTCCGCATTTAATATTTGCAAATGCGATCGTATTCCTGCTTCCGGCATTGTGCCACTCTTCATCAGCATCATCGAGTTTATACTGATAAAGGACATTTTCTATAAAGGGGTCTCCTAATAACGCATATTCTATGGTGAAGGAATTAGTTCCGGCAGGCAAAAAAACCCGGTTCTTCACTCTGAAATTATAGATTGCACTTGTATCGGCTTTTGAAAAAACGGAAATATTATTATTCTTTAAATCTTTGATAATTAATTTGCCGCCTAATGGAAGTTTCTCCATATCGGAACCATTAAAGATGTTTAACCCTTTAATGTTACCTGTGATAATTTTTCCGCTTGAAGTATATGTAATGGAGTTGTAATTGAAAATATTTGAGTTAAGCCCATCATTACTAGTATAACGTGCCGTAATGTTTTCATCAACAACTTTTAATAATCCATATTGCGATGTAGCCCACACCGTATGATCATTTTCTTCAACAATTCCCCGTATCGAAAAGTCGAAGTTGGTGTATGGGTTTAATATTTTCTGAAATGTTTTAGTCCCTGCTTTTTTTATATATAGACCTGCGCTTGATCCCACCCATAAATTATTTTTGCTATCAACAAAAGCAGAGTTGATTATTTGTTCATCTGTAGTATCCGGTAAAATAACTTGCTCTGCAACTTTATTAATCGGGTCGTAAGCAATTAACCCTGAATTAGTCGCTATCCATAAGATATGATTTGAATCCATGACTAAATCTCTGATAATGTTATTGTCCCCGATTTTTTCCAATCCTCTAACATTTTCAACACGGTAGATCGCTCCAGAGCGTGTATCCATATAGTGTAGTCCGCGCCCGGTACCCAACCATAGCACATTGTTTTTATCAAGGTATAAACTGATTATAACTTTACTATGTAAAGAAAGTTGATTGGCTTGATTAATATATTGATAATTTGTCAGAGGATGTCCCGAGAGTATTTGCGATTCATTTATCACCAGCAGCCCCTTTTCGGTTGCTATATAAACAGTGTGTGTCGATTCATCAGCAACCACGTCATAAACAAGTACATTATCCAAGAGAATCCTCGACATTGAAGCCGTGTGCTTTGCATCATTAAGGCTCATCAGATAAACTCCCTCGTTTTCTGTTGCACACAAAAACTTATCTCGTATGGGAATAATCTTACCTGTGCTGCTGCCAAATTCTAACCCTGTGTTATTATATACAATCGAATAATTATTCATCTGTATGGACTGCAGATTGACAAATAGGACTCCAGTTGAAGTACTCAGGCTTAACACCCGGTTATCCGACAGACTAATCTTATTAATATTGTTATTAATTGTGACTTCGTTAGATTTATTTGTATTGTTATAGATGTGATCAATTATATATAATTTATCCTGAATTAGCCGAGCCGTTATCAAGCCTCCGTTATTTAAACCAATATAATATAGACTGTCGTTGTCTTGTACCATGTTGGTAAATCCTGTAATCGGAATGGAAACTTGTTTTCTTACTTCTTCTGTATAAGTGTGGGTCGAATAGGTTCCGTCAGGTAAAGGAGTTAACGAGGTAATATCTCCTGAATAACAAGTAAGCCATATTCTCTTTTGAGCATCTTCAAAAACAGTTGAATAATTACCCGGAAGAATAAGATCAACACTGGTTTTTGGATTCTGATTAAAGTTCTTAGCAAGATAAATTCCCGAATAATAACACAACCACATGTTTCCTGCTTGATCTAACTTAACTCGTTCTAACGTACTATTAATCTTAGAAGACTGGTGGTCGAAAGTAAAAGTTGTGGGCTTTACATTCGCCTTATCATTTTTTATTAAGGCCGTCATATCAGCATCGCTGTAAACCAATACAGTTCCGCTGTTTAGACTTAGGTATAGCTTGTTGTCCGCACTTATTAGCAAACTGCTGATTGCTGATTTTGTAAGGCTTGGTGATATCTCTTCCAAAGAAATAGATACAAAATCATCATAGTCATATCTGTAAATGCTAATCGCACGATAGTTGTTTATTATGATGTACTTGTCTTTGTATTCTTTGATTTGAGTGCACCAATTACTGGCTAAGCTGTTAGCTTTTAGTTTGGAATGAGTATAGGTCTTAATGGTGTATCCATCATAAAGAGCCAACCCATTTAAGGTGGCTATCCAATAAAAACCTCTTGAGTCTCGAAATGCATCCCAAGCCTCAGCATCGGGTAGGCCACTGCTGCTATCCAAAACTTTATAGTGGTAGCGAGTTTGAGCATTTAAGGTAAATACAAACAAGCACACACAAAGGGCAATCCGTCCAACTTTGTGTGTGCATTGATATAGTATTGAAGTCAGAATGGTCAAGAATTAATATTACGGAGTCACACAGCTAACAGGACATCCA
Source organism: Chitinophagales bacterium (assembly GCA_039810885.1). GTDB lineage: Bacteria > Bacteroidota > Bacteroidia > Chitinophagales > UBA10324 > BJGO01. The sequence goes on along the minus strand of JBDHXV010000024.1, from coordinate 7,525 downwards.
ACATCTTGATAAAGAAACTCTGTAGGTTGAGTTTTAATAAATTCCATAGATGAACCTTGACCAGGTGTGCATTTAACCTGTGTGATGTAACATCTGAACTTTGTTGGTCTTTCAGCATCCGCAGCGAGCTGAAAAAAGAATCCGGAGCCGGAATTTTTTGATATTCGTGTTACCAATTCAATAACATTGTCGTTGGACAGAAAGTAACCACGTGAATTTGGAATATTAAAGATTCCTTTATTGTTAGCAAAAGTCCCAAAGTTGTTAATGAAAGTTCTTGCAGTGGCGGGGTCTTCAACCGTTAAACTATTAAATTTACATGGATTTAAAGTGTCTTCTTCCGGCAATAGAATAGAATTCTTCTGTAAATCTTTAATCACATCTATGAGGGAATCGCGCTGAAATTCCAGTAAGGAAATTCTGTCTTTATCCTTAGTGTTACACGAGTAAAGAGCTGTTATTGATAGTAGCGCCATCAATGAGATTAGTGGGTTTAGTCTTTTCATAAAGGGTTTATTATTTAGCGAACGAAAGTAGGTCGGTGTTGTATATTTATTTAGTCCCCTAAAGGGTTATATTTAATAAAAAACAACCAATTGTATTATTTACAGAAAGGATTCTTTGAAAAAATAAACAGAAAGTTTAAAAAATGAGCGATGGCGCACAGCTATACTTGAGCCATAATTCGAGAATGAAGAATAAAGCCGATAAAGGATGAAGCCCTAAGAAACGAGGTGCAAACATCTCGTACTAATAAACTAATAAATAGTGTAACGGTATTGCTGTCTCTAAACTAAGTGGGCAACAAATAGAGGTTAGTACTATTTCTTAAACACAGAATTACTTTAATAGATCATCTGCTTTTTTCTTTGCTTCATCAAGAATCTTCTGAGCGTTTTTATTTCCTTCATCTATGATGTTTTGTGACTTCTTGTCTGTTTCCTGCTTCATTTTTTTTGCGGTTTCTTGTGCCGCAGTTTTAGCTATCGGATTTTTTGCTTCGGCTACCAATTTATCGGCAGCAGCATAGCCTTCACTACGTATCTTATCGGCAGTTGACTTCGCCGTATCGCGAATTTGTTGAGCTTTTACTTCTGCTTCGGCTAATATTTTGTCAGCTTGCTCTTTCGCTTTCTGTTTTGTTTGATCAATTGTTTGCTCAATCTTCTGGGTAATCTGTTCTTTTACTTCTTCTTTCACTTGCTGTACTATATTATTTCCTTGCTGCATAAGGTCTGTGCTAACTTTCGGCTGTGTAATGGTGCCATTAAGTTGTATATTTATTTTAATCGGATCAGGTAGTTGAATGTTCGTGCCGCTTAGATTATTCAATTTACCAAACATGCCGCTGATAACTTGAGTGGCTTGACTACCTAATTTATTTTTAGGAATAGCCAGGTTAATTTTATAATCAATGGTTTGATCTAATCCACTCGAACCAACAATCGTTGCTTTCGACCCGGCCAATGTAGTTTCAAATGGCTTGATCGCAATCCTGCCGTCTTTAATCTCAAAGGAGAGATCTGCATTACCAACTTGTAGCTGTTTGAATTCATTCATCTTTAAGGCATCAGCAATTTTATTTAAGGGTTCGAAATTGTTAATTGCAGCACCTTTAATCTCCAGTTTGCCATTACCGTTTAACGTACTTAAAACCGGCTGCATATTTTCGCTCAATAAGCCACTTACACTCAAATTAGAATTGAATTTACCTTGAGTGCGTTCTGCAATGGGAGCCAGTTGCTTTACTGAGTTAAACGTATTAGCAGTTTGTGGTATATCGAAGTTAGATAGTCCAAGAATTAGGCTGTATGTAGGCTTTGTGGGTATTGTTGTTGTATAGGTCCCCGACATTTTAATTTGACCACCAATCAACTCTAAAGCAAGATTGCGCATCTCCATCTTCTTTTCCCGCACCACTAAAGAGCCGTTTAAGTTGTGAATATCGAGGTTGTCGTATAATATATGCTTTATAGTTGTATTTAGTGTAAAGTCAATATTAGCAGGAACATCAATAACACTCAATGCCGAGGTGTCCGGGACTGTATTTCCGGAGTTGCTTCCTGTCATATATTCATTAAGGTCGAGCAAGCTGCTGCTTAATGAGAAAGTTCCTTTTAACAATTCATCTTTAAAATAATATCCAAGAAGATTGTCAATATTTCCTCGCGCCTGAATATCACTCTTGCCCATTTGAGCTGAAAAATCATTGAGCGATACAAACTTGGGTGTAAACACCATTTGCATGTTATGAATATATACGGGTAGCATATTGTCCGCCTTGTATTGCAGTTTGCTAATGTTTAGAGAGCCTTTTGCTTCAAATTTTTCAAATTGTTTTAGTTCTATGTCTTTGTAATGTCCTTTAAAATTCAGATCACTAGCTAACAACCCGCTTAACACCATACCGTTTTCCAAGGGGATATAGTTTTTTACATTATCCAGATTCAATCGACCCTTCATCACCATATCCAAATTGGCATTAGAGACGGGTGTACTTACCAGCAGTCGCATATCTAACGGGTCTTGCCCAAGTTCAACGTGAAGTTGTTTTAAGTTTATCGTTGTATTGTCCGGTATGCCATTACTGTTTGTAACGGATAAATCTATTTGTACATTATTTACCGATGAGGGTAAAGATGGATACTTGAACTGTCCGTTTGCTACGTTTAAAACCAATCCAAAGCCGGGCATGCGACTATCGTTGTAAATACCTTTTACAAAGCCGTTCATAGCTAAGGTGCCGGAGGCTTGTACTTCTTTAAAATTATCGGAGTATAGGCCCGGAATAAGGGAAAGAAAAGATTTAAATGTGTTTTGTTTAGCAGACCAAGTAATATCCATATCTATATCCTCATTAGGCATAGCCAACCACCCATCAAAGGCAAAGGATAAATCATTTAGCTTAATATCATTCTCTTTAAAGGTGAATTTATAATTCGGTAAGTCCATAGTCAGGTTTGCATTGACGAGGGAGTGTACTTTACTTAAATACTTAATTCCATCATACCATATATTAGTGTTTGCTATTTCTGTTTTAGTACTTAACTCAAAAACACGCTCAGTAAAATCGCCCTTGCCGGTATGATTTAGATGATTCAATGCTGCTTTAAACCCCAGTGACATATCGTTATAGTCTATCCGGCCATCTTTGATACTGTATTGACTTAATGATAGTTTAAAAGGAGTGGACTGTGCAGTTGAAGTGGATTCAGAAGGTTTGCTTATATCGTAATTTGCTTTCCCATCAGACAATACAATGACATTAAAATAGGGTTTCTCAAATGCGATAGATTTTATCCTAATTACAGAGCCGCTTACAACATCCCAAACGTTTAACTTTAATTCTAAGGCATCAACAAAAGCTAACGTATCGCCTTGGAATTCATTAATCCCTGTAATGCTTAATTTATTAAGAGAAAATGTGAGATCAGGAAAGGTTTTGATAAGGGTTAATTCAAAATTGCCAAAATCCACGCGGGCGTTTACTGTTTTATTGATTTCTTGTTTAGCGCGTTCAACAAGTTTGTCTTTGTATAAAAAGGGTATGATAACGGCAGCAGCGATAAACAGTACAATAAGGCTGAACGATACAATCAAGATTTTTTTTAACATGAAGCGAATATTATGCAGCAAAGATAACGTGTACCCATGCATGGTATTATTAACTTGTGTTTTTTAATTAATAAACATTTAAAGCATTTACTTTTTTTGCGCCTATGTTGATGATTGCAAACGATCCGTTATTTGTATTGCCCTTGCCATCAGACCACCGTTTCCCTATTTTAAAGTATGAATTAATTCCTGCGCAATTAGTGCATGAAGGGTTAGTCGGGCTTGATAATTTCTTCAGGCCGGCTAAGTGTTCTTTACAAGATGTGCTGCTTACACACGATGAAAATTATATTTTTAGAATGTTGAATCTTCAATTGACAGAAAAGGAAATGCGTAAAATAGGATTTCCGTTGACGAAAACTCTGGTAGATAGAGAATTTTCTATTGTTGGAGGAACAATTCAATGCTGCGCTTATGCAGCCAAGTATGGTGTAGCAATGCATGTGGCCGGAGGCACTCATCATGCGAATGCAGGAAGTGGAGAAGGTTTTTGTTTGCTAAATGATGTGGCGGTGGCAGCTAATGTTTTATTGGCGACAAAGCAGGCTGAACAAATATTGATTATTGATTTGGATGTGCATCAAGGGCAAGGTACGGCAAAGTTATTTGAAGAAAATCCAAACGTCTTTACCTTTAGTATGCATGGTAAAAATAATTATCCGCCTCATAAAGAGAAATCGGATTTAGATATAGGATTAGAAGATGGGGCCAGTGGATCTGCTTATCTAAAAATACTTTCCGAAGCCCTCGATGAAATACTGTTTAAATTTAAACCTGACTTTGCCTTCTACATCTCGGGTGTAGATGTATTGACAGGCGATCGCTACGGAAAGATTTCAGTAAGTATTGATGAATGTATGCAACGTGATTTACTGGTATTTAAATATTTAAAAGAACGACATATACCTGTTGTTACAACAGCGGGCGGGGGCTATTCACGCGATATAAAAACAATAGTTGAGGCACATGTAAATACATATAGGGCAGCAATAAACACTTATAAAATGTAATATGTCGAATAATGTTTACATTGCCCACGTGAACCCTACAATGATTATTACCATCATTGCTGCATACCTGCTCGGCTCTATTCCTTCCTCGGTGTGGCTGAGCAAATATATTTTTAATAAAGATATACGTGAATATGGCAGTAAAAATGCCGGAGCTACAAACACATTTAGAGTTCTCGGTAAAATAGCCGGCATTATTGTACTACTAGCAGATATTGGTAAAGGAATCCTTGCGGTTTCCTTATCTAACTTTGTTGCGTTGAAACTAAGCTACCATGCATTCATAACCTATCAACTTGTGCTTGGATTTGCTGCCACACTGGGGCATATCTATTCCGTTTTTCTGAAATTTAAAGGGGGCAAGGGAGTTGCAACCTTTACCGGAGTAGCTTATTATATTTTTCCTTTTGCGGCGCTCATTTGTACCGCTATATTTCTAATCGTTTTTCTTATTTCACACTACATCTCACTAAGCTCTATGAGCAGCGCTGTGGCATTCCCGATTTGTGTAATCCGGGTTTATCAAATAACTGATTTCCATCTAACGGTTTTACTGGCATTAATTCCGGTACTCGTTATATTTACACATCGTTCTAATATTGGGCGCATTATACGCGGAGAAGAAAATAAAATGCGATTCTTCAAAAAGAAAAAGCCAAGCTGAAATCGCTATGGAGTATAAATGCGAAGTTGAGTTCCGAATTGCTGTGTAGCATATACCATCAGCGGACTTGTTGCCGGCCCCATAGTTACTCCGCCTTGGCTATTAAAACGACTACCTTGGCAAGGACAAACCAATTCATCTTGTGCGGGTTGATAGTTTAAGGTGCAATTTTGATGCGTACACAAACTGGATACTGCGAGGTAGCCGGAAACTCCTTTGGCCACCAAAATGCTATAATTTGTAAATACAAATTGCCCGCCTGTAGCATTTAAGGTCGAGTAGGTTGGGTCAGTTAAATCTATAGTAAAATCTACTCGTGGCAGAGCATCTCGATTACGACATGCCGGAATATTGTTTACAATGCTGATGCCGGCTATCCCGAGTCCGAGTTTTTTTAGAAAATCTTTTCTATTCATAGAGAAGTAATTTGTAAACAGTACGAAAATACAATAAACTGCACGCTTGCGCCTATAAATGCTATTTTTGTACGTTCTAAAAAGATGATAAGACCTTCAAAGAATGCTTAGTATAATTACCAAAATTTTCGGCGGGAACAAATCCGAGAAAGATGTTAAAGAGTTACAGCCGCTGGTTACCTCTATAAACGAATATTTTCAGCAATACCAACGCCTTAGTAACGATCAGTTGCGCGCTAATACGCAAGATTTTAAACGAAGAATTAATGAATTTGTACAGTCTGTAACGGATAAAATAGCACAGTTAAAAACAGAAGCTGAATCCGAGGATGTAAACTTTGATTCCAAAGAAGAAATCTATAAACAAATTGATGAATTAGAAAAAGAACGCGATAAGAAACTTGAGGACATTCTAAAAACAATTTTACCTGAAGCATTTGCTACAATGAAAGAGTGTGCTCGCCGCTTTTCAGAAAACAAGCAAATTGACGCAACAGCAACCGATTTAGATCGATCCCTTGCAGCATCTAAAGACTATATAAAAATTAATGGAGATACGGTAAGCTATAGCAATACGTGGAATGTTATGGGAATACCCATTACGTGGAATATGGTGCACTACGACGTGCAGTTGATAGGTGGAATGGTTTTACATAATGGTAAAATCTCTGAGATGGCAACAGGAGAAGGAAAAACACTTGTAGCAACTTTAGCATCTTACCTCAATTCATTAACAGGATTGGGGGTACACATCGTTACGGTCAATGATTACCTCGCAAAACGCGACTCGGAGTGGAATGCACCATTATTCAACTTTTTAGGAATCAAGGTAGATTGTATTGATAAATATCAACCACACACGATGGAGCGTCGTAATGCTTACCTTGCTGATATTACCTATGGAACAAATAATGAATTCGGCTTTGATTACCTGCGTGATAATATGGTACGCAATCCAGATGAACTGGTGCAACGCAAACTACACTACGCCATGGTGGACGAAGTGGACTCCGTATTGGTGGACGATGCCAGAACACCATTAATCATATCAGGCCCTGTACCTAAAGGAGACGACCAGCAATTCCATGTTTTAAAACCACGAATTCAAAAGCTGGTTGAAACGCAAAAAAAAGTTGTCAATCAGTTCTATAATGAAGCCCGTAAAAAAATAGAGAGCGGGAATACAGACGCTAAAGATGGAGGCCTTGCTCTTTTTCGAGCTTACCGCGGATTGCCTAAATACGGTACATTAATTAAATACTTGAGCGAAACCGGGGTAAAAGCAGTATTACAAAAAACCGAAAATCACTACCTGCAGGATAACTCAAGAGAAATGCCCAAGGTAGATGAAGAATTATACTTCACCATTGACGAAAAAAACAATCAGGTAGAGTTAACAGAGAAAGGACTAAGCCTGATAACCGAAAGCGGCGAGGATAAGAATTTCTTTGTGTTGCCGGACGTAGGAGCCGAAATAGCAGAAATTGAAAAAACCGTAACAGACCCACAAGAAAAACTTACACGCAAAGACACTTTAATGGCAGAGTTCTCCATAAAGTCTGAACGAATCCACACGGTACAACAATTATTAAAAGCCTATACCCTTTTTGAACGGGATCAGGAGTATGTGGTCATGGAAGGCAAAGTAAAAATTGTTGATGAACAAACAGGACGCGTATTAGACGGGCGCCGATATAGCGATGGACTACATCAGGCAATAGAAGCCAAAGAAAATGTTAAGGTAGAAGCAGCCACACAAACATTTGCTACCATCACTTTGCAAAATTATTTCCGAATGTACCACAAACTTGCCGGTATGA
>JBDHXV010000023.1:0-45209 GCA_039810885.1 Chitinophagales bacterium | reverse complement strand
AATATTTGTTCCGAGCGGTTGCTGAACAGCTATATACCCGCCGGTGCCATTAAATCCATCGCTATAGGGAGCATCATAAACCGTTAAAGTAAAAATAGTGCCTACCAAAGCAGGATTCAAAGGGCCAACGGCGACGTTGAAGTTTCCACCGGCAGGGTTTGCTGCATTGCCTCCCGATGCTATTATTCCTCCGGTTTGGTTACTCGTAACAGTCCAGTGTATTTCGCCGGGATAGAGTGAACCCCAGTTGCCTACTACGTTAAATGATATGGTGCCATTACAACCTGTATTGGGCACTGTTAAATAATATATCTGCCCGCCACACGTAACATTAGGGCTGGTTGAAGCATTTGCATACTGTGGGCAAGGTAGTGCACTTGAGCCACAAGGTGCCGGAGCAGTATAGTTTTTTGTATAGCTACAAGATGGATCGGCTGAAAAATTTGCCGTTACATTACAGGCCCCTCCGGTGGGTATTATTCCCGGTATGGTATAATTTATAGGGCTTGTAAAGGGAGCATTAAGTGTAATCGAGCCGCCACAACTGCTACTCACCGTAAGTGTTCCTGAAGTGGGCGGATTCGTAACGGTAATCGCGCCAGAAAGAGCGTAGGTGTTGGTTCCTGCATTACACGCTGTAGGCACGGCGGTCATATTCGTTATGTTACATAGGATATCGCAGTTTGTAGTGGCGCTGCCTGACACATTTGTGAAGGTAATGTTCCCGGGCTGATTCGAATAATTTGTCAGAAGCATTATATAAAACTGACCGGGGAGTGCGTTTACAATATTCGCGTTTTCCGTAGCAGCAGCAGAATAACTACAATCTACTATGGGTGCGGTGTTTGCGGCAATAGAAGTACATCCGGAAGCCAGCGAAGTAAATGGCCCCCACAAAATAAAGTCAACATCTATTCCGGTTCCTCCGGCTGTAGATTGTGAAATATTAATGCCTAAGTTACCCCCATTTTGAATTTGCATATAATACCATATCGGATTGGGGGTAGTATATAAGCAGCCGATAGTGCCTAAGTTAGGAACATTAGTTGTATTAGGAAAAGTATAAACCGTGCCGGTACAAAACGGATTTGCTGAGCCGCAATCATTTCCATTTGACGGGGGAGTGGTGGAGCAAAGAATATTAGCTGTCCATCCAGGGTAGGTAAATGTCCCGTCAGACCAAAATTCAAATGTCAGGCAACCTCCTAAAGTAGAAGTTACTGATCCGGGGCTGTTGGTTCCGGTGTAATCTCCAATTAGAGCTGATGCCGTTGAAGGGCCGTTGTAAATTAACAATTCATCGAAGAAAAGTCCTTCAAGTTGAAATTGTGTAAAGTTAAATGTGATATATTGGCCGGGCGGGGCACAGAAAGTTGCAATGTAGTGTTGATTATTACCATAGTTTGCGCCGGGGCCTCCACTATCATAAAATGTTCCGCCACAGGCGTTAGAGATAGTTCCAAGGTTGCCCATATTGAATGTCTGTGCTTGACTAAAGAAAGCCACGCATAAAAACAAAATGCTCAATATGGATTTTAGGCGAATCATTTAGTAATGAGTTGCTCTTTCATTATTCCGTTGTAAATCGTAAATTCTATTTGAGAGTATTTTTCTCCTATGTTTATCGTGTATTGACTGATTCGCTTACCATATTTCTCTTCTAATTCTTTTGCGCTGAATAATTCTATGCTTACAGCAGGATCTGTAAAATAGATAATTCGTCTTTTATCGTAAAAACGAAAGAGGTCGTATTTGTCATAAAGCAGTGCTGCTTTGATATAATATGTGGTATCTATATTTGATCCGTTGAAATGTAAAATATAATGCTGTTTACTCCTCGAAATATTTAAGTTAGAACTTTCTGTGTGTTCTTTGTTATCATCAGAGGGCGATGTGTTCACGTTACTACGCATATATACGCTTTGTGCGCTCAACATACTTGCATTCATAATAAATACAATACTCAGTAGAAATCGAATCATTCGGTTGTTTGGTTTCTTTTAAGTAAAAATATACCTCTATCAGTTACGTGCTGCTTGACTAATGTGATAACCGAAATGCTAATTATTCTGACAGAGCTATAATCAAATATAAATTAAAATCATGTTAAAACAACATTGTTTTTCTATTCAAGAAATAAAAAATCTGATAACCGTTAATAAAATGCAGTTAATCCTTTAAAAGTGTCTATTAAATAGGGAAATAAATTCGTTCAACTTTTACAAATAGTCAACATTTTTCTTTTTATACAAATTGCAGAAACTCCTTAATTACCTTAATACTTTCTTTGGGATACTCGGTCATTCCCATGTGTCCACAATTTTCCATAATGTGTATGAGAGAACAAGAAGGCATTGCCGCCATTTCCAAACTTTTGTTATATGTAACGGTGCTATCTTCTTTACCAATAATGAACAACACTTTTCCGGCATAATTTTTTAGTACTTCTTCGTTCGAAGAACGATCGCGCATAATTTGCAGGGCTTGTATTACTGTTTCCTCTTTTGTTTTTTGACACAATTGTAAAAATGCTTCTACTGCTTCAGGATTGGCTGAAATAAAGAATTGAGTAAAAAGCCCCTGTGTCAATTCGCGCACATAGCGCTCACTTCCGAATTTGCTAACTAGTTTTATTGCTTTTGAACGATTTTCTTTTTTAAATTCGTCATCTTCAAAGGGATGCGAATGAAACAAACCAATGGCATCAAGTCGTTCAGGAAATTTTCGAGTAAAAGTCAGGGTCGTATATCCGCCCATAGAATGCCCGATGAGAATACAACGTTTAATCTTTTCATAGTCCAATACGCTCTTTATAGCTTCTGCATATACATCGAGTGTTGTGTTCTTAATTAATCCGCTCTTACCAAAACCGGGTAAGTCAATCGCAATTATAGTGCTCGTCTCTTGTAATGCGGGTATCAAAGGCATCCATATCTCTTTTGCTTCACAAAAACCATGAATAAACACAACCACTTTCTCTGAGGAGTTTCCAAAGCGATAATAAGAAAGCGGCTGTTCTTGAAAAACAATTTGTGCCATCTGAATCTCCTGTTTTATTGCATGGTCAAAGATAAAATATGCTCGTTAGGATTTCTCTTTATTTTAGGTGTCTAAATTAAGTATGCTATGAAATTTTTACTTCGCGGGTGCATTACGTTTATTCTGATGATTCAAGGCCTATTTGCACAAACCACATTCCCGTCGAATTATATCCCTACTGATCCGCAGACCTATCATGCTTATATTCACGCTAACATCCAAGTCAGCTATAAGCAACTACTAACCGATGCAACCTTGCTTATTTTAGGAAATAAAGTTGTTGCTGTAGGGCCTGGTGTGGTATTACCTAAAAACTGCGTTATAGACGATTTAAAGGGGGCATGGATCTATCCATCTTTCATAGATGCATTTAGTAATTATGGAATAACAGCTCCCCAAAAGAGAAATAAAAAGAATGATGCTCCGCAATTTCTGTCTGAAAAGCCGGGAGCTTATTCTTGGAATGAAGCCATCCATCCGGAAATCAATGCATCCGATTGGTTTCAAGTTGATACAACAAAAGCAGAGATGTTGCGTGCTATGGGATTTGGACTTAGCGTATCGCAGCTTCAAGATGGGCTTATGCGCGGCACTACAACCTTAATCGCTTGTGGTAATGAGCGGGAAAACACTTTATTGATGAAGCCGATTGTTTCACAAGCGTGGTCGTTTCTAAAAGGCAGCAGCATACAAGATTACCCTTCATCTATGATGGGATCCATTGCTCTTTTACGCCAAACAATGTATGATGCGAAGTGGTATCAAAGCGGTGGATTTAAGCAGGAAACCAATTTGTCACTTCAAGCACTCAATCAAAATACCTTACTGCCAATTATTTTTGAAGCTACTGATGTGTATGATATTCTTCGTGTAAAAAAGATTGCAGATGAATTTAAACTCACCATGCTTATAAAAGGAAATGGCGCAGAGTATCAAATTGCAGATGATATCAAAAAAGCAGATGCATGCGTTATCATACCCCTGAATTTTCCATTGCCTTATGATGTCGATAATGCCATGGATGCCTCATACATTCCATTAGTTAATCTCAAACATTGGGAGTTGGCCCCATTTAATGCTCGCATCCTATATGAGAAAAAAGTTCCATTTGTATTGACCTCATCAGGGTGTAAGAATGAAAAAGAATTTTGGGACAACTTACGAAAAGCCGTTAAAATGGGACTTCCCGAGGAGCAAGCTTTGAAGTCGTTATTATATGAACCCGCCATGCGGTTAAATATCACCAACCTTGCAGGTTCGTTACAAAAAGATATGCCTGCAAATTTTTTTATTAGCAGTAAATCCATTTTTTCTGCGGGAGCAAAAATCATATCACACACCATTCAAGGGAGATCGTATCGTGTTCAAAAAACTCTTAACGATATTAAGCCCGGAGAGTATCGATTAATCGTAAATAAGATGGCCCCGTTTGATTTAAGAATATATTATCAAGGAGGAAGTTGTTATGGAGATCTTATATTCTTAAAAGAAAAAATCCCTGTTACTATTTCTTACAATAAGCCCAACATCACGCTCTCTTATTCTTTAGATAAGGACAGTAAAGAACCTACACACATTTTAATCGGCTATGTTGAAAACGATACAATGAAAGGGTTCCCAGGTTCAGGGTATGGTGCCGATTACATGTGGGGAGCTACCCTGATAAAAGAAGATATTCAAGAAGATACAACCACAAATTCTGTACTGCCGCCTATCCCCTCCTTATTGCATCCTTTTCAATCGTTCGGGTTCGACACCGTGCCCAAACCCCACCCCGTATTATTTAAAAACGTTACGGTATGGACCAATGAAAAAGACGGGATCTTACGCAATACCGATGTGCTCATCAGCAATGGAAAAATCAGCTCAATAGGGAAAAATCTGACCGCCTCGGATGCGCTTATTATTGATGGCACAGGTAAGCATCTGACCTCGGGAATTATTGATGAACATTCACATATTGCGATCTATAACGGGGTAAATGAAGGCACTCAAAGTGTAACTTCCGAAGTGCGCATAGGCGATGTATTGGTCCCAAATGATATTCATATTTATTGGCAATTGGCCGGAGGGGTTACTACTTCGCATCTGTTACACGGTTCTGCCAACGTAATCGGTGGACAAACCCAACTGATTAAACTACGCTGGGGGCTTAGCGCAGAGCAAATGAAATTTGCCGGTTGGCCCGGGTTTATCAAGTTTGCATTAGGAGAGAATGTAAAACAATCCAACTGGGGAGACAATAATCGCTTTCGATTCCCTCAAACCCGAATGGGCGTGGAGCAAACGTTAATGGATGCTTTCAACCTTGCAAAGATTTATCAGGAACAATGGGTCGAGTATAACAAACTCGATGCAAAAATAAAATCGGGCAGCGTACCTCCGCGTCGTGATTTAGAACTGGACGCTCTTGTGGAAGTTTTGAACAAGCAGCGTTTTATAACCTGTCATAGTTATGTGCAAAGTGAAATTAATATGTTAATGCACGTTGCCGATACATTCGGGTTTACCTTAAATACATTTACTCACATCCTTGAGGGGTATAAAGTTGCGGACAAATTGAAAAAGCACGGGGCAGGAGCTTCTACTTTTAGCGATTGGTGGGCTTATAAATACGAGGTCGTTGATGCCATTCCCTATAATGGGGCGCTCCTTAGCAAGATGGGCATTATTACCGCATTTAATTCTGATGATGCTGAGATGGCTCGCCGCCTGAACCAGGAAGCGGCAAAGGCAGTAATGTATGGAGGGTTGAGCGAGGAAGATGCATGGAAGTTAGTTACGCTTAATCCGGCTAAGCTGCTACATATTGATTCATTTACCGGCAGCATTAAACCAGGGAAGGATGCCGATATTGTTTTATGGTCGGGCAATCCGTTGAGTATGTATTCCCGATGCGAACAAACCTATGTTGACGGCATCTGCTATTTCAGTTTAGAGGAGAACGAAAAAAAAGAAAATTACATACTTAACGAAAAAAGTAGAATACTCAATCTGATGGCAGAAGCAAAGCATAGCGGCGCACAAACACAAATGATCAACTTAGAAATCAATTCCCCTTATCACTGCGATACAGAAGGCGATTTTGTAAAATAATTCAATATGAAAAAAAATTACTACTTCCTGTTTCTATTATTGTATAGCCCCCTTGTGTTTGCACAAATGCAAGTGCCCGGAAAAAAACAAGACTCACTTATTGTGTTAATGAATGGGCGGGCACATATCGGCAACGGGCAGGTTATTGAAAATAGCGCCCTTGGTTTTGAAAACGGAAAGATTGTTTTCATTGGGGATGCCACAACCATGCGCCTTGATTTAAGCCATGCCAAGGTAATTGATGTCTATGGAAAAGAGATTTACCCCGGGTTAATTACCGCAAACTCCTCCCTGGGACTGAGCGAGATTGAATTAGCCCGTTCAACGAATGACTTTTTTGAAGTAGGGCAATTTAACCCGTGTGTGCGCGCATTGATAGCTTACAATACAGATTCAAAGATTATTCCCACGACACGCAGCAATGGGGTGTTGTTAGCGCAGGTTGTTCCGCAAGGAGGCATCATCAGCGGACAATCCAGCATAGTGCAGTTAGATGCGTGGAATTGGGAAGATGCTGCTTATAAAACAGATGAAGGAATTCATTTAAACTGGCCATCGTATTTCCGGTATCAAATCGATGTTAACGGAAATGGCAGTATGTCTAAAAGCACTTCGTACTATAGTGATATTGATGTAATAAAAAAGTATTTTCAAGATGCTCAGGCATATTGTTCTGTTTCGCATCTAAAAAAAGATATTCAATCGGAAGCAATGTGCGGCTTATTCAACCAAACAAAATCATTATATATTCATGCTCAGTTAGCCGCCGAAATTCAAGCTGCCGTTTTATTTGCTCAAGATTTTCATCTTAAAGCTGTAATCGTTGGCGGACAAGAGGCATGGAAATGTATTCCCTTGCTTAAGGAAAAAAATATTCCTGTGATATTAAATCGCAATCAATCATTACCTCCTTCGCCTGACAGTGATTATGATATTTGCTATAAGACTCCTTACTTATTAGAAACTTCAAATGTTCTTTATTGTAACAGTTTAGATTTGTTTTGGCAAGAACGCAACTTGCCGTTTAATGCTTCGGAACCTGTAGCGTACGGGTTAAGTGAGGAAAATGCCCTAAAGTCGGTTACGTTAAATGCAGCACGTATCTTAGGCATCGAGCAGGTGACCGGTACACTTGAGACCGGAAAAGATGCCAATATCGTGGTTTCAGATGGAGATATTCTCGACATAAAAAGTAATAAGGTCATCTATGCATTCATACAAGGTCGAAGCGTTGACCTGAACAATAAGCAAAAAGAATTATATAAGATTTATATGACTAAATATGGCTTGAATAAATAAGAACATCCTGCTGCGTTGTGAACTATCTCGGACATTTTATTTTATCATACCCCGATAAAGATTTACTAACGGGGAATTTTATTGCCGACTTTGTAAAAGGAAAGAAGTATCGTGACTATCCGGAAGCTATTGCTCGCGGCATTCTGATGCATCGTTTCATTGATGAATATACAGACACCCATGCTGTTTCTGCCGCTTGCAGAGCATTGTTGAGGCCAAGCACAGGCAAGCTCTCCGGTATTGCAATTGATATTTTGTATGATCACATATTGGCAAAGAACTTCTTTACATACAGTCCTTTGTCTCTACCCGAATTCTCCGCTTCTTGCTATTCCATCTTAGATACTCAAATTAAATTCATGAATTCGTCGAGTGCTTCTGTTTTTCATTATATGAAGCGTAACAATTGGATTGCAGGTTATGTAAACGAAAGTGGGGTACGTACCACTCTAAAGAATATGAGCCGCCGCCTGAGCTTTGAAAACAATCTGGAAGAAGCAATGAGCGTCTATCTTCATCATCAGTCTTTCTTCGATGCACAGTTTTCTGTTTTCTTCAAGGGACTAAAAGATGAATTAAGCGCTCGTCAATTTGAGGTTCTCTTAGATTAGGTTGTTGGCTTTTCATTGAACAACACGGTCAGTAGTGTTTGCCCTACTGCTTTCATATTATTTTTATCAATTATCCGAATATTATCATTTGTTGTATGCCAATGTGGAGCAAACCCTGTAGCCGTATTCTGGTCTAACCAGATGAGATCGATGCTCGGAATACCTGCAATTTTATTAACATAGTAATGATCATCAATGATAGCTTGTGCGCGTTCGTTAACAAATAGTTGTCCGTAGCCCAATGTGGCCGCCACATTCCACACCGTTTGCACTACACTTGGGGCGTACAACATACTATGCCCTTCCATTCGTAATTGCGCGCCATAGGCAGAGCACATATCAAGCAATACGCCATAATAAGCCTTATAGTTCTTAGTATGAGGATGACGACACCAGAACTGAGTTCCGAGTGCATACGTATCTTGCTCCTCTTGTTTCTTATCGTCTTTGTGTGCCCCATAATCTTCCACATCAAACAGGGCAAGGTCAATTCCCACTTCAGGCTTTTGTTTAGCCAACACTCTGGCCATCTCTATGAGTATAGCCGAAGATGCCGCGCCGTCATCGGCTCCTTCAAATTTTGCTTTGTTGTTTTTTTTATCTTGATCGGCATAAGGGCGCGTATCCCAATGAGCAAACAATAAAATCCTTTTCTGTGCCTTAGGGTTAAATACTGCGATGATGTTTCGCATAGGCACGGCCGATCCATCATAAATTTTTACTTTATCTTCCTGTATATAAAGCGTATCGGAAAATCGTTTTAATGTGGCGGTTAACCATAGACCACAAGCATAATGTTCTTTACTGCCCGGAATTCTAGGGCCAAATGAAATTTGTTTTATAGTATATGCAAAAGCGGAGTCTGCATTAAAATCCGGTGCGGGCCTTAGCGATATTTTATTGCTTGATTTGGGTTCTTTCGATTCTGAGTCGGTTTGATGTAGATGCTCTCGCTTACAATTGCCGATAAACAGGAACGTGACAAATGCCAAGCCGGCTAATAGAATAATAACACGGGCGATATTGTTTTTCATAGGTTAGTCTTTGTAAAATAACCACTTACCCAATTCCTTTATCGTTACTTTTTTGCCATACATTAAAATTCCTACGCGATAAATTTTTCCGGCAAGCCACGTAGTAAACAGAAAGCCCGCGGCGAGTGAAATCATAGATAATATTAATTGCCAAGCCGGTGGGTGAAATGGTAGTCGAGCACACATAATAATAGGTGCGGTAAACGGAATTAATGAAGATACTATTGCCAATGTGCCGTTAGGCTGTTCCATTATATTTATCATGATCATTATAGAAATAACTACCGGCAGGGTAACAATTAAAGTAAGCGATTGGTCGGCTTCTTCTCCGGTTGCCGAGCCTACAGCAGCAAACAGTGCCGCATAGAGTAAGTAGCCCCCTGTAAAGAAGTACAAGAAAGAACTAATGATGTATCCCCAGGGCAATTGCGTCATATTTCCCATTGCTTGAACTATTTCGGGAACGCCCTGTGCTTGTGCTCCTCCAGTTCCGGCAGGAATATTTTGCAGTTGCGCAAGTTGTTCGCCATACATGACTCCTACTCCCATTTGTATCAGAGCGATAAGAATAATCCAGATAATGAATTGCGTTAAACCGACCATGCCGATGCCGATAATTTTTCCGAGCATCAGTTGAAAAGGCTTTACAGAGGAAACCATCACTTCTGCGATACGATTGGTCTTTTCTTCCATTACACCGCGCATCACCTGAGTGCCATAGAGTAACATCACCATATAAATAACAAAACCCATTATGGTGCCGATGGCAGTAGCCATGGCTGTGTTTCCTTCTTGAGTACCCCGTTCATTACTTACAATCGATTTAATCCGAACATCTGTACTCAACTGGTCAATCATTTCGGGGGTGAGATCAATTTTTGCCAGTTTTAAGTTTCTCGTAATTTTTGACATTTGATCTTCAATAGCAGATTTCGCCTTCAGGCCCATGGGGTCCTTTGAATAATACTCTACTCCGATACCGTCATACATATTAAAGTCGGGCGATATATATAGAATTCCATTCAGCCCCGCAGAAAGGTAGCCTGTTTTGGCTTGTTCATATTCTTCGTTCAGATATACAAAATGGAGCCCGTTTGAAGATTGCAGTTTTTCATAGAATAAGTTGCTTTTATCAATAACTCCAATATTTACTGTTTCTGTTGAAACATTAGCCATAAATAAGGGGAGCAAGGTGATGAGTGCTATCCCCACGGG
The DNA here is from genome assembly GCA_039810885.1 of Chitinophagales bacterium. Lineage (GTDB taxonomy): Bacteria > Bacteroidota > Bacteroidia > Chitinophagales > UBA10324 > BJGO01. The sequence continues at coordinate 34,915 of JBDHXV010000023.1, read as the reverse complement.
AGCCAGGATGGTCGTGACCAAGAATAATTTTTTTCTTACTCGTGTGATATATTCTCGTTTAATAATGAGCCAAGTCTTATTCATGCGTTTGTTCCGTTACTTGTTTAATAAAAATTTCATTCAATGATGGGAGCACTTCATTGTATCCAAGAACATCTGCATCTGATTGAACCAGCATTTTTAATAAATCTTTCGATGTTGTTCCATTTTTTAGTCGAATATTCGTTTTATTTTCAATACGACTAACTACTTCAACGTATTCCTCATTTAGCTGAGGGAGGACTCCCTTACATTCTACCTCGAACAGGTCTTGTTTAAATTGTTGCTTGATTTCTTTAACGTTTCCGTTTAAAATAATGCTCCCCTTATTAATTAAAGCGATACTCTCGCATATTTCTTCAACCTGCTCCATACGATGCGTGGAGAACAAAATGGTCGCTCCTTTCTTCCGTAACGCTTCTATTTCGTTTTGAATGACTACTGAGTTCACGGGATCAAGTCCTGAGAATGGTTCATCAAGAATAATCAGTTTGGGCTCGTGAATTACCGTGGAAATAAACTGTACTTTTTGGCTCATTCCCTTCGAGAGCTCTTCAATTTTCTTATTCCACCAATCTTTTATCTCCATTTTGTCCATCCATGCAAATACTCTGTCTTTTGCATTACGAGAACTAAGCCCTTTTAATTGGGCCAGATAAACCAGTTGTTCCCAAACCTTCATCTTCTTATATAACCCCCGTTCTTCTGGCATATAGCCGATTTCTTCTGCGTGACGTTGCTGAAAGGGCTTGCCATTAAAGCTTACTGTACCACTATCTGCTGCTGTAATTCCTGTAATAATTCTTATCATGGTGGTTTTTCCGGCGCCGTTGGGGCCTAGTAATCCAAAAATAGATTGTGGTTCTATGCTTAGGTTAATATCCCTGAGTGCATGATATTTTCCGTAGTGTTTGTCAACATGGCTGAGTTCGAGTATAGGCATATATTTGTAAGAAGCAGCGAAAATAAATATTAATACAATGCCTGACGCATTATTTACATTAAGGATTTCTGTTGTCTTATCAATGAATTCACCTATCTGCCTAATTAGCAGTAGTTGTTGGGCAGTATATCAACTCTTTTATTAATGGCTTTTCATAATTAAACATGAAGTGTAAAACATTCAGATTCTCAAACACCTTGTTTTCGTCAGGTGCTTTATAAATGTCGTCAATGGAAAACTTCGTATAGATAATATTGATGTTATTCGCATTAAAACTATTTTCATCATTATAGGCTCTTGCTCCGCCTCCAGATAGGTAGGTCGTGGCATGCCTTTGTTTATTAATTTCTAGAACCAAATCACTCTTATTGACATCGCCAAGGTTGAGGGTTGAAGATAAAATCATTGGTGTGTGTATATCGAGGTAATCTCTTACAAACTGTATTAACTCCATATTCAAAGCAGCGATGTGAATATGCTGTTTTTGAAAGATATCCGCAACAAACGGATAAATCGTTTTAAAGAATGGGGCTTTTTGATAAGCATCTTTAACGATATTCAATCCCTTCTCGGGCCAGCGTGGGCCAAAGTCTATTTCTGTTTCATTATAGTTTTTAAAAGATTGTTTAGACAATCGAACCGGAACCGTAAGGTATGCGGCATATCCATCTTTCCGCTTGATGTATGATCTGTTCCCGATTGAATTTTTTGAAAATTGTACATTGTCTAATAACACAAATTCGTCAGAACGCACCATCTTGTGAAAGTATCCAAGCCAAGGTAGAAAATTAGGTTGATGTATTCCTACAATTTTTTTCAATGTCATGGGATGTAAAGGGCTATAAAAAGTGAGAGGCAATAAAGATGTGCATGTCGTGAGTGTGCGGCTTTACATTTTTACGAATGATGCCGTGTTGTGCCATTTTGTGTTTTGACTCTTGTATCATCTCTTTTACGCGAGGGTGCTCCATCCAATTTTTGGTTGGCACCTGATATCCGCTTTTGCTAACACGCCATGCAATGGATGAGGGTAATTGTTGTTCCATGGCCACCCTTAGAATATATTTTGTCCATCCATTGTGAATTTTCATGTCTAAGGGTAAGGAGAAAATAAATTCGACCAATTGATGATTCAAAAACGGATAGCGTGCTTCGATGCCGTGGGCCATGCTATTGCGATCGGCATATCGCAACAACTTGTGTAAGCCATAACCGATAGTTCGATATTTTAGAAAAGGTTCTACTTCATTAAATACGGGGAATGGAGAATCATAATGTTTGTTTTCAAAAAGAAAGGCCGGGTGTAGAAATGAAAATGAAGATGATGGAATAATCTGTCGCTTTAATGCTCCTAAGCGCTGAAGTGTTTTTGGGAAATATACTTCTCCAACCATACGCATTTTCAACGGATGATAATGCCCATGCTTTTCATAATATGCTTTGTTTGCTTTAATCAGTTGCCGCCAGGATTGAGCAGCACATTCTTTTAATAAAACATCATAGAAATGCGCATAGCCGCCAAGCATCTCGTCAGGCCCTTGACCATCGAGAATAACTTTAATTTGTTTTTCATTAATTTTTTCCATTAACGCCCATTGTGCCAAAACAGTAAGATCGGCTATCGGCTCTTCTTGATGATAAAGGATGGTAGGCAGCTTCTGTAATATCAAATCTTCTGTAACCCAAGCCTGAGTATTATGCGCTGCATACCTGCTTAATAAAGCCTTTATGTAGGGTGTTTCAACAAGCGAGTTTCCCAAGGCTTGTACGGTAAATGTCTCCGGAAAGGCTCCTTCCGGTAAATGCGACATAGCTTGTGAAAAGATCGCAGAAGAGTCGATCCCGCCGGAAAGACAAAAGCCTAATGGGACTTCGGTCTGCAACATATTTGAGACACTATCATCAAACAGTTTTTTAAAGTTCTGAACAGCATCATCGAAGCTTCCTTCAAATACTTTGGTGTTATTTAAATTCCAGTAACAGCCTTTTTGTAATTGTCCTTTATCATAAAGGATCCAGTGTGCCGGTGGTATGCGAAAAATATTTTGGAAAAAAGTTTTTTCGGGCTGTCTCGCATCTTCGATTATATTGTAAACTAAATAATCGAACATCATGCGTCTGTTGCTCGTCTTTTCGACCCCTCCGGCCCACAATGCCTTCATCTCTGATGCAAATGCAAATTCCGATTGGGTCTGAGTGTAAAATAGCGGCTTCTCTCCAAGCCGATCTCGGGTGGCGAACAGCGTTTGTTTTTCTATATCCCACAAAGCAATAGCAAACATGCCATTGAGATGCTTCGGCATATCTACTCCATAGAGTTGATATAAAGGAGGAATGACTTCTATATCCGATTGGGTGTTAAACTGAAAGCCCAGCGTGTGAAGAAATGCTTTTAACTCCTTATAGTTATAAATTTCTCCGTTATATAAAACGACATACTTGTTTTGCCAAATAAAAGGCACATTGTTAAATGCTTCTTTGTCATTGATGGCTAGCCGTCTGTAAGCAAAAGCTGTGGTTTTGTTTTCATTATACCATTCCCAATTACCATCAGGGCCTCTATGTTTAATGGCATTTGACATTTTTCTCAAACGCACCTCATCAATTATTTTATCAATTGAAATAATGCCGGCTATCCCACACATATTTTTTAGTTATTGCTGACAAGTTTGTGAATAAAATTCAAAAAGTTGCTTTCGTTTGCTTCGAAAGTGTATCTCTCGGAAACCGCTTGAAAAGCTTTCTCGCCCATCTTCTGAAACCGGTTATTATTTGTTAAAGCCTTTAGCAAAACGGTCTCCCATTGTTGTTCGTCGTAAACTAAAAATCCGTTAATGTCATCTTGCACTATTTCCGTATTTACTGTTATCGCACTCGCTACAGGGACAATCCCCCACGCCATATACTGCAATAATTTCATAGCAGATTTTCCTTTTGTTGCATTTGTATTCATTAAGGGCATTAATCCTATATCAATCTGTAACAAGTTTTCTGACTCTTTTTCTTCCGACCACTTTATATACTTTATAGGAAAGGCTTGCTGGAGAGCGGTGTTCTCGTCGCATATTAAAACAAATTGAAAGGTGTGTTTTTTATAAACCTCCTCCAATATTGGAAAAATACTTTCTATTGTTGCCAGATTATATGATGATCCCACCCATCCGATATTTATCATTTTAACATCTGCGTTATATTTCTTAAGAGGAGCTTTAAAATGAGGAACACATGTGGGCAATATCAATTGCGCTTGGGCATGTTGTGTATATTGAAAGAAGTGTTCTTTTAAATAAGATGTGCCACATATAAATGCATCATAGTATTTCAAAGATTGTGTGAACTTGTAAAGGTTTTCCATCATAAGGCATGAATATAGCGAATGTGTGCGCTGCCCCTCCCATTTTGCAGCTGCGAGGTCATCATCGAAATCCAATACCAAACAATGATGTATCTTACGAAGTAGTTTTTCCACAAACAGATTGCCGTAGTCGTTATGTATTAATGCTTCGCGGCGAACAATTAATATGGCCGCATCGCGAGATCTAAGACATTGAACAACACGCTTCCAAATAGTTGCTAAATGTATTCTCGTCATTCCATAGTTCTTTTTCATGCATTCTTTGCAAAACTGATATGTTGTAAGTGAAAGAACTTCTGAGAAGTAACCTTTTGCATTTAACAAGTCGCTCCAATACTTAGAGCGAGCCGTATAACCTGCCATCGGCGGACCCTTTAGCTCCAGATAAACTATTTTATTCGGGTTCTTTTTAGGTTTAAAGAGTGCAAACCATAGCGTTAAGCTTTTTACAATAAAAAAAACAGCATAGAAGTAAAGTATATAGTATAATACAATAAGCCTTGACATCCTCAATAGTTGTAGTTAAACTTTTTACATAATGGCTCATATTGCTCGTACTGGGCTTGTGTTATATCCTTCTTATATCGCCCAAATGTGAGTTGTCGGTTGGGAATTTTTTTTACAATATCGAAATATTTTTCACTCTCGGCTGTTTTCAAGAATTTTAATAGGCGTTTAGTTTCGTTCTCTCCTTCGCTCAGCTCTTCAATTTTTACAATACAAAAATTATTCTTCAATAATTTCTGCCCAAGATGTATCGCTCTTGAATATGCCGCATCATAAAATAATAGCATTAACTCTTTCTCGTTTCGTTTATTAGGTTTTGGCAAATTAAACAAATGATACCAATTATATAGTTGATTGAAGTTGTTCCCGAACATCATATCCAGCGGATGCCGAAGCACAAGAATAAATTTCATATCCGGATAAAGACGATATAAGGGCTCGATAAACAAGTGTGTGTTGGGTTCTTTCCACCCCCAGTTATGTTGTTCTGATTGGTAATGATGGTGCGATATGGAACGAACTGCCTGAAACGGAAATTTATATCGCGATCGTTTCACATAATTATGCAACATAAACTCAACCGCCAATTCATATAGCTTTGTCTTTGCTCTAAAACTTTTACCCCAATAGGACTTCATCACAGAGTCAAAAAGCTTAAGCGATTTAATGATTTCCGGAGTATAAAATGTGCGAATCTTTGCCGGTCTGCGAAGCAAAAAGGTAAACCATAAATTATCTAATTGCGGATTTAGATAAGAACCAATATAATAATTTAGTGCTTGAAGTATTTGTGCTACAACGCGTGTGCCGCTTCCTCCCAGCCCTCCGACAACAACCGGACTATTAATCTTTAAATCATCATCACGCCACATATCCCAACTTTGCAAATGTTTTATTCTGTGATGCAATCAACTTCAATTCTTCCATTTCGGCTTGCATGTCTTTTTGAGCCCTCTCTTTATTTGCAATTAGTTTTATCGAGTCTAAAACGTGAACTCCCGTAAATTCTTTGATTTGTTTGGCCATCCTATCATTATGTTTAATTAAGTCCTCATAACGCACTTCCAAATAACGTTCTTGTAAATCTGCTTTCCAGTGCATTGCTTGTTGAACATACTCATCCCACAATTGAAAGCACGATGATAGAGAAACCAAGCGGTCGCTGTGCCACTTTGTTTTCGGTTGCAACATCATGTTTCTATCATAAAGGCTGAGTGCGGTGTCAATCCCGTTTCGTACAATATGTATAACCTTAAGGCCCGGAAATAACCGCAACCAACTGCCAAGAGTATAGGTATTTCTCGGATCTTTCCAACCCCATCTTTTTTGAAGTAATAAGGCGAGTACATATTGGGGCTTTCGTGATAAGGTTAAATATTCCCTGATGAATCCTTGCTCGTTAAATGCCGGTAATTGTTGCGTTGGCAATGGCCTGTCCCACGTGGCTCGTATGTTTTTGAGCAAGTGAATATTTAAGCGTTGAAAATAATTTGATTCATAATAAGCAATAAAATCATTTCCCATAAAAACACCGCTGCGATGCAAAATCTGTGCAAGCATGCTCGTGCCCGAGCGGTGCATCCCAATAATTACAATCGGATTTCGGATAAGACTCTGTAACATGTTGTGTCGTTAAAGGTCGCTGAATTTCATTTTAGTTCCGAGTTTACCTTGATCGATTTTGTAGATGGTATCGCAGTACTTTAACGTCTGTATGCGGTGTGCCACAACAATTGTGGTAAGCTTATTTTTTGATAATACTCGCAGGGATTCTGTTATCATCTCTTCGGTTTCCATATCCAATGCTGAGGTAGCTTCATCGAATATGAGTATTTGCGCATTGTGATAAAGCGCACGAGCAATACCAATTCGTTGACGTTGCCCGCCAGATATTTTTAACCCGCCCTCTCCTATTTGAGTATAATATTCTTCCGGCTGTGTTCGAATCAAATTGGTTAACTGTGCCAGATCAACAACTTCTGCTAACCTGTTTTGGTCAACTTGCTCCATCGGTATTCCAAATGCAATATTTTCAATGAAGTTGCCGTCTATCAAATTAATGTTTTGTGGAACGAAGCCAATTAAGGCATACCATGCCTGCTTATTGCTCTCCGTTAGCTTCACATCGTCAATATAGATTCCTCCTGAACTTTCTTCTAATAATCGTAGCAAGAGGTTAAGCAACGTTGTCTTACCACTTCCAGAAGGGCCAACCAATCCGATACTGCTGCCTTTCTCAATTGTTAAATTCAAATTCGTGAAGATGGCTTGTGATGAATTATCGTGTGTGAAACTCAAATCCCGAATAGTTATGGCTCGCTCATAGGAAAGGGGTAAAGATTCTGCCTTTGGCATCATACTGCTCTGAGTGGGAACAATGTCTTCTAAATGGTCAAATACGTATATACTTGATCGAATAGTAGTTGTATATAAAATAATTCGGTTTACTGATGGTAATAAACGACTGATGACCAACGCAAATACAATGAGAAACTGCACCAATTCGCCACTGCCATTCTGAAACCAAGCCGACAAGGCAAATACAAGTCCGATTCCCATAACGGCAATAAGTTCCGTAATCTTAGGAGAGTATTCATTTATCGTTACAACTCGAACAACCTGACGGGCTAATTCTTCTACTCCCGATTTATACTTTTCATCAAAGTAATCCCGCTTGTTGTGTAAAATAATCTCCCGATATAAACTCATAGACTGCGAACCGAGTTTGTATAAATATTTTCCAAAACTGTCCTTCTTGTCAGATATCTCTTTCAAATAGTGCTTTAGCTTTTTTTGATACAGATATACGACCGGGATCATAATGGCCGCCAAGGCTAAAAACATAAGCGGTTTATAGATAACAATAATAATAAGCAACAAGAAAAGCAATACCAATTCGCTGGCCAATTGAATAAAGGAAATAATAATTGCGTGAGCAAACTCAAATGGTATAACTAAAAAATTTCTCATTAAGACTCCGCTATTATTTTGCAGATAAAAAGAATAAGGCATACTCAGATAAGAATGAAAGCGTGTACAAGCAAGCTCTTCTGCAATATTGTATGAGGCCTTAGCCTGATAGTGCGTCAGAAAAAAGCCAACAATCGTTTTAATGATAAAAAAGAGAACGACAAGAGCCATCAAGCTAAAAGCAAATTTCGTCGGGTCAGAATATGACCCGGCATCATATAACGTCTTTAGAAGCCTGCTCTCTTGAACAATTTGAGGAGTGAGTAAAATTTGTATTACCGGAAACAATAAAGCCAACCCGGCAAGGTCTAAGAAAGACCGCATCAACCCTGAAACCATGGATAGCCGGAAGGACACTATGTGCGTCGCAGGCAAAATCTTTTTTATACGACGATAGGTGCTGAAAACAAGAAGCTGATTGAACAAACGTAAAATTATTGCGTGACGAAAATACGTGGATTGTTCTATTTTCGCTCTATGGGATATTTTCCCTTACACAATTTGTTCTAATTAGAGTATAATGTGAATAATTATTTTTTGATTCTTCTGAATACAATTCTGATTATACCAATATAATTTTTCTAAAACATTGATTCTTATACTCGTTAAACGACTTACGAGATAACTTTGTCATACTAGTTTATTATTGGGGACAATCTTGTGAATTAATCGTGGAGAATTAAAACCGACTTGACCTTATTTTCGTGACTGCATTTCCTCACATTATATATTAAACTCCTCATGTCCGAAACCCTTACAACCTCTATGTCCTCAAAAGTAACCAGCACCTATACTTATCAAGAAGTACTCAAAGCGACCATTGAGTATTTCGATGGCGATGAGTTAGCTGCTTCTACTTGGATTAATAAATATTGCATGCGTGATGAAAACGGGAATTATGTTGAAAAAACTCCCGCCGACATGCATCGCAGAATGGCTCGTGAATTTGCACGAATAGAACATCAATATTCAGAAAAAGTGCATCTGAATGGTTCAGTAAAGCACTTATCTGCATACGGACAGCACCGTGATTTGCTTACCGAAGACACAATCTATCACCTCTTCTCTCAATTTCGATATATCATCCCACAAGGGTCGGTAATGTCTTCCTTAGGGAACCCATACATTATTGCCTCTTTGTCTAATTGTGTGGTACTCCCTGAGATATATGATTCCTATGGAGGCATCTTTTATACGGATCAGCAATTAGCTCAACTTTTCAAGCGCCGGTGCGGTGTAGGTATTGATCTTTCCACTTTACGCGCTTCGGGCATGTTAGTGTCTAATGCTGCCGGCACAACTACCGGTGCGGCTTCCTTTATGGAACGCTTCAGCAACACAACGCGCGAAGTAGCTCAAAATGGCCGTCGTGGCGCTCTGATGATGACTATGGATATTGCACATCCAGATGTAGAACAATTTATTACCATAAAACAAGACTTATCGAAAATTACCGGAGCCAACATTTCCGTTCGCTTAAGTGATGAATTTATGTCGGCTGTTGTGAATGACACCAACTACACCCATCGTTGGCCTATTGATTCTGTTACGCCTCAAATCACAAAAACAATCAGAGCACGTGATTTATGGAACACGATTATCAAATGTGCCCATAACACCGCAGAGCCGGGACTTATATTTTGGGATAGGCAACACAAATATTCTACATCTTCAATCTATCCGGGATTTAAAAATGTAAGCACAAACCCTTGCTCAGAAATTGCCATGCAAGGTGGCGACTCGTGTCGTTTGATTGCGCTTAACCTTTACAACTTCGTAGATAATCCGTTTACGGATAAGGCCGCTTTTAACTTTACGAAATTCTATGAAATTACTTATGAGTCACAGCGTCTGATGGACGATCTTGTGGATTTAGAACTTGAAGCTATTGAGCGAATCGTTAATAAAATAAACAGCGATCCGGAACCCGACACAATCAAAAGTGTAGAGCTAGAAACATGGAACCTACTGTACAATGCCGGAAAGAAAGGGCGCCGCACCGGCCTTGGTTTTACCGCATTAGCCGATGCCATTGCAGGTTTAAACATTAAGTTCGATTCTAATGAGGCGCAGAAGGTGGTAGAAAAAATCATGAAAACAAAATGTGAAGCAGAGTTTGATTCTTCTATAGACATGGCCATCGAACGTGGCGCTTTTAAAGGCTTTAGTGCCGAGATTGATAACAGCAGCGAGTTTATACAAATGCTGCGCAATGAGTTGCCTGTTGTGTATGAGCGTATGATGAAATTTGGAAGAAGAAATATTTCTATCTCAACCGTAGCGCCTACCGGAACACTGAGCCTATTAGCTCAAAGCTCGTCAGGGATAGAGCCGGTTTACATGCTTTCATACAAGCGCCGTCGTAAAGTAAATCCAAACGACCCCAATGTGCGTGTAGATTTTGTTGATCAGATGGGCGATTCATGGATGGAGTTTGTAGTCTATCATCATAAGTTAAAAGATTGGATGAAGACAACGGGAAGTCAGAACATTGAAGAAAGCCCTTACTTTAAAGCAACAGCACCTGAAATTGACTGGCACAAACGCATAACCATGCAAGCATTAGTACAAAAATATACAACGCACTCTATCAGCTCGACCGTCAATCTCCCCAATGACGTTGATGTGGAGCAAGTGGGGAATATCTATCTTGAAGCGTGGCAGCAGGGGTTAAAAGGCATTACCGTTTACCGTGACGGGTCTCGCTCCGGAGTTTTAGTGTCTGACGAAAAGAAAGTTTCCTCAGACATCACTCCTGAGAATCAAGCTTCCGAAAGGCCCGAGTCGCTCGAATCTTCTGTTGTTCGGTTTATGAATGGCGAAGAGAAATGGATTGCCTATATCGGGATCTTAAATAATAAACCTTATGAAATCTTCACCGGTAAAGCAGAAGATGCCTTCAGCATTCCTAAATGGGTGGAAAGTGGCTGGATTATTAAGGGGGAAACAGCAAATGGAAAATCCAGATATGACTTCCAATATCTAGATAAGGAAGGCTATCGTGTTACCATCGAAGGATTGTCCCGTTCATTTAATAAAGAGTATTGGAATTATGCAAAGTTGATTAGCGGGGTGCTCCGTCATAACATGCCCTTACCTCATGTTGTACATCTTATTGGCAACCTCAATCTTTACAACGACAGCATTAATACTTGGAAAGCCGGTGTAGAGCGTGCCTTGAAGAAATTTATTCCCGATGGGACTCAAGCAGTAGATCATAAATGTACTGAGTGTGGAGACCCTGATGGATTAATCTTTGAAGAAGGTTGTCTGAAATGTAAGAGTTGCGGAAATACTAAATGCGGATAGATTTAATAGATCAAACCCTTTTCCATCGAATATTATTGCTTAACTGACGTTGATTCATTAGTATTCGATGGCGGCTAAGGACAATTGGCATAGTTTTGCCTAATCACTCTTGCGAACTAAACATTCTTTATGCGTAAACTCATTTTTCTGTTATTCGTTTTTCTTTTAGCTAATTCGTCTTTTGGGCAGTTGAAAAACACAAGTGACCCTTCTTACTATAAGCCGGGCACACAGATTTATTATATCTTCCAGCAACCCGACGAAACTCTTTATCAGAACGAAGATTTTTTCTCAAAACCGTTTGAAAAACAAATTGAAATATCAGACCATTTTTTAAAAGAGACCCCTTGGTATGCCGATATGCGCACTATTAAAATAACGAAAGTGCAAAAGGATTCAACCGGAGCAGTTTACATTGGCATGTCAACAAAAGAAACCAAGAAGCCCCAAAATGAATTTGAAAGTTTGATTCGATACAAGAACGGGCAGTATGAGTACCTCCCTTATTCTTTCCAAGACATCGGCTCTAAAGACAGCTTGCACTTTGTCAATACTATTCTCGGCGTTGACGTAAAGTTAAGCTCTCCTGATTCTAATAAACTGAACAAAGGCGGATTTATAGCAACCTTCCCCGTTATTTATCCGGAGAAAATGACGAAAAGTCAATCTTTGCCGGACTGTATATTAAGCTTCTCTATAAATCAAAATGGGAAGCATAGCCCTATAAAATATAATAGCGGATTATTCAAATCTGCTATAAAGATGACTGCCGGCGCTGGTACAGATTTCTTGAATAATGTGTTAAAATCTACTCAAGAAATATATGGCGTTAAACTAACCGATGAAGCTATTGGTAACGCTACCATTAGCGAAACTTGGTTAAAGAATAGACAAATTGCGGGAATGAAAAGTGTTACCGTAAACGGAAAATCTTATGATGCTTATTTAGTTAAAGAAGAAGTTTGGACTTATACAGGGAAATGTATTGCAAAAAGTGCAAACGACTGGTTGAATAAATACAGCAATCATTTTGATACAGAGGCAGGAAAATTACAGTCTGATGCTTGGCGTCAAAAACATCGCCCTAATGCGCAAGGGTTTATGGTGGAAACAAGGGAGAGTTGGTATATCCCCGGACTTGGGCCGTATACGATGAATCAGTACAATACGTATGGCGTAAACAACTATATACTCGAGCTCAAAGCCTTTAAATAAAAGGCTTCACCATATCGTTAGTCAATCTACGATATGATTTTGCTCATCGTTTTTATTCATATTGCGCATCTATCTTTATAGAATGTCCAATACCGGTTTTTTCTTAAAAAGTATTTTTCTTGGATTGAGCTTGCTTTCAAGTTCGTGCATCACATTATATAAACCTAACATAGTTAACTCGCCCCTGCTAAACGAAAAAGGCGCGGGGAATATTACGGGCGGACTTGGTATTTCAGGCAGTGGACTTGCTAACCTGCAAGGGGCTTATGCCTACTCTGATAACAAAGCTTTAATGCTCAACTTAATGGTGCATTCGCGAAGAACAGATTCCGTTAACAACGGCAACAGTCAACATCTGTTATTATACTTTGGCGAAGTGGGTATCGGATATTTCAAAAATTTAAATAAGCGCCGCACCCTTTTATTTCAAAACTATGGCGGAATAGGATTAGGATCGTCCTCTGATAAAATAATCGGAGGAACAGAAACACCCTCTATTTCAGCAAACTATGCTACTTTATTTATACAACCGGCTGTTGCCATTACAAGCCGTAATATTGATTTAGCATTAGATATCCGCGGAAATTTCGTACAGATGTTTAATGTGAATGGTTATTTGTATGAGCGTTTTGATTGGTGGAATACCGATTTTATTTTACACAAAGACACTTCTTATAATTTTATCAATATCGAGCCTGCTCTTACGATTCGCGCAGGAGATAACCGGGTTAAAGGGTTTTTGCAGTTAGGGGCTATTCTCCCCGTTTACAACCCTAATAATTATTTTGTGAGTAATAGTGAATCTTATATACTGTTCCCATTAATAAAACTATCTCTGGGATTAACCTATCAGTTTGGACGAAAAACAGATTAAAGGTGTCTTGTCCTGAAATAGGTTGACCGTTTTTGTTAGAAAATGAAAAAGGTTTCTAAGTTTTTTTCTTGCACAAAAATGAAGTGGTTGAGATAACCGAGACTCCCTCCGAAAAATACAAAAAGCAGCACAATGAGAATACAAACCAACCAATATATCCATAAAACCAAACCGCCCGAAAAGTGTCAAAATTTGGGTAGGTGGAATTGAGTTCTCCAACAAACACAAGAACCTAAAACACTGCAACTTCGCACCTCCGAAACTTAAAAACTCCAGCCAATAACTATAAACAAAAGCCACAAATCCTCCTATGCGAAAAGTGCTAAGTGCGTCGCTGAACAACGAATAGCAAAAAGTCCGGAGTCTTCTAATTCCGGGCTTTTTGTATCAAAGGCTTTTTTCTATTCGTCATACTGTTGGGCGATGCTATTTTACGCCCTTCGTAATTCTATAAAATAAGTACTTCCAAATTGTAGGATGATACCATAATATACTTTCCGTTAATTTTTCTTCTTGTGTAACGAGCGAATTGTCCATTAAGTCCTGTATTGTTTTATTTAATATTTTCAGTCCTTCTGATAGTTGAAGTAATGGATATGTCGAAAAGTTATCTTCCTTTTTCGGAATTACAGATGCTTGATTTATTATAATACCTGTATCAATACCTGAATCAACAAAGTGGACTGTTACGCCACTATTCTTAATATCATTATTAACTAGTGCCCAATATGTTCCATGCACTCCTCTATATTTTGGTGTAATACCTGCATGGATATTAATAAATTTACAGTTTACAGACTCAAGCACTTTTTTGGATATAATTCTAGTCCCGTTTACAATAACAATATCGGGATTTATTTTTTTTAATAGAACTATTGTTGTTTCAGAATTTACTGATTCAACAGCATTTATTTTTTCATTTGGTATTTCAGATAAATCTAATGAGTTATCATTAATAATTTCTTTTTTTCGGTTTTTTGAGAATATATCAAGCGGTTTTGCTATTAATATTTGAAAAAGGATTTGGCCGAAAACAGTAATAATACCTAGTCTTCTTACTCTTCTTTTAAGAAATGTTTTTGTATCTTCTTTTTCTTCAATAATAGCGGAAAAAACATCAAATCGTTTGTTGATTGAATTAAAAACAATATTAGTTGACTCTCCTTTACCTGCTAATAAAACTATTTTCTTATATTTCATTCTTTATTATGCTAGCCAAAGTACCCATAGTATAACTTTGAAAATTATAGGTCTTGTTTAAAAATTGGTAGTAAGTTAATACTTTATCTAAAAAAATAAAATTTTCATATTGATTTATCCCGAAATTATGAGGATGCCACCACAAATGATAAGTTAAGTTATTTTTTGCCGCATAGGACATTCCCGATTTAATTCTATGAAGTCTTAACCCATCCAAAAATTTTAATTTACCTGAAAAGGGTCTTAAAAATCTGCTTGATGGTATATTTATTGGCATTTCTCTTTTGAGAAAATGGTCAGAATAACAATTATGACCTGAAATATTAACATAGGCATCTATAAGCCTAAATGCTCTCCGAAAGGCACTTTCATCTTCCTCATTTTTTGCTTTATAAAGCCACGATTGTTCATTACCTCTGTAGCAAGAAATGCCTAACTCCAAACAAATTTTGAGATAATCATTATTAAATTGATTTCTTGGGAACACTAAAGATTTCAAATCAATATTATATCTTTTTGCAATAGCAATTGCACTTTCTATATCTGCTTTAAAAGTATCAATGGTTTGACCTGGCTCTAAACAATAATAATGCGAGAATGTGTGTGTCCCAATTTCTTGTTCGGGATATTTCTGAATTTCTTTAATAAGTTTAGGTGCAAAATGATACTCATCCGTTTCATAGTCGTTTCCTAAAATATTGAAATATCCGTTATAAGGTGAAAGGTTAGGATTATTATATTGAGGTTTTAACTTTGGAATACCATCTAATAATTCTTGTTTGGTCTCGAAAAATAAAAGCCCCACAGTTGAGAAAGTAGCTTTAATGTCATATTTTCTAAATACCTCCAACAGTTTAGGTATTACGTTATGAACACCTAAAATATTATCCCCATAATTTGTTTTGCTTTTTTTATCTCTTACACCCCACATAAGTTCAAAGTCAAGAGATATTACAAATTTCCCGTTTGTCATATTGTCATTTTATTATTTATATCTTGCCCTGAAATAGGTTGGCTGTTTTTTGTTAGAAAATAAAAAAAGGTTTACAGTTTTTTTCTTGCACAAAAAATGAAGTGGTTGAGATGAGCAGGGACGAAGCTCTCGTATCATTTTTCATGGTTCACGATGTTGGCACTATCCGGGTTGCTCCTCAGCATATCCCGTTTCGATCCTCACCTGAACAATTCAAATATAATTAATCAGGCGGCTGTTTTCTTATAGTGCTTGTATTTTTTTTGAAACCTCCACGGCTTGTTTCATTTTTAGTCAACCTGTTTTAGGGCGGGGCATACATCCCGATAATAATAGTTATGCATTAATATAAAATCAATCGGGGCGAATTTTAATCGCCCCGATTGATCTGTCTTATCACTAATTATTGTTCAGTCTGCTAATTCTTCACAAAAGGTTTTACAATACGATTCGTTTCACTTAAAAACTCAATATAATACGATGCCGGCATTAACCCATCTAAATTCATTTCTATATAATTGCTCCCTGTAGAAAGTGGAACATCTTTTTCTGCACACATTCTTCCTAACATATCATAAATACGTATGTGTGCCATTTCCGAATTGGTAGAAATAATTAATAGATTTAATGTTTGCGCTGCCGGATTGGGATAAACCGAAAGCGAAGTTTCATACATCGAATTGCGTTTTATTGTAATTATATTCGAGTAACGATAGCTGCGATCTGTATCAACACAGCGCAAGCGATAATATACTGTTCCTTTCAATGCTTCGTCGGTATAATGATATGTTGTAGCTGATTGAGAATATCCTACTGCTTTTACCATTCCGATAACAGAAAAGTCTCTGCCATTGATGCTTCTTTCAACAGCAAAATAATTACTGTTTAACTCACTTGATGTTACCCAAGTTAATACATTTCCATTCTCTTCTTTTGTTCCCCAAAATTGTGAAAGAATCACCGGCAGAGGGGAACCATTATATTGTCCGATACCAAATTCAGAGAAAGAGGTAAGATTATTTCTAAGGGCATATCCATCTGCAACCATGCGACCTGCACCATTATCGGCATTAAGAGAGCCTCCACCAATACCCCAGTCAGCAGCTGTATTAGATGTTACACTACGCTTTACTATTCCGAAACGGTTGTCTTGTAAGCCGGCAAATCCGTTCAAGTATAGCTTAATGTCATAGGAGCCGCCCGAAGGTTGCACGTTGGGCTCCATCACCCAGCACCCCGCCGGATTTATTTTGTAATACGGATGTGGAGACGGATTTCCCATAATACCTGTTTCATTCAAACTCAAGTCGGCATCATTACTATTCGCCAAAGGCCTAAACCATGCGTCTATGGTTGTCGGGCCGGTTATGTTATTAAAGCTTAATACACCATTCTGTGAAACCATGGCGTTGCCAACCGGAAATTCATAATCTCCGTTACTGTTAATGCTGCGACGTAAGGTTCCATTAATCCAACTGATTCCATATCCTGTATTCCCAACTCCGTTTTGAACGGCTGATGTTGATGAATTGGATACAATTAATTTCTGTGCATTTGTACTGATTAATCCTTTTGTGAGTATCAGTTGGTTTTCTACTGTTGCATTATCGGCTACGAACTGAATATCAACTCCATCAAATGTGAGATTATGAAAATGTGAGGTTCCTGCCTGCAAATGTTGTGTTCCCAATCCGTTTAAAGAAACGGTGTTCCCATTATGTACATAGGTTGCCGTGTTAGTATAATCTCCACCAACCTGTATAAAGTTAGCCGCAGCAATGGCATTCAAAGTTCCTGATGCGATGCTCAGATTATTGCCGACAATTATCGGCCCGTTCATACTACGCACTCCATTGCCGCCGGACACATTCATATTTTTATAATTCGCACTCATCACCGTTTGCGGGGAGTTTGTGTCATACGTTACTGTTCCAAAAAATGTCAAAGCTCCATAACCCTGTATGGCTGCGGCATTAGGTCCGGTAGCTGTGGGCTTCGTAACTTTTATAAGATTATCGTCTGAGTTTCCCATCGAAAAGGTCCCCGTTCCTACACTGCGGTATAGACAATGGTTTAAGATAAGTAGCGAGCCATCGTCCGGCAAAGCCCCTAAAGTAATGTTGCCCTTTACGTTCATGTTGCGTGCGGTTGTTGCAATGCCTCCGGCCGGGCCGGGGTTAATTACATCAAAATTTTGGCAATCAAAGTCTAGTGTTGTGCCAAGCGTTACCGTGTAACCGTTATTAGTCCGAACTTTTAAATTATTATATGGCAGAGAGGGGGCTGTTTGATTTGCAGGGCCCCAAATCGTTCCTGAACTGAAAAAGGTTGTTCCGGTTTCTGCCTGAAAAGCTGTATATGCGAAAGAATAAACACTCGTTGGGCCTTCTATAGAAAGCGTGCCGCTCCCTTGCTTGATAATTCCCGATTGGGTTATGGAATACACCGTTAAGTCATGATTATTCATATTAAGCACACTGCTGCCTGCTATATTCAGTTCAAGAAGAGCAGAGGTGCTACCTGACAAATTGTTTTGTAATGAATAAGCAGACGACTCTGAAATAAAAAATTTGGCTAAGGTGTAATTACCCGTTCCGCCTATTGTTTTATCCAAGCCGCCTACAAGACTTATCAGATTACTGCCCTCCACGACAATAGATCCATTGTTCACTACATTACCATATACTTTTAACACTCCGGTATAACCCAATAAGGTGTTTAAGGAGGCTCCGCTTTGTACTGTTAAATTTCTACAAAATGCATTATCGTTAGATGTTCCTATCTGAGGATAAACACCACTGCCCAATACCGGAACGATTACATTATTGCATACATTGGGCACTAATGCCGGAGTCCAGTTGGAAGCCGTGTGCCAGTTGTTAGACGTTGAGCCGTTCCACGTACATGTAACCGCTGCGCCGGTTGGGGTAAAAATGTAACGTGCATTTGTAGGGGGGTAGGTGCTTCCGCTTGTCCCTATAGTTACCGTAGAAGAGGAGGTGCCTAAAGTAGAAGCGACCCACCCTGCACCGCCCGAGCCGGCAGCCACCGATCTTACCAATGTGTTGCTATTGGTATTTGCCCTTAGTCCACATTGGAATGCTTGATTGTAACTGGTGTAAGGATAAGGGTTTACATTAAATGCGATTTCAATCTTATTTGACGTTTCATATAATAATATTTGAAAATCCGTTCTATGTCTGTTGGTTGCTCCCTCTGCTGCTGAATTGGGTCTCACATTACACCACTCAATCGCAAATACTCTATTCGGGGCTGTGCCGGTCATATAAGTCCTTATGCTGCCGTTTGCACCTCCCGTCGAATTGGTTCCTAAAGTTCTGCCAACCCAGTCTGAATTTAATCCTGCAACGACACCATCAATATTTGCAGTTGAGTTTAATACATTTGTGCTGGGAGATAAAGTATTCGTGCCTATACCTGTAGGGTCATTTGCTCCAAACCATATATATCCTTTAGAACAAACACCTACTTGGGTATAGTTCTGCCCGTTATAGACAAAGGTAAACCCAAGGCTTTGGGCAGGCCATGCTCCGTATCGAAATGCATTTGCTGTAGTTCCTGTAATTAGAGTTGTTGGCCCTGTGGCCGGAAATGCTGCGTAAGTTGTGGAAGTGGAATAGCTGAAACTATAATCGCATTGAACAGGCGTAGGAGGTGGGGGTGGGGACCAAGTGTAAACAGCATTCGCAGCCGGATAGCAAGAGGGGGATTCGCTTATGGTACAAGTGGATGTATTTGCTCCGCCTTGTGCCGGACTGGCCCAACTGTTACCACTGCAATTAACTAACCTGTTATTAAAGTCGGAGTTTGTGCCCCCTCGCAAGCCAACTTGCGCAGAAAAACTGCCATCTAAACAATAAGGAGCTATAAGGTTTTGAACTTCTATCTTGAAGTTTTGAGATTCATATATTCTTATTTGTAAGTCTAAACGATTAATGTCGTCAAAACCAAAAAAACCACATGAACCAGAACCGGCGCTATAAGACTTAGCCCTTACACAAAACCATTCTACAGTAAAAACCCGATTGGGTGCTGTGCCGGTTGTTTTATATCTAAGTTCGGGAGTAGCCGTTCCTGCCGGATGCCCAACCAAGTCCATGCCATAAACGGAGATGGCTCCATCCAAACTGCCCGCGTATGAAATCGGCGAATACGTTGCAGCTAATGGATTATTCGTGCCAAACCAAATAAACCCGTTGGTGCTTACCCCCACCGAGGTGTAGTTTGTATTATTAAACTTAAATGTAAATCCGATGGGAACTCCGGTATAAAGAGCATCATCCATACTTGCTCCGGTGCCGCTGGCAAGTGAGGTTCCCGCACTAATGGCGGTATATGCTGTCGTGTTGTAAGAAAAGGTGTATCCGGAGGATACTTGTGCCCGCACTAAGGGAATAGATAGTAACAGCAGCAATAGCAGAGCTAATGCTTTTTTGTGTAAAAACATTGGTTTCATGGTATTCGATTTGTTTAAAACTGTTGTTGTTTGTTGTTGTTGTAATAATGCTATCGGCAAAATGCATTAATAGCTTTGCTAATATATTCAGATTTGTAAAAAAAGCAAATTAAAACTTCTTAAAAGAGGTATAATTAAACACGAAATGGATTAATGGCTTGGGCACACTTAGATATTTCGCTATCATTACAAGAATAAGTCAATAAATGAAATTAAAACATCCAAAGGCACTTCCGCTTTTATTTCTTTCCGAGATGTGGGAGCGTTTCGGGTTTTATCTGATGCTGGGTATTTTCTTTTTGTACATGACCGACTCGCAGAGCGGCGGCATGGGCTTAGACAAGAAAGAAGCTTCAGATATCTTCGGAACCTTTATTGCTCTGGTTTATCTAACCCCGTTTATGGGCGGGTTGCTCGCCGATCGTGTGTTGGGGTATCGCTTATCCATAACCATGGGTGGCATACTCATGGGGCTGGGGTATTGTGGTTTGGCCTTGTCCGGCTCGACTTCATTCTATCTTTCTTTATTCCTAATTATTATTGGGAATGGGCTTTTTAAGCCTAATATCTCTACCCTCTTAGGCAATGTATATAACGACGAGAAATATAAAGTACTGAAAGATTCGGGGTATAATATTTTTTATATGGGGATAAACATAGGCGCCTTTATTTGCAACTTCTTTGCGGCCTATTTGCGCAATACCTTTAGTTGGGGGCATGCATTTATGGCCGCCGGCATCGGTATGTTTATAGGGGTTGCCATTTTTTGGTTAGGGAACAGGCATTACGCGCATGCTGATTTCCGAAAGCCAAAACGAATTGAAGACATGTCTGTATCTAAAATTCTTGCCCTTGTGCTTCTCCCCGCATTAATCGCAGGGTATATCGGATGGATTATTCCCGGAAACATCTTCGGCAGCGACTCTACAGATGCATTTATATTTGGAGCACTGCCGGTTGCGGCATTCTATGTATCGCTTATTTTCACATCGCCTCAAGAAGATCGCCGCCCTCTTTCGGCTCTACTTGCCGTATTTGGAGTGGCGATAATCTTCTGGGCTGTATTCAAGCAAAATGGCACTGCATTAACAACCTGGGCAGAGAGTTATACAAACCGTCAAATACCGGAAGCAATAGCCCCTGCGGCAAAAGCATTGGGTGTAGTACAAATCGTAGAAATGAAAAAAGATTCTATTCCGCTCACCGATAATCAATTCAGAGTGCAGCGAGATGAGAACGATAAGATTATTAAGACCTATAACTATCCTGACTATTCTAAAAATTTATCTTCCTCACAAAAACCTCAAGATGGCAGTACTATTTATTTGATATCAACCGAGCTGTTTCAATCTGTAAATCCATTTTGGGTTATCTTTTTAACTCCTTTGGTTTTGGGTTTTTTCGGTTTTTTAAAAAGAAGAAACCGCGAACCGTCCACTCCGTGGAAAATATTTTTCGGGCTACTCATTACTGCATTAAGTACATTGGTAATGGTGGGTGCCGCGTTGGTGCATCATAACGGAGCAGAGAAGAGTTCTATGCTGTGGCTTATTACATCTTATGGCGTGATTACGGTGGGGGAGTTGTGTTTAAGTCCAATGGCCTTATCCTTAGTTTCAAAACTTAGCCCGCCAAGACTCACGGCCTTGATGATGGGCGGGTGGTTTCTATCTACCTCCATCGGAAATAAGCTGTCGGGGATTCTTGCTTCACTGTGGGACAGCTATGAGTTTAAGTACAAATTCTTTCTCGTCAACTTCGTCTTGGCATTAATTACATCACTTATCATTTTTATGATGATTCGATGGCTGAATAAAATCATGAAGGAACATAATGTATAAAAAGAAAGGACCGCAAGTGGAAACCCGCGGCCGATTCTTTTTAAAAACCCTATTAATCCTGAAGATTATCTTAACCGAATCTGACAACTGCTTAAATAGGTATCGCCGTTGTAGATTCCGATGGTATATGTTCCGTTTTTAAGTTTTTGAGTTGGCTTGTAAATCATTTCTACCTTTTTAAGTGTCGGTGCTGTCGGGGTTGTTCCGCTGGCATCTGCTGTGATGATTTCATTGTTCATATCTGTTAACTTGTAGGTTAATCCCTCCTGCTCCGTGCTGATAATTTTGCCGGAAGGTGTCGTAATTTTAAATTTTACATTTGAAGCAACATCCTGTGATAGATTAAAACTCACATATAATTTATTTGCCTTACGTGCGAATACAGTGTTTTTTGTTTCTTTCTTCTTTAATGCATCTGCTACCATGTTGTCGGCATTCAAACTGCTAAGAATCTTCATATTCTTAGCTAAAATTTCATTTTCACTTTTCAGTGATTTAACTTGTTGAGCCAAATCTTGATTTTCATTTTTTAGTTTAGAAACCGTAAGGTTCTTTGCATCTATTTGCAATTCTAAATCCGACTTCATTTTTTTAACATCGGCTAATTGCTTTTTTAATGCATTCGCATCAGCATTATTCTTTATCAATTTTTTAATTTCTGACTCCTTCGCAACAATTTCTTTTTCTTTTTTATTCATTAAGGCATCCATTTCTGCATTCTTGCCGGATAGGGTTTGCACGCGCATTTTATAATCTGTCATTTCATTCTCAAGCAATTGCTTCTGAGCCAAAACGTCTCCGGTTAATGTTTCCTGATCGCTCAAGCGAGTTTTTAAATTACTGTTGAGAATTAAACTAAACGTTAAAGCCCCAAACAAGGCAATGGTTACCAGAGCGGCAACCAGTTTTGGTTTTTCAATCTTGTGTTTCATTTTGAAAAATTTGTTTGAGGATTTGAACGCTAAGGTTCTAATAACTTAATGAAGTGCCGATTAAAAAGCTATTAAAACCATCTATCCTTATTTTGATAGATATTACAACCTTGGTAAGAGGAGTATCTTTGAATATTATGAAACTGTTAGTTGTCGAAGATGAGCCGAAAGTAGCGGCCTACCTTAAAAAAGGACTTGAAGAGAGTGGCTATGATATTGATTTGGCTAACGACGGTCTGGCCGGACTTGAGTTGGCGCGAAAAAATAGCTATGATTTAGTATTACTCGACGTTATTATGCCTCACATGAATGGCATTGAACTCTCTTATAAAATAAAATCTCTGCGACCTTCGACACCCATAATAATGTTGACTGCATTAGGAAGCACCGAAGATAAACTAGATGGCTTTGAAGCGGGAGCAGATGACTATATGGTAAAACCATACGAATTCAGAGAACTCCTCGCCCGCATACGTGCTGTATCAAAGCGCACCGGCATACCGGCAGATTCACATATAGACAATCGCTTGGTGATGGCAAATCTTATCTTAGACTTAAATAAGAAGGTGGCCTTTCGAGATGATACCCGTATAGAGCTTACAGCTAAAGAGTTTTCTTTACTTGAATTTTTTATGCGTAATAAAAATAAAGTGCAATCGAAAGATGTTATTACGCAAAAGGTTTGGGAGATAGACTTTGACCCGGGGACAAATGTTGTTGAAGTTTACGTAAATCTTCTCCGTAAAAAAATTGATAAGGGGTATGAACCTAAGTTGATACACACACGTGTAGGCATGGGATATATCTTTAGTGAGGAATAATGGAAATCAAAAACAAACTCACTCTACAATTTGTCGTTCTAGTTTCGTTAATCCTAGCCACCACGTTACTGACGATTTATGTTTTCTCTGCTGAATACCAAGGAGATGATTTTTACAACAGATTAAGAAATAAGGCGCTCAACTCTGCAAAGTTGCTTATTGAGCTTAACGAAATTGACGGGAGCATGCTTCGGAGATTAGAACACGACAACCCCACTGCTCTACCATTTGAAAAAATATTAATATTTAACAAAGACGACGTATTAATTTTTAGCACAGACGAAAGCCACATTCTTAACATTAATATGGACGTGCTTGGAATTATAAAAAACCATAATGAAGCACATTTCAAGCAAGGGAAGTATGATATCATTGGGTTATTATTTGCAGACGAGAATAATAATTTCACTGTGGTGGTGGGCGCAATAGATCTTTATGGAAAAAGCCGCCTAAAGAATTTAACCGTAATATTAATCGCGGCATTCCTGTTTACTATTGTTGTACTATTTATTATGGGGAGAATTTTTTCACTTCGTGCACTAAGCCCTATGACTCAAGTCGTGCAACAAGTTTCAGGCATTTCTGCCTCGAATTTGAATATACGAGTTGATGAGGGAAATGGTCGAGATGAAATATCGAAACTGGCTCGAACATTTAATGATATGCTCGAACGCTTGGAACAATCTTTTATCACACAAAAAAAATTTATTGATAATGCTTCTCACGAATTGCGCACTCCGCTAACTGCAATCTCCAGCCAGATTGAAGTTACCTTGCTGAAAGAGCGTGAAACAAAAGATTACAAGGAGTGTCTCCTATCAGTTCAAGAAGATATACGAAAGATGATAGCTCTAACAAATCAATTATTGATGATTGCTCGCGCAGATTCTGCAGGGACTCGTTTACCTATGCAAGACATTCGGCTTGATGAACTTTTATGGCAAGCTCGTGCCGATTTGATTAAAATGCATCCTGATTACAAAGTCAACATTACCCTTAGTGAATTAATAGATGATGAAAAGCACTTAACCATCAGAGGCTATGATTCGCTTTTTCGCAATGCAATCATCAACTTAATGGATAACGGATGCAAATACTCAGAAGACCATAAGGTTTCGGTAATGTTGGAGCCTATGGAGCATTGGATAAAAATAATCTTCACCGACAATGGAATTGGTATCTCAAAAGAAGATTTGATACGCGTAACGCAACCCTTTTACAGAGGCTCTAATACAACAGGCTATCATGGCCTAGGATTAGGCCTATCCTTAGTAAATAAAATTTTTAAAACACATCATTGTGAGATGAAAATTTATTCTGAATTAAACCATGGTACCGTCATAGATATTTTAGTCCCTGTGTACACAAAGTAACAATCGTTATTCTGTAGTAAGTAATGTCGTTTCTTTCTATATTACCCCTGATTTTACTAAACGATGGATAAACCTCGGCTAAGCCTTTGGCAAATTTTTAATATGAGTTTCGGATTTCTGGGAATTCAATTTGGTTTTGCATTACAGAACGGGAACGCATCGCGCATTTTACAAACCTTTGGTGCCGATGTAGAACATCTCTCGTGGTTTTGGCTGGCAGCCCCTCTTACCGGTATGATGGTACAACCGATAATAGGATATTACAGTGATCATACATGGACAGCTTTAGGCAGGAGAAGGCCTTTCTTCTTAGCCGGTGCCATCTTTGCCGCTTTAGGATTACTTTTTATGCCTAATGCGGATATGGCAGCAACCATACTTCCTCCACTAATGGTAGGCGCCGGGGTGCTCATGATCATGGATGCTTCTTTTAATGTTGCCATGGAGCCATTTCGTGCATTAGTTGCAGATAATCTTCCAAGTGAACAACGTACCTTAGGATTTTCCATTCAAACCTTTTTAATAGGAATAGGCGCGGTTGTAGGATCATGGTTGCCCTATCTATTAGCAGAATACAACGGTGTCGAAAAAATGGCGGCTAATGGCAAGGTACCCGCGAATGTATCGATCAGCTTCTATATAGGCGCTGTTATCTTTTTAATAGCTATAGTATGGACCGTTGTAACCACAAAAGAATTTACTCCCGAAGAGTATAAGAAATTCCACAAAGAAGATGGAGAAGTAAAACATAAAGGGATCAAACAGATATTCTCAGACTTTGCGAAAATGCCTAAGGCAATGAAACAATTAGGCGTTGTTCAGTTCTTTTCGTGGTTTGCGCTTTTTTCGATGTGGGTTTACACAACTCCCGCTGTAGCAACTCATGTATATGGTCTTTCTTCAGCTGATGTTTCTTCCGAGGCTTATCAGGATGCCGGGAATTGGGTGGGTTTGATTTTTGGTGTGTATAATGGGGTGTCGGCACTTTATGCTCTTTTACTTCCTCGCATTGCAAAGGCTATAGGCCGTAAAATGACACACGCAATTTCTCTTACCTGTGGCGGCATCGGCTTGGTTTCTATATATTTCATTAGCAATCCCTCTTATTTAATTTATTCTATGATAGGCGTGGGCGTAGCCTGGGCTAGTATTCTTGCAATGCCCTATGCGATCTTAGCCGGATCGCTGCCTTCTTCTAAAATGGGCCTATATATGGGCATCTTTAACTTTTTTATTACACTGCCACAAATAGTTAATGGTGTTATTGGCGGAGTCGTTGTTAAATACTTATATGGCTCTCAAGCTATAGGCGCTATAGTGATGGCAGGGGTGTTTATGTTTATTGCGGCATATAGTGTTGTCCATGTTCAGGATAACGATGATCTTTCACCGGCAACTAATAAATGATGCTACATTCTCTCTGGTATCGCTTCGTTCTTATTATTACTCTGCCCATTGCCGCTCGCTATGTAACCGGTGACACTACCGGGTTCTTTTATATTGCAGATCAAAACAATGCAATCACTAAGATTGATAGCGCGGGGAATAAATGGTTTCGTTATAGCGACATTACTAATGGAAATATATACAGCATAGACGCTTCAAATCCGTTCAGGTCTATTGTCTTTTACAAGCAACAACAGGTTATTCAAATTCTTGATAATAATTTAGGATTAGTTTCTACCATTCAGTTGCGCAAAAACAATCTGATGAATATTAGTGCCACAGCGCGCAGTTCTGATAATAATATATGGCTTTATGATGCTGTAGATATGAATATAAAAAAAATTAATGACTACGGAAAATTAGTAGCAGTAAGTGCCGATATATTCCAATTAGTGGGTCACACCCCTCAGATAACTTTTATGACCGAAGAAAATCACAAAATCTTTGTTTGTGATACCACCTCCGGAATCATCGTTTTTGATGAATATCTGAATTATGAAAAAACAATTCCGATTAAACCCAAAACGCAGATACAAGTTGTAAATCAATCCCTATTTTATATTGAGCATAATCAAATCACAGAATATAATTTGACAACAAAAGTTGAACAAACCGACACGCTTCAAGACATACGCACATTCCAATCTGCTCTTCTATTTAGAAAGTTCATGATAACACAAGAACAAAATGCTGTAAGTTTGTACCGATTAACGCCATGAACACGGCTTACAACTATTAGCTGCCCTGCATTCGGGTCAACTCGTCTCTGACTTTCTATTTTTCTCTACTTACCCAATGATTGATAAACTACAGGCATTAAAAGACAAATTCGACAATATCGCCGAGCGATTAGCCGACCCGGCTCTCATAGCCAATCAAAGGCAGTATGCACAGCTAAATCGTGATTACAAAGAATTGCAGCCCATCATAGTTGCTTTTGAAAAGTATAAGCTCATACTAAGTAACATTGACAACAACAAGAATATCATTGCCAATGAAAGTGATGAGGATTTTCGCGATATGGCAAAAGAGGAACTCGCACAGCTTGAAGAAGAAAAAGAAATTACAGAAAAGCATGTTCGCCAGCTATTAATCCCGAAAGACCCGCAAGACGATAAGAATGCCATTATTGAAATACGGGCCGGTACCGGAGGCGATGAGGCGAGTTTATTTGCAGGCGACTTATACCGGATGTATTTGCGCTATTGCGAATCGAAAGGCTGGAAGATTTCTGTCGCTTCTGAAAGCGAAGGCACGGCTGGCGGCTATAAAGAAGTTATTTTAGAAATAGAAGGGAACGGCGTCTATGGAACTTTAAAATTCGAGTCCGGAGTACATCGGGTACAGCGTGTGCCCAAAACCGAAGCCAGCGGCCGGGTGCATACTTCGGCTGCTACAGTAGCTGTGCTTCCCGAAGCTGAAGAAGTAGATTTTGAGTTAAAAGATAGCGATGTGAAAATGGAAACAGCACGAAGTGGCGGTGCTGGAGGGCAAAACGTAAATAAGGTTGAAACAAAAGTCATTCTTACGCATATTCCTAGCGGTACAGTTGTGATGTGTCAAACAGAACGCTCACAATTAGCCAACCGCGAAAAAGCTATGCGTATGATGCGTTCTAAATTATACGAAGAGCAAGTGCGGAAGCAAGAAGAAGAAATAGCCCGTTCAAGAAAAAGCATAGTCAGCACAGGAGATCGAAGTGCTAAAATCAGAACATATAACTATCCTCAAGCTCGTATTACAGATCATCGTATCGGGTTAACCGTATATAATCTTCCGGATGTAATGAACGGAGAACTTGATGAAATTATTGAAGCCCTGCAACTTGCAGAAAATGCAGAGAAGATGAAGGCCGGAGGCGTTTCTATTTAATAAAGTCTATAATCTGCTCTAATCCTATCGCTCTGGATGCTTTTAATAGAATAACACTTTGACGAATCTCATTGTTTGTCAAAAAATTCTGTGCCTCCTTTGTGTCCCTAAAAACTTTTTCAGCCAGTTGCAATTCATCGTTCGCATGTTTAAATGCTTCTCCTACCGTCCATATATGTTCTATCTTATGCTCTGATGCAATCCTAAGTATGCGCTTGTGCTCATCTGCGCTGTAAGAGCCTAGTTCATACATATCTCCCATAATCAATATTTTATTTTCATTATATTTTACAAGATTTTTAATGGCAAGTTCCATGCTTGACGGATTAGCATTATAGCAATCAACAATGATTTTATTTGAACCTCGCTGTATTAATTGAGACCGATTATTCCCCGGAAGATAAGACTCAATTGCCCTTTTTATTTTATGGGTAGGTACTTTGAAATAATTCCCTATGGTTACCGCTGCCATAATATTTTCAAAATTATAATCGCCTACCAATTGTGTGTTAATTGTTACCTCGTTTTCATCAGGAACGTCAATCTTTACTTTTACAAAATCTCCTGTTTCTATTTTACCTTTTATCGTAGCTTGCTGCATCCCGTAAACTGTCCTACTTAAATCGGAAGACATCGTCATCAAGTCTTGTTGAGCTGCAGATACAAAAACATGGCCCCCGCTTTTCCTGATATAATCATAAAACTCCCCATTTCCCTTAATAACCATTTCAATACTTCCATACCCTTCAAGGTGGTCTTTTCCATTATTAGTTATCAGCCCAAAATTCGGGTTTACGATCTCACACAAAAATGTCGTTTCTCCAATATGATTTGCTCCGATTTCTATTACTGCAATTTCATGCTTGCCAGTTATTGACAACAAGGACAATGGAACACCAATGTGATTATTTAGATTCCCCTGTGTTACAAATGTTGGATAAGTGCTTAGCAATACTGCACCCGTCAGTTCTTTGGTCGTTGTTTTCCCGTTACTTCCACAAATAGCAATAATAGGAATAACAAGTTGTTTTCGATGATGATGCGCTAAATCTTGCAGTGTTCTCAGCCCATCCTCAACAACAACACAGTGTTCATCTACTTTATACTTCCGGTCATCTATTACACAGTATGATGCCCCTGCGTCCAATGCCCGCTTTGCATACTCATTACCATTAAAATTATCGCCTTTTAATGCAATAAAAATGTTTCCTTTTTGAATTCGTCTTGTGTCTGTTGAAATACCTGTACTCATTAAGAATAAATTATACAGTTGCTCAATGTTATTACTCATAGATATGCAAAGGTCGTGAGCAAAAAATAAAAAGATAGCTGTATAAAACAAAAAAGCGACATTGAGGTCAATGTCGCTTTTGATTAATGCGTTACGTCAGTTTAGTTTCCTTTCTTCCACGTTCTGTTGTAATACTGCTTCTGATTTGAAGTCTTTTTGTTCTTAAAGTAATTGCCTGATTTTGTTTTATTTCCCGATGGGCTTCCTAATCGAACCATTGCACATCGGAATCCAAGTGTCGGGAGGCGCTGATTCTCATCAAGGAATCGGCGGGTTCCCGGTGATAGATAGTAAGCACGATCAGCCCAACTGCCTCCTTTATAAACGCGTGACTTATCATTTATAAGTGAGGACACAGAATATTGATAAACCGACAATGACATTGAGTCGCCATCGAGATAATTAATGTTATCTGACTTTTTGTAATTAAGACGATTTACGTTCTCTGATTCCGTAACCGGAATTTGAACTATGCGCCCAAGGCTATCCTTTTCAATATGGTTGTAATCTTCATCTAAGCTGTCTTTGTAAAATACGTTACCTCGGTATGAATTAAAGTCAACTTCATCATAAGGAGTATAACTTCTGAATACATCCATAACCCACTCACTTACGTTGCCGGCCATATTGTATAAACCATAGTCGTTAGGTAGGAATGAGTATATAGGGGCAGTGATATCTGCATTATCATTCAAGCCGCCGGCAACACCCATCATATCACCATTGCCTCGCTTATAATTTGCCAAGAAATCTCCCTGCCATGAACCGTGACGAGAATCTCGCATTGTGCTGTTGTTCCAGGGATATATTTTTCTGTCGGATATTAATTCTTCTCCCTTATAGGGATTGTTCCCAATTAATGAAAGTGCCGCATATTCCCACTCTGCTTCTGTTGGAAGGCGATATTCCGGCAAGAAAATACCGTCTTCTATACGAACCTTGCGCTCGCCACTGCCATTGGGGTGCAGGTCTTTAAGGTTTTTACGAACAGCACCTTCATATTGACCAACGATATACGACCGAGTATTAAAATTGTCTGCTCCTACTTGGTTGGGATTCTTTTCTAAAATACCTTCTCTAACCAAAATCATTTCATTCACTCGATCGGTACGCCATTTACAGAATTCTGTAGCCTGTATCCAACTAACCCCAACAACCGGATAATAATCATACGCAGGATAGCGAAAATAATATTCTACATACGGTTCATTGTAAGCCAACTGAGAACGCCACACTAATGAGTCCGGCAATGCGCGACGATAAACCTCAGGGAAGTCTGACCCAAAGACGCGTGCCGTCCAATCTAAATACTCGCGATAGTGGACGTTAGCAACTTCGGTTTCATCCATATAGAATGAAGATACCGTAACCTTACGCGGAACACTGCTAAAGTCATAGGTAACATTTTGCTCTGTGTTTCCCATAACATAAGCCCCACCCTCTACTAACACCAGATTGGGACCGGTTTCTTGTCCTTTAAATTTTGTTGAAACAAAGAATCCTCCCCATTTAGAATCATTATAATTCCATCCGGTCATTGCCGATTTGTTCTTTTTGCAGGATTGTAATGACACGGCTGCTATTACTGCAGCTAAAACAACAATCAGGCTTCTAATTTTTGGCATCATATTCTGTTTAGTGTGTGTTTGAATGGTGCTTGTGGATTTGTGGATAACGCAAATGTAATTTTTTTATTATCAAATCAAAGTAAGCCGGGGCAATCCAGTGAATTCTTAAGTGTTCTTTTAGCCGCTGCCTTTTTTCCATCGCTAAAATTTAAAGTCAGCGATAACTCGTGAGCGCCGCCGGATTTGCTTCTTAAATTGTTAAAAGTATTATCGTAACTATAAACAACACGCACAATTCCTTTTTGTACCCCCGCATAAAAAATAAAGGCATCTATATTCTCAAATGCGTGCCTGTAGCCCATTCCAAGAATTACCGGCGAGGCATTTAATAAGACGTGCCCTTGGGTTTGTTTAAATCTTGCTTGTGATGTGAACATGATATTGGGGCTTATATACGTGGACTTTCCTCTTTTTGTTCTGATTTGTGCACCAAAATTTGCAGAAAGCCTTAATGGGAGATTTGACTTATAGGAATTGTAATATGATTCGTTGGGCTGGTTCAGGTGTTTAACGGATAAGCCTCCGTATGTATTCTTATTAAAAAGAATAAATCCCGCCCCTATATCGAGTAATGTATGATTTTTGATGTCGGGAATTTGTTCAAAGCTAATAGAACTTGTTGGCAAAGCTGTTGATTGATCAAATTGATCATAAAAAAGCAACTTCGACCATTCCAGCCTTTTTTGAAAAACCATAGCGCTCATTCCCGCCCTAATTCCGGTTTTATCGTTGATTTTAAACAGGTGATTATATCCTGCAGAGAGAGCCGTAGTCTTTATTATTCCTGACGCTTGATTATCTGATAAAATCTGAATCCCAACACCCCCTCCGATTTTATCAAAATGTTGATCATAAGAAATCGAATATGACTCGAATGCCTTTTGAAGGGCCGGCCATTGATTTCGATAATTCGCTATAATCCTAGGTCCTCCGTTAATTCCATACATTCCTTGATTCAAATAGACCGGGTTGTATAGAAATTGTGAAAATTCTATATCTTGTGCAATAGCTGCTTGTGTGAACAACAGTATTGTCAAATAAAATATCCACCCTCTTCTATTTTTAAGCATGAATGTATAGTAACGTTGCAATAATAACTTAATTATGTCGTTACCTTGCACCTCTGAAAGTACTGACCCCGTTTGGAGATGAACATTAAACACTACAGTTTTAAAAGAGCTATTCTACTAATAACTATTGTGCTGCTTTTAACAAGCATAGTCACCTCTTTTGTTCGAGCACAATCCAATTCCATACAAATACAAGCAACTTGGTCCGACACATCAAGGACTCTAGAATTAGCCGATTACAAACTACATACCCTTCCATTTTTTGATGGAGCGCGTTATGATGAGAACAGAGGACATTTGCCATACTCTATAGCTCATATTACCTTACCGTTTTATGCTCAGATAAACGCTCAATTTACGGCTATTGAAACTATCCCATTAAGACCCGAAGAAGAAAAACAATTCATGACGTGCCTATCTTTTGTAAAGCAAATTCCAGAGGTTCTGTCTTATGTCGGGGTAAGCGGGAAAGATTATTCCGGGGCATTAATTATTCCTATGCTTGCATACGACAACAAAAGTGGCGTCTTAGGAAAAGTTGTGAGTGCCACTATAACTTATTCATTAATTCCTGCTAATGTCGGTACTTCCAGAGATTATCCCTATGCCGACCATTCTGTTCTGAGTGGTGGGAATTGGTATAAAATACCCATTAATCAGGATGGAGTTTATAAAATCGATAAATCGTATTTATCCTCATTAGGAATAAATATTAATAATATCAACCCCAAGAATATCCGTATTTATGGCAATGGCGGAGGAATGTTACCCGAATCAAATGCACAATTTCGGTATGATGATTTGCAAGAGAATGCAGTTTATGTTTTTGGTGAAGATGACGGTGTTTTTAACGATAACGACTATCTGATTTTCTATGGACAAGGACCCAATCGTTGGTATTTAGATAATTCAAATAACACCTTTTACCATCGTGTCAATATATATTCGGATTACAGTTACTATTTTTTAACTACAAGTTTAGGCCCGGGCAAAAGAATGAGTCAGCAGCCTTCGACAGACGCCGCTGCAACTCATATTGTAACCGATTTTGACGATTATCAATTTGTAGAACCGGATTTATTTAACTTAATACAATCCGGGCGTGAGTGGTATGGCAATGAGTTTCGCTTTGAGCAACAACAAGTATTTCCATTTAACTTTTCTAATGTAAAAACGTCAAGTCCCGTAACAATTAAAGTTGACGTTGCATCAAGATCTTTAGACGGACCCAGAAATTTTAATGTGTCTGCAAATGGTCAATCATTAGGGAACATTAGCATTAACAACACCGGGGCTTATTACACGGACACCTATGCTTTAACAAAGAGTAATGTGTTTACTTATAACACAAGTCAATCTGCCATCAATGTTGGATTAAGCTACAGTAGCACTGCAAATGATGCCAATGGGTGGCTAAACTACATTGAGGTTATTCTCAAACGCAATTTGCTGCAAACCGGAAATCAAATGCACTTTCGTTCATTGAGTAGTGTCGGCACAGGGAATGTTGCTTCATATTCCTTAGGGAATTTCAATTCTCCTTTTTGGATTCTTGACATCACGAACCCCACTAATGTTGTTCGCCAACAATTTGAATGGAACAGCAACACAGCAACTTTTAAATTAGCTGCGGATTCTCTAAAGAACTTTTGTTCTTTCAACCCAACTTCAGGGCTGTTGACTCCCTTGGCAGGGGGCTTAGTTTCAAACCAAGATCTACATGCCACAGGCCCTGTAGATTACGTTATTGTTTCTCCTCCCGAATACCTTTCTGCAGCAGAAGCCTTGGCCGACTTTCATACTCAGACATTTAATTATAAGGTTAAAGTTGTTACTCCCGGCAGTATATATAATGAGTTTTCATCAGGGGCTCAAGATATTACTGCCATAAAAGAATATATGCGTATGCTTCGTAAGAAAGCTGTTGCAAACGGCTATGCTCCTCCTAAGTATTTAATGCTATTCGGTGATGCTTCTTATGATTACAAGAATAAAATTGCCGATAACACGAATCGTGTACCTACTTATGAAAGCACGAATTCTCTTTCGCCTGTTTTAACTTTTTGCAGTGACGATTACTTCGGATTCCTGGACGACAATGAAGGGAGTAGTATCCTTTCTAACACCGATATACTTGATATTGCTATCGGACGACTTCCTATTAACTCTTTAGAGGAGGCATGGTCGGTTATAACTAAGATAAAAAACTATGTAATAAATTCCGAACGGGGCAGTTGGCAAAATATCATAACTCTTTCCGCCGACGATGGCGACAATAATGAGCATTTTAAGGATGCCGAAAAGTTGTACAACTATATCAATACCAATTATCCTGTATGGAATGTTGACAAAATATACGTTGACGCCTATCAGCAAATTTCCACTTCATCCGGGCAACGTGCACCGGATGTAACTACGGCAATAAAGAACAGAATGTACAATGGCACTTTGATGTTTAACTACCTTGGCCATGGCGGCATTACCGGATTGGCCCACGAGCGAATTCTTCAGATTTCTGATTTTGACACGTGGAACAACTGCTGCAGACTTCCGTTATTTATTACTGCAACATGTGAATTTAGCCGCTTTGACGACCCTGAACATAAGAGTGCAGGAGAATACCTTGTTTTAAAATCTGATGGTGGTGCAGTTGCCTTGGTAACCACACTTCGATTAGTTTATGCTTATGCAAATTATATTTTGAACAGCAACTTTACGTATGAAATTTTTGCTCCGGTAGGTTCATACTATAATACATTGGGAGAAGCCTTTAGAATCA
>JBDHXV010000022.1:0-45870 GCA_039810885.1 Chitinophagales bacterium | reverse complement strand
ACATTAAAAGGTTTATATGCTCGAGTAAGTAATTTAGGCTTTACATTAGAACTTTCTGAAAAAGCAAAAGACTTTATTGCTGAGCGTGGTTATGATGCAAGCTTCGGCGCTCGCCCCTTACATCGTGCAATTCAGAAATATTTAGAAGATCCATTAGCAGAGGAGATACTTGCTGCGGGTATTAAAAATGGAGATATCATGTATGTTGACACAGACGCGAAGGGAGAAAAACTAAAGTTTAGTATTAAGCATACTAAAAAGCAAGAGAAAACAGACGTATAAAAAGTCTGTTTTACTTTATCAATTTAAAAGGCTTTCCAAAGGGAGAGCCTTTATTATTATCGGACGAACAGGTTACGGGGTATTAATAGTAATGTAGGGCAGTATTTTGTTAAAAAAGTCATCTGTAATCGCCGCACAGTTTTTAATTTCTTCTAACGACTTAAATGCTCCGTGATGCTTACGATAATTCATGAGAATCTTTGCCGAGTTTGTATCGAAGTATGCATGACCTTTTAATTCATCAACAGTACAGCTATTTATATCCAATTTCTTGAAAGGGAGTTTGCTGGCAATAAGCCTTGATTCGTTATGATCAAACCATTCTTGCGTGATTCCCGCTACTTCAAGTATTTGTTCTCTGTCTCGAAATGCGCCGAATCTATCTCGATATTTTATTATTCGTACAGCGAGAAATGGCCCAATACCCGATAGTGAAACAAAGTCAGCAGAGTCTGCAACATTTACATCAACCAACCAAATTTTCTTAGGAGTGATTTTATGAGATATTTGAGCATTCTCTTTTGTAATTGTTTCCTGTTCTTTCGGTATAAAGATCCAGGGAGTAAGTCGTGCAATATCCTCTGCGCTTAAAACATATATTTTCTTTAAATCACTATCGCTTTTGAAGCGCCCACCGGAGTTTCTATATTTTACAATTACAGCGGCCTTCTTTGGCGACATTCCTAGCAGCAGTAAGCTATCCAGAGTAATTGTGTTGGGATCAAATGTGAAATAGGTAACCGTTCTAATAGAATCTTTCGGCTTTAAAATAAAATCATTTTTTGGGGCATCTGAATTTATTTGCTCTTCAAAATTATAACTGTCGCTAACTACTTTTTTCGATTGATTAATCCAAGTAATTTGAACATCATTCAGGTTGTTTAACGGTGGTAGAAACAAAAAAGGATGGATGAAACGATAAGCAACGAGAAGTAAAATGATTATTACAAGCAGGATAGTTCCTCTAGTCTCCTGTCGGGTAAATGTAAAGTACTTGCGCACGTATCGCTTCATTTCCCTTTTCATACGGTGAGGGTTAAGATAGGTACTTACGAATGTAACGATCGCCCTCTATAAATAAAAGGATAATGGCTTTAAGAATATATTAAAAGTTGATCCCCTTAAAGAATGCTGTTTCTTAAATAAGAGAATACTAATTCTTAGAAAAGGACTAAACTGTATTATATAATATCAATTAAATTAAATGAAACGCTCAGATTTCATCTGCGGGAAGAAGAGTACATCCTGAATGGAAGGCGAGTTCGTCATTATCATTGCCAAACGATCAATTCCTATACCCAGTCCCGCAGTTGGCGGCATACCGTATTCGAGTGCACGAAGAAAATCTTCATCTAACATCATCGCTTCTTCATCACCACGTTTCCCCAATTCGAGTTGATCTTCAAATCTTTTGCGTTGGTCTATAGGATCGTTAAGCTCGGAAAACGAATTACACAACTCTTTAGCATTACAAATTGCTTCAAAACGCTCCACCAGTCCGGGTTTGCTGCGATGCTTCTTGGCAAGCGGAGACATCTCTATGGGATAGTCTGTAATGAAAGTTGGCTGAATCAATTTAGGTTCAACGTGCTCACCAAAAATTTCATCTATGATCTTTCCTTTTGCCATGACATTATCCACGGGCACTTTTAGCTCGCGGGCTGTTTTCCTTAAGTCATCTTCATCCATATTGCTGATATCAACACCCGTGTATTCTTGAATGGCTTCATACATCGTGTAACGCTTCCATGGCCTTTTAAAATTGATAATATGATCTCCAACTTGCACTTCGGTTGTTCCGTTAACATCAATGGCCACCTTTTCTATCATCTCTTCTACCAAATCCATCATCCAGTAGTAATCTTTGTACGCTACATATAATTCAATTTGAGTGAACTCCGGATTATGTGTGCGATCCATTCCTTCATTTCTAAAATCTTTACTGAATTCATAAACACCATCAAAACCTCCTACAATTAAACGTTTCAAATAGAGTTCGTTTGCAATACGGAGATACAAGGTCATATCCAACGTATTGTGATGGGTCTTGAATGGACGTGCAGCAGCGCCACCATAGAGAGGCTGCAGTATCGGAGTTTCAACTTCCAGATAGCCTTTGTTGTTTAAGTATTCACGAATAGAGTTTACCAACTTTGTACGTTTAATAAAAACCATTTTAGATGTAGGATTGATATTTAAATCAACATAACGCTGACGATAACGCAACTCCGGATCGGTAACCGCATCAAAAACCTCTCCTTCCTTCTCTTTAACTACCGGTAAGGGTTTAAGAGCCTTGCTTAATAACTTTAAAGTTTGCACATGGATACTAATTTCGCCTGTTTTTGTGCGAAATACATAACCGGTTACACCGATAAAATCACCGAGATCAATGAGCTTTTTAAACACAATATTATACAGTGTTTTATCCTCTCCCGAAGCGATCTCATCTCGGTTGATATAGAGTTGGATTTTTCCAACACCATCTTGCAGCATAGCAAAAGAGGCAGACCCCATAATGCGTTTACTCATTATACGTCCGGCTATCGAAACCACTTTGCCTTCGTATTCAGAAGCATCTCGTTCATATATTTCATGGATTTGTTTGCTATTATCATTTACAACAAATGTTTCTGCAGGGTAGGGATTAATACCCATATTTAATAATTCACTTAGAGCCTGTCGACGAATGGTTTCATGTTCACTCAGATGTACCATAAATTGGAATAAAAATTTATTGAGGCGTAAAAGTACACTCAATGTATCGTTTTGCCATTGAATAACTCATTTAATAAAATACGCAAGCGTATTGCGTAGCGAATCAAATAAACAGTAGCAGCAATCAATTATCTACTCTATAATGAAAAGTACCTCTGGAGTAATAATTTTTATTAATGATTAATAATTATGGTTGTATTGGATTGTTTACGGGCTTCTGAGAACTTCATTCCGTTTACGATACAAAATTGTTTCACAGTCTTATCATCCAGAGAGCCATCTTTAATCAGGCCCTCAGAAATAATTAACTGAGCTAATTGTTTTTTGAAACCAAGTATTCGAATCTCACATTTTGACATTTCTTCGTTGAAAAATGTAATATCAAAATATCCTATCCTTCCTTGTGGGTTACCTGATGTTACTTGCTTGGAGTCATTATAAAACTGGGCATTAAAGACAGCGAGCTTTTTGTTATTTAGATTATATAATATGTATGCATCAGGGTAATTAGTAGAAACTAATTTAAAGAAGGGAGTATCGTTTACACTAACGAGATCTTTTTTAACACTAACTCTAACAGTTTGCGCATCGGCTTTTTGTAATAGAGTAAAAAGTATAATTGCAGATGTAAGAAGAACTTTCATAGAAACAAACCTATGCAATAAATAATTACGGGTGTGTGTGGAGGTATCTTCCATTTCTGTGTTATCCGTGTAACCTGAAAGCGCATATCAAAAAAGATTGTGATTAATGTATCTCTAATCCTTAACGACAACCGTAGCATTTGTAAATACAACATCGTTTGTAAACCCTACACATAATCCTTTTAGTGTTGTTTTATCTCCTTTCTTTAATTTCAGATACTGAGAAGAATCTGAAGGCAACATCGTAAACTGTATTCCAAAAAGAGGGTCATCAGACTCAAGGTATATAATGGTTGCCTTTTTTTGGTTTAGATCTATCCCTGACACAATACCCGAAACGGCAATAACTTTATCTTGATAAAGTTGATTTGCTCTTAATTCATCTTCATTATACGCTTTAAATATATCGTGGGCAGAAATGCTTAACTCTATTTGCGCAATAGAATAATCTTTGTGAGGCTTGTTAAATAAATAATATCCTATAGCAAACCCAAAAAGAATTAGAACGATGATTGCATAAATAAGTTTTTTCATAATAAGGTCAGCATAATTACTGCAAAATAAAAGCAAGCGGAGTTAAACTAATAAATAATACTACGCCATAAAAACGAGCTTAAACTACTCGAACGAATGTTTTGCGATATTTGATTTCTAATGACGCATCCAATTCACCCCTTTTTACAAGAGCATTATTAATTGATGATACACAGAAAGAATTCATCTCAACATTAGATCAAGAATACATTCATAAGAGTATAAGATAATGTCAAGAAGATTAGTGTCATTAGCAGCAGCATTCAGCATCAGTTTGTATTTTTCATCTTGCTACTATGATAATGAAGAAGCCTTGCGACTCGAGCCTGCAGTTTGTGATACCGTAAACGTATCTTATCAACAACAGGTAACATCTATTCTCCAGAAGAACTGCCTTGGATGCCATTCAGGAAGTAATCCTTTGGGAAGTTTAAATTTAGAGAGCTACGATTACGTGATGAATAAAATAAATGACGGAACACTATTAAATGCAATTAGTTACACCAATCCAGCGTTGATGATGCCTCCTGTGGGAAAGATGACTGCTTGTAATATAAATACGATTAACGCTTGGGTGCATCAAGGTGCTAAAAACAATTAATGTGGTCTGGATATTGTCTTATCTCTTTTTTAAAAATTGTTAAATAAATTATGAAGAAAACTACTTTACTACTATTGCTCATCGGTTCAGCAATTGTTACCACAGCACAAACGACTAAATACTTTACACGCTCTGCTCACATTGACTTTTATTCGCATACACCCATGGAAGATATTAAAGCCGACAATGATCAAGTAAGTGCACTCCTGAACCTTGTGAATGGTGAGTTTGTCTTCACGTGCTTGATAAAGAGTTTTGTATTTCCCAAAGCCTTGATGCAAGAGCACTTCAATGAAGATTATATGGAAAGCGACAAATTCCCTAAATCAACTTTTAATGGAAAGATTAAAGATTTGAGTAAAATTGACTTTACAAAAGACGGGGAATATTCGGTTCTTGTTGACGGAAAATTAACGATGAAGGATAAAACGAATGAGATAGAAGTGCCGGGTACTCTGATTATTAAGGATGGGAAAATTACTGCACGCTCAAAGTTTAAAATTCGCCCTGAAGATTATAATATCCACATCTCCGCAATGGTAAAGGAAAAGATAGCTAAAGAGCTGGAGATAAACGTAGATGCGGTGATGGAGCCATTCAAGAAATAATCGTTCTCCCCAATCATTCAACCCATTTTATGAAGATTCAATTGCTTACCATTATTTTATTAACCAGCGTGTCTGCCCGGGCACAGAATGATTTAATAAACCTTCTTAACGACAGCACTGCCAACAAGAAGCAAGACATAACAGCTACCTTCAAGACAACAAGAATAATCACCGGGCAATCGGTTGAACTAAATCACGGCGGGGGATTAAACGTTGTGATACAACATCGCTTCGGTACTATAAATAGTGGCGTCTATGAATTTTTTGGCTTGGATCGGGCCTCGATTAAACTCAATCTGGAATTAGGAATAACCAATCGCTTGAACACAGGAATCTCAAGAAGCTCTATAGGAAAATATTACGAAGGTTATTTGAAATACAAGCTTATTAAACAAAAGGAAGGCGGCTTCCCTTTAACTATTGTTGCGTATTCGAGCATGGGCATAGATTCCAGAAGGTGGACCAGTCAAAATAGCGATAACCTGTTCAGCTCACGACTTTATTATACACATCAGATCTTAATTGGCAGCCGAATAACGCCTTCGTTGTCTGTTCAATTCATGCCCACCATAGTTCATCGCAACTTGGTGCCTACAAGGGCTGACAAGAATGATGTATTTATTATGGGTATTGGAGGGCGTCAAAAGATAAGCAAACATGTTTCCATTAATGCAGAGTATTACTATGTCTTACCCAACCAAATGAGTCTGGGAACAGATGCACTCTACCATAATTCATTATCAGTAGGCTTTGATATTGAAACCGGCGGGCATGTATTTCAATTACACCTAACAAACTCGAGGCAGATGAGCGATAAAGGATTCTTAACGGAAACCGATGGTAGCTGGACAAAAGGCGATATTATCTTGGGATTTAATATTGCGCGCGTCTTTACGGTCTATCAGTGGAAAAAAGATTGGTGAAATAAAGAATAATGATAGAGGTACTTGCGTTATAGCACTCATCGCGTACTTTTGCACACCTTATGAAGCAAGCTGCAGTCCTTTTAATCGCTTTAGCCCTATCCCTTACATCTTGTAATACTTATGAAAAGATCTTGCGAAGCGATGATTTAACGGCTAAAGAGGCTAAGGCTATGGAATTTTATAACAAAAAAGAATACCAAAAAGCCATCCCGTTCTTTGAAGAGATTATTGGCTTTTACAAGGGGAATAAAAAAGCGGAGGACTTATATTATTACTACAGCATGTGTTTCTATGAATCGGGAGAATATTTAATAGCTGCGTACAATCTGAAAAATTTTGTCAACTCCTATCCTAATAGTCCAAAGGCAGAAGAATGCCTCTTTCTGAATGCAATGTGCTATTACAACATGAGCCCTCGCTACAATCAAGACCAAACGAACACAAACAAGGCTATAAATGAATTTCAGTTATTTATAAACATGTATCCGGAGAGTAAACGTGTTCAAGAGTGTAATGATTTGATAGACAAACTAAGACGCAAACTGGAGGCGAAAGATTATGCCAGCGCAAAGCTTTATTTTGATATGAACAATTACAAAGCGGCTAATACTGCTTTTTCAACTCTGCTTAATAAATACTCAGACTCGCCAATCGCAGATAAGATAAGCTATATGTCTCTGAAATCCAGTTATTTATATGCATTAAACAGCATCGAACAAAAAAAGAAAGAGCGCCTTGCGCAAACTCTCGCACTTTATAATACCTTTGTGAGCCGTTTTCCGGAGAGCACCTATCTAAAAGATGCAAAAAGCATTTTTGACAGTGCACAAAAACTGATGAATAAAAATACTACCCATGAACAAAATAATTAAAAAATCAGGCAGCATCAACGCCACCATTGAGCCGCGAAGCATTAAAGAAATTGCCGAAAAAACAGGCAATTTGTACAAAAGCATTTCTGTAATCGGCAAACGAGCGAACCAGATTTCATCAGGCATAAAGGAAGAACTACATAGCAAGTTGGAAGAATTTGCAAGCGTAACGGATAACCTTGAAGAAATTCACGAAAATCGTGAGCAAATTGAAATTTCAAGACACTATGAGCGTATGCCTAATCCGGCTTTATCAGCCACTCAAGAATTCTTCGATGATAAAATTTATGCACGCTCAGCAGATGAAGAGTCAGAACTCGATACGATTTAGTAAATACTAATTTAACTTTAAGCCGGCTACGGATGTAAGCCGGCTTTTTTATTCTATGCTAAAAGGAAAAAAGATTATTCTTGGCATCACCGGAAGTATAGCAGCCTATAAAGCGGTTGTACTAACTCGTTTGTTGATAAAGTCAGGGTGCGAAGTCCGTGTAGTGATGACCCCTTCTGCCGCAAAGTTTATATCGCCTTTGACACTTTCAACACTATCAAAAAATAAGGTCGCGTGTGCTATTGTAGAAGCCGATAGCTGGACTAATCACATTGAGTATGGACTATGGGCAGATCTATTCCTGATAGCACCGGCATCTGCAAACACCCTTGCTAAAATGGCTCATGGCTTATGTGATAATATGCTTATGGCGGTTTATTTATCCGTGCGTTGCCCCGTACTAATTTCACCCGCAATGGATGAGGATATGTGGAAACACCCGGCCACACAAAAAAATATTGAAATATTAAAATCATTTCATCATCATATTCTTCCGGTTGAACATGGAGAGCTTGCAAGCGGGCTTATTGGACCGGGGCGCATGGCAGAGCCCGATGATATCATACACTTTATAGAAAATTTCTTTTATTCTCAAAAAAAACTGCAAGGCATTAAAGCATTAGTTGGTTTAGGCCCTACGGTTGAGCCTATCGACGCGGTGCGAGTTATTACAAATCGTTCCAGTGGAAAAATGGGAATTGCCTTAGTTAATGCTTTAATAAACCTTGGAGCGGAAGTAACTGTGGTGAGTGGCCCGGTTAGTGAAGTAGTGTCTATGGGAGCTTCAATTCTTCGGGTTCAAACAGCACAAGATATGTATGAGGCAATGATGCATGAATTTCCAAAAAATAAACTCATTATTATGGCAGCAGCAGTATCTGACTATACCGTTGAAAAGCCTTCTGCAGCTAAGATAAAAAAGAAGACAGATTCCTTGACTTTAAACTTGATTAAGACAAAAGACATTTTAAGAGCAATGGGGCTGGCAAAAACCGATCATCAAGTGTTAGTCGGTTTTGCCTTAGAGACGGATAACGAAGAAGCAAATGCAATAGATAAATTAAAAAAGAAAAATGCAGATTATATTATTCTGAACTCCTTACAAGATGCGGGGGCCGGTTTTTCTACCGATACGAATAAAGTAACAATTTATTCAAAAAAACATAAACCATTCATTTTGCCGTTACAGTCAAAATCGGAACTTTCAGCAAAAATTATTGAGTACCTTATTGCGCATGAAAATCTTTAGCGGCCTCTTTCTTTTCATTGGCTTACCCTTGTTACTCCCTGCACAAGAATTAAACTGCAAGGTAACCGTAATACCAAATAATATACAAACTGTTGACAAGCGCGTATTTCAAACGTTAGAAAAGTCGCTGATGGATTTTATGAACTCGCGCCGTTGGACCAATGATGTGTTTGCTCCAAACGAAAAAATTCAATGTGACATAGGATTAAATGTTACAAAAGAAGAAGGAGGAGTAAAATTTACGGCGAAGCTGAATGTTGTAAGTAGTCGCCCGGTTTTTAACACAACCTATAAAACAACCATGTTTAACTGGGTTGATGATGATGTAGTCTTCAATTATATTGAATATCAACCTATCGAGTTTAATGAAAACTCATCATCAAATACCAATCTGGCTTCTCTTTTTGCTTATTATGCCTACATCATCTTAGGCATGGACTACGATAGCTTTTCTCCCAAAGGAGGTGCCCAGTGGTTTGCTAAAGCACAGGGAATCGTGAATCTTTGCCAAAGTAAAGAAGAGCCGGGATGGAAATCGAGCGGTAAAATTAAAAGCCGCTATTGGTTAATGGAGAATCTTACCAACACGAAATACAATCAGTTTCACAACATCTTATACTCATATCATCGCGAAGGAATGGACAAAATGTTTGATGACCCGGAAGGAGCGCGTAAAACAATTATAAGTCAACTGACTTTACTTGGCACGTTGCAGCAAGACAATCCAAATAGTGTGGTGATCTCACAATTCTTTGCAGCAAAGTCAAATGAGTTGCGCGATTTATTCAGTAATTCTCCTGCTGATGAAAAAGCACAGGTTATTCAATTGCTGATGAGGTTAGACCCCACAAATTCTGCGAATTATCAAAAAATCAATAAGTAGCAACAGGATAGATTCATGCTGAAAAGACTATCCATAAAAAATTATGCAATTATTGATGAGGCTGAAATTCATTTCGGTAAGCGGTTGAACATTATGACCGGCGAAACCGGTGCCGGTAAATCCATCATTCTCGGTGCATTAGCATTACTGTCGGGCGAGCGTGCAGATGCCTCAACGGTACAACAAGGAATGATAAAGTGTGTACTGGAAGCAATGTTTCAGGATGAACAAGAGGAAGTCAAACAATTTTTAAGCTCGAACGAGTTTGATCAGCACAATAATGAAATTATTCTGCGTAGAGAGGTTTATAGTGTGGGTAAATCACGTGCATTTATAAATGATACCCCGGCAACACTACAGCAGCTCTCCGAGGTGTCGGATTACTTAATAGATATTCATCG
Source organism: Chitinophagales bacterium (assembly GCA_039810885.1). Lineage (GTDB taxonomy): Bacteria > Bacteroidota > Bacteroidia > Chitinophagales > UBA10324 > BJGO01. The sequence continues at coordinate 35,821 of JBDHXV010000022.1, read as the reverse complement.
TCAACATCAAACGGGAAGCCTTCAACAAAATTCTTTTCAGTTGTTTGTTTTAGATTCATTAGCTTCAAATCAACGATTACTCGAAAACTTTAAGCAACAATTTAATGGGTGGCAAGAAAAGCTTACCCGTCTGGAAGCAATTAAAGAACAATATCATAAATTACAGGTTGAGTACGAGTTTAATCAGTATCAGTTGAACGAACTCACCACAGCGCAGCTCAGAGATAATCAAGAACAAGAAATGCTTGAAGCCGAATTAAAGATGCTGGAAAATGCAGAAGAGTTACAACAGAAATTTGATGAACTGTTGCTTATGTTAGAGCAGGGAGAGGTTAATATTTTATCTTTAATGAAGATGGCTCAGAGTCAATTGCAATCTATTGCAAAGAAATTGCCCCTTGCTGAAGCCTTGTCAAATAAGATGCTTGATTTACGCGAGCAATTGGTTGATATAAACTTCGAGATAGAAGACTTACTGAATAAGATAGAGAACAATCCTCAACGCAAGGATGATGTTCAAGAGCGATTGAATATATTGTTTCATTTACAGAAGAAACATCGCGTCCCCGATGTGGAATCATTGTTACATATTCAACATCGGTTGGAACAACAAGTAAATGGAATTGGCGAATTAGATCAAGAAATTATTCTTCTACAAGCTGAATGTGAGCAGCATTTTCATGATTTGATTCAAACAGCAAAAGAGATATCACAAAAACGGACGGAGAGTATTCCTCTATTTGAAAAGCAATTAAAGGAATTATTAAAATCTGTAGGAATGCCGCATGCAGTATTGCGCGTGCAACAAGAAATTATTAACGACGATCAAGTGCTTCCAACCGGACTCGATAAAATTGAGTTCCTTTTCAGTGCGAATAAGGGCTTTCAGCCGCAGCCTTTGCAAAAAATAGCCAGTGGCGGAGAATTATCCAGATTGATGCTTTGCATCAAAAATATTATTGCAAAATCAGTATCACTACCTACCTTAGTGTTTGATGAAATTGATACAGGAATTAGTGGCGAAACGGCTCAACGAGTAGGGCTGTTGATGAAACAAATTACCGCATCACATCAAGTTATATGTATTACACATCTACCACAAATGGCTGCTAAAGCAGACACCCATTTCTATATTTATAAAGAAAATAATGAGTCAAAAACCCACACATATATTCGTCAACTCAGCCAAGAAGACCGGATATATGAAATTGCAAAAATGCTATCCGGAGAAAAACCGGGAATGGCAGCTATGCAAAATGCCAAAGAATTAATAGACTTGTAACCCCAAAACCCACATACTGTGTCAAACCAATTATTAAAAGGAAAAAAAGGAATTATTTTCGGAGCACTTGATGAAAACAGCATTGCATGGAAAGTTGCTGAATATGCTGTTAGAGAAGGTGCCGCCATTACACTTAGTAATGCACCCATTGCCATGCGCATGGGAAAAATTCACGATCTTGCGAAAACCTGTAATGCAGAAGTAATCCCTGCTGATGCTACTTCTATAGAAGATCTTACCTTCCTGTTCAATAAGGCTCGTGAGACCCACGGAGGGAAGTTAGATTTTGTGCTACATTCAATTGGCATGTCGCCCAACGTGCGCAAGAAAATTAATTACCCTGAACTAAACTATGATTACTTCTTAAAAACGTTAGACATATCTGCCGTATCTCTGCATAAAGTTTGTCAGGTCGCATATCAAACCGATGCTATGAATGATTGGGGATCTATCTTAGCGCTGACTTATATTGCGGCACAACGCACTTTCCCCGGTTACGGCGATATGGCAGATGCTAAAGCCACTCTGGAATCAATTGCCCGCAGTTTCGGATACCACTTTGGTATTAGAAATAAAGTACGAGTAAATACCATCTCCCAATCTCCTACCATAACTACGGCAGGTTCAGGTGTTGATGGCTTCAATGCTTTCTTTCATTATGCACATGAGTTGTCTCCACTCGGCAATGCATCATCAGAAGATTGCGCAAAGTATTGTGTCATGATGTTTAGCGATTTTTCAAGAATGGTAACGATGCAAAATCTCTTTCACGATGGAGGTTTTAGTTACACCGGTATTAGTGATAAAATTATGGAGCACTTTATTAATAGGGAATAAGAATACCTAACAAAACATCAATAATTGTATGAAAGACATGCGCAGTTCACTCATAATCGGAATCACGATCATCATAACCGCATTGATACTGACGAATGCATACCGACATCGTTATAGTGCATCAAACTCAATATCCGTAACAGGGTTGGGAAGTAAAAATTTTATCTCAGACCTCATTGTTTGGAGTGGCTCATTCAATAGGATTAACATGAGTTTAAAAGAGGCCTATGCGCAGTTAAATAAAGATCGGGAGGCAATTAAAGAATATTTGATTGGCAAGGGAGTGAAAGTTGAAGAAATAGTTTTCTCATCGGTTGACTTTGATAAAGAATATGAAACAATTTATGAAGGTATAGGATCATCATCCCGCTCTAAGTCAGTGTTTAGCGGCTACAGACTTACTCAACATGTAACTATATCATCTAATGAAGTCGATAAGATTGAAGAAATTTCCAGGCAGGTAACTGAGTTAATTAACATCGGCCTCGAGTTTACTTCAAACGCTCCTGAATACTATTACACCAAATTGGCCGAATTAAAAATTGAAATGATTGCCGAAGCAACACGTGATGCCAATGAACGGGCTACAAAGATTTCGGAGAATGCCCACGCTTCAGTTGGTAAGTTAAAGGATGCCAGCATGGGCGTGTTTCAGATTGTTGCACTAAACTCCAGTGAAGAATACAGTTGGGGCGGTTCATTCAACACTTCGTCTAAAAATAAAACGGCATCTATTACCGTTCGACTGGAATATGAGGTTGATTAATTGATTTTTCGAAATGACAATAAAAAAGGAAAAGTAGTTTATGTTCCTTTTCCTTTTAATAAAAACAAAATCTATTAGGATATCAACTTCCTATGACCCACCCATACAAATCGCTTTTGCACAAACTCAGGATTTGTAAAAGAGGCATTACCCGCAGCATTACCACCAGTTACATGAAAATCGCTGAATGCAGCGTGTTGATTTACCCAGATCGGCCCGGTCAAATTAAAGGTTACAGGGACAAATACTTCTTGCATCACTTCCGCGATGTGAGCTATGGTATCTTCATTAGTACTGTATGCAGCACAAGTAATTGCACCTTGTTCAATAGCAAGGCTTTTTGCAAGTTGAAGGCTATCTTCCTTACTTTTTGTTTTGATGCAAATAGCAACAGGACCAAACAATTCTGATGAATAAATATGGTGTTCATCGGCTTTTACTTCCAACAAGGTCGGGCTAATGGTGCGTGTTTTAGGATACTCCTCGCTATGTACTCTTGTTGACCTAAGTATGATCGAGGCATTGAGATCACTTATCTTTTCTACACGCTTTAAGGTATTCTCATTTTGAATTGCGCCTAATACTCCAACACCCATCTTAGGATTATTACTGATGCCGTTCAGTTGTGTTTTGAGTTTTTCAAGCACCTCTTCATAGCTGTATGTCTTATCTTCTGCTTTTACTCCTTCTGCCGAAATAAAAATATTTTGTGGTGCAGTGCACATTTGACCGCTATATAAAGAGAGAGAGAATGCAAGGTTGCCTATCACCTCGTCAATATTTTTTACCGAATCAATGATTACACTATTTACCCCGGCTTTTTCAGTAAATACAGTCTTGCCTTGTTGCTGCAGGCTTTCTACATAGTTGCCGAAAGTTGAATTACCGGTATAATCAATCAACTTTACAGCAGGGTGTTCGGTATATTTTTTTGTTATTAATTGTTCACTACTGTCGCAAGTTAACTGAACTAAAGCCGGGTCTATTCCATTCTCTTTAAGAACGGCTTGTATATCGGCAACACAAATGGCAATAGGTAATACTGCTTTTGGATGTGGCTTGATAATAACCGGGTTTCCGGTAATTAAGCTGGCATAAACTCCCGGCAATGTATTCCACACCGGGAATGTAGAGCAGCCGATGATTAACGAAATTCCTTTTGGTATGGCATTAAATGTCTTTTGCAACTTCACGCTGAATTTACCCATAGGTTTTTCCCAAACAACCTCATGCGGAAAACGAGTAAGCTCGTGTAACCCGAGAGCTATAGGCTCCATAGCACGATCTAAAGAATGCGGCCCCGATGCCTGAAATGACATGATAAAAGATTGTCCGGTTGTATGCATTGTAGCATAAGCTATCTCAAAGAAGTGCGTTTTAATGCGCTCTAGGGTTTCAACTAAAATGCCTGCACGTTCCTGTGGTGTTGTTTTCTTCCAAGTCTGCATGGCACGCTTAGAATGTTGAATGGTTGAATCAATAAAATAGGTAGGATATTGAATACCTAATGCCTCCTGTGTGTATGGAGATATTTCTTCACCGACCCACCCGCTTACAGCATCATTGAGCAACCCATCAAACTTTTTGTTAAGTCTGGCTTCAAATAATATTTTACCATTATTAATTCCATCTTCTCCATAAGCTTTTGGATTTTCAGGATATGCAGCATAAAAGGTTCTATGGTTTATTGCCTCAAGTGCCTTATCTATAAATGATTTGTGTTTTTCGTAAAGCGACATTTGTGATTATTTAATTTTTTGAGATATCAAAATTAAGTCAAACGCATTGGATTCATAATTTTTGCAAGGATGCGGCACTTTTATATAATATGGTGTGGATAAAGTTTTTGACCGGATCGGACAGATATTTTAATTTGTGATTGAATCCATACTATAGACGAAAAACAACAACTATGCGAAACCAGATCATTTTAAAAGTTACAGTCGATGATATTCAAACAGTGGCACTTGGCGAAATTGGACGTGAGTTAACAAATGATGAAATTAGATCAATAGAAGAAACGATTGTGAAAAAGATAAACTGGTATGAAGCGATTACCGAAACGATTAATGAAAGCATTGAATCCGATGTGGATTTTGATTTTCAGAGGTGAGTAGCTTCTGAATCCGATTGCTTTAATTCAATAATATTCAACTTTTAAGGCACTTGTGGATTATGTGCACTATTTCGTTGTGCCCATAGTCTATTTTTGAAGAGCTTTTCGCGATATATATGAGTAAAAAAGAATTAAGATATTCAAAAGAGAAGAGACAGCCTACAACTGCAAGGAAGGTTATAGATCCTCAAATGTTGTATCCATTTCCGAAGAAGCAGATCGTGATCTTCATTATGCTCTTTAATACTGCTTTATATTTTAACACGCTTTGGAATCAGTATGCCTTGGACGATTCTATCGTGATAAAAGAAAATATGTTTACACAACAGGGGGTAGCAGGTATTAAGAAGATTATGACCACCGATGTATTTCTTGGATTCTTTAAAGTTGAGAAATCACTTGTGGCCGGTGGTCGCTATCGCCCACTAAGTTTGGTGACCTTTGCAATAGAACATCAGTTGTGGGGCGATGTTCCTGCGGTTAGTCATGCAATTAACTTTTTATTATATGGTTTAACAGGGGTTTTTATATTTCTTTTTTTGTCGAGATTGTTCGTCTATAATCAGGTATTAAGCAAGATGAAATATTTGCCGGCTCTTGCAGCCCTATTTTATATTGCACACCCCATCCACACCGAAGCCGTAGCGAATATTAAAGGTCGAGATGAAATAATGAGCATGCTCTTTGCGATGATGAGCATGCTATATTTATTGAAATATTATGATGAAAAGAAAATATATAGTTTGTTGATCGGTGCTGTTTGCTTTATGGCTTCTTTACTTTCAAAAGAAAATTCAATCACATGGGTTATTATCTTCCCATTGACCTTATACTTCTTTCGCAATGCTTCGCTTAAGTCTCGTGATACGCTTACTATAACTTTGACTTCCCTTATCGTTGCTATCATTTATCTTCTACTCCGAAATAACTATACCAACACGAAACTCAATATTGAAATCACAGAAATCCTGAATAACCCATTCTATGGTGCAACCTTTGAACAAAGAATTACAACTGTAATTTATACATGGGGTAAATACTTAATACTGCTCATTTTTCCTTATTCCCTATCACATGATTATTATTATAATCAAATACCTTGGAAGTCCTATACCGATATCGGATTTATCGCTTCATTCTTGGTTTATACAGCACTTCTTGTAGTAGCCTTGATTCAACTTAAAGGGAAGACCTTATTATCGTATTGTATTTTGTTCTTTGGTATTACATTCTCTATCGTTTCCAACTTGTTTTTCCCTATCGGCACAACTATGTCAGAGCGATTTGTATATATGTCATCGTTTGGATTTACAACATACCTTGCATACCTCATTTGCCTGATACCTTATTATTTAAAAAACGTGGCGGAAAAGAACAACTTACTAAAAGTTAAGCCTGTTTTAGCTATAGCCCTAATCGTACTGTTAGCTTATTCTATTAAGACGATAGCGCGCAACCCGGCTTGGAAAGATAATTATACATTGTTCTCAACGGACATACAGACTTCTCCTAATAGCGCGAAGTTGAATAATGCTCTGGGAGGTACAGCCCTTGAATTTTTAGATAAACCTATCGGGGCAGAAGAAAAGAAAAAATATCTGCAACAAGCTAGAGATGCACTGAATAAAGCGATAAGTATTTACCCAAAGTTTGATAATGCATGGTTGTTATTAGGCAATGCTGCATTGAAAGGAGATAGTGATGCGGTTGAAGCCATTCAATACTATGTAAAATCATTAGAGGTGAGTCCAAACTATCCCGAAGCAAAAAATAACCTTCAGGTAGCTATAAACTATTTAAAGGAAGAAGAGAGACTGAATGACTTGAAAAAATTATATGTAGAGTCTAATTATAATGCAACGCTTGGTTATTATTATGCTGCACAACTGCGGCATAAAGATAAATTTGACGAGGCTTTAAAAATACTTTTACAAGTAATCGCCAAACAACCAAATTTTGCTGAAGCCCTCAGCGATGCGGGGTTGATATACGGGCAAAACAAAATGATGATTGACTCGTCCATTTATTACCTGTCGCTGGCTGTTAAAGCCAATCCTGATTTAGAAGACGCAAACGATAATCTTTCTGTAGCCTATGGTATTAAAGGAGATTATCAGACAGCCATTCAGATATTACAACGAGCCATTCAGCGTAATCCCGATCACGCAAAGTATTATATGACCATGTCGGCAACGTATAGAGCACTTGGAGATAATAATATGGCAAATTATTATGCTGAAGAAGCAAAGAAGCATGAACAAATTGAGCTGAAACAATAGACGTTACCGAAGCACGCTTATATTCCCGTGTTTATTCACGGAGGTGCCATCTAGGAATGTTGCCTCAATGGAATATACATAAACGCCCACATCAACAGGAAGTCCATTGAAAGTGCCATCCCATTTATCGCGAAGATTGTTTGATTCAAATAATAATTGCCCCCATCGGTTGTATATTTTGGTTTCTGCATTTTTTAAATTAATAGAATAGAAATCAAACACATCATTATGCCCATCGCCGTTAGGTGAAAATACATTCGGTACATAGATTCCATTTTCCACGTAAAAAATTTCTACTGAGCCAATAATGAAACACCCGGCCGAGTCGGTAACCGTAACTTGATAATGACCAGAACTCAAATTCAACGCAGGGTTTGACGTTTGAGCTGGAATAGTGTTCCATAAAAAGGTATAGGGCCAAGTCCCTCCTGTAACATGAGCTGTTGCACTACCATTAGATTGACCATACGATACCGGAGTGCTCTCAAAGTTGAGTGACATGCTCGATGGTTCATTAATATTTATTGTAGCGAAAGCGCTGCAATTATTTGCATCGTTAATCGTAACACTGTATATACCGGGAGGAAGATTCTGAAGCTGACTACCGTTAGCACCTTGTAAACTCCACGTGTATTGATAAGGAGTTGTCCCCTCGGTTGTGCTTGCAGTAATACTGCCATCTTGCTGGCCAAAGCAACTGATTTTAGTGGCTTGAAGGACTACATTAGGGTTTAGATTAACTGATATTATTGTAGTGTCAAAGTCTTTACATCCTTGTGCACTGGTTAAAGACACCACATATTGCTGTGTGCTATCTATAGTAACATTTATCGAACTCCCGTTACCTATCGAGTTCCCATTATGAAACCACTCAAAAACAGTTCCGCCGGTGCCATTTGCGGTGAGGGCAACAGTGCTTCCTTCACATATTGCTTGGTCTGACCCGGCGACAACGTCCGGTCTTGGCTTTATATTAATATTCTTTGTATTGTTTGCCTGTCCGCATTGATTTAATGCAAATACAGAAACTTGATAGATCGCACTTGAATCGAATACGACATAGAATTCATTATTCGATGCATTGGTTATCGTGCCTCCGTTTACGCTCCACTGATAATAAGTGGCATCTTGAAATGGGACAGTAAATTTAATAGTATCGCCTACACACGCCGGATTGGGAGCACTTATTGTAACTACCGGAGTAGTTAATACTGTTACAAAAATGGTATCAGACCATGGAGAAAAACAATCGTAGCTATTCTCGCGAACCCGAAACCAGTATGTGCCCGCAGGGGTATTGGCATTAAACTGAACTAATAATGGATTATACTCCCAATAAAAATTCAGTCCGTTGTTTAAAATAGGGGAGTACCACTGATATTTTGAGAGCGGGTTGTAAGGATTAATTGATAGAGATAAAATAGTTCCAGCGCACAATGCCGTATCACTTTGAATCACATCAGGAGGGAATGGATTGGGGGCACCCACGATCAATCGTACTAAGGTTCCTAAGGTATCATTAGCATTAGTACTGTTGGTGCCGATAATTCGCAAATAATACATGCCTACGCCCGGAGGACCGAGCAGAGAAATTAAATTCGTAAGCCCCGGTATCGTTAGATTAAGTGTGGTGCTACTCCCTGAAGTTACAGAACCCAGTGCGCCCGTATTAAGAATAGTATAGTATTGTGAGTTTAATATCTGCACCTGAAACTGATTGCCTGCAACGTAAGAGGTGTTTGTGTTCCATGTGTTGATTTGAAGTGTAATGGTTGTATCCACACCCTGATCGGGAGTGATACAGACTTTTATGTCTTGCATATTATTGGTCGTAACATCACACTCACGAATACAGAATGGTCCAAAGTAATTCGCAGGCGGAGGAACAACAGATGGAGAAGTTGAAATAACCCTAACATAATAATTGCATCCCGGAGGAACAGAAGGTATTAATCCGCTGACGCTTCCCGGAGGAGAGCCTAACAAAGGATTGTATGCATTAGGGTCATTTACGCTTCCAAGGACATAAGGGTTTGTAAAACTTCCATTAGCATCACTCAATTGTGCGATATAAGCATTGTTAGAATTAAATGCTCCTGTTGAATAAAACGGCACATCTATTACACTTTTGTTACAGACCGTATCCGGGCCTAAGGTTACAGCAGGTTGTAATGTCGTAATCGTATTCGGACAATTTATTATTTGAAAACAAATACTCGCTAAACCTGTAATTGCCGGAGGAGGAGCCACTCGATTGATCCGAACCTTAAAACAATTTCCGGTTTGATTAGGTAGAGTTACCGATATAGCTCCACTTGTCTGACCTGTAGCTATATTAAAAACACCAAGACTACTTCCGGGCGAGAAATTGCCAGCAGAGTTTGAAATCTGCACTTCATACGTGCCATCGCAAAGCGGATAACTTAAAGAGTAAAATAAAATCAGATTACCCCCTTGGCATACAGGGTTTGGAGAAACGCTCGTAACATTTATTTGTACCGGATTGTTTGTATCATACGTGCCAACGGCGATGATATCATCTATGCCGAAAGACATTGCTGAGGCACCGCTGCTGTTGTTTGTCCAACGAAAGCCAAAACGAATGTCCGGCTGATTTTCGAATATGGCAAGGGAGATTACCTCATATTTCCATAGTGTCTGATTATTATACTGTAACTGACCACACTGTACCCAACTTGCGCCTCCGTCTATACTATAATATACTCTGCCAAAGTCGGTGCTGCTACCTTCAGCAAGATAAAAGAATGTAAATTTTATATCCGTGAGGCCGACCGTGCAAAATCCATTGGTCATATAAGCGAAGTTATCGCTCATCATAGAACTGTTATAGTTGCAATTAGATGTCGCAGGGGCACTTAACTCATCGTAAACATGGAGATACGGACTGTTCGGGGCCTGAGCTATTGTGCCGCTTACGGTTTGATTTTGTGGAGTTGTATTTGGATAAACACTATTCCCGTTATATTGATTATTAATAACCCATTTGTTTGAACCACTTCCCGAAGATGGCCCTCCACTATTTAAAGTAAACGCAGCGTTACTCGTGTTAAAGTCTTCCTGATATAACTGGATATTCTGCTGTGCAAAATCATTTTTTGCATAGGTGAAAAAAATGAAGGCAAGAATAAAGCGCAATGAGTATCTCATACGCAATGGGGTTTTAGCCACCGAAATATAATTTATTTTTCACAGTAACAAATGAATCGGAACTTTACACCTGATGAAAAAGATACTCTATACGCTGTTTTTAATTCTACCTTCCATAACGCAAGGGCAAACCACAAGAGTACTATTTATTGGAAATAGTTACACCGCAGTAAACAATCTTCCTTCTTTAGTAAAGTCGGTCGCACTATCGCTCGGAGACACGATGTACATTGATTCAAATGCGCCGGGAGGTTATACATTTCAGCAACAATCAGTAAATTCAGTTACGCTTGGTAAGATAGCGCAAGGCAACTGGGACTTCGTTATTCTTCAGGCTCAAAGTCAAGAACCGTCATTCCCTCCTTCGCAGGTGCAAAGCCAAACATATCCCTATGCAAAAAACTTATGCGACTCTATAAGGCATTACAATAACTGCACAGAGCCGGTATTCTATATGACTTGGGGGCGTCAAAACGGAGACGCATCGAACTGTGCATCTTATCCGGTGGTATGTACTTATGAAGGCATGCAGATGCGTTTAAGGCAGAGTTATCTTGAGATGGCATTAAGCAATCATACTACTATTGCACCTGTAGGTGTGGTGTGGAAAAAAGTACGTAATACAGATTCTACAATCAACTTATATAATGCCGACCAAAGTCACCCATCTTTATGGGGCTCTTATTTGGCGGCATGTGTCATATACACTACTCTCTATAATAAACCGTCTCAGGGAGCATGGGTTCCGCCTTCTCTAAATCTGGATACTGCACTATTTATACAGAACATAGCGTCCACTCTGGTTCAGGATAGTATTTCGAAATGGTATTTGGGAAATTTACAAGCCGCATCATTTACGAGTTCAGTTAGCGGCTACAACATATCAGTCACAGACCACTCTATTAATCCGGGCACGGTAAACTGGAATTTCGGAGACGGTTTTACCGGAGAGGGCTTAACTGTACAACACACCTACATGGACAGTGGTTGGTTTACCGTCACACACACACAATTACTAACGATTGCTTTTCGAAAACAAGCACTGAAAACGTCTATATCGCTTATCAGCAACCTTCTTCTATCATTATGCCAAATCAAACTCTTACTTTATTAACCTTTGACAATTACTTTATCATTCAATCCTCAGAAAAAATAGCTGATATCAGCATCACAAACGTTTTAGGACAAACGGAGTATTATAGCATTAATCAATCGCAGTGGCAATCTACTAAACTACAAAAGGGACTCTATCTGCTTACACTGAAAAATGAAAGCGGAGAAGTAATGATCAAAAAGGTGCTGCTTAATTGAGCATTAATTTACCTTTGCCCTTACCGGAAATTTAGTGCCGCTTATTTCATTAACTTCTGCACGAATATCACCAATAAGAATCGGCGATTTTACTAATACGGGTATTTTGTTTTCATCATCGCTAACATATACGGTCATATCCTCGCCACCTTTGAAAATACTCCCTTTTATCAATAAGGGTTTAAATACGATACAATTATAGGTTCCTGATTTTACACTCACTTTTTCTCTGCCCATATACCGCACATATAAAGGATGCACTTCATCATCTAAGAAAACGGTAACCGGAATCGTATCATTCTTTTTGTACTTGTTCCAATCAATACAACGAGTGTAATACAATGCAGAGATTACATCTTGAGTACAGGAAGGAATAGAATACGTGCCATTAAGGGAAGTGGCTTTTCCCTGATCGTGTTTAAAGGTGACATTTTGATAAAATGAGGCCCCGCCTTCGTTTACCTCACGAACAAACTTATAGGGTAACATACTTTCTTTATCAAAATAACTTTCATAAGTATCGCGAACCTTAAACAACCAATCGTAAGATTTATATGTATATCCATATCCTTTCGCATGATATACGTCTTTGTTTGAATACTTGGCATTATCCAGAGTAAACACTACTTCTCCGGCACTTAGCCACAATGCTCCCCATTTATAAGCAATCTTATAGGTTATTTTTTCTCCGTTATTCAATGCGGTGTTCTTTACATCGCATATTTCTGATTCGGATTGCTTCCAAGAGATAAACACACCAGCCATGCTGAGCGCAAATATCATCATCAGGCGTTGCTTTTTCATTTTCATAGTGGTAAAACGGATTGTTTAATGAATTCTGATTTAGACTAATGAAAAAAATGTGCCATTTGTTTTTGATATACAGTCGGAGCGCCCCTGTGTATTCATACTTTCCTTCACTTGTGATGAACTGCTAATTTGCATCACAAATGATTCAAAAAGGCAAGCCGTCTAAAATCATAGCTGGTATAGACCCGGGCACTAATGTGCTGGGATATGCTATTATTGAATGCAGTGGGCAAAGCGTTAAGCTCTTAAGCATGGGTGTGATGCAATTGGATAAATATGAAAATCCTTATGAAAAACTAAAACGGATTTATGAAGGGGTACATCGCTTGGTGAAAAGTTATAAGCCGGACGAATTTGCCGTTGAATCTCCATTTTATGGCAAGAATGTACAATCTATGCTTAAACTTGGACGCGCACAAGGTGTGGCTATTGCTGCTGCTGCCGTGCAAAATATTCCTATTATGGAGTATTCCCCCAAAAAGGTAAAGCAATCTATTACCGGAAATGGCAATGCCGCAAAGGAACAGGTATCTGCCATGCTTTTAAACATTCTGAAAATAGAAATGCAACCTAAGTATTTTGATGCCACAGATGCGTTAGCTGTTGCCCTGTGTCATAGCTATCAGCAACTTCCGCATCTAAAAAAGAAAAGAACGGCAGCTAAAAAAAATGTTTCGTGGCAACAATTTGTAGAGGCCAATCCACAGCGTATATTAAAGAAGTAAGCTCACAGATTAGCACGAATTTCTTCCGCAATGGCTGCTAATTCCTCATTAGATAATTTGAGTTTAGCTTGAGTAAAATTGATATCGTTCATTACGTTGAGCGGCACCAAATGAATGTGTGCATGAGGCACCTCCAACCCAATCACAGCCATACCGACACGTTTACACGGTACAGACTTTTTAATAGCGTAGCTTATCTTCTTAGCTAAGCTGATCATATCAAAGAGGATAGCGTCTTCTATGTCAAAAAATTCATCCACTTCTTTTTTGGGAACAACTAATACATGTCCTTTCACTAAGGGCATAATATCTAAAAATGCATAACTATACTCTGATTCTGCAATTTTATGACAAGATACTTCACCGGAAATAATCTTAGAAAAAATGCTGGCCATATAAATGATTTGTTGTGTTTATGCAAAAGTAAATACAATATGAATGAATCCGATTTCGCAGATAATGAGAAAATTCAAATTTTCAGAAGGTCGGATAATCATTGTACCCTTACATTTGCAGCACTTTCAAAAAAACGATTATGGACTTTTCATTCGATGAACAACTTGACATTATTACACAAAGTGTCAGAGATTTTGCTCAAAAAGAGATTAAACCGCATGTAATGGATTGGGATGAACGTCAGTATTTCCCCAAGGAGTTATTTCAAGAGTTTGGTAAGATGGGGTGGATGGGTGTTTTAGTTCCCGAATCATTAGGTGGAAGCGGCTTAGGCTATCAGGAATATATCTCAATTATCGTCGAAGTGGCCAGAGTGTGCGGATCCATAGGGTTATCACTTGCAGCGCACAACTCCCTTTGTACCGGGCATATTTTACAGTTTGGTAATGATGAACAAAAAAAGAAATGGCTTTCTAAATTGGCCACAGGCCAACACATTGGCGCTTGGGGGCTTACTGAACCCAATACAGGCTCTGACGCAGGCAACATGAAATGTGTAGCGCATCGTGATGGCGAATACTGGGTACTCAATGGAACAAAATGTTGGATTACCCATGGCAATACAGGCGATATTGTGGTAGTCATTGCCCGCACAGGCGAACCACGCGACAGTCACGGCATGACGGCCTTTGTTGTGGAGCGCGGCACCCCGGGATTATCTGCAGGTAAGAAAGAGAATAAGTTAGGTATGCGAGCTTCTGAAACTGCTGAAGTTATTTTTAACAACTGTAGAATTCCTGCTCAGAATATGTTGGGTAAGGAAGGGGAAGGATTTATTCAGTCCATGAAGGTACTTGATGGAGGTCGCATTTCTATTGCGGCCTTGTCCTTAGGAATCGCCTATGGTGCTTATGATACCGCTGTGAAATATGCTAAAGAACGTCATCAATTTAACCAACCTATAGCAAATTTTCAAGGAATCGCCTTTAAATTGGCTGATATGCTATCGCAAATTGAAGCAGCAGAATTGTTAACCCGCCAAGCAGCAGACCTAAAAAATCGAGGAGAAAAATGCACTAAGGAATCTGCCATGGCGAAATACTATGCATCTGAAGTAGCGGTTAAAGTAGCTACGGATGCTGTCCAGATTTTTGGCGGATATGGTTATACGAAAGATTTTCCTGTAGAGAAATATTTTCGCGACTCTAAACTCTGTACCATCGGAGAGGGAACATCCGAGATTCAAAAATTGGTTATTTCAAGAGAGGTATTGAAGTAATGTATAACCCATAGAAATAGATGCAATGATTTCTAAAAAACCGAAGCAATTCAAATATGCTTTTTTGAGTGGTTTGAGGTAAGCGTTTGCCCTTAGCCCTAAATTATTATTTTTGCCGTCCCTTAAAAAAATTGAAGATTAAAACTATCTACTCATGACGAATTTTATTTACGCAGTACCGGCTGTCGGTGTCTTAGCTATTATTTATATGATTATCCGCAGCAGTTGGATAAATAAGCAAGATGCGGGTGATGAGCGTATGAGCACCATTGCAGGTTATATAGCCAAAGGCGCTATGTCTTTTCTGAAAGCGGAATATCGCATCCTGTCTATTTTCGTACTGGTAGCCTCTGTGCTCTTATTCTTTTTAAGTTACAATAATCCACACAGCAGCCCGCTCATTGTGATAGCCTTTATTATAGGGGCTGTTCTTTCGGCTACTGCAGGGTTTATTGGTATGCGAGTGGCTACAAAGTCTAATGTGCGCACAGCACAGGCGGCTCGCAGCAGCCTTTCAAAGGCTCTCGATATTTCGTTTGCCGGAGGCTCTGTAATGGGCATTGGTGTAGTTGGTCTTGGTATTTTAGGATTAGGTATTCTGTTCATTTTATTCATGAATATTTTCAATCCGGATATGGAAAACAGTCCTCAAATTCTCAATCGGGTTCTTGAAGTACTAACAGGCTTTTCACTCGGCGCCGAAAGTATTGCTCTCTTTGCTCGTGTAGGCGGCGGTATATATACTAAAGCCGCTGACGTAGGGGCAGATCTGGTTGGAAAGGTAGAAGCCGGCATCCCGGAAGACGACCCGCGAAATCCTGCTGTAATAGCCGATAACGTGGGGGATAACGTTGGAGATGTTGCAGGTATGGGAGCCGACTTATTCGGCTCTTATGTTAGCACCGTCCTAGCAACCATGGTGCTCGGTATTGGACTCGTAGCTGCCGAAGGCTCTACAGACAACTTTGGAGGAATAAGTGGTATTCTGCTGCCGTTGTTTATTGCAGCAACAGGAGTTATCTTTTCGATTATTGGTTCTTTCTTTGTAAAAGTTAAAGAAGGCGGAGATCCGCAGCGAGCATTAAATACAGGCAACTTCGGCGCAGTTATTATGACGGCCATTGCCTCCTATTTTTTAATTACAACTATACTGCCATATCGAATGGTAGAAACATTCATTGGCACCACACATGAATTTTCTTCATTACGAATTTTCTTCACCGTGCTTATTGGCCTCGGTGTTGGAACGGCGATATCTTTGATAACTGAGTATTTCTGTGCTATGGGCCGCAAGCCGGTAAACACCATAGCACGTCAATCCGCTACAGGGCATGCTACAAACGTTATTGCAGGCATTAGTGTGGGTATGTTCTCCACAACCTACCCGACTATTGTGTTAGTAGCCGGCATCATCGGCTCTTATGCAGTGGGTGGTTTGTATGGTGTCGCCATGGCCGCTGCGGGAATGATGGCCACAACAGGTATTCAGTTAGCTATTGATGCTTTTGGACCTATCGCCGATAATGCAGGAGGTGTTGCAGAAATGAGCGGATTGCCTAAAGAAGTTCGGGCTAATACAGACGTATTAGATGCAGTTGGTAACACTACCGCAGCAATTGGAAAGGGATTTGCCATAGCTTCTGCTGCGCTCACATCCTTAGCCTTGTTCGCTGCATTTATGAGCCTTACCGGTATTGGTGGCGTAAACATTACAAATCCATGGGTGCTCGGAGGCTTATTCATCGGTGGAATGATTCCATACTTATTCTCTTCTTTAGCAATAAGTTCAGTAGGGCGTGCGGCAAATGATATGGTACAGGAAGTGCGCAACCAGTTTAAAAATATACCCGGACTTCTTGAGGGCAAAGAAGGAGTGCAACCCGATTATGAAAAATGTATTCAGATATCTACTCGGGCAGCTATCCGCGAAATGATGGCACCTGGGTTAATAACTATTATTGTTCCTGCGATGTTGGGATTTGTTTTTGGTGCAGAAGTGTTAGGAGGGTATCTTGCCGGTGTTACCGTGAGCGGCGTGCTGCTTGCCATCTTTCAATCAAATGCCGGAGGTGCTTGGGATAATGCCAAGAAAAGCTTTGAGAAAGGTATTGAGATCAACGGTCAAATTTATTACAAGGGCAGTGACCCTCACAAAGCGGCTGTAACAGGGGACACAGTAGGTGATCCATTCAAAGACACCAGCGGACCTTCAATGAATATATTGATTAAGTTGAGTTGCATTGTTGCATTGATTATTGCACCAAGTATCAGCTCTCCATTAATCAGTACCGGTATAGGTTCTGACCAATGTATGACGGATAATGAAGCCTGTTGCGGCGATGGTATGGAGATGTGTGATAGTGACTCTTCATACGCTGATTCTATTAGTGCCTGTTGCTCCTTTGATGAAAGCGGTAAGGTGATCACTGTGGATACGGCAATGTGCATAAAGATGGGCTGTTTTGTTAACGGCAAACTTGACACTTTAAAATGTAAAGAGATGAATTGCTACCCTGGCAAAAAGTCATGTTGCAAGGGTTACACTACGTGTGAGTCTGGCAAATCTTGTAAGGGGAAGAAGGCTGCTTGTTGCATGAATAAGAGTAAATGTGAATCAGGAGATGAGTGTAAAGGCAGCAAAAACAATTGCAGCGGCAAAGACGGAAAGTGTGATGATCACAAGAAGAATTGCAAGAGTGAGAAGAAAGGTGCTTGCTGCGGAGCAAAATAATCTATTCTAAGTTTATGAATAATAAGAACTGACTATAACAGACTTTTTAATTACATACCCTTTTTCTTATACAATTATTTGTAATTATTAAGTTTAATATCAATTCACGATAAACCCTGTTTGATAATAGTTATTTACTGCGTAAATCAGTTTAAGATTAATATGAAAGGACTCAGTAAATATTTTAAAAGCTTTGTATTCGTGCCTAGGCACATTAAATTCATCAAATAAAATAACATCTCCTCTTTTCAAATACGGATATAGTTGACTTAAGGTGAAAATAGTAGATGAGAATAAGTCGGCATCCATATGGATTACCAACCTGCTTGATGCTAATCGCTTGTCATTATTATTTATAAAAGGCACTAAGGTTTGTTGAAAAAGACCTTTGTAGAAATGTGCGCGAGTATCTTTTATATCGGGTAAATCAAATTTCATGGCTCCTTTAGCATAGAATACGCCCCAATTTTCAGGTAGCCCCTCAAAGGTGTCAAAGCCATGAAATACGGAAGCGGTGTTTGAATTATTTGCTAACCACCATCTAAAAGATTCTCCCGAAGCGACACCAAATTCTAAATAAGTTAACGCAGACTCCCGGGTAACCACTTGATCAACAAGTTTTTGAAAGCCTTGAAACCTTTTCTTGTGATTTCTAGAAAAGGTAAAAAAATCATTTAGTAGTATCCCGCTTTTGTCTCTATAAGCCCACCTAATCATAGAGTTAAACAAAGCAACAAACTCAAATAATCCTGAAAAAGGCTCTAATACTTCTGATACCCTGATTCTGATAAGCAAGTCTTTTAGAATCCGATTTATTTTTTTCATACCTTGAAGAAGGTGGCGAAAGTAAGGTTATTAAGACACTTATACTATGGGATTTATACAGGTATGTCGTACATAGCACGATAATTATTTGGTCAATAATCTTATAGCGAAGGTTTTAGTTTTTAATATTTTATTCTACATTTGCGCTCCCAAAATTTAAGAATAACGAAACAGACCTCATGCCTACAATACAACAAATGGTAAGAAAGGGCCGCAAGATGTTGACTGCCAACTCAAAGTCTCCGGCATTAGATAACTGCCCGCAAAAACGCGGTGTATGTACACGCGTTTATACAACCACTCCTAAGAAGCCCAATTCAGCGCTTCGTAAAGTGGCTAAGGTGCGCCTAACTAATAAAACTGAGGTTATCTCTTATATACCTGGTGAAGGACACAACCTCCAAGAGCACTCTATTGTACTTATTCGTGGGGGTCGTGTTAAAGACTTACCCGGCGTACGTTATCACATCGTGCGTGGCACGCTGGATACTGCCGGTGTAAACAATCGTAAAAAAAGCCGCTCTAAATACGGCACCAAGAGACCAAAAGCCGGAGCGCCAGCAGCAGCCGGTAAAAAATAATTCAACTTACAATCTATCTATTCCCATAAAAAATGAGAAAAACCAGAGCCAAAAAGAAGCCGTTGCTTCCCGATCCTAAGTTCGGCGACCAGCAGGTTACCCGCTTCGTAAACACATTGATGGAAAGCGGCAAAAAAACCGTTGCCTTCAAAATATTTTATGACGCTATTGATAAAATAGCAGAGCAAACTAAGGAAGATGGTTTCGAAATATGGAAAAAGGCAATGGAAAATGTGGCTCCATCTGTAGAAGTACGTAGCCGCCGTGTTGGAGGTGCTACTTTTCAAATCCCGACGGAAGTTCGCCCTACACGCCGCACATACTTGGCTATGACATGGCTGATTCGCTATGCCGGTGACCGTAGTGGAAAAACGATGGCAGACAAATTAGCTGCAGAAACCATTGCCGCAAGCAAAGGCGAAGGTGCTGCTTTCAAGAAGAAAGAAGACACGCACAAAATGGCCGAAGCGAATAAGGCATTTGCTCATTACAAAGCTTAACAGACTTACTATTAATATTCATGGCAACCGACTTACGTTACACTAGAAACATAGGTATTGCGGCGCATATTGACGCCGGTAAAACAACGACAACAGAACGCATACTTTATTACACGGGTGTTTCGCATAAATTAGGCGAAGTACACGATGGTGCGGCAACAATGGACTGGATGGTTCAGGAAAAGGAGCGTGGTATTACCATTACCTCAGCAGCTACAACTTGTTTTTGGAATTATCCGATGAATCAAGGACAAAAAACTGCTGATACCAAAGCATACAAATTCAATATTATTGATACTCCCGGTCACGTGGACTTTACCGTAGAGGTAGAACGTTCATTGCGGGTATTGGATGGGCTGATTTCCTTGTTCTGTGCGGTGTCTGGTGTAGAACCTCAATCGGAAACAGTTTGGCGTCAGGCAAACCGCTATCGAGTGCCGCGTATAGGTTTTGTAAATAAGATGGACCGTAACGGTGCTGATTTTCTGGACGTTGTAAAACAAGTAAAAGAAAAACTTGGAGCAAACCCCGTACCTCTTCAACTGCCTATAGGTGCTGAAGATACCTTCAAAGGGGTGGTTGATTTGGTTACCCATAAAGCTATAGTTTGGGACGATCACTCGCAGGGAATGACCTATCAGGAAGTTCCTATCCCTGAAGACATGAAAGAAGATGTGTTAAAATGGCGTACGAATTTAATTGAAGCCGTTGCTGAATATGATGATAAGATTATGGAAAAATATTTTGAAGACCCTAATTCAATTTCGGTTGACGAAATACGATTAGCTATTCGTAAGGCCACGATCGATATCAGCATCATTCCAATGATGTGTGGTTCTTCTTTTAAAAATAAAGGAGTGCAGGCGGCATTAGATGCCGTAGTGCAATATCTTCCGGCACCATCCGATATTGAAGCGGTTGTTGGAGTCAACCCCGACACAGAAACTGAAGTAAAACGAAAACCGGATGTGAAAGAACCGTTTACTGCTCTTGCATTCAAGATCATGACCGATCCTTTTGTAGGCCGTTTAGCCTTTTTCCGAGTTTACTCCGGAGGGTTAGATGCAGGATCGTATGTTTTGAATACGCGCAGCGGTAAGAAAGAACGCATTTCTCGTATCTTCCAAATGCATGCAAATAAGCAAAACCCCATTGACCGCATTGAAGCGGGAGACATAGGTGCCGCTGTTGGGTTCAAAGAGATTAAGACAGGAGACACTCTTTGTGACGAGAATCATCCTATAGTACTTGAAAATATCAAGTTCCCTGATCCGGTAATTTCTATAGCTATAGAAGCTAAAACACAAGCAGACGTTGACAAGCTGGGTGTAGCCCTTTCTAAATTAGCAGAAGAAGACCCAACCTTTAAGGCATACACTGATGAAGATACAGGACAAACAATCATCAGCGGTATGGGCGAACTGCACTTGGAGATTATCGTTGATCGTTTAAAGAGGGAGTTTAAGGTAGAATGTAACCAAGGTGCTCCGCAAGTTTCATATAAGGAAACGATCACACAAACCGTTGAACATCGCGAATTGTTTAAGAAGCAAACCGGTGGTCGTGGTAAGTTTGCCGATATTCATGTGCGCATTAGTCCGGTTGACGAAGGGCAGAAAGGATTACAGTTTGTAAATGAAATCTTCGGAGGCTCTATTCCCCGTGAATTTATCCCGGCGGTTCAGAAAGGATTTCAAGCGGCGATGGCTAATGGAGTTTTGGCTGGATACAATATTGATGATCTCAAGGTTGTTCTTTATGATGGCTCATACCACAATGTGGACTCTGACCAGATGTCTTTCGAGTTATGTGCAAAATATGCATTCCGTGAAGCTTGCCTGAAAGCCAAGCCAATTATTCTCGAACCGATTATGAAAGTAGAAGTGGTAACACCGGAAGAATACACAGGCGATATCGTAGGAGACTTGAATCGCCGGCGCGGACAGATGGAGAGCATGGAAATGAAAGCTAATGCACAAGTGATTAAGGCTAAAGTGCCGCTTTCAGAAATGTTTGGCTACGTTACTCAATTACGTACCATTAGCTCTGGCCGGGCTACCAGCATTATGGAGTTTTCTCACTTTGCTCCGGCACCTTCTAACATTCAGGAAGAAGTTATTGCTAAAGCTAAAGGCCGCGTTAAGGCAATTGAATAAATAAACAGATGTGTTTTCATAATGCAAGCCCCTTTCTCGTTATTCGGGAGGGGGCTTGTTAATTAATAGGCATCAATATCAACTCGCACACGTACAGGACGCAAGGTCTTGTTCAAGCCTAACGTTTCCGATAACTTTTTTATACTGAGACGTAATTGTTTTTGCACGATGCTGTTTCGTTCTGTCTTAATAGATAGTTGCATCAGAAATTCGTTGCGCACTTTATTAATCGCCGGCTCTATTGCATTGCTCACTCTGGAGCCAAGGGATTCACGAAGTACTGTTGTTGCAAGATCGGTTGCAAGTTTAACGATTTTCTGATCTTTATGACTGAGAATAATCTCCGCAAGGCGGCAGTATGGCGGAAA
The DNA here is from genome assembly GCA_039810885.1 of Chitinophagales bacterium. Lineage (GTDB taxonomy): Bacteria > Bacteroidota > Bacteroidia > Chitinophagales > UBA10324 > BJGO01. The sequence goes on along the minus strand of JBDHXV010000022.1, from coordinate 13,691 downwards.
ATATAATTTCTCCCGCTGCATTAGTTCCCACGTGTAATAGCCTTCATAATCTTGGTCTCTTAGATAACGTATTACCGGGTGATTGAAATTTTGAACTTGGACGACAACTTTACCTTGTTCACTGCGTCTGCCTGCTCTCCCGCTCACTTGCTGAATGAGTTGAAATGCCCGTTCATTACTACGGAAATCGGGAAATTGCAATAACTGGTCGGCGCTGATAACGCCTACTAAAGCGACATGATCAAAATCAAGTCCTTTAGTAACCATCTGTGTGCCGATTAGAATATCAATATGGCCTTGTTGCATTTCATCTACCAACTTATTATGGCTACCCTTTGTGCGCACACTATCTAAGTCCATGCGGGCTATGCGGGCATCTGGCAGAAATACGCGCAGGTCATCCTCTATCTTCTCTGTTCCGAACCCGTGCTCGCATAGATGAGTGGATCCGCAAGCAGGGCATTTATGAAACGGAGCCTTAGTAAACCCACAGTAATGACACATCAGGATATGCCGATACTTATGATAGGTTAAACTGACATTGCAGTTAATACAAGTCGGTACGTAATTGCATTGTTCACATTCTATGTATGGAGCATAGCCTCTTCGGTTTTGAAAAAGAATGACTTGTTTTTTTGCTGCAAGTGTTTTATTAATTTCTTCCAATAACACAGATGAGAAATGAGATTTCATCAAACGATTCCTTTTCTCATCCTGAAGGTTAACGAAGAGGACTTCAGGGAGAACGCTTTCTCCATAACGTTCTCCGAGTTTCACAAAGCCAAACCGTCTTTCTTTTACATTGTAATAGCTCTCCATAGACGGAGTGGCCGTACCTAACAATACTTTTGCACCTTGTTGCATGGCGTAAGCCATTGCACTATCGCGTGCATGATAACGTGGTGAGTCTTTTTGTTTGTAAGATGTATCGTGCTCTTCATCAACGATAATTAAACCCAACTGATTAAAAGGAAGAAACAAGGCAGAACGTGCGCCCAGTATCAGTTGGTGCTTATGATGATAAAGTTTATTCCAAATTTCAACTCGTTCATTTTGATTAAATCGTGAATGATAAATACCAACTGTATTGCCGAAATAACTTTGTAAGCGAGTGGTTATTTGTGTTGTAAGCGCAATTTCAGGCAGGAGATATAAAACTTGCTTCCCTTCTGAAAGAGTTTCCTCAATCAACTTGATATAAATATTTGTTTTGCCGCTTCCTGTAATGCCTTGCAATAGAACAACATTATTCGATTGCCATTGTTGTTTGATTTGCTCCATAGCATTTTCTTGCATAGGGCTTAATGTAAAGGAGGATAATATGGATTCATCCAAGGTGTCGAAGCGACCAACCACACGATCTTCGGTAATAAATATATTTTTCTTACATAGGGAGTGAATGATTGCCGTGTCTATTTGACTATACTGTAATAAAGAACGGCGCAGAATAGAGCGTGTTTCACTTTTTGTGGGATGTGTTAATTGCCAATAGGCTAACACTACAGCCTGCTGTTTCGGTGCGCGCTCCAAATCATTTAATAAATTTTTAAATTTCTCGTCTTCTAAATAAATCGAATTGAGGCTGATATAAGTTTCTGTCTTTGGTTTGTATCGCTCTATTAGTTCTTCACGAATAAGAATTACATTCTTTCGAATTAACGATTGAATAATTGGATATACCGATTTTAGTTGCAATAACCTGGAGATATCATCAATTGTAAGTTCCTGTTGAATCTCAAGGGCTTCGGCTACGAGATACTCTCTATCATTTAGTGTCGTGTAATCCTTGTTAAATTGTGGATGGATGATGATTCGAGACTCACTTTGAAGTTTCAACCCCGCTGGTAATGCCGCATCCATAATCTCGCCCAGTGTGCAGCAGTAATAATCAGCCATCCATTCCCAAAATGCAAACTGTTGCGGATAAACGACAGGCACATCATCAAGAACAGAAAGAATATATTTTATAGAAACATCTTGCGGTTTCGTACTTAGAATATTTTTTATGAGGGCTGCATATATTTTCTTTTTTCCTAACGGAACTTCTACGCGCTTCCCCGGAGTAACCATTGGAATTAATTCTAATGGCACGGCATATAAATAAGTACCCGGTATTGCTAAGGGCAGTATGACTTCTATAAAACAATCGGATTCAAACACGGTGCAATAATGTAAAAGACGAAAATAACAACTACTTTTTCCTCGAGTTTCTTTTTATTTCATCTAACAACGCTCTATCAGCCTCATCCGCATTTGTAATATGAATATAGGAACCGTGGAATTGTTTAGAGATTTCTTTTAGACTTTTTTGGGCATCTTTATTTTTTCCAAATCCAATGACTGAAACAGTCAGCGGCTGATTTTTAGCAGCGCCGCCTTTAAACAAATTCAAGTCTTTATCTTTTAAAGCAAATACCCCATCCGTAGCAATGATAAGTTGATTATTGCCATCATTGATATAATGCTCCGTAACAATATCGTAAGCAAGTTTAAGTCCTTTATCGGCACTGGTGGATCCGTTTGCAACGAGAGATTCAATCAATTTTACCAGCTCTTCTTTGTCCGTTACGGGTTTACTCGGATAAACCACCATTGCGTTAGACGCATACGTAATTACTGAAACACGATCTACAGAACGCAATTGATTGATGAGTACTTGCATGGATTTTTTCAATAGGGGTAATCGGTCAGGCAAGCTCATGGAAGAACTTACATCAATCAGAAATACAATGTTATTGTATGCAAATTTTTCGATAGGCAACTCTGTATTTAATAATTCATTGTCATTTTTTGAATTGTTTTCTATTGTAGAAACAGTGTCTTTACTAGTTTCGCTTTCAGTGATTATATCCGGTTTTACTTTATCTTTTGGTATAGGAACCAATTTGATGGTAACTTCTTTTGTTTGTCGATTTATATATTGATCAACAATATATGATTGATACCCTTCTGCCGATATTTTATAGTGATATAATCCCGGTTTAAGACTGTAAGAGAGAAACCCTTGTACATTGGTATTCAGATTAAATGCAGGCCTATCACCATAATATTGTTGTATAAGCGCATTTGCGATAGGCTTGTTGGTGTTAATGTCTAAGACATTAATTTTCAAATCGCACATAATAATATTTACTCCTGCATCCATGTTGAAAGAGTAACAATTTAAAGTAGGGTCATTATCAACTTTCTTAATCACCCCTTTCATTTTTACCGTTTGTGGCTCTGTGCTGCTGCTGAACCACAATTTAATCGATTCATTAAAGCCACCGTCCTTAGGCGGTGAGTATGTAATTTTCAAAGTATCACTTTGCCCGGGCAATAAAGACTTCACCGGCTTACGATAGGCCATAAACGGGGAAGCCTCAACTTTTAGCAGATATACAGGAGTATTGGTATTATTGATATAGGTGTATGAAGCAAACAACTGGCCTGCAAGATCAATAGTGCCAAAGTCATAAATAGTAGGTGAAACCTTTATCTGTGCCTGCGCTTGAAAAATAAAGAGAATGAAAATAAAAATTCGTAACACGATGTAGGAATAACGTATAGGTCTATTTTTCATGATATAAAATCAAATCAGAATAATTGCTCGATGAAAATTAGCACACTATTTGGCTAATAGAGATTTAAATTTAGATACATGAAATCTATTCTACAAGCAGTGGTTTTAATTTTTCTGTCTAGCCTTCTTGCCTGCAATATAGCAGAGCGGGCATTAAATCGAGGCGATTATGATATTGCTTTACAGAAAGCAGCTAAGAAGCTCAGCAAAGACAAACAGAGTGGATATTATGCTTCCATCATGAATCAAGCTTATTTGAAGTTATATGAAGAGGATATGAATAATATTAATCTGTATCGGAAGCAAGGTGCGCCTGAAAACAAACTCAAGATCTTCGATGTGATGAGTCGCATCCAATCCAGACATAATACGATAAAATATCTGTTGCCTCTTGGAGGATACATTTTTCCGACAATCGATGACCAAGATTATATCGCAGCAAAAAATGAAGCGGCGGAGTATTTATTGGTTAGATCAACTCAATTACTGAACTCAGGAAATAAACAGGATGCCCGCGCCGCATACGGGCTGTTACAAAATTTGAGAAGTATATACCCTGGATACAAGAATGTTAAAGATTTAGAACAACAGGCTCTTATACTAGGAAGCAATTATGTTTGGATGCGAATGACTGCTCCGGATAACGTTATAATGCCTCAAGATTTTCAACAACGGTTGCTTGCTCTTAACTCGCAAGAGTTGAATGGAAATTGGATGTATTTCACTCCAACGTATGACTCTACGCTACACTATGATTATTATATAATTGTTAAGTTGACTAATGTTGCCGTATTGCCTGAACAACTGATTATTAATAATTATACGGAGAATGCACAAGTAGAAGATGGTTTTGATTATGTTCTGGACGATAGAGGTAACGTAAAAAAGGATTCTTTGGGAAATGATATTAAACGTAAGAAATACCGCACTATCACTTGTTTAGTATCCGATCGGCAAATCCATAAGGAAGTAACGATAGGTGGGTTCATAGATATCTACAATACGAACACGCAGCAATTGTTAAAGTCAATAAACATCGGCACCAACGTGGTGTTTGATGCGCATTCGGCTATAGCGAATGGAGACTTAAATGCATTGTCACCTCGCACGAGGCAGTTAATCAATACAGTGCCTCCACCGGTTCCAAACGATTTTACTATGCTCTATGATGCTGCTGAGAGATTAAAGATGATTCTTTTTGATAAGGTGAAAGAGAATCGGTATATCTTCAATTAGCAAGGTAGTGAAGTGTGGAGCAGTTGCTTGGCCTCAAGATTATTTGAGCCTGTTCTTGAATTTGTTCGGCACTTACAGCCATGTATTGCTCTTTTTCTTTATTCACGATATCGGCATCGCCGAGTAATTCGGCATATGCTAAACCCATGGCTCGATTTAGCAATTCTGTTTCACCAAATTCCATTTGTGACTCTATACGATTCTTAACCTTTTGCAATTCTTCATCAGAGATACGATAATGAATTACTTTATCCAACTCCTCTTGTAATGCAACTTCCGCACTTTGAGGCGTAATTCCATCGGCAAGTTTACCCTCAATCACCAATAAGCCCGGATCTATACTTCCTGTTACATAGGCTGAGATTTCAGAAAAGATTTTTTTCTCTTTGACTAAAGGATGAAACAGCCGTGAGGAACGACCAGCGGATAGCACATCACTAAGCAAGTCAGCAGCAAAATAGTGTTCATCATAGCGTGCCGGCATGTGATAGGCTTTAAAAATTGCCGTGACAGGGACATCGGCTTTTACTTCAAGAAAATGCGATTCCACTTGTTGTGGCTCTTGTACAATCTTCTTTTTATCTATCGGCTCACCGGAGGGTATTTCTGAAAACCATTTCTCCGTTAAGGCAATTCCATGTTCTGCATTAATGTTTCCCGCTAAGACGAGTATGGCATTATTCGGGCGGTAAAATTTATAAAAAAACCGTTCGACATCTTCATAAGTTGCTTCCTCAATATGTTTTAATTCCTTCCCTATGGTTGGCCATTGATAAGGATGTGTGGTGTATGCCAATGCTCGCAGTTTATGCCATACGTCGCCATAAGGCTGATTGAGATAATGTTCTTTGAACTCTTCACACACAACTTTACGTTGCACATCCAGAGCCGCTTCAAAGTTTAATTTATTCATACGATCAGACTCAAGCCAAAGGGCAGTCTCAATATTTTCTGCAGGAATGGTTTCGTAATAATTCGTAATATCATTCGAAGTGAAGGCATTGTTCTCTGCCCCGGCGAGTTGTAGTGGCCCATCGAATGTCGGGATGTGTTCCGAGCCGCCAAACATCAGATGTTCGAACAAATGTGCAAAGCCCGTACGACTTGGGTCTTCGTCACGAGCACCAACGTTATATAAAATATTTACTGCTACAAGTGGAGTACTACGGTCTTCGTGTATTATTACTCGCAAGCCGTTTTTGAGTGTGTGTTTTTTAAATGAAATCATAGTTAGAAGCAATACAAAAGTGCATCTGAATTTTTTATTCGATTCGACCTCGCTATTTTTAGAGGCAAGCAATAATCACATGAACTATGCATTCACTGCATCAGAGCGTTTTATACGTTACGTGCAAATAGATACTCAGAGCGATCCGCAGTCTGAACTTACCCCAACCACTGAAAAACAAAAAAAATTATCTGCCTTGTTAGTTAAGGAATTGCAGACGATGGGCATCAGTAATGCAGTTATGGATGAATATGGCTATGTATATGCAACTATTCCATCTAACTCCAATAAGAAAACTCCGGCTATTGCATTTTGTGCACATGTAGATACTGCTCCGGATTGCAGCGGGCAGAATGTAAAACCCATTCTACATAAGAACTACAATGGGGCAGACATAGTATTACCTGATGATCCCACACAGATTATTTCTACACGAGATTATCCTTATCTCAAAAAATTAATCGGGCATGATATAATCACCGCTTCGGGGTTAACCTTGTTAGGCTCGGATGATAAAGCCGGAGTAGCAGAAATAATGGATGCCGCGCATTACTTAATAACGCATCCTGAAGTTAAGCATGGAGATATAAAATTTGTTTTTACACCGGATGAAGAAGTCGGCAAGGGAACAGCTAAAATAGATTTAAAGAAAATTGCTGCAGATTATTGTTACACGCTTGATGGCGGCGAAGCTGGTACTATAGAAGATGAAACATTCAGTGCGGATGCCGTAACTCTTATTATTGAAGGCATCATTGCACACCCGGGTTATGCAAAAGGAAAGTTAGTGAACGCACTAAAGATAGCGGGCGAAGTATTGAACGCTTTACCTAAAGACAAACTAAGCCCTGAAACAACCTCAGGACGCGAGGGATTCTTTCATCCCACTCGGATAGAAGGTATTGCAGAACGTTGTACTCTGGAGTTTATCATTCGTGATTTTAAAACATCTGAACTGGAAATTAAAGAAACACTGCTCAGAAACATTGCAGAGCGTGTGGTATCATCAAATCCGGGGGCGCGAATGGCCTTTGAAGTAAAAGAACAATACCGTAATATGAAAGAAGTACTTAATCAACATCCGAAGGTTGTAAACTATGCAATAGAAGCAATTGAGCGTATTGGCTTAACGGTTAAAAAAGAAAGTATTCGTGGAGGAACGGATGGCAGTAAGCTGTCATTTATGGGCTTGCCGTGCCCCAATTTATTTGCAGGAGAACAAGCGATTCATAGTAAGCATGAATTTATTTCAATACAAGACATGAATAAAGCAGTAGAGATGATTGTGGAAATTGTAAAAATTTGGGAAGAAAAATCTTAACTCAAAATTTCACACCGATTGTAAAGCCACACCGAAAATTACTTAATGTTAATACGGAGAAAGGATCAATCACGGTTTTTGTGCCGATATTCCTCTTGAAGCGATCGTAAGTAACGCTTTTATCAATAAAAGAAAAACGATTGCTCGTATTAAGGAATTGAGTGCCTAGAAAAAAATCAGCGACAATTCTTGACTTACCACTTGTCGTAAAACCGATTAGCATTCCGGCCCCGTGCGTAGTTTCGGTATAAGTGTTATCATAGTTTGTGTGGGTCACATTACCATTAATATCAAAGCTCGCCTTGTCGGGATAATCGTTTTCAGATTGAAAATACCTGTATTTATAGAAAAACGATGCATACGTATTCAACCCGGATTTTGGATTCTGAAAAATATATAAACGCAAGGCCGGATGGAGTATAAAAGAGCTTATACTTCTTCGATTAATAGAGTCTTCAAATATTGAGGAGGAAGCGGCACTGGCTGTTGTTGCTCTGAAAGAAGCATCCAAGCATAAAGACAGATGCGGATTTATAAAGCGCTCATAGGTGAATGAAGGATAGCTGAACATCGCATTAAAAATATTCATGCGTATCGAGTTTTTATACGAGCCATCATCGGTTACGTCCACCTTCGCTTTTATCTTTTGAGGTTGTTGTTGTGCCCATATAGAGATTGAAAGAAAAAATAATATACTGAATAGAGCTGATGAGTATAATAACTTCATAGTACGTGTTCTTTTACAATTGGAAAGATAGAAAATTTAACAGATATTCTGCTTTGTAACAGCGGGAGCGCAGGTTTACAAATGAACAATCTCAACAATTGAATTTTTGTAAAAAAACAGACAACACACAACAACTTAGTTGTTAACTTTCAAACGACAAAAACAGTATTTATGACCACTACAAGTACCCAATTAAGCACACTAAAAGGAGGCGAGTTCTTAATAAAAAATACATTACCTGAGCAGACTTATATTCCCGAAGAATATAGTGAGGATCAGAAACTGATGGCTCAGGCTGCACTCGAATTTGTTGACCAAGAAGTACTGCCTAAAGCCAATCGGATAGATGCACAAGAAGCAGGACTGGCTGTTGAACTGATGAACCTAGCCGGGAGTCAGGGCTTGTTGGGTTTATCCGTTCCCGAAGAATACGGAGGCACCGGCTCCGACTTTATTACTTCAACGTTGGTCACCGAACAAATAGGCGGGGCAGGATCATTTGCGGTAACCTTAGCCGCACACACAGGCATCGGCACATTACCTATTCTATATTATGGCACAGAAGTGCAGAAAAAAAAGTACTTACCGGGGCTTGCATCGGGTCAATTAAAAGGAGCCTATTGTTTAACTGAACCAGGGAGCGGATCCGATGCGCTGGCGGCTAAAACAAAAGCAGTACTAAGTCCGGACGGGAAATACTATGTATTGAACGGGCAAAAAATGTGGATTACCAACGGAGGTTTTGCTGATGTATTTACCGTTTTTGCAAAGATTGACGGAGAAAAGTTTACCGGCTTTATTGTAGAAGCAAACTCACCCGGGCTAACACGTGGCGAGGAAGAGCATAAGCTTGGAATCAAAGGCAGCTCAACAAGACAAATATTTTTTCAAGATGTTAAGGTGCCTGTAGAAAATGTTTTAGGCGAAATAGGTAAAGGACATCTAATCGCATTTAACATTTTAAACATTGGCCGGCAAAAATTATGTGCCGCAACACTCGGTGCATGTAAACGTTTGTCAACAGTTTCTTTACAATATGCAACGCAACGAGAACAATTTAAAAAGCCTATTGCCTCCTTCGGTGCCATACAACATAAGTTAGCAGAACAGGCTATACGCACCTACGTCATCGAATCCGCTTTATATCGCGCCTCCCATCAAATTCAGATTAAAGTAGATGAACTTCGAACTTCAGGAAAGGCTTACCACGATGCGTTGATGGGTGCAGCAGAGGAGTATGCTATTGAATGTGCCATATTGAAAGTATATGGTTCGGAAACATTAAATTATGTGGTAGATGAATGTGTACAAATACATGGGGGGATGGGTTACTCGGAAGAAATGCCTGCTGCACGCGCATATCGCGATGCACGTATCAACCGCATCTTTGAAGGGACGAACGAAATCAACCGTCTTCTTACGGTCGATATGCTTCTCAAACGCGCAATGAAAGGACATTTAGATTTGATGACTCCTGCAATGAACGTACAAAAGGAATTAATGACTGTCCCCGACTTTAGTGAGGATAATGACGCCCCATACGCTTACGAAAAAAAATTAATCGGCAATATGAAAAAAGCAACTCTGATGACCGCAGGAGCTGCGGTGCAGAAGCTCATGATGGCGTTAGAAAATGAGCAGGAAATACTCATGAATATTGCGAACATGATTTCTGAGTTATATCTTTCTGAATCAATTTTATTACGCACAGAAAAGTTGATGCAGATGAATCACGCTAATGCAAAGACCGCAGATGCGATGATGCGTACTTACCTTTTTGATTCCATGATACGCATTGAAACAGAAGGAAAGAATGCCATTGCCGCATTTGCAGAAGGTGACGAGTTGAATATGTTACAACTAGGATTAAAACGTTTTTGCAAGCAAACATTAGTAAACACAAAACAACTCAGACGACAAATTGCAGACGAGTTGATTCAAGCCAATCACTATTGCTATTAATCTCCATCGTATTTGCATCCCGAGATATTCATTAACATCAAACTGGCTTTTGCCTCTATTAAGAGCAATAAAGTAAGAGCGATTCTAACCTTATCCATTATCGCTTTTGGCATAATGGCCTTAGTAGGAATCTTAACGGCAATAGATGGATTGAAAGCCAGCATAAACAATAACTTCGCCTCTATAGGTACCAATACGTTTACTATCAGGCAAAGCGGATTAGGTATGCGACGGCACGGTGAAATATCCGATAAGCAGGGACACGCTATCCGTTATGATCAGGCTATGCAGTTTAAACATAGGTTTAATTTCCCCTCTATAACTACTGTATCGTGTATAGCCCCGATCAATGCTACCATTAAGTACGAATCATACAAAACAAATCCAAACGTAAGAATTGTAGGAGCAGATGAGAATTATCTGAAAGTAATGATTACCGATATTGCCAAAGGACGATATTTCAACGTTGGCGAGGTGCAAGCCGGCGCCAACGTAGTGCTATTAGGTAAAGACGTAATGACTAAAATTATTCCACCCTATATAGATGCTACAAAAGCAGAAGTGCTTATCGGCTCAAGCCGTTACAAGGTCATTGGAATACTTCACTCAAAAGGCTCAAGTATGATGAACAATGCCGACAACCAAGTAATCATTCCCTTATTAAATGCCGCAAGAAATTACACAGGAAATGGTGCATCCTACACCATTTCAGTATCGGTCCCTTCAATAAAATTTTTGCAGGAAGGCGTTGCAGAGGCAACGGCTATGATGCGCAAAATTCGCAAGATTCAGATTCAAGATGCCAACGATTTCGATATTAAAATGAGTGATGCTGTTGCGAATCGAGCAATGGAAGACATAAGATATATTACCTTAGGGGCAACATTAATCGGAGTTATTACATTATTTGGTGCAGGTATCGGTTTAATGAATATTATGTTGGTCCTGGTAACGGAGCGCACACGCGAAATTGGCGTGGCTAAAGCACTTGGAGCCACACGTTCGAGTATTCGTACCCAATTTCTTACCGAAGCTGTTGTCATTTGTCAAATCGGAGGAATAGTGGGAGTTATACTCGGAATAATCGTCGGTAATCTGGTATCCGTATTCTTTGATAGTGGATTTATCGTTCCATGGTTATGGATGATTCTTGGCCTATTCTTCTGCCTGTTGGTAGGTGTATTCGCAGGAATATACCCTGCCATTAAAGCATCCAAACTAGATCCAATAGATGCTCTCCGTTATGAGTAACGAAACGATTTCGACATGAGAAGAAGGCAGAATCGAAATATATAAACCATAAGAATCAATTCAAACTCAATTCGATATAATTCCTGTGTAATTTCAGTTTGCCTGCATCCTGCATTTGTTTTAATAAACGAGATACAACTACGCGGGAAGTATTAATATCTCGTGCTATTCCCTCATGTGTAATGTGAAGTTGATTGGATTTGTAGCTCTTTACTTGTTTTTCCAGATAGTTTTCAAGTCGTTGTCCAAGGCCGTTAAACGCCATGTTCGACAAAGCGTCTAACAACTCACGAAACCTAGATCGATAGGCGTTCACCAAAAAGGTATTCCAGCTATCATACCGATTAATTAAAGTGTCAACAGTTTGAAGAGGTATAGCTATGAGGGTACTTGCATCTACCGTTTGTTTGGTAATATCCTGATTCTCTAATTGATCATTGCATAATAGTCGTAGTGTACAGACTTGCCCGGCTGATAAATGATATAAGAAAAACTCATCTCCGTTCTCACGTTCCTGAAAAACTTTAACAAGGCCTTCAACGATCAAAGTCAGGGAACGAACTTTTTGTCCTGGTTTTGCAATGATGTGATTTGCTCCAACGTGTTGAATGATTCCATGTTCCACAATTTGTTGACGTAACTCAAGCTCAAATTGTGGAAATAATGTATCGAGAAAGTAGCTGATTTCTTGTTGCGATGCAGTTAATATTGCCATATCAAAATAATTAGAACAGACATTCAAAAATACATGTTATTTGCTATATTTTACCGATAAGATGCTTAAAATAACGGTTGTTTGAATATACTAATTCGATATCTGATGAGAAGATTGAATATATGTTGCAGTATTATTCTGATCTTGAAACTAACGACACTTCAAGCTCAGCCCTATGTTCATGCGGGTTTCGTGCAGCCTCCTCCAACTGTTTCGGATTCGCTCTCTCAAACAGATTGGCACCATTTTGAACAGTTTGCGAATAGTTTGCAATACGACTCCGCCTATCACCTGATTAGTAAGAAATTAACTTTGGGCAAACATTACCTTACTCCGCCCGAGCTGATTCAACAACTACCTCACATCTGTGCGTCATTTATTTATACCAATCATGCATATCAATTATTACCCATTTTAAATTCAGTAAAAGCGTTTGTTGATTCACAGAGCAATGCGCAAACGAAAGCAATCGTATATGGCGAATTGACAGGCTTATATGTATCTCTTAATGACTGGAAGAAGGCTTTTCAATCTAGTCGCATTGCAGATAGTTTAAATAGAATCAATAAGGAAATATTCTGGGACAGCTTGTTTAATGTTGCGAATAATAAAATTAATATTTCAAATATTGAGATAGATAAATTGGCCGGTGAATACGAGGAATTGAAATTAGAATCGCAAAAAAATGTACTCAACTTTGACATTCTTTTGGGTATTAGTGTTTTACTCTTTTTGCTTGTACTAATAATCCTGATTAGGCGAAGAAAAAACAGGATGCCGCTGCAAGCAAACACACAAGATTTAACTCATCAATGGAATACGAACACCATAGCACAAACCATTCAAGTGTCAAAATGGATTAGTGCATTGATGTTACAGAAGGGAAGAGCTGGAGATGATTTAAATTATTTAAAAACATTAGAACAATATGTATTACAGGCTCAGAAGGAGTATTTCTCTTTACATGAAGTCGATGCGCTTAATGAGGATTACATCATTCAAAGACTGAAATATATTCATATTCAAATCATAGGAAACACGGCTATTGAAAATTCCTTGTTAAAAGATATTATCAAGCGCGTGATACGCCTTGCCGATATTCAGACTTCAGAACATCTGAATGCCGCTACTTTAAGCAAGGAAGCCGACGCTTATATTATTATAAATCCACATCCATCCTTAATAGACCGGCATCAATTACCGGAACAAGTAAAATCTAAACTGATAACTATAGGCTTTACTAAAGAAGATACGCTGGTTAAGCCGTTTGAACTGCCTGATTTGTTTCATGCCTTAATGAGAGTATATGCATATAAAGAAGACGAACAAGAGTCTCCATTTTTTATCCATAGTAAATCGCAGATAGAATTTAACCCTCTAAAGCAGGTTTTGTTAGAGTTGAATAATGCCCGCATGGAGAATAATCGAATAAAGTTAATGCAAAGCCTCCACCGCTTGCGCGAACTGACAAGTGATAATGATGCATTGCACAATTGGATTGATAAGCTTACCAATCATTATGATGAGATGAATGCATTGCAGATTGACCTTGCACTACGAAATATTGTAAGCTATTTGAGTAAAAAATAACTACTCCCCGAACATTCTGCGTGCGTTATCGGCAGTTTGCTGCATCACTTCGCTTTCGCTAACAGAATAAATGCCGGCAATACGTTTGACAATATAGGT
>JBDHXV010000021.1:0-45882 GCA_039810885.1 Chitinophagales bacterium | reverse complement strand
GCTCGCTATATACAGATGCGTGGATAGGTAAAAACTTTGGAGTATCGCATCTTTCACTTTCGGGAGGTAGAAATTATTTTGATGGATTTCCCCAATATTCCGAGGCTCGAACTCAACAATGGAACCCCTATATTAAATATTTCGGCACGGCGAATTATGGTGTAAAGTATAAGCGTTATACCAATGAACTTCGTCTTTCCTATTTTGATCAAACTACACTCAACAGAGGCATGCCGGTAGTAACGCCGTATGATGCGTATGCTTTTGACCAGCACTTTTATATTAAACGATTCAATGTTTCATTACACCAAGACTTTGATTTAGGGCATTCCAAACATATAAATTTACTGGCTTCATATAGTAACTACAACCGTAGAAGAGAGACTTCGCGAATAGACTTCACGAATTTAGAACAACAAATATTGAACGCTGCGGGCACCAAAGACTCCTCGATAGTGCAGCAATACTTTGGCCGTGCTTTGTTTGTGAATACCTCAACTAAAAAAGTGAAATGGCAAAGTGGAATTGATTTTAATTATGAATTTGCAAAAGGCAGCCGCTTTAAATACAAGAGCGATTACATTTTTGAAATAGCGGCATTGGCACAAGCAGAATACAAGCCCATCTCTGCTTTGCAAATAAAACCGGGGCTACGACTGAATTATAATTCAAGATATAAAGCACCTGTTGTTCCTGCACTTAATTTCCGCTATCAGGTTAATCAGAATTTAGTGCTGCGAGCCGCTTTAGCTCGAGGCTATCGCACACCCGACTTAAAAGAGTTAACCTTAATGTTTGTTGATGCAAATCATAATATTTATGGAAACGAAAACCTTGTTGCAGAAGATAGTCGTTATGCCGGTATCAGAGGAGATTATACCCGAACCTATGGAAACATTGACCTCACTCTTTCTCCGTCGCTTTACTTCACGCATATTAAGAATCAAATAGTATTGGCCATTGTAGATACTACAGCATTGATGTATCAATATATAAATCTTGAATCGGTACATAGTCTTGGAGGTAACGTGGGCATTACATTAACTGCAAGTCATCTCACTGCAAACTTTAATTATGGATTAAACAAATTGCAAACTCAAATCCACACCGAAGTACAATCAATCTGGACACCTGAATTTACCGCACAATGCCGCTGGAAAATTCCGGCTGCCGGAATCAACCTGACCTTTATGTTGAAGAATGTAGGCTCTACACCGGTATATTACACGGCGAGCACCGGAATAAATGAACGAACTATAGCTTCCGGATATACACTCGCAGACCTAGTAATAAATAAAAATCTAATTGGTGAAAAGGTTACGATTTCGACAGGTGTAAAAAATATATTTAATGTAACCACTATGAATGCGCTGAATGGGGGGATACATTCAGACGGCGGAGGATTAGCAATAGCACGAGGCCGCTATTATATGTGTGGAGTGCAGTGGCAGTTAACTTCAAATAAGAAAAAGAATGAGAAATAGTTGCTTTTTGCTAATCGGTTTATTAGGACTTATCATGCTTTCCTCTTGCTTTAGAAAAGACGAAAGGATCGCTTTGCTACCTCCGGGCGAGGCACATGTTACAACCGTTGATCAGGGAAGCGATTATATGCATCAGATCTATTTCGACATGAACAATGGAGTCGTTTTGCGAAATAACTTTTCTGAATGGGATTTATCTTTTGAGACAAGCGCAAACGGCTTTCATGTATGGATAAATGGCGGAAAGGATATGTATGCTGCAAAGAAGAATGAATCCGATTTTTATGCTGTTCAGACTGCAACCGGCGTTAAGTGGCGCTGGGACTCACCCACCGGAAATACAGACTCCACGGCAATAGGTAACTGGACTACCTTTATACCAAGCAGCACGCAAACCCCCACTTCTCCCAACAAAATGAGTGAGATGCAGCACGAAGATGGCTTTGTATATATTATTGATCGAGGCAGCATGTACGGTACGGCCTTACGCTTTTGGAAAGTAAAATTCTTGTGGGTGAACAGTGAAGCCTATAAAATCAAATTTGGATTGCTCGATAATAGTTTAGTAGATAGCATGATCATTCTAAAAGACAAACAATTCAACTTTTCATATTTCACATTTAACAACGGTGGCCAACAAATAACGATGGAGCCGCCAAAACAAACGTGGGATATTGTCTTTACACGTTATCGTTATGTTTTTTACAACACCAATCCCTATACCCCTTATATGGTGAGTGGAGTGTTATTGAACCCGAATGGCATATATGCCGGAGCTGACAGTACTTTAACATTTGAAGAGATAGATTATGAGAAAGCGCTGACTATTCCATTAACAACATCGCGCGATGTTGTAGGTTATGATTGGAAACGCTATAGCTTCGCTTCGCAATCTTATCTGATTGCCCCTCAACACAACTACATCATACGTGATGAGAACGGATATTATTGGAAATTGCGTTTTATAGATTTCTATAATGCGGATGGAGAGAAAGGATATCCAAAATTTGAATATCAGCGATTGTGAACCCTTCCTTATCTGTATTTGATGCACCGGAGACTCTCCCCGTAAAGATAGAATCTGTTTTGATGCAGCAGAGAGAAATTACGTTACTTCGTTTTGACCGGTTGCATCCGGAGTATGGCGGCAATAAATGGTTTAAGCTGAAATACAATCTAAAACGAGCACTTGATGAAAAAAGAATAACGCTAATTTCCTTCGGAGGAGCCTATTCCAATCACCTATATTCCCTGGCAGCAGCGTGCCGCGATTTTAAGTTGAAGTCCGTAGGGGTCGTTAGAGGAGAAGAACACTATGCGAAGAATGAGTCGCTCGACTTCTGCCGTAGTTGCGGAATGATACTCCATTATCTATCAAAAGAAGCCTATGCTAATCGTTTTAGTGAAGAATATCAACAATACCTGCACAACCTTTATCCCGATGCGCTGATTATACCGGATGGCGGTGAGAATAATGATGGCGTAAAGGGAGCATCGGAAATGAGCTTCTATGTGCCCGATGATGTTCAACATCTATTTGTATCGTGTGGCACCTTCACCACCGTTAGCGGTATCTTATCTACTCTAAAGAAAGACGTAACTCTGTGGGCCGTTCCTGCATTAAAAGCAGAATCGTGGGCCCGACCAACAATTAGCCGTATCCTTCATTCTTATGGATTTAACGATCTGGGGACTTTAACCCGTTGTAATATTTTATACGATTATCACTTCGGAGGCTTTGCCAAAACCAACAATGAGCTAATTAATTTTCAACGACTGTTAATTGAACAAAACGGTTTATGGGTTGACCACGTTTATGTGGCAAAAATGTTTTATGCGCTGAATGACCTTGTGAAGAAAGAGCGAATAAATTCAAAAGAAAAAGTTGCAGTAGTTATGTGTGGCAGACCAACTTACTTCACTTAGGTCTGATACGTAATCCGTACATTTGCACCCTATTTCCCTCGTTAAATGAAACCTGGTCTTACCCTCATCACACTCTTGATATTCGGCATCGGCATCACACAAGCTCAAAGCATCATTGTGTCTGAAATTAATTATCATAGCGACACCACGATGAACAGCGGCGATTGGTTTGAGATCTATAACGCCGGTACAAGCACGGTGAATCTTGGTGGTTGGAAAGTGTCGGACAATAATGATTTAAGCGAATATATTATTCCAACAGGAACTAGCCTTCAGGCCGGAAAGTACTTGGTTATCGTTAAAGATATTGTAAGATTTACGACAATATATCCCGGGGTAGCAAATTATATTGGAGCATTTCTATTTAGCCTTGGCAACAGTTCAGACATGATTCGACTCTATAACCAAGGAGGCACTCTCGTTTACTCGGTAACATATATGGATACATTGGGTTGGCCTAAAGGTGCAGATGGACGCGGAAGAACATTAGAATATAAAGGCGGCGGCTTAGACCCCAATATATATAGTAGCTGGTTTGATGGATGTATGTTTGGCTCTCCCGGAACCGGATGGACGCCTTGTAACCCAAGCATCGTAATTAGTGAAATAAATTATAAGTCAGATACAGCTTATGATTGTGATGATTGGTTCGAATTACATAATGAGACAAACGCTACAATTAATCTTACAGGCTGGAGACTCAGCGACTCAAAAGACTCCAATCAGTTTGTAATCCCTGTGGTATCCTTTCCTGCAAATGCTTACTTAGTTTTTGCAAGAAAGATTAACAAGTTCAGTGCTATTCATCCAACGGTAACAAATGTTATCGGAGGGTTAGGTTTTTCTTTATCTAACGGGGGAGAATCTATCCGACTGTATGATGCTCAGGGAAAAATAAACTTCTCCGTGCATTATAGAAATTCGTATGGATGGCCTGTTGAGGCCGATGGGGGCGGATACACTTTGGAGTTAATTGATCCTAAAGGAAAAATGAATGAGGCAAGCAACTGGAAAAAAGGATGTTTTCTTGGTTCTCCCGGGAAAGCATTCAACCCAAATGATTGTTTACCGAACACAGTAGAAACGATATACCACGATATGTTGACTTCGGTTCAAGTTATCAATAACAAAGAAATATTAATACGCTCACAATCGGATCGCGAGTTGACACTGTTAGTATCCGATATGAGTGGCCGCACACTATTAAGTGATGCCTTCTATGGTCAAAAACGATATACTACACAACTTCCTACGGGATTCTATATTGTAACAGTCAGCGATGGATACACACATCAAAATGTAAAAGTGGTTTTACAACCCTAATCGCCCCAAACACGTTTTTACATTGACTTGTTGAATCCAATGCAGTTGCTCATAGCGACGAAACCAAGTCATTTGCCGCTTTGCATAGTTGCGAGTATTTTGCTTAATGCTTAGTATGGTTTCTTCTCTTGTAAAACGCTTTTCAAAATATTCAAACCACTCGGAATAGCCAATCGTATGTAGTGCCTTATAGTGACGATAAGGATAGAGCAAGTAGGCTTCTTCTTCAAGCCCTTTTTCTATCATCGTATTTACACGGAGATTAATGCGCTCATACAAGATCTTTCTTGGCAAGTCAATGCCAATCATAGATATATCAAACAAATGTTTTTTGGGTTCTCTGTTAAGAAATGTAGAGTAGGGGGCTCTTGCACTCAAACATATTTCTAATGCACGAATCAACCTCCTATGATTAAAAAGATCAACGGTGCGGTAATAAGCAGGGTCTTTCTCTTTCAATAAGATTTGTAAAGCGCTGATACCTTCTTTCTCATAAAGAGCAATCAATTCATTCCGTACTTCTGCATTCACCTCGGGAAATTGGTTTAACCCGTTAAGCCATGCATCTAAATATAACCCGGAGCCGCCAGTGGCGATAAGCACATTATACTTATTGAGTAAGTTAAGACTTAGCCCATCCGCATCTTTTTCAAAGTCACCTGCATTGTAGTTGTCTTTAATACTCTTATGCCCGATGAAATGATGTGGTACTTGAGCCAGCTCTTCACGAGTTGGTTTAGCCGTGCCAATGTTCATTTCAGCATAGAATTGACGTGCATCAAAGGAAATTATTTCTGTTTGAAAGTGTTGGGCTAATGCAATAGCCAAAGTTGTTTTCCCTGATGCCGTAGGTCCACCAACAACAATTAATTTCTTTTTTGATGTGTTCAATGAATAGCGTTCAATTAATAACGATCATCATCTCCACCATCGTTATCAAACTTAAACATATCGCCAATCTCATCATCAGAGTCATCTGACTCATCTTCTTCCTGCTCCTCATTTTCATCAATTGTCTCATCATCTGACTCATCAGTTGCTTGATGCACATCGTCTTCTCCTTCAAACCCCATATCTTTCATCCTTGCTTCATCGTCCTCATCTATTCCCTCCGATTCTTCTACTTCAATAGCGTGTGCTTTAATATGTTTATAGATATCTTCCTTTCTTACCGGAGAGGGGCCGTTAGTTTTTATCATTAATGGATAGTCAGTCCCTGACTTCTCTTGTCCAATCTGAATAAGCTCGATAAAAAATATAAGTTCTTGTTTACCCTCATGGTGATATAAAAATTTTTGATGCGGATTGTTAACAAACATCATAATGACGGGATAGCTCAATGCCCCGTCTTTCTTAAACGATTTTCGATAGTTGATTTGTTTAACCTTTTGCGCACGATCATTGGATTCATAGAAAGAGGTTTCGGCTTCGGGGGGCAAGCCCCATGCTTTGATAATCGCTTCTTCAAACTCAATAAAATTTTGAGATGACTTGATTTCAATATCACGAAAGAGATTGTCGTCTTCCTCATACATCACCCGGAATTTATAAGTTGCCATATATTATGAATTGTCTTTTGTGTAAAAATAATTTCAGCAATTTAAATATGCGAATTAATTCTTTATGTTAAAACCCAACTCAGATCCCTTCTGCATCATAAATGCATAAGCCGCATCATAATCATTTGGAATGATGCCATCGAGTATCGCATCTCTAACTGCATTCTTTATATCTCCTACGGCACGACAGGGCTTTAGGTCAAAGGCTTGCATTATTATTTCTCCCGTAATCGGGGGCTGCCAATTACGAAGATGATCGTTCTCTTCCACAATCAGCATACGACCTTTCACCAACTCAAAATTTTGTAAAAAACGAATAACCTTTTGTTTATTCTTAGAGGTAATGTCGGCTTCGCAAAGCATCATTAGAGCATCAATATCATCTCCGGCTTCAAACAAAAGCCGTCTTATGGCTGAATCGGTAATGTTTTCTTTGGTAAGGCTAATAGGACGAAGATGCAATAACACTAATTTTTCAACCAGTTTCATTTTTTCATTCATGGGCAACCGCATTCGACGAAAAATCTTAGTCACCATACGCGCCCCTACAGCATCGTGTCCGTGAAA
This sequence comes from Chitinophagales bacterium, assembly GCA_039810885.1. Lineage (GTDB taxonomy): Bacteria > Bacteroidota > Bacteroidia > Chitinophagales > UBA10324 > BJGO01. The sequence continues at coordinate 39,023 of JBDHXV010000021.1, read as the reverse complement.
GGTCCACCCTGTACCCGGCTCAAAGCGTTTGGTTTTGGGTTTACCGATATCATGCAATATCGCTGCCCAGCGAATCCACAAGTCGTTCGTTTTTTTGGAAATGTTATCCAACACTTGTAAAGTGTGGTAGAAATTGTCTTTGTGCCCCTTTCCATCAGCTAACTCCACTCCGCAAAGTGCAGTGAACTCAGGGAAGATGTGTTTAAGAATACCGACCTCATTTAAGAGTATAAATCCTGTTGAAGGGGTAGTGCTCAGGATAATTTTATTTAACTCATCTGTGATGCGCTCGGCAGTAATAATTTGTATCCGCTCTGCATTATGCCGCAATGCGTTTTGTGTGGCAGGATGAAGGTCAAAATGGAGTTGCGATGCGAAACGCACAGCACGCATCATGCGCAAAGGATCGTCACTGAATGTGATATCAGGGTCACACGGGGTGCGAATAATTTTTGAAGATAAATCCTGAATGCCGTTAAAGCGGTCTATCAGAATACCTTCGTCATAAGATCGAAGTTCTATAGCCAGTGCATTAATGGTAAAATCTCTTCGTAGCAAATCTTCATCGAGGGTACCATTATCTACTATTGGATTGCGCGAATGGCTTTGATAAGACTCTTTACGAGCTCCAACAAACTCAACGTCCAATCCTCGAATATTCAATTTGGCAGTTCCATAATGTTTAAAAATGGCAACCGTTGGCTTTGGCTCAATAAGCTCCGCTACTTTATGGGCCAATGCAATGCCATCCCCCACGCACATAAAATCAATATCCTTTGACTCTCTATTTAATAATTTATCTCTTACATACCCGCCAACGAGGTAAACAGGCACTTGAAGCAGTTGAGCTGCACGATACACTTGTTGTATTAAAAAGACTTCCGAGTCCGTAAATAAGATTTCGTTCTGATTAATAATTTTATATACGTTACGCATAGTCTGTTCCACAAAAAAACCGCTTCAATCATCGCATCGGTATATGTTAAGTATGGTTTAACAACTCCACTGTTTGCTGGACCCGATGCTGCAAACTGAAACGGTTTGATAAGTTTTGTAGCGAGGACGGGAGTTGAACCCGTGGCCTTAGGGTTATGAATCCTACGCTCTAACCAACTGAGCTACCTCGCCATTTTGGGAGCGCAAATATAATGTTAAATGTATTTTGACCAATTCTTGGATAACAATATTAGAAACGCCTCTACCTTTTCTTTGTATTTTGGCACCTTTCATAAGAATAGTAGATCATGCTCGCGGAACGTATAGCACACCTGACCGAATCGGAAACTTTGCAAATGGCCAAGTTGAGCCGTGAATTGAAAGCAAAGGGGAAAGACATTATTGACTTGAGTTTAGGAGAACCTGACTTCGATACACCGCAATTCATTAAAGAAGCAGCTAAGAAAGCTATAGACGAAGGCTACACCAAATACACTCCCGTAGCAGGCTTTCTAGAATTACGACAGGCTATTACAGCAAAGTTTAAACGAAGCAACAAATTGGATTTTAGCCCGGAGCAGATCATTGTCTCTACAGGCGCCAAACAATCTATTGCTAACGTGGTTATGGTGTTAGTTAACCCAAACGAAGAAGTGATTATACCGGCACCTTACTGGGTAAGCTATCGAGAAATTGTAAAACTTGCTGAAGGCAAAATTGTATCAGTGCCTACTCAAATTGAGAATGAATTTAAGATTACTCCAGATCAATTAGATGCAGCGATAACTCCAAAAACAAAGCTCTTTATTTTTTCATCACCTTGTAATCCTACCGGCGCAGTCTATACTCGAAATGAATTAGCTGCATTAGCAGAAGTTTTTGCGAAATATCCAAACGTGTTCATTATATCTGATGAGATTTATGAATATATAAATTTTATCGGGCAACATGAGAGCATCGCACAGTTTAGCGAAATCAGAGATCGTGTAATTGTCATCAATGGTTGCTCAAAAGGCTATGCTATGACGGGTTGGCGTATTGGATACTCTGCTTCGTCTATTGAAATTGCCAAGGCATGTGATAAGATGCAAGGACAGATTACATCAGGCACAAGTTCAGTGTCGCAACGTGCCGCGCTTGCTGCTCTAAATGGCCCTTTAGAAGATACGATGCGAATGAAAGCAGCATTCTTAAAACGTCGCGAATTGGTTTTATCCAAACTGAAACATATTCCGGGTATTCGCCCCAATAACCCTGACGGGGCGTTTTATGTATTCCCCGACGTGAGTTTTTATTATGGAAAAGAATTTGAAGATTATCATATAGCATCTGCCGATGATTTATGTATGTATCTTCTCCACGAAGCAGGAGTCTCCTTGGTTACCGGAAACGCTTTTGGAGATTCACGTTGCATTCGTGTTTCTTATGCAGCCTCAGAAGAAAAGTTAAATGCGGCACTGGAGCGTGTCTCAATAGCCTTATCAAAACTCAGATAGTATGAACATAAGTAAGTTTGTTCAGCAATTATCAAAGCTTCGCATCTTAGTTATCGGAGATGTAATGATTGATGAATATTTGTGGGGGACGATGGATAGAATATCGCCCGAGGCACCGGTTCCTATCGTAACACTGCACCATAAAGAACAAAGACCCGGAGGCGCTGCAAACGTAGCGTTGAACCTCTTATCTCTTGGAATAAAAACGGATCTGGCTGCCGTCGTTGGCAGAGATAGCAATGGCAGATTATTAAAACAACTTTTACAGAAACAGCACATATCGAATACGATATTTATAGAAGATAAGCAAAGACAGACAACATGCAAAACGCGTGTGTTGGCGCGTAATCAACACGTGTTGCGTATTGATGATGAGGTTACATACGAACTGCCGTCTGCATTACAAAAACAATTTATAAAAAAGGTATGCACCTATTTGGTACAGCAAAGACCCGATGCCGTAATTTTTGAAGACTATGATAAGGGTTTATTAAACGAAACGATTATTACAGCCATTATTCAAAAAGCCGAGGCTCTAAGAATAATTACGGGTGTAGATCCTAAAAATAAAAACTTTACTTTCTATCGACAGGTCACTCTGTTTAAACCTAATGCCCGAGAGTTGAAAGAAGCATTGCATATTCAAGTAGAGCCGGAAATCAGAAGCCTTGAGAACGCTTCTTTCAAACTGCGTCAGTTATTGGAATGTAAAAATATTTTGATTACGTTATCAGAACATGGTGTGTTTTACTCCGGCTCCGAAGTAGGAATCCTTAAAGCACATAAACGCGATATTGCAGATGTATCCGGTGCCGGTGATACGGTTATTGCTGTTGCAATGGCTGCTTTAGCCCTCCATTATTCGATTGAAGATGCCGCACGTTTAGCCAATCTTGCGGGAGGCTTAGTCTGTGAACACGCCGGAGTCGTCCCCATTACCCCGGAAATGTTGACTCGAAAAAATAATGATTAGGATAGCCTTATTAAGTGATACTCATAGTTATTTTGATGATGTCATGAAAGGTCTGTTAGCGGATTGTGATGAGATCTGGCACGCAGGAGATTGGGGAGAAGGAGTAGCCGAGATAATAGAAAATCAGGGTAAGCCTATTCGCGGGGTTTATGGAAATATTGACGGCCGTAGAATCAGATCACATTATCCTGAAACTTTACTTTTTGAATTGGAGGGCTTGCGCGTATTCATAAAACATATTGGAGGCTATCCCGGCAAATATGTGTCTGAAGTAAAGGTTCAATTGATTCAAAATAAAGTAGGACTATTTATTTGCGGGCATTCCCACATATTAAAAATAATGCCCGATAAAACAATTCCGGGGTTGCTTCATATTAACCCGGGCGCAGCAGGCATTGTCGGCTTTCACGTCATGCGCACTATGGTGAAATTTAAAATTCATCAGGGAAGAATTATAGAGCCGCAGGTGATTGAACTTGGCTTGCGAAACAAAATATAAATTAGCTTATTGAAATTATTGTGATTATTTTATAGTTATACTTATCTCAAAAAGAGAGACATTGTAAATAATCAGAAAAAATTTATTCATGAGTGGAGTAATTTTAAACAAACCCGATTCGATTGACAAACTGTTAAGCCGAATTACTAAAGAAGTTGAAATGGAAGAAAATATAAGCTATGCCTCCTTCGGCCAACGACTTACTGCCCGTTTAGTTGATTCAGCAATTGTGCTTATTGCTGCATTTGTAATTCAACAAATATTTATTGTACTAATCAAATCCGACAATACATATAATGTTGAGTATATATTAAGAAATTTAGATCAGGCCGTGCCCGGCTTTGCCATCATTCTATGGGTTTTAATATATAGCCCTATATTAGAAAACTTTGGAGGCACGGTGGGCAAACGGCTTGTTGGAATAAAACTCGTAGATGAAAAAACGTTACAACCATCTGCATTTCGTTTTTATTTTGGTCGCACGTGGTTATACTTAGTCATGGTTGTCGTTGCTGTTGTGCCGGCAATTGTCAGTGGTTTAGCTGTATTGTTTAGCGATAAAAAGCAAGCTTGGCACGATCAGTTAACCGGCATGGTTTGTATCATAAAGAATTAATCTTTCATACACCTACAATTCCATATAAATTAAGAACCCGGTACTGTGGACTACTTGTTTAAACAGTCCTAAAACTTCTGATTATATTTCAAGTCAGAAAAACAAAACAATCTATGAAAAGACTTTATCCCATTTTGTTTGTGTGTTTACTACTACAAACAAGTAACCTCTTTGCTCAACGCTATTTGACGGAGGTTTTTCCTAATGTAACTAAGACACCCAATATTATTTATGCGCAGAACATGTCGGTACTTACAGGCACACCCGCTCAAGTAGATTTAAAACTTGACTTATATGAACCTACCGGCGACACGGAGACTTCACGCCCTCTTGTACTTTATTTTCATACCGGTAGTTTTTTGCCTATCCTGCGCAACAAAACGGCAACAGGAGACCGTGCCGATTCTGCTACTGCGGAAATGTGCCGTCAATTTGCACGCCGTGGATATGTTGCAGCCAGTGTTGATTATCGCTTAGGATGGAATCCGCTTGGAACCACTCAGGATATTCGTACAGGTACACTTTTATTGGCAGTATATCGAGCCATTCAGGATGCCCATGCCTGTGTACGTTACTTTAAAAAGAGCTACAGTGTAGATGGTAACCCGTATAAAATTGATACCAATAAAATTATACTCTGCGGACAAGGGTCAGGAGGTTATGTTGCTTTAGCGTATGTTACTCTGGATAAAGTATCCGAGATTCAACTGTTGAAATTTATTGCAGGAGAAGACAACGCTACGTATGGATTTACTCAGGGGCAGCCTTATGTAAATCAGACTATATGGGGAGGTTTTGACGGACTGAACGCTATGACAGGGTTTGGAATCTCAAACAACCCCGGCTATAGCGGACGTGTACGCATGGCTGTGAATATGGGTGGTGCCTTGGGTGACAGTACATGGCTCGAGGCAGGTGATGTCCCCTTGGTTTGCTTCCATAGCGTCAATGATCCTTTTGCTCCTTACGGTGTCGGAAATGTTACCGTTCCGACTACGGGTCAGTTTGTGGTAGATGTCATCGGTTCGCATGCCATCATTAAACGCTCAAAAGGATTCGGAAACCAAAATGTATTTAACATTCCTTACAATGATCCATACACCACACGTGCAAATGCCATCAATGATGGCTTAGAAGGCCTCTTCCCATTTGTATTACCCAATCCGGGGCCTCCACTGAATGGCCAAGCAGGCCCTTGGGAGTGGGTTAACCATGCCGATTTACAGCTTATAGCACCTGCTTATGGCGTTAGCTCACTCACCGTAGATACAATTTATCAATCGGCTTTCTACAGCAACCCTAACATTAATCTTAAAGCACACGCTATGGCTTACATTGATACGATACAAGGATATTTAGCTCCTCGTATTGTTCAGGTTTTACAATTACCCGGTTATTATACCGGCTTTGCGAATATTACTTCCGGTAGTTACACCGTTACCGTTGCACCTAATCCCGCCTCGGATTATGTAATGATTCAAACCGATGCTGCCATAAAGATTCAGAACGTAGAAGTCTATGATATCAGTGGCCGCTTAATTCAAGCAACATTGGATACGAATAGTAATGAAGTCAATATCAACACGAGTGAATTGAGTAGAGGTATGTATCTGGTGCGCTTGCATTCTGATAAGGGAATCATTACCACAAGATTTATGAGAGAATAAGAACTACTAAATTCTAATTATATCGAAGCCGCAAGCATTCAAACTTGCGGCTTTATAATTTAACTAAGCAACTGAATTACATATCTCTTAAATCAATTTCATCTGTGGCTATATTCCCGGAAGACTTACGTTGTGTAGCCTCTATAGTTTTATGTTTACCGCGCTGATCGATTGTATCTTTTAAAGATTCCAAAAAATCGCGCAGCATTATTAAATTATTTAGAACATCCATCTTACCCTTTGCTGCCTTATACTCATCTCGCAAAATTCGCTTGGCACCTTCAACTTTATATCCTTTATCCTTAACCAAGTGCTTTATTAATTTCAAATTCTCAATATCTTCAACCGTAAAAAAGCGGTCTCCTTTACGATTCTTCTTCGGTTTAATAATATCAAATTCTTTTTCCCAAATACGCAGGGTTGGTATAGGCGCATCAACAATTTCAGCCACCTTACCAATGGAATAGTACACTTTATTGTCCGGGTAGATTCGCATGAGATATAGGCTTTGTCTGGTGTACTAATATAGTATAATGAATTAAGAAACGTGCAGTATTTTTTTGAACGCCACCGGCTAAGGCATCAGAAAAACTTTAACGTTATTTGCACTTAACCATAGTATCCTTTATTTACAGAATGAGTGCTGCAATAAAAACTGAAACAATTACCTTTTCCATTGTTATACCCTGCTATAATGAATCGGGAAGGGTGGAAGCTCTGTTGAGTGGCATGGAAAATTTTGAACGACAGTTTAAATACCCGTTTGAAATAATATTGGTTGATGATGGATGTAAAGATGATACAGTTGCTAAGGTTGAATCTTCTCTATACTTTAAGAAATTATTTGCCGAGAAAAGATTTCAAATAGTAAGACTTCCGCAAAATCGAGGCAAAGGCGCAGCTCTCAGAGCAGGTGTTGCTATTGCTTCAAACCATTACCTGCTTACGATGGATGCGGATTTGAGTGTAACTCCGCAACATCTTACTAACTTCTGTAAACATTTAGCTCCCAATAAGATTTTAATCGCCTCGCGCGAGCACAAAGGTTCAACAATCTCTGTAGAAAACCATCGAAAACTAGCCGGTAGAATTTTCAACTTTTTTGTTCGCACCCTCACTCCACTACCACACGCCGACACACAATGTGGCTTTAAAGTTTATCCCACTGCAGTAGCAAAAAAGATATTTGCCCAACTACTCACCGAAGGATGGGCACATGATGTAGAAATTTTATACCGAGCCTATAATATGGGAGTTGTAATTGAAGATATGCCCATAACGGCTATTGCTATGGAAGGCAGTAAAATCAATGTAATACGAGATGGCATCAAAATGTTTATTGAAATATTTCGAATATCGGCCATACTGCATTTCAAACATTTACTGGTGGAGCCTTTTAATAAGGAGAATCGAAAAACAGATAATCTTTTTCGCGGTGTGTTTGCCGTAAGCGCTATTTTTCTTGTAGCTCTTATGGCCATTCTAAGCTTCGATTATGGTATTACCGGAGACGATACGGACCAAAAAATATATGGTGAGCATGTACTAAGTTTTTATACTTCATTGGGTAAGGATACATCGTGCCTTCATTTAAAAATTGGAAATAAAGAGAACCTTCATTTATATGGGGGGCTCTTTCCAATGCTGTCAGCAGCATTAAATAAATATATAGGAGGCATAGATGAATATGATATGCGCCACTTGTTAAATTCGTTTGCAGGCTCAACGGCTATCATCTTTTGTGGGCTGCTTGCCTACAGTATAAGCGGTAGCTGGCTTTGTGCTTTTCTTGCCTTCTTATTTCTTGCATTGTGGCCACAGTTCTTCGGGCATAGTATGAATAACCCTAAGGATATTCCTTTCGCAATGGGTTATATTATAACAATGTATTATTTAATACAAATGGTGAAGCAGTTGCCACATCCGAATAAACGGGTATGGGTGAAACTTGCATTAGCCATTGCATATACTATTAATATTCGTGTGGGTGGTTTAATCCTATTAGGAATGTTACTTGCATTTTACTTTGGTGCAATAATCCTTTCAACTGAAAAACGATTGGCTATAAAGAATAACAAAACTTTAACAAGCAATCTAAAATCGATAACGGCAGTAGCTGTAACAGCATACTTTCTCGGACTTGTGTTTTGGCCCTACGGTTTATTGGGGCCTATTCATAACCCTATGCTGGCACTAAAGGAAAGCACAAATTTCAGCATGCCTATAGGTTTATTCTTTGAGGGGAAGATGATGACTTCGAAAGACATTCCGTGGTATTATATTCTCAAATGGTTATGGATTAGTACGCCTGTTATCATCTTGTTTAGTGCTATGGCTTTTGGTGCTGTATGGTTTCTATTACGTAAAAAGATTCCTGTTGAGCGTTCGCTCTTATTAATTTTTGCAGGGGTTTTTCCCTGGGCTTATGCGGTTTATAGCAAGAGTGCTATGTATGACGCCATGCGCCAAATGTTATTTTTAGTACCCTTACTTGCCGTTATGGCTGCATTAACGTGGTATTATATTATTACACTCTATGCAAATATTAAAATCAAAATTGCAGCTATTATTATGCTATGTTTAGGATTATTTCCTGTGATAAGATTTTCATTCGTTAATCATCCAAACGAATATGTTTACTTCAATGAACTTGTCGGAGGGATTCAAAAAGCTTGGCTTTCTTACGACACAGATTACTATATGAATAGCATCAAGCAAACTGCAAAATGGTTTAAACAAACAGATGCTTTCAAGCAAGCTGATGCGCAACATAAAATTCGCCTAACTACAAACACCCTGGATCCTGTTAATCATTATTTCAGGAATGATACGGATAAGGTAAAAATAATTTATACCAAGTGGTATGCGCCGGGAAATGAAAAAAGTCGAGCTAATCGTGATTGGGATTTTGGAATTTATAATTCAAGAACCGTTGAACCATCTCAACTAAAGTATGGAATATGGCCATCCGACAAAGCAATATTTAAGTGTGAGGCAGATGGAGTACCCTTATCTGTGGTTATTGAACGAAAAGACAAAAGCGATTATTACGGCTACCTTGCAATGAAAAATGATAGCACGTTACTTGCCGAAAAATATTACACACAAGCAATTAATTATAATAAACAGAATGAAGAAGCTTATATGAATCTGTTGCAGATTGAATTAAATCTGAAAAAATATAAAGAAGCAGCAACACTTGCACAGCAGTGGCATACCGTCAATCCTCAGAATGATTTTGCTTATGTGTATGAAGGCATTGCGTTAGCTTACCTGGGGAATTTCGACGCATCGCTTAATCAATTGTTATATGCCGTACAAATTAATCCTGATAACTATCAGGCCTATAACATACTGGCATCATTGTACAATCAAAAGGGCGATAAGCAGAATGCACAGTTATATTACAATAAAGCTGAAGAGGTAAAGCAAAAGTTGCAGCGCGAGTAAGATGGATTTAAAGGAACTTGAACTTGGCGTAGATCCAAAGAAACATTGGTATTATCAATCTAAGAAGCTGCCTTTAATAAGATTTATAAGGTCGATAGCACAACAAACGAATGCTAAAATAACACTTATTGATGTTGGCTCTGGTTCAGGCTTTTTTATGTATGAGCTGATGAAGGCTTTACCAGAATGCATTCAGAAAATATGGCTGGTAGATATTGGTTATACCGATGAAGAATTAAGTGCAACAAAAGCACAAATGATAGAAAAAACACGAGCACTACCGCAGAATATTTGTAATGGAGTATATGTGATGATGGATGTTTTAGAACATCTTCCCGACGACCTGGATATGCTTAAGAATATAAAAAGGTCTTGTATCGGAACGAATTACTATTTTATTACGGTGCCGGCATTTATGTCTTTATGGAGTGGGCACGATGTCTATCTCGAGCACTATCGCCGCTATACCCGACGTACATTAAATCAACTATTAGATAAGGCGAACTTTCAGATTCAATCGAGCTATTATCTCTACAATACCATCTTCCCTTTTGTATGGTTTATTCGCAAAATAGGAAACAAGACTCACAACCCTAAGTCAAACATGAGGGCTATTTCTCCTATATTAAACAACGTGCTGAAAACTTACCACAGCATTGAAGGCTCATTCAGTAAATGGAATAAACTATTTGGTGTTACCTGTGTTGCTGAAGGGAGAATAACTTAAAAATTCCATAACACATGAGTCCGCAATTGCACCCGGATACGTTGAAGTTTCTCAACGAGTTAAAACAAAACAACAATAAAATATGGTTTGATACAAACCGTGTAAGATATGAAGCTATAAAGAAACAACTGCTTATAGTTATAGATGAGTTGATAGTGGAGCTAACTAAAGTCTATCCTCTTATAGCAGGTTTGAAAGCAAGCGAAAGCCTATTTCGAATAAACCGAGATATTCGATTCTCAAAGAATAAATCACCGTATAAGGCGCATTTCGCCGCAAGCATTACTCCGGGAGGAAAAAAGTCGCCACACCCCGGATTTTATTTTCACATAGAGCCGAGTGGAAATTCTTATCTGGGAGGAGGCGTTTATCAGCCCGAATCCACAGTGTTAAAAGCTATCAGACAAGAAATAGATTACAATGCGAAAGAATATCTTCAGATCGTTAGAAATAAGCATTTTGTTAAAACCTTTGGAGAATTGTACGATGAGAAGATTAGTGGAGTGCCGCGTGGCTATGACAAGACAAACGAAATGTTGCCGTGGCTACGCTATAAAAGTTTTATCGCGGGTATAGAGATCAAAGATTCAGAAGTTATGTCAAAACACTTTATTAAGCTGGCTGTGAAACATTACAAGGTATTAATTCCCTACTTAAAGTTCATAGAACGAAGCTTTGATTAATACGCTGTGCTTCTTCGTTATTAAAATCCTCTAAAAAAAGAGGGAGAATATCTTGAAGGTTGCGGTCGCCTATTATATTTACGCATCATGTTCGATTGGATTCACGAGTTTACAAAAAACACACTATTGCTTTTTTTTACAGCGCCTCTACAAGCCGCATTAATTATCACAGAAATAGTAGTGAGTTCAAAGCAGAGACGTCATTATTACAAAACACGTGACACGATTACAAATCTATATCTGATGTTGCTGAATCTTGGTCTTGACCGCATACTCATTCTTATACTTACCATACCGATATTAAATTACTTTCAACAATTCCATGTTATTGAAATTCACACACCTTGGATTTATTGGCTTGTGTTACTCATAACCGAAGATTTCTTGTTTTATTGGGAGCACTATTTTGACCATCGCGTAAGAGCATTGTGGGCAGTGCACGTGACCCATCATACCAGTAACGAGTTTAACCTGTCCGTGGGGTTTCGTTCATCAGTATTACAACCCTTATATCGCTTTGTTTATTTCATACCCCTATCATTAATGAATTTCGATGGATTGGACATTATGTTTATGTACAGCCTTACCCAGATTTATGGCATTTTGGTTCACACCCGATATCAAATCAACATTGGCTTTTTAGATAATTTCTTGGTAACCCCTTCTCATCACAGAGTACACCACGCAAGCAATGAAAAATACATTGATAAAAATATGGGAATGGTATTTATAATATGGGACAGATTGTTTGGCACTTTTCAAAGAGAACTTTCTGAGCAGGAGTATGAGCCTATACGATATGGTATCACCAAAGAGATTAAAAACCCGGGGCCTATTCGTATCATCTTTCACGAGTGGATTGATTTATTTCACGATTCGCTCAACCTCAAAAAGTGGCTGGATAAACTGATAGTCTTTATTGCACCACCCGAATGGATATACTTGCATCCGGAAAAAGTAAAACAACAAAATCAACAAAACGATACCAAATAAATACAACATATCTTTTCCATCATATTTATAGTAGGTTTGTAAAGTTACGCGTATGGATTCATTTGTAGTATCTGCAAGAAAATACCGACCTGCACGCTTTGCGGATGTTATAGGGCAGTCTCAGGTGACGCTTACTTTAAAAAATGCCATCAGGCAAAACCAAGTAGCGCAGGCTTTCTTGTTTTGTGGGCCACGAGGAGTAGGTAAAACAACCTGCGCTCGCATTTTAGCTAAAGTGCTGAACTGCGAAAACCCTACTGCCGAAATTGAGGCTTGCAACGAATGTGCATCATGCCGATCATTTAATCAAAATGCTTCGTTTAATATTCATGAATTGGATGCAGCGTCTAATAATTCTGTAGAAGACATACGAGCACTGATAGATCAAGTGCGCTTTGCACCACAACAGGGTAAAAGAAAAATATACATCATAGATGAGGTTCACATGCTATCCTCTCAAGCATTTAATGCGTTTCTGAAAACTCTGGAAGAACCCCCACCTTATGCAGTTTTTATCTTAGCTACCACTGAAAAACACAAGATTCTTCCCACCATACTTTCACGTTGTCAGATTTTTGATTTCAACCGTATTAAAACGGAAGACACCGCAAACTATCTTAGTGATATTGCAGAAAAGGAAAACATTGAAACAGACCAAGATGCGTTGCATTTAATCGCACAAAAAGCCGACGGAGCTTTGCGCGATGCACTTTCAATGTTTGACCGCTTAGCAGTATTTGGAAATAATAAAATTACCTATCAAACGGCGGTAGAGAACCTTAATGTTTTAGATTTTGATTACTTTTTTAAGATAACAGATTCATTTCTGGCTAAAGACATAAGCAGCATCTTGCTCACATTCGATAAGATAATTAAAAAGGGCTTTGAAGGAGAAAATTTTATACAAGGACTTGCCGAGCATATTCGTAATCTCATCGTAGCATCCAATAAGGACACCATTGCCATACTCGATATTTCAGAAAATCTTAAACAACGCTACATGGCTCAGGCCATGTATGTCCCCCTCACTTTCTTAATAAATGCACTCAACTTAATACACGAAGCTGATGCTCGCTACAAGCAGGCGCGAAATAAGCGACTACTAGTGGAGTTGCTGCTTATTAAATTGTGCAATCTCAAAGAATACATCGAAACACTAAATCAAACAGAAGTAAAAAAAAAACCTGATATCCCAGGTATTCCGGTAAACAAGACTACACCTCCGCAGAATCAAGAAGCGATCTCTTGCAACAATATATCGGTCTCTGCAGGAAATAAAGAAGTTGCACCACTGCGAGATTCACAACCCATTAAAAATAATTCCCCCCTTACTACTACATCTCCATTAAGCAAAACAAAAAGTAGTTTAGCCGAGATACAAAAGAGTATCCAGCAAAAAGCAAACAATAATCTTATAGTTGAAGCACCGGAACAGCTTACAGAAGATGATCTTTTAATCATTGATTCACTACAATTTAAAGAATGCATAAATGCATTGCTCAGCAAGTTAGAATCAGGGATGAAAGTATTACATTCTGCAATATTAGCTTACCCACCACAATTAGTAAACAATAAACATATTGAAATAAAGATCAATAATTCATCTATACACAAATTGCTTCTCGAGGAAAAAGATATGATCTTGAACCACCTCAGAGTTTATTTAAAAATGGATAAAATCAGTTTAAAGATAATTTTTGATGAAGAAGCGGTACAGCGTGAACGCAATACAAAACCCTTCACTCCAGAGCAACGCTTTGAGCATTTGAAAAAACAGAATCCCAAATTGCAAGATTTACAAAAAAAACTTAAGTTGAATATCAGTTGATAACTTCTGTGTTCAGCATCGCTGAATTAGTTCTATTTAATAATTTTACAGCCCTATAAAAAATAACGAATGGCCGAAGTAATAAAAATGCCCCGAATGAGCGATACAATGACAGAAGGTGTTATTGTAGCGTGGCACAAAAAAGTTGGAGATAAAATAAAAAGTGGCGATCTCCTTGCCGAGATTGAAACTGACAAAGCCACTATGGAATTTGAAAGTTTTCAGAATGGCACCTTATTATACATTGGAGCCGAGAAAGGGCAGGCTGTACCCGTTGATTCTGTTATAGCTGTACTAGGCAAAGAAGGAGAAGATTACAAAGCCTTACTCAATACGGCATCGCAGGCACCAATCTCCAATCCATCATCGGCAGTAAATTCAACTTTGGCCGAAGTATCTAACGCACCAAAGGCATCGAATGCAGCAGCGACATCAACGCTGCCACCTGTAACAACTGTCAGCAATAGCGGGCGCGTTAAGGCCTCCCCATTAGCAAAGAAAATTGCCAAAGAACAAGGTATAGATATTAATACGATTAAAGGAACAGGTGATGAAGGCCGCATTGTTAAACGCGATGTGGAATCATATCACACTCAACCTCAATTAACATCTCAGCCAAGTGCTGTTACAGGAGGGTTTCAGGATGTTCCTAATTCGCAAATGCGTAAAACCATTGCGCGCCGTTTAGCTGAAAGTAAATTTAGCGCCCCACACTTCTATTTGAAAATGGAAATTACAATGGATGAAGCACTTGCAGCACGCAAACAAATGAACGAACTCAGCGATATCAAAATTTCTATAAATGATTTTATTATTAAAGCTGTAGCATTGGCACTAAAGAGAAATCCCAAAGTTAACTGCTCATGGATGGGTGATTTTATACGTTATTATAATTACGCAAATATTGGAATGGCAGTAGCAGTTGAAGATGGGCTGGTTGTACCCGTAATCCGAAATGCGGACCTAAAGCCTCTGTCCCTGATTTCATCAGAAGCCAAATCTCTTGCACAACGTGCTCGGGATCGTAAACTGCAACCAAGCGATTGGGAAGGAAACACTTTTACAATTTCCAATTTAGGTATGATGGACATAGATGAATTTACGGCAATTATCAATCCGCCAGATGCATGCATCCTTGCTGTAGGAAAATCTAAAGAAGTATTGACACTGGAAAAAGGTCAGGTAAAAACTACCCAGACGATGAAAGTAACCTTATCTTGTGATCACCGAGCCGTTGATGGAGCATTAGGTGCCGCTTTCTTACAAAGTATAAAGTCGTTCTTGGAAAACCCGGTTACTATGCTACTTTAATCTTAGAGAATAGTTACTTTACGGATACAGCATATAGGTAAGCTGATGCCGCCTTTTAAAATAATATGTTTTTCCCCTGAAGCCCAGATTGTGGTAGAGACCTCTTTGATTCCATCTTCCGTATCAAATTCAATTCTTGCTTTAACGTAAAAGTTTTTACTTAAAGAAATTGCGCGCTCTATATTGCTTTGACGCTCTTTACATGCATCTATGCCGGAGAGCACTTCCACGCTTTTACATTCAAGTTCGGGGATACGTTCTTTTGGTATTTCTTCTATAGGAGAAAATTCCATAGGCTTCCTATCATTTTATTTGCCCTTTTGTACGCCACTAACTTGACCGTGTTATACCTAAATACATGTATTTATGTGAACAAATTGTACCTATAAGTGGTTAAATTAGCAGTCGAGTTAAAATGAATACATTAGTTATAGGTGCCAGTACTAACCCTGAGCGTTACAGTTTTAAAGCTGCTAATCGATTGCTGGACAAGGGGCATAAAGTCCTTTTGGCAGGCATCAAAAAAGGAAGCATTCGAGGCATTAACATCGTACCACTGGAGTCTATTCAAGCACCCATTGATACAATAACGCTTTATATAAATCCCACTATACAAAATCAGAATCTGGAGAAGATATTAGAGTTAAAACCGAGGCGCATCATTTTTAACCCCGGAACAGAAAATGCAATTTTAGAAGAATCTGCGAAAAAGGCCGGGATACTCGTTGAAGAAGCCTGCACTATGGTTCTACTTTCGATAGGAGAGTATTAGCTAAACAAAAAAGACCGATTCTAAGAAAGAAGCGGTCTTCAGTATGAGGTCGGAAGCGGATTCGAACCGCTGTACGAGCTTTTGCAGAGCTCTGCCTAGCCTCTCGGCCATCCGACCATGCTTTTAATGGAGTGCACAAAAATATCCGAATATTTTATATCCGCAACTTTTGTTGAATGCTTCTTTACAAGAAGTATAACAGAAAGTTACTTCACTTCCTGCATTAATTTTCTTACCCAGGGTGAAATAATAAGTAGCACCACGCCCGCAACAACAGCATAAATTGCTAATTGCTGATAACCTTGTGTGTACGAAATTAATTTATCCGTAAGAGTAGCATCCGCTTTGGGACTTGACATACCGGCACCTAAAATGCCTGCTGCGTATTGACCGTATGCGCTTGCCAGAAACCACATCCCCATCATCACCCCTTGCAGCTTCTGTGGAGAGAGTTTGGTCATAATACTCAGGCCAATGGGAGATAGACATAGTTCGCCAAAAGTGATAATGAAGTAGGCGAAAGTGAAAACTTCCAGTGAGGCTATACCGTTAGATGATGCAAAGAAACGAGTAGCATAAAATACGTAAAAGGCAAGAGCAAGAAATAGAAATCCTAATCCGAACTTGACTACGGTGTTCGGCTCAGCGTTTCTTTTACTTAACCAAAGCCAAAACAAGCCTAAGAGAGGAGCGAAGATGATTACGAAAAATGAGTTAGCAGAATTATTAACTCCATTTGGCTCAAGTTCAAAACCAAGGAAAGTGTTGTTTAGATTTTGTGCTGCAAAGATATTAAGCGACCCCCCGCTTTGTTCAAAGAACGCCCAAAATAGTATAGAGAAGAAGATAAAAACCAGAGCTGCGATTAGTTTTTTACGTTCGGCTATACTGTATCTGGACATTTCATAAAAAAGATAAATGAGCGTGCACGGCCCAATGATATACATAAACCAATCGGTGTATTGTGTTTTGGAAACCATAATCATAATAACGGGTATGATAACAAGAGAACCTACGTAGGTAAGGTACTCATAGGCTCGAGTGCGTTTGCTTTCTTTACCAATAAAAGGTGAGAGACCGATAGGGCCTAAGCTTCGCTGCGTAAATAGAAAAGTAAACAGGCTAATAGACATTACGATGGCTGCGAGGCTAAAGGCAAGATTCCAAGAATAGGATTTTGCGATTGCTATACAAGCATAACCACCAAGCAGTGCCCCAATATTAATCCCCGAGTAGAAAAGTGAAAATCCTGCATCACGTCGGCTGTCACCCTCTTTGTAGAGAGCACCAACCATAGTAGAGATATTAGGTTTGAAAAATCCGGTGCCGATAATTGTAAAACTTATACCAAGAAAGAAAAGCTTGTGCGGATCAATAGCGAGAATACAAGATCCCGCAATCATAAGAAGCCCTCCCCAAAAGAGAGATTTACGAAAGCCTAATATTTTATCCGCAAACAAACCGCCTATAAAAGTGAATGCATAAACGAACGCTTGTGTAGCTCCATATTGTAAATTGGTTGTATTTTCGGGCATGTGAAGTTGTGATATCATAAAGACAGTGAGCATGCCGCGCATACCATAGAAGCAAAAACGCTCCCACATTTCACTAAAAAATAAATACCAGAGTTGCTTAGGATACTTCCCGCTGAAAGATTGTATTTGTTCTAATGTTTGTTGCTGCATAGCTTTATTATTACGTGTGAATATAGATAAATAATGAATTGAGAATATAGAAGTACCAAAATAATGAACGCATCTTAATAGCCTTAAAAATGTGAGTGTGATAATAGAATGCGACTGAGGCAGTGAAATTGTCTTGAAGTAAACTTGTTTGAAAATGAGTTAAGCATTTTTAAGAAACATGATGATGCCAAATTAATAGTAAGTAGCTCTTGCAACGGAATGGGCACATTATAGATAATCTAGTGCAATCGTTAACTAATATGAAAAAAAAGCCTCGCTTCAACGAGGCTTTACTGCTTGTAAGGTAAGAGAACTATGAAGCCAACTCTCTACGTATGATGTTTAATGCAGCACCGGCTTTAAACCATTCAATTTGGTTTTCATTATAGGTGTGGTTTACTTTAATCTCTTCGGTGGTGCTGTTGCCATGATGCAATACCATGGTAAGTGGCACACCCGGAGCAAATGTGGTTAATCCGATAATGTCGAATGTGTCGTCTTCAAGGATTTTTTCATAGTCATTCTTATCCGCAAAAGTTAAAGCAAGCATGCCTTGTTTTTTAAGATTTGTTTCATGAATGCGTGCGAAAGACTTTACAACTATGGCACGTACGCCGAGATGACGTGGTTCCATAGCGGCGTGTTCGCGGCTAGAGCCTTCACCATAGTTCTCATCACCCACGACAATGCTGCCAATTCCCAGGGCCTTGTAAGCACGTTGCACCTTTGGAACTTCATCATATTCCCCGTTGAGTTGGTTCTTAACGGAATTAGTTTTACCGTTGAAGAAGTTGGTAGCTCCTATCAATAAATTGTTGGAAATATTATCGAGGTGCCCACGATACTTTAACCAAGGGCCTGCCATAGAAATATGATCGGTGGTACATTTACCTTTGGCTTTAATCAATAGTTTTAATCCTTTAAGATCGGTATTTTCCCAAGGTTTAAACGGCTCAAGAAGTTGTAAGCGATTAGAATTTGAAGATACAACAACTTGAACGTTGCTGCCATCGGCTGCCGGAGCTTGATATCCTGCATCATCTACAGCAAAGCCTTTTTTAGGTAGTTCATCGCCGCTGGGCGCATCTAATTTTACTTTCACACCTTTTTCATTTATCAGATAATCAGTGAGCGGATTGAAGGTAAGGCTGCCTGCAATAGTTAAAGCCGTAACGATTTCCGGTGAAGCGACGAAAGCATACGTATTTGGATTCCCATCATTACGTGATTGAAAATTACGGTTGAAAGAGTGTATGATGGTATTTTTTTCTTTCTTTTCGGCGCCGGTGCGATTCCACATACCGATGCAAGGCCCGCATGCATTGGCAAAAACTTTTGCATCAATTTTATCGAAGACGGTAATGAACCCGTCTCGTTCAATGGTGTATCGTATTTGCTCCGATCCGGGTGTTATGGTAAACTCGGCTTTTGTTTTTAACCCTTTCTCTGCTACTTGTTTTGCCAATGAAACGGCACGTGAAATGTCTTCATAAGAAGAGTTGGTGCAAGATCCGATTAGTCCTACTTCTATTTTCTCCGGCCAACCGTTTTTAGCAGCAGCTTCTTTCATTTGTGAAATGGGAGTAGCATGGTCAGGAGTGAATGGCCCATTAATATGCGGCTCTAACTCAGAGAGATTAATTTCAATTACCTGATCAAAATATTTTTCGGGATCAGCATATACCTCCGGATCGCCGGTGAGGTGTTGTTTGACTTTATCGGCAAGGCCTGCTACATCTGCACGACCTGTGGCTATTAAATAACGAGCCATAGACTCATCATAGCCGAATGTTGAAGTCGTTGCGCCTATTTCGGCACCCATATTACAAATAGTTCCTTTCCCTGTACAACTGAGAGACAGCGCCCCCTCACCAAAATATTCTACGATAGCGCCGGTACCTCCTTTTACCGTAAGAACTCCGGCCACTTTATTAATGACGTCTTTAGCAGATACCCAACCCGATAATTTTCCGATGAGTTTAATACCTATAAGTTTTGGCCATTTTAATTCCCAAGCCAATCCGGCCATAACATCACAAGCATCGGCACCTCCGACACCAATGGCAATCATTCCCAAACCACCTGCGTTTACGGTATGTGAGTCAGTGCCTATCATCATACCACCCGGAAAGGCATAATTTTCTAATACAATTTGATGAATGATGCCTGCTCCGGGTTTCCAAAAGCCGATGCCGTATTTATTGGAAACGGACGCAAGGAACTCATATACTTCGCTGCTTTCTTTGACTGCGTTCGGTAAGTCCGTTTTCGAACCTTCTTTGGCCACAATGAGGTGGTCGCAATGTACCGTAGAAGGAACGGCTACTTTAGGCCGCCCGGCTTGCATAAATTGAAGGAGCGCCATTTGTGCTGTCGCATCTTGCATTGCAACACGGTCCGGAGCAAAATCCACATAATCTTTACCTCTGCCAAAGGCGGCACACATTTGATCTTTGTGCAGATGAGCATAAAGAATTTTTTCTGCTAAGGTTAAGGGGCGGTTGGCCACTTTGCGCACCGCATCAATTTTAGAAGGTAGTTCATCATATACCTTTTTAATCATTTCAATGTCGAAAGCCATGAGGTTTGTTATGTTATGAGATTTTTAGAATTAGAGCGGCAAACTTAATAAAAAGAGAGGTTGACATTAGATGAGTTATGTCAGAAAACGAAGAGTTATCCAGGCTTTTTTGTTTTTATAAACGCAAGGTTGCGCTTCATGCCTTCCCACTTACTTCTTTTAATGGGCGAGTGGATGTAGAGTTCGCGAAAGACTTCTTCTGTTATATCTTCCCAGCCTTTTACATTGCGGTTTATTAATAAATCGTTTATGAGAAAACTGCTTTCGTGATGTGGTTTAGAAAAGCGATTCCATGGGCAAACATCTTGACAGATATCGCAACCAAAAATCCAACCTTCACTATTACCACTTAACTCGTTGGGTATCTTATCGCGCAGTTCAATCGTGAGGTAGGAGATGCACTTAGAAGCATCGAGTATTTTATCTGGTAATATCGCAGCAGTGGGGCAAGCATCAATACATCGAGTACAGGAGCCGCAGTAGTTGTTAATCGGAGTGTCGTATTCAAGTTCTAAATCAACTATTAACTCAGCAATAAAGAAAAATGAGCCTTGTTGCTTTGCGATAAGACAGGAATGTTTGCCAATCCATCCAAGACCACTGCGCGCAGCCCAGCTTTTTTCTAGTACAGGAGCAGAGTCCACAAATGCACGACCTTCAACTTTTCCGATTTCATTTTCTATTCGATAAAAAAACTGTTTGAGTTTCTTACGAATTACATTGTGATAATCTGTGCCGTATGCATACTTTGAGATTTTGGGGATACCTTCTTCTTGCTTTTGTTCGGGAAAATAATTGTACATTAAACTAATTACGGATTTACAACCGGGTACAAGAATGCGCGGGTCTGTACGCATCTCAAAGTGGTTTTCCATATAGTTCATCTCGCCGTGGTAACCTGCATTTAGATAATCGGCTAATCTTTTCGCATCTTCATCTAATTTTTGCGCTTTAGCTATTCCACAAGAATGGAAGCCAAGTTCTGCGGCAATACGTTTAATAATTTTAGTATAAAGACCGGTATTGTTCAATAAATGGGGGAATGGTCATTAAGTCCTGAAAATTAGCACGAATACGACATAATTTCCGATAAATCGGATTGTTATTTTTTGGCAATTTCTTTGATGAGTTGCAGTGCTAATTCAATACGATGAACCTAAATAAATTCACTATTAAAGCACAGGAAGTTATTCAACAAGCGCAACAGTTAGCTTTTGACAACGGAAACCCTGTAATTGAGACTACACACATATTAAAGGCATTACTTGAGCAAGATGAAGATGTAATTCCGTATTTACTTAAAAAATCAGAAGCTAATATTTCTATCATCAACAGTAAAGTAAATGAGGCATTAAATAAACTATCACGTGCCGAAGGGGGTGACATTGCATTATCGAATGCCGCATCGCAAGCGTTACTTCGTGCACAAAGCAGCATACGTGATTTTAAAGATGAATTTGTATCGGTAGAACATATTCTCATTGGGCTGCTGACCGGAAAGGATAGCACGGCTACGTTGCTCAAAGATGCCGGTTTAAATGAAAAGACATTAAAACAAGCCATTGCAGAACTGCGCAAGGGCAGCACTATTGACAGTCAGAGCGCGGATACTACATTTAATGCTTTGAATAAGTATGCTATTAATTTGAACGAACGTGCTGAAACAGGAAAACTGGATCCGGTAATTGGACGTGACGAGGAAATACGCCGTGTCTTACACATACTCTCTCGCCGCACGAAGAATAATCCTATTCTCGTAGGTGAGCCGGGTGTAGGAAAGACCGCAATAGCAGAGGGTATTGCCCATCGCATAGTAAATGGAGATGTCCCTGAAAATTTAAAACCTAAAATTATCTATGCTCTTGACATGGGCGCATTAATGGCGGGTGCAAAATATCGGGGTGAATTTGAAGAACGATTGAAAGCAACGATTAAGGAAGTAACACAATCAGACGGGAAAGTCATATTATTTATTGATGAGATACATACTTTGATAGGTGCGGGAGCAACCGAGGGCACCATGGATGCGGCAAATATTCTAAAGCCGGCCTTGGCACGCGGAGAACTGCGTACGATAGGTGCTACTACTTTGAATGAGTATCAGAAGTACTTTGAAAAGGACAAAGCCTTAGAGCGTCGTTTTCAGAAAGTAATGATTGATGAACCTGATCAAGACTCCGCTATTTCTATATTACGCGGTTTGAAAGAACGCTACGAAAATCACCATAAAGTGCGCATCAAAGATGAAGCAATTATTGCGGCAGTTGAACTCTCTCAACGCTACATCAACGATCGCTTCTTGCCGGATAAAGCCATAGACCTGGTGGATGAAGCGGCTGCGAAATTGCGACTTGAAATGGATTCATTACCGGAGGAATTAGATGAATTAGAGCGTAAAATCCGCCAACTGGAAATAGAACGAGAAGCAATTAAGCGAGAGAACGATACGAAGAAAGTTGCTGAGCTATCGAAAGAGATTGGGGAACTCATTACACAACGTGATGCATTCAAAGCGAAGTGGAAAGCAGAGAAGGAACAAGTCGATCAAGTTCAGAATATTAAATCACAAATTGAGCAATTGAAGTTACAAGCAGAGCAGGCCGAACGCAGCGGTGATTATGGTAAAGTAGCGGAAATACGTTACGGTAAAATTAAAGAGGCAGAAGACCGATTAAAGGTGATAGAGATAGAACTACACACAAAGGACGATACCAAAAGGATAATGAAAGAAGAGGTAGAAGCTGAAGATATTGCCGAAATTGTTTCTAAATGGACAGGCATTCCCGTGAGCCGAATGCTACAGAGTGAACGTGAAAAATTATTACATCTAGAAGAAGAGTTGCACAAACGAGTAGTAGGGCAAGACGAAGCAGTAACGGCCGTAGCAGATGCTATTCGCCGCAGCCGCGCAGGATTGCAAGATTCTCGCAAACCTATCGGTTCTTTCATCTTTTTAGGAACAACCGGTGTGGGCAAAACCGAGTTAGCTAAAGCACTGGCACAAGTACTCTTTAACGATGATAATGCTATGACTCGAATTGATATGAGTGAATATCAAGAACGTCATGCTGTTTCGCGTTTGGTGGGGGCTCCTCCGGGGTACGTAGGTTATGACGAAGGCGGTCAGTTAACCGAAGCAGTACGTCGCAAGCCATACAGTGTTATTCTATTGGATGAAATAGAGAAAGCACACCCGGATGTGTTCAACATATTATTACAAGTACTCGATGACGGGCGTTTAACCGATAACAAAGGGCGTGTGGTAAATTTTAAGAATACGATCATCATTATGACATCGAACATGGGTTCAACTCTGATTCAAGAAAATTTTGAAAAGGTTAATGCTAACAATAAATGGAGCATCATGGAGACTACAAAAATCGAAGTGATAGATCTGCTAAAAAAGAGCATGCGCCCGGAGTTTTTAAATCGCATAGATGAAATTATTATGTTTGCTCCGCTGATGCAAGATGAAATCGCAGGTATTGTACACATACAGTTAGAACAACTAAAAAAGTTGCTGGCAGAGAATCAGATACGTCTGGAATATACCTATAATCTTGTGGAACATATAGCCGAAGAAGGTTTTGATCCTCAATATGGAGCAAGGCCATTAAAGCGATTTATACAAAAGGAAATCGTGAATGTACTGTCTAAAAAAATTCTTGCAGGTGAAATACAAACAGATAAAGTATTATTGCTTGACACAGATTCGCAAGGAAATATATTATTTACTAATACAATAACAGAATTCGTACCCTAAGTACAGCACATGGAAGGTTTAGAACATTTTATACTTGGCGGCAACTTTGATGAAGATCAAGAGTTTGCCCCACTCATGACTATAGAGGAGGAAAACGCAAATAAGAAAATTGAATATCCTGATGAAATCCCCGTGCTGCCCTTACGCAACACAGTGTTATTTCCAGGGGTAGTTATCCCCATAACCGTAGGGCGCGATAAATCTATAAAAGCAGTTAAGGAAGCGCATGCTAAAGACAAACTGATTGGTGTAACCGCACAAGTAGATGTCAGCATTGAAGAACCTAAGTTCGAAGAGTTAAACGCAGTAGGCACCATTGCTCGCATCTTGCGTATGATTAAGATGCCAGACGGCAGCACAACGGTTATCATACAAGGAAAGACCCGATTTAAAATCGTTGATAAGATATCTGAAGAGCCTTACTTCCGCGCAAGAATTGTTTCATTGGTAGATATAATGCCCGATGAATCTGATAAGGAGTATAATGCACTGATATCTACGATTCGTGATATGGCTACCAATGCCATTAACTTGTCGCCTAACATACCTTCTGAGGCTTCCATTGTGTTAAAGAACATTGAGTCAAATACTTTTTTACTCAATTTCATTTCTAATAACTTACAAGTGGACTTAAAGCTTAAGCAGAGCATTTTGGAAGAACCTAATCTGAAAGTACGTGCAGAGATGGTGTTAAAACATTTGCAGAATGAGATTAACATGCTGGAGCTAAAAAACAAGATTCAAAATAAAGTACGCACGGATATAGAAAAACAACAGCGTGATTATTTCTTGAACCAGCAAATGAAAACGATACAAGAGGAATTGGGAGGCGACCCGAATGCCTTGCTGATTAAGAATTTACGTACACAAGCATCAAATAAACAATGGAGTAAAGAAACGGCTGAACATTTTGAACGGGAACTGGCTAAGTTGGAACGTATGAACCCTGCAGCAGCGGAATATGGTGTGTTATTAAATTATTTGGAGTTATTGCTCGATTTACCATGGAATGAAATAACAAAAGATGTTTTCGACATAAAGAAAGCAAAACAAACCTTAGACGAAGAACACTACGGAATGGATAAAATTAAAGAACGCATTCTGGAATATCTCGCTGTGTTGAAATTAAAGGGGGACCTAAAATCACCTATACTTTGTTTTGTCGGCCCGCCCGGAGTTGGTAAAACTTCGTTAGGCAGATCTATTGCCAAAGCATTGAACCGGAATTATGTGCGGATGGCATTGGGTGGACTTCATGACGAGGCAGAAATTAGAGGCCATCGCAGAACTTATATTGGAGCAATGCCTGGACGAATCATTCAGTCTATAAAAAAGGCAAAATCATCAAACCCTGTTTTTGTATTAGATGAAATTGATAAAGTAGGTAACGATTATCGCGGCGATCCTTCATCTGCGTTACTTGAAGTATTAGACCCTGAACAAAACAGTAATTTCAACGACAATTATGTAGAGCTGGAATATGATTTATCTAAAGTAATGTTTATTGCAACGGCGAACTCCTTAGCAACTATACAACCTGCCCTGCGTGATCGTATGGAAATTATTGAACTGAGCGGGTATTCTATGGAAGAGAAATTGCAAATCGCTAAACGACATTTAATCCCCAAAGAGATGGCAGCGCATGGCATTAAACCCAAGATGGTTAGCATTACCGATAGCGGATTAATCAAAATGATTGAAGACTATACTCGCGAAAGCGGCGTGCGGGATTTATCAAGAAAGATTGCCTCCGTGATGCGTTATGTGGCTAAAGAATATACGATGGGTGTCGCAAAGACATTTAAGATAGACGATAAAGCAGTAATAAAAATATTAGGGTCACGCCGTTTTGATAAAGACATTTACACAGAATCAAACCCTGCAGGAGTAGCTATTGGTTTAGCATGGACAAGTATTGGAGGAGAAATTCTATTTATCGAATCTTCAATAGCATCAGGCAAAGGGAATTTAAAATTAACAGGCAATCTCGGCGATGTTATGAAAGAATCTGCATCTACGGCGTTGACTTATTTAAAAGCCAATACTGAAAAATATAATATTAAGTCGGATGCATTTGAGAAGCACGATATCCATATTCATGTACCGGAAGGCGCCATACCGAAAGATGGTCCGTCTGCAGGTGTAACTATGTTAACGGCGTTGGCCTCCGGCCTTACAGGCAAAAAGGTAAAACCTTATTTAGCAATGACAGGAGAGATTACGCTACGCGGTAAAGTATTGCCTGTTGGGGGCATTAAAGAGAAGATATTAGCTGCACGCAGGGCCGGGATGAAAGAGATTCTTCTTTGCTACCTAAATCAAAAAGATGTAGATGAAATACAGCCGGAGTTTATCAAGGGCATGAAGTTTTATTATGTTCAAGATATGGATGAGGTATTAGAAATAGCATTGAATAGTTCAGGTAAGAAAACTTCAAAGAAGAAATAATTAATCTGTTTTCTTCTTTCGAACCAACAAGTAATACGAAGGCTCATTAGCTGCTACCTTGCCTTGTAATTCCAGAATTACAGTAATCGTTCCGTAGTGAGAGTTATGATTAAGAGGTACCAACGTAATTTTTGAATTATACTCTGGGATAATTTCTGAGCCGTCGCTGATGACAAAGGGAGAACTTTCATTATCGACATAAAATTCTGCACGTAATCCTTCAGTTGACGAATCACACATCGCCACAAACATATAATCATAGAGAGAATCGATGGTAAAATAAAGTTTTAATGGCTGTTTTAGATAATTGTAGATCATTCTACCTTCAACCTTCTCATAACCTGAACGTTGAAAGCGATAATCGTAATTTAAAAAAGCAGTTTCGGTATTGGGCGATGATATGGTGCTTTGCGCATACGTTGCCCCCTTCAATATAGATAAAGTAATAATAAGAGTTGCGAAAATGGATTTCATCGGTTAATTAATTCTTGACGCAATTTAAACCAATATCGTGCCTTTACAAGTAGTTTTTTAAATACAATTCACGACTAGTAACGTGAAAGTAAATAATAAACTACCATCTGCCACGTACATAAGCATAACTTTGTTATATGAAACTTCGAGTTGGAATTTTCTTCGGCGGCTCTTCTAGAGAGCGTGAGATTTCATTTGCCGGTGGCAGAACGGTATATGATAATTTAGATAAAACTCTGTTTGAAGCCATTCCCATCTTCGTGGATTCAGACAATGAACTTATAGAACTGGATTGGAAATATATATACAAAGGAACCATACGAGATTTTTATCCATCCATTTCTTTTCATACAACATCAGATTATCCTTTTCAGATCTATTTGGAATCTTTAGGGAAAATATCGCGTGAGCAAAAGAATTCCATTATTAGTTCTGTCGGAAAACGAGTGTTACACGAAGAGCTGACAGCGAAGATAGATATGGCATTTCTCGCATTGCACGGCTCATCGGGTGAGGATGGCAGCATCCAAGGCTTACTCGAATTCTTGAACATTCCCTATACCGGATCGGGCGTTCTGCCTTCAGCAATAGGTATGAATAAAGCAGTGCAAAAAAAGTTTATGAATCTATCGGGCTTTACTGCGACAAGCTATTTTACTGTAAGCAGAAGTGAGTGGGAGCAAGGTTTACCTATTTATACACAAATAAAAAATGAAATTGGATTCCCTTGTGTCATCCGGCCGGCTAATCAGGGAAGCTCAATTGGAGTCAGCATATTAATGAAAGATGATGAAGAAGAAGTGAATCAGGCTATACAAAAAGCATTTTTTTGCAAGCGACTCAATATGAGCCAGTGGCGCAAATGGTCTAAAGAAGAGCAATATCAGTTTCTTCAAAGACTCACCGATATCCGTGACCAATTAGGTTTTCCCGTTCTAATTCGTGATCAAATTTTTTATCACCCGCAAGAATTGTTTCAGTATTTGAATAATTCCGACGCTGAGGAGTTGTTGTTAAAGGCTTATGATGGAGAATATGAATTGCTGGTTGAAGAATTTATTGAGGGCAAAGAGTTCTCGTGTATAGTGATACAAGATGAGAAGGGGGTGCCGATTGCATTGCCACCAACAGAGATTGTTAAGGGTAAAGAGTTGTTTGATTATCGTTCTAAATATCTTGCGGGGCTCTCACGAAAGATTACACCAATACGATTATCCGACACTGAAATTAATCGCATCCGACTTGAATGCGAGCGCTTGTTCCGCCTTTTTGAATTTAACGTTTATGCCCGCATTGACGGATTCTACAAACAAGACGGCAGCATTATTCTTAATGACCCGAATACAACTTCGGGAATGCTACCCTCTTCTTTTTTCTTTCATCAGGCAGCCGAAATAGGGTTGAATCCTTCGCAGTTTCTTACTTATATTCTCTACACTTCGCTCCATGAGCGCAGACGCTGTGGCTTTAAAGTTTTTGAAGCCGAAAAGTTATTAAGGCAACTTGAAGAGCAAATGCTTTCAGAATCTAAGTCAGAGATAAAAAAAATAAAAGTTGCAGTGTTTCTTGGAGGCTACTCCTCCGAGCGTCATATCTCAGTAGAGAGTGGACGTAATATTTATGAAAAACTTTCTTCCTCTGACAAGTATGAACCTATACCCATTTTCGTTGTAGGAAATAGTAAAGAATATTCACTCTGGCAAATTCCGATTAATATATTACTCAAAGATAATGCAGATGATATTGCTGAAAAGATTAAACTGTATAGTAAACATACCGTAATTGAAAATATAAAAGAGTTGTGTAAAGGCATCACCAGTCACTTTGCTACAAAAGGCTATCGCTTCGAGCCCAGGCAATTTAGCTTTAAGGAGCTTTCTCAAAAAGTTCAGGCTGTTTTTATAGCACTGCACGGACGCCCCGGAGAAGATGGAACGATACAGAAAGAATTGGATAAGGTCGGATTAGTTTACAATGGCAGCACTCCAGATTCTTCAGAAAAAACGATTAATAAATACATCACCAATCAGTTGCTTTTACATCAAGGTATGAGTATTTCCAAACAATCTGTTGTAACTAAAACAGAATGGAAAGATGACGAGGAGCAATTCATTAAGAGTATTTTAACGCAGCATCGCTTCCCCGTTATTGTAAAACCTGTTGACGATGGTTGTAGCTCAGCAGTAAAGAAAATTAGAAATGAAGCAGAGCTAAAAGCTTTTGCCAGATTAATGTTCAGGGATGTTGAGGAATTAAACTCATCATTGTCGGAAGTTCTAAAATTAAAACCCGGAGAGGAATTTCCTCGCAAAGAAGTGTTTCTGGTTGAAGACTTGATAAGTGCTAATGGTGCAATGCACTTTTTAGAAATAACCGGAGGGTTGCTTACACATCTTGATGAAAAAGGAAATATCGTTTATGAAATGTTTGAACCTTCTGAAACACTTGCAGTAAACGATGTGCTCTCGTTAGAAGAAAAGTTTTTAGCCGGAGAGGGACTGAATATTACGCCGGCGCGCTTTTCAAAAGACCCTATAGCTTATGAAAAAATTATGAGGCAAGTAAAAAACGATTTGGAAAAAGCAGCTCGCATACTGAATGTTACCGGTTATTGTCGGATAGATGCTTTTGTCAGAATATATCCTGATAATCGCACAGAAACAATTGTGATTGAAATTAACTCGCTTCCGGGTATGACTCCCGCAACATGCATTTTCCACCAGGCCGCATTGCACAACTACAAGCCTTATGATTTTATAGATAAGATTTTAAACTTTAGCTTTAACAAAAAAGAAAGCCTCGTCAATTAATCGAATGTTTAAGTTCTTATTCAGCAGAACATTTTTACTGCATTTCTTAGCAGTTATAGCTACAATAGTCGGATTGTTTTTACTTACTGTTTTCTTTATTCAGAAATATACAGCCCATGGGCAAACCATTACGGTGCCCGACCTGACCGGAAAGAGCATTCCTGAAGTTATGCAGATACTGAAGAATAAAAACATGCAATATCAGATTGTAGATTCATCCTACAGTGACAAGCTATTACCGCTTAGTGTTATTGATCAAAATCCAAAAGCTAACCGTAAAGTAAAAGACGAACGTACAATTTACCTAACCATAAATGCTAAGCACCCCCCCAAGGTGAAGATGCCCGACTTAAAAGACGTTTCCCTTAAACAAGCCGGAATGATATTGAATAATTATGGACTTAAAGTTGGTAGATTAATATACAAACCGGATTTGGCACAAAACGCGGTTCTTGATCAACAGATTAATGGGGTAAGTATCAAATTTGGAGATTGGGTTTCAAAAGGTTCTTCCATTGACTTAGTACTTGGTGACGGGCTGGGCCTATCAGACATTGAAGTACCAACCTTAGTTGGCTTAACCCTAATGGAAGCTAAGTTTGTACTGGATGGGGTAGGGCTGAATCTCGGAGTGATAACCGCAGACAATACGGTACGCTCCGATTCGTTATCGGCATACATTTATAAACAAATTCCCGACCCTTCTTCTGCCAATAACATGATAAAACCGGGCGAGCCGGTAGATGTCTATATTTCTAACGATATATCTAAAGTACCGCGACAATAACAATGAAACACACCACATGGTCATTCTTTTCGATAAAGCCGATGACGTTATACATAATGCGCAGCACATTTACCGCACTTCTTTTTTTTACTTTTTCTTATGGTGTTTATGCTCAAGAAATATTAATGAGTACAGACAACAATATAGTGTTAAGAAATCAAAAGCCTCCTGTAATTTTTTGCCGTGCCGGTGCCTTGACTTTACCTTTTATAGATGATTTTTCTTACTGTCAAAAAAATAATTATCCTAATCCTCAACTTTGGCAGAGTAACCAAACATTCATAAACAGCACGTATGCCGTGCGACCGCCAACACTCGGTGTTGCTACATTCGATGGGTTAAATGAACATGGTGTTCCCTATGATACTTCTTTTGCAAACTTTAACCCAAGATCTGCCGATACCTTACGTTCACAAGCTATTGACTTATCAGGTTATATGACCTCCGATTCTATTTATCTGAGTTTTTACTTTCAGTCACAGGGGCTCGGCGATATGCCGAACAATAATGACTCTCTCGTTTTAGAATTTCTTCACTCTAACGGCTCTTGGAGTAAGCAGTGGGGAGTAAACGGGCAGCCCTATAGCGAGTTTAAAATGGTGATGATCCCGATTAAGGCATCGGATTATTTCCACGATTTATTTCAATTTCGATTTAGAAACTATGCTTCTATCACAGGGAATAATGATCATTGGAACATTGATTATGTAAAACTGGATGCAAACCGTAATTCCAATGATACTCTGATGAACGATATTGCAATACAACAGTATAGCACAAGCCTTTTGAAAAATTATTCAACAATGCCTTGGAATCAATTTAAGGCCAATGCAAATGGTGAAGTCGCCTTTTCGGGTAAAATGTTTTATCGAAATAATTACGGCATTGCCAAGAATACTACATACAGCTATAAGATTGAAGAAGTAATATCATCTACTGTAATTGGCTCGCAGCCCTTACAATCGTTTAACTTCAATGCACTTACTAACGACAGCAGTGTAGTTTCAACAATTAGCCCTTCATCTATTCTTTCTCAAAGTGACGCACTATTTAAAGCCACTTATTTTTGTTATGCTACAGGGAGCGGTGATGTATTGCCCGCAAATGATACCGTTGTTCAGTTTCAACATTTTAATAAATATTTTGCTTACGATGATGGGTCTGCGGAAAAAATATACGGAGTGTTAGGTACAGGTGCTAAAGCAGCACTGCGTTTTAAGGCGAATGTGCCGGATACGATCCAAGCGATTCAGGTTCATTTCGGACGCCTGCAAGGCAATCAAACAGGATTGTTATTTTCATTCCTCATTTGGAAAAAATTAAACCCGGAAACAATCATCTATGAACAGGATTTTAACAAGCCTATTTATGTTGATTCTACCAATGGCTTTGCTACTTATATTCTTGACAGTGGCATTCTCGTAAGTGATACGTTTTACATCGGCTGGATGCAATCTCAGCAAGATATGATTTATGTGGGATTCGATCGGAATACGAATTCCAAGCAAAACTTGTTTTATAATATCGGTGCACAATGGCAAAATTCAATGTTTGACGGCTCCTTAATGATCCGCCCTATGTTGGGAAAGCGTGAAGATTTTAATGTAGGCATCTTAAATCAAAGGTCTCCAAACGATATTACTGTTTTTCCAAATCCTGCGAATAACTATATATATATCAACTCTTGGAACGCTTTGAGCACTGCTGCGAGTTATAATATATACACTTCTAACGGTATCTTAATAAAGCATGGAACTCTGCCGCAACGCTCGGTTAATATCTCGGAACTTACAGCAGGCCTATATTTTATAGAGGTACGCCTTGCTGGCGGAGACAACCGTTTTGTTAAATTCATAAAAGAATAATTACAATTAAGATGGAAGATATCACCGTAGAAGAATTACGCCATAGAATAGGCAATGGCGAAACACTACATATTATTGATGTACGCGAAGAGTGGGAATACGAAGAGTATAACATAGGAGCTCAATTGATTCCATTAGCTCAACTTATGGTGCAAGTGGATGCGATTACTCAATACAAAGACGTAGAGCTGATACTGCATTGTCGAAGCGGGGCACGCAGTGCACAAGCCAAACAGTTTCTATCGAGTAAAGGATTTAGTAAAGTCCGTAACCTGTTGGGTGGTATGCTTGAATGGCAGCGCACACTGTAGCCCATTATATCACCTCTGCAACAACAAACGTACTTCCTCCCACATATATAATATCATCAACAGCTGCATTTTTAATAGCTGCTGTATAAGCTGTTGTTACACTCTCGTAAGCGGTACCTATCAGTTGATGTTCGTTTGCTTTTTGCATCAAGGTTTCTATATCAAGCCCCCGTGCAATTTCCGGCTTGCAGAAATAGTATTTTGCCTGTTTAGGAAATAGTTTCAAAACTTTTGTAAGGTCTTTATCTTTTACAAAGCCTATGACAAAATGAAGTTGTGCATTCAACTGTTCTAATTGTTCGAGCGTTTCCTTTAATCCGGCTGCGTTATGTGCTATATCGGCAATTACTAAAGGGGCTTTCTGTAAAACATCCCAACGGCCTTTGAACCCTGTTATCGTTTTTACATTACGCAAGGCTTTAAATAAATCTTCGTCATTAATGATGTAGCCATATTCTTTTAACACGTCGCAGGCCAGTAATACACCTGCAATATTCTTGAGTTGATAATGCCCAGTTAAATCCGATTCAATGCATACAACTTCAGGATGGTGCATATAGGTGAATGAGGCTACATGATTCTTCTGTTTATACTCTATTGCTTGATAGGTGTCGTTAGCAAAGAAAATAGGAGAATCCTCGCTCTTTGCTTTTTGAATAAAAATAGGATCAGTTTCCCGCTGATGTTCAGTAATAAGTATGGGTGTTTGAGGTTTTATGATGCCCGCTTTCTCAGTTGCAATTTTTTCAAGTGTATCTCCCAGTAAATCGGCATGATCCCAACTGATATTGGTAATAATGCTAAGGTCTGGAGAAATGATATTAGTTGAATCTAATCTGCCCCCTAACCCTGTTTCAATGACAGCAACATCAACATGTTGCTCAGCAAAATGAGCAAAGGCTAATGCTGTAGTTACTTCAAAGAAGGAGGCTTCCAACTTTTCTATGTAAGGGCGGTGTTCGCATACAAACGAAACGACATTCTGCTCAGAAATCATAGCTCCATTAATGCGTATCCGCTCTCTGAAATCTTTTAGGTGTGGCGAAGTATAAAGTCCCGTTTTGTAACCGGCTGTTTGCAAAATTGCCGCTAACATATTCGACGTGGAGCCTTTTCCGTTAGTGCCGGCAACATGTATTGTTTTATATTTATTTTGTGGAGAGCCAAGATGTTCACACAACTCGAGGATATTCCCCAGTCCTGTTTTATATGCTGCAGGACCCACGCGCGTAAACATCGGTAAGCGCTGATATAAATATTGAATCGTATCGGTGTATGTGTTCATTAACAAATGCCGGGTAATAATTTCCCATCCACTTCAATTAATGTATCCAACCGAATCGATATCCCATTCGACAGAGTCAGATATTCAACATGATCTTTTACAAAGAAAGTGGTAATGACTTCGTAAATTGAATGCACTTCATTATTCTTACTGTATATAATTTTTACACGCTTACGTAGCGTAGCTAAGGCTTCCAACTCATCATAAAAATTGCAATTAATAGGAGTATAATCCAACGTAAATTATTTGACCCTAAAGTTAAAGGTCATTGTGCCAAATTGTTCAATCATATCGGGATTGGCGTTGAGCTTCGTTTCGTAAGCAGCTTTCACTGCAAGGCTGAACAAATAGGCATCATCTGTGGTTGAGTTTCGACGCGTGGCTTCTGCATAAATTACATTGCCGTTTTTATCAACCTTAATATTAACTACCACACGACCTGTTTTTTGAGAATTGTCGTTCACAGTCGGATATTTCGTTATATGCCTCCCGGAAAGATTAAGTCCTATGCCGTTACCGCCAATTCCTAAAGGGTTTGTTCCACCACCCGTTTGTGACATCCCGTTAGTGAATGGATTTCCATTCGGGCTTCCCTGGTCGCCGCTTCCTCCGGTGTTTCCCTGGCTGCTTACGTTATTGTTATTATTACTTTGGAAAACAGCTTTGGGTTTCTGAGTCTCTTTCGTTTCAGTTTGAGTATTCGTTGTTGTTGTATTGTTAACTATAGGCTTGTCAGTCGGGAGTTTTTTCTTATCCTTTTTCTTATTGTTTATAGATACCGTTTTATCTATGTCTTGTGTTACAACATCATGATTTTTAACGGGTGTTATTTTGCTCGGTTGCGGTGGAGTAGGAGTTGACACTTCTGTACTCTGCGGCACATCATCACCAGACCCCGTTTCACTATTACCAAAGTTGATTAATATTCCACCGCCATCCTCCTCTTGGGGTATAGGAATGGGCATT
The DNA here is from genome assembly GCA_039810885.1 of Chitinophagales bacterium. Classification (GTDB taxonomy): domain Bacteria; phylum Bacteroidota; class Bacteroidia; order Chitinophagales; family UBA10324; genus BJGO01. The sequence continues at coordinate 4,097 of JBDHXV010000021.1, read as the reverse complement.
AGCTTAATAAATAGCAGTATAAGTAACAGGATAAGATGAAAGATTATGGTGCCAACAATCCCTTTTATACGTTGCTTATTATTGATGTCATACTCGAGTGAGGCGTTCATATTACTTCTCAGGATTTGTTGCTAAAACGAGTTTCACCTTCATTTTATTGGCTATGTCTAATACGGTTACAACATTTGATATTGGAACATTGTAGTCTGTATGCAGGATAATAGTGGGGTTGGGCTCTGCTCCGACCTTTTGCGCCAATATATTTTGCAGGTTAGTAACATCTATAAGTTGTCCACCAACAAAGTATTGCAGGTTCTCATTAATAGATACGGATATGGTTAAATCTTTTTGCTTTTGTGCTGTCGTACTGTTTGGCAGTAAAAGTTTCAAAGCGTTCACGTTTGGGACAATCATAGTGGTAACCAGCATAAAAAATATGAGCAGGAGGAACACTAAGTCCGTCATACTCGACATCTCAAATGTTGGGCGAGCGCTCTCGCGTATCTTAATCTTCATAATAATTACTTAACAGGTTCTTCCAATAAATCTAAAAATTCAATCGAGCTACTCTCCATTTTGAAGATGACTTTCTTAATCATAGAAGTTAGAATATTGTAAAACACAAGTGCAATAATACCCACAATCAAACCTGCAACAGTAGTAACCATAGCTTCATACATACCGCTGGATAACACGCCGATATTAATAGATTCGTGAGTGCGTTGGTATTCAAGATTCATATCATAAAATGCACGCACCATACCGGTTACTGTACCTAAGAAGCCAAGCATGGGAGCTGCTGATGCACAGGTGGCTAAGGCATTTAAGCCACGCTCCATTTTAACTACTTCAATATTACCCACGTTTTCGATTGCCTTTTCGATATCAGGCAATGGCTTTCCTAATCGTGCTATGCCCTTCTCAATCATTCGAGCAACCGGGTTATTTGTGTTTTTGCAAAGTGCTTTTGCCGCATCAATGTTTCCTGAACTAATATAGTCTCTTATGTTATTCATAAAGTTCGATGGATCCTTAGCTTGCTTATTAATAGTAATAAGACGCTCAACAATAATATATACTGCAATGATTGAACAGATAAAAATGGGAATCATTACCGGACCACCGGCCATCAGTAAATCAAACAGAGTTAGGTTAGTTGACGGCGCTGTGGTCGTTTGTTGCAAGGTAGTTTGTGGGCCTAAGGGAGCAGTAGTTTCAACAATTTGAAGAAGAGTGTGCATCATAAAAATTCAACGAGTTTTGTTTATGCTTATTACTAAACTGTTCAAAATTAGCAGTGACAATAACGCTGAAAGCATTGGCCAACCCACATTAGTTACCGTGTTGTAGGTATTTATGTACAAAATAGATTTATTAAAGTTTCAAATAGTAGGGTTTCAATAACTCATAGATTTCTGAGGTATAAACATTTGATTTGGAGTATATCGTTAGGTTATCAGTTATTGTTTTAAGTGACTGACGCGAAATACTTAGGATAGCTCGGAAAGGCTCTTGATTTATAAAATTCTTTATGAAGCAAATTGTATTTACATATAAAGAATGCTTAGCTAGTTTGCGATTGAATTCGTCGAGCTGAGAAGCAGGAAGCAATATAAATGCAATTCCTTTATCGGATAATAAGGCTTCTATACTGCTACAAAGTGAATTATAATTTAACCCGGTGCCGTGCATGGCCATGTTTTGTCTTGCATTCTTTCGATTCAGATGATTGTTGTAAAAGGGCGGATTACAAATAATGTAGTCGTATTGTGCCGATATAGAAATATTACGAATATCGGTGTGTAATACCTTAATCTGTGATCTCCATGGAGAGCTATTAACATTATTTAATGCTTCGTTATAGGAGTCGATATCAATTTCAACAGCAAGAACTTCGCAGTTTTGGTATTGTGCCGCCATGAGGCTAAGCAGACCTGTTCCGCACCCTATATCCAAAACCTTTCCCTTCAGCTTAGGCGCCACATAAGCACCAAAGATGCATGAGTCTGTGCATACTTTCATTGCACTTATCTCTTGTTTAATATCAAACTGCTTGAAGCTAAAAACGTCTTTACCCAAAACTATTTTATTAATACAAATTAAATGATACTTGCTTTAATTTATAATTCTGTTATTTTTGCGCTCCCAAAGCGGACGGCCCCGTAGCTCAACTGAATAGAGCATTTGACTACGGATCAAAAGGTTTCAGGTTTGAATCCTGACGGGGTCACTTTCAAAAGGTCTCTTGTTGAGACCTTTTTTTATTCATATCAGAATGTTTCCTTAATTTGTGTACATGATTTTACCTTTGTGGTATATCATTTTGAAGTTGTAACCCCATACTTACAAAAAACTTGAATAGATTCATTGAATATCTCGAAGAAGAAATAAAAGCGCTTAACCTTGATTTGAAGGCAGAAGTTGTTGCCGCCGACTTATTGCATCATCAAGACATAGAACAAGACGAAGTATTTTTTCAAAATATGAGCCTTAAGCGTAGGGCCTACAGTAAGGATATACATGCGGCTATAGTCCCAAACGAAGGAGACCTTGCTTTGGTTATTCAAACAAACAGAGAAGGAATTTACGATGCATTACCTGAAGCACTCACACACAAACCCTTCCAATCAAAAAATTTCAAAAGAACATCCGACTTATTAGATGAAATAAAAGTTCACAAGATAGAAGAGCAGCAGGCTCGACGATTTTTCGCTCCTTTTGAAAATGAACTTCAACATCTTCGGCTCAACATAGAGCAAAATGAGAGGAAGTCCTTAGATGTTTTTAATAATAAATCTATTGTGAGCATCTTTTACAAACTCTGGGGAGGCACAGTGCTTAACTTATCTCAGGAACAGTTAAGCATCTTGTTTATCCTCTTGCCTCACATTGATCAAATTAAAGCAGCACCGGAGTTAATATCATTTTGTTACTCAAAGCTACTAAACGATACGATTGTTATTCAAATCCATTCAAAGAAATCCGAGTATGACATAAGTCTGTTGGAAGGGAATATTCTTGGATCAGAGTTCACGTGTGGAGCTATTATGGAGTTGGAAGAAATTATATATAAGGTAGCTGTTCAATTATCGAGTAACTCTAGAATTGATGAATATATGCCTGGTGGGTTGAAACATAAAATGATCTTGTTTTTCAACGATTACTTTATCCCATACAATTCTGAATTTGTAATAGAAATCCTTAAAAACCCAGATAAGGACGACTTAAAGACATTATTTGTTGTAGGAGATTCATTTTTAGATGCGAATACATATATTTGAACACCCAAACATGAGTTTAAACTATCCTTACTTAGGTATTTCGTCGGTTGTAGTATTGGTCACTATGATGGTGTTTCAATACCTTAATAAACAAAAACAGGATTTTAAATCTTTGCGCCTGATATTTACTTCCTTATTGTTTGTTTTGATTCATGCACTTTTCGGATTTATAGGAGAATTTAAAAATACCAATCCATTCACTTTATTTATTGTAACGCAGATCTTCGCAATAATTACCGGTATCTTCTACTATCACACCTTTATTAAGAAGTATGGAAAAAAGTTTAATTATCCTATTTTTTCATCCATTCTGTTACAGTTATTCGTTATAGTAGCTTCAGGGTTGGTATTTTCAATCGTATTCGATTTTGCCAGTGAAAGAACAAATGGGTGGTTCTTCAGTTCGGCATTCTTTACATTCATTATCCCTTACTTCTACTTTTTAACCTTTGAAGCATCTGTAGCTATTCCGGTACCTATTTATAAAGTATGGTACTATCCGGAATTCCCGAATGAAATTGACATTGACAATCTTGATTTGAATCGGGTTAAGGTGCTTGAATTGGAGTTTTTAAAAAACTTAAACGAAACAAGCACTACCAACTTTAAAGCAAAAGCGCCTGAAGAATTGTTGTTCTCTGATTGGTTTTGTATGTTCATTCAGAACTATAATAATAAGTATGAAAGTAACCCTATCATTACTCACGATACACAGGCTAAAGCTTACGGGTGGGTGTTTTATATAAAGCCCGGATTCTTTGGTTCTAAAAAGTTTATTGATCCGGATCTTAATATCTCACAAAACAATCTCAACGA
>JBDHXV010000020.1:0-46007 GCA_039810885.1 Chitinophagales bacterium | reverse complement strand
GGTCTTGTTGGGTTCTCGTCATAGAGATACTGGTCTATAATTTCGTTTTCTAAATGCTGTATGTTTAATGACATAGTTGTTTCGCTTTCTTCATGTTATCTTTTTCATTTTGTATTAAAGGTTCTCTTATTATTTATCTCGCAAAGTAATAATTCTAATCGAAATGTAACTTCGATTTCTCGCATAATTATTTACTGCTCTGAATCCTGTATCAAATAAAGCGTTAGTAAAATTGAACTCTTTTGGTGGCTGATTTGCATGGGCTTTGAGGGTAGGGCAGCCGGCAAATCTGTGTAATGTGGGTAGCCATAGGTATTTAATTTGTGTGGTGAGATGTTTTAATTTTTTATTGCGTTGGCTTGCGTGTCTGCCTGTCAATCTGATGAGTCCAAAAGGCCAGTTGCACTTACGAATGTATCCACTTGTCAAAATGTTTAGTCGTGTTTGCCAGTTCAAATTTATAGTCGACTTTTCTTCGCTTGCTGTGTCATTATGTCTTATCATGAATTAGGTTGACCATTGTTTGTCTAATTATTTGTCAAGCTGTTTTGGGGCGAGATAATGTAAGTCTCCACGGCTTGTTCATCATCTTTCTGGTTACTTCAAGGGTAGATAAAGTTTATTGTAAGCCAAATTCGTACTTGAGAATGCATATAACACTCAGTTTGGCATAAGGCACTTCTTATGAAAAGATAATTTCTTGTTTCAGTTGTTAATCTTAAAACGTTAAAGCATAATTTAATAGTTAGGTTGCTTTAGCTTTATTATAACTTCTGTTTGTTCTTTGCTTCCCGGCTTAAAAATTTGTTTATCGAAAGGGTTAAAACCATTTTAGAGAATCTAAAATCAAAACCCTATGCTTGAAATATTCAACATAATGATTAGGGTAGAGACTTAATACCAGCTATCTATATTATTTACAATAAAATCTTTGTATTGATTTATACTTGTGCAATGACCTTCTCCGGGGATACTTAATACTTTACTTTTATTTTTAACATCAGGATTACTATTCGATTCTAACCCGTTTATAAATTCCTCTACTACAGTACCTACCGCAGTATCTGTAGCATTACTCATCAACAAGGTTGGAAATAAGATGGCTGAACCTTTCCACCAGTCACCGCCGGCACATTCTAATATGACCCCTTTAATTCCGGCAATCGGAGGTTCATTTCCCATCTGACCCGGTGTTACCAAACCTAATGTTAAATTTCCACCACGAGACACCCCACCTATAACCACTTTATCATGGGTTATATTAAAGGCAATTGTTTCTTGGGCTATTATTTTGTCCATATCTTCTTTGAAACTTACCATCCAATCAACATAATTAGTAGAAAAAGGCCTATAGGTGGTCGTAATGGCCACATAACCCTTTTGGGCTAAAGCTTTACATTGGTCATTTAGTGTCCCATCGTTTTCATTTCCACCATCACCCACAGCAAGAATGATCATACCTTTTCTATTTTCTATTTGATTGGATTCAGGATAATACACCTTGTAAATTGCACTATTTGCATTGCCATATTTTATCTTTATTTCATTACTTGCGAGCGAATGTGTGTCTATTTTGTTGTTATCTTTTTTGCAATTAATTAATAAAAACAAGAAGCCTATTATCAATACTAAATTAAATATATTATTCTTTATCACTATTTGTATAAATTATATTTTGGAGTATTTATTACGTTGTGCTAAAAGTAATTTATTTTCTCGACTAGAAAGGATCACAGTATTAGAATATAATAATCCGTAGCCATCAGCAAATAAAACATTAATGCCGACTGATGCTCAAATGCAGCAGAACACGACTTTTTTACAATTTAGCCTGCCGGATAACGTCACCCGTGTGCCAATCTGCCTCGGTTATAGTTCGTTTCCCATCGTCGAAAAGCAAACCATTTGCAAGTTTTATCATCCTGTTTGTTAGGGTTTACCACGTTTTTAATTGTCCAACATCAAACGTCCATTGAGGCGTGTTTAATTTACCGACAATGTTTGCACTATACCAAGGACTGATTTTGTCGTTATTGTAATTTTTAAGAATTTGAGTTTCTTGTGCCGGCATATAACTCTGTGCTAGTAAGAAAACTTTTTCTCCGTTTTTATTTTCAGCAACATCAACAACAATTACTGCGTGTCCCGGTGAGCCACCTAAAATAAAAACATCTCCGATAGCAATATCCCTGATGTTTTTCGAATGTAGAGATCTTGACAATGAAAGTGTTCCGGCATAGGTAAAAACAAACTCCATATAGTTCCTGAAATCTTTATAGGTATTTGAAGGTTCTGCTGTCTTGCGCCAAAAGGTTTTGTTCCCATTTACAATCACTCTGTTGCCTTTCATCCACTCAGAGTAGTCAACTTTAAAGCCATTTGTCAACACAAACGAAATTTGGTCGTATGCTTTGATAGAATAAAAATATTCTCCGCGCAATCGCATAACTGCGTCTGCACATTGTTGTAAATCTTTGTTTGAAATATTCATATCAACAACAGCATCATAAACATCGTCATCTTTTTCGCTGCCATTATAGTATTTCACTTTTGTTCCTGCCGGTTTTAAAGGGAGATTGCGTAAGTAGCTTGCAAATGAATTTTTGTCGGTAGGTTTGCGTTGATATCCGTCTGGAGGATTGAACCTTGTTTGTATGGTCATTCCTTTTTCGTCAATAATTTTGTTATTGTTACTATTATTAACACTCGTTACTGTTATGGGTGCGTTTTGTTTGTTATTTACTTGACCACAACAGTTTAGTGTTATTAAAAAGAACAGTAAATATTTAGTGCAATGCCTCATCGTTGTCGTTGTTTTAACTGTTGTTAAATGTACTATAATAAATATCCTATGCAAATTGCTTTGAATGGAGAATCACCTATCTTCTCCTGAAATAGGTTGTCCAACGTTGTTTAAATTTTAGTCAGACTGTTTCAGGATGGAACATTAATCATCTGTTGATATAACGTCAGCAAGTGTAGCATCTCGGTCAAAAACTGATTTAGCATAGCTGCAGTGTGTGGCAACTTTAATTTTCTTTTTTCGTGCCAACTCAACCACTTTCATCACTAATTGCTTTGCATATCCTTTACCCCCAAAAGCTTTATCCACGATGGTGTGTTCGATAACGAATTTATTGTCGTTTAACCAGGTGTACATGATATCGCCGGCAACAAGATCATTCTCATAGATAGTGAACTTTCCGTGCTTACCATCATCCTCGTGCTTGAACGTTACTGACATTGCTCGATTTATTAATTGAATTTGAAAAAGAAAAAAACTACTGCAACCCATTCTTTTTTTATCCCCTTTGCATACCCTATAGTGGAATAGTTGTTGTTCTGAACAGTGCCATCACCTTTGATATAGCCTATTGTAGAATAACTGCTGTTTTGTACTGTTCCATCGTCTTTAACATAACCCACCGTAGAATAACTACTGTTTTGTATTGTTCCATCACTTTTAATGTAGCCTATTGTTGAATAACTGCTGTTTTGTATCGTTCCATCGCTTTTAATGTAGCCTATTGTAGAGTAACTGTTGTTTTGTATCGTTCCGTCTGATTTTATGAAAGCAGTAGTTCTGTAGCTGCCGTCTTGTATAGTTTGAGCTATACTAATTTTGATGATGAAACACGCAGCGATTAGAAGAATATATTTCATTCCTTTTATTCTTATTTAACTAAACGAAGTTAAGACATCGAAACAATAATTATTAAATTCTCATTTAACATCCGGGCATATCAATGCTTGATAAATGGAATAGTTTGTTTGAACTGTGTAGAATTAATTTCAATTAAATACGTGCCGGGTGTTAAGTGTGAAATGTCTATAGGGTCGGTATTGCGCTCGTTGATGAAAACATTTCTTGTGAGCGATTGAATAAGTGTACCATTTGATGAAAAGAGATTGATTATTACTCCATTCATTGTTTGATCAGATTGCAATGCAACATTGAGTAGGTCATAAGATGGGTTAGGAAAGAGCGATACTTCAACTTTATTTTTAGAGTTACTGAGTTGAACACCTGTGGTGGTTTTATTGATATGCCATGTTACATTTTGAAAATGTAAATTCTGATGGTTGTTTACTCGCAGTAATTCAGAAGTGTCCACAATAGTAACGCTTAAGCTATGCGTTCCTGTTGAAAGAAAATCTTGATAAATTAATAAAGAGTCTATGTTAGATGCTATCTCATTCCCATCCAAATTCCACTTGATATTTAACGTATTTGGAATAGGCTTTAACAATTTAGTTAATTTAAAATGGAGCACAGTATCCATCGAGGTGAAGTTCAGATTGTTAGGAGTGTAACTAACGATAGGAGATGTTAACTGATGAATTTTTTCAATTATTGCTTGTGTACACACACTGCAAAAGGGTGAGTTTAAATAACGCATCTTGCAATTGTTATGCGGGCGATACCACAATGCTGTTTCTCCGCCGCAGCAGAATTGATAAATACCGATATCGTTTGTCCCCATCCAATTTGACCATTTTACCAAGCCTGGGTCTGTCTGTTGTGTTTGATTTGGTGCTTCACCAAAGTAATTATCACCGGCGTAATATTCATCGGCAAGGTCGGCGAAGGAATGCCCCATTTCGTGACAGAATATTTCATTACTGTTGGGATCTGCACTGAAAGTGGCAAATGTTCCTCCACTGCCGCCATAATAAGGTGAGTTTGTTATTATAGCAGCATAGTCATAGGATGGAAAGTTGGCATTGAGCACGTTGACCACAGCCGACATGCTTCCGGGTATTAACAGGCGGTGAATATCGTAGCCATCGAATGTGCAACCGAAGTAATTATCGGGATCGGAGATAGGAACAGGGTTCGTAGTAGGGCAATCAGTTGCATTGCCGGGATGCTTGGCTCCCGACTCGTTCGATATAACTTTAATAGAAAATACATTAAAGTAATTCTTGTAATGCGACCATGGCAAGGAGTTGAATAGATAATTGGTGAGGTTCGTTGCGTTGTTGTGAAACTGCGCTTGTTGTGTAAGGGTATAACCATCGCCCATCAGCACCATATTGATACAATAATCAATGCTCCCGTTATAGAGAAGGGTATCGATCTGAAAGGTTTGAGCCTGAAGTGTTGTGTGAAACAAGAATAATAAAGAGAAGAGGATGTACTTTTTCATTTTCAAAGTTTAACTTCTGTTATAGTTGTTTGAGGTTGATTCCATAGTTTTTCATAAATTTTTATAATCGCATGAGGGTCGCTCTGTTGAAAGCGAATGAAGAATTCGTCACTATTAACCTTTATTGATTTTGCAGTTAGTTCGTTACCGTCAAGATATTCTATACGCTTGTACAAAGGATGTTTAATTACGAAAGAATCTGTTCGTGACCCTTGCTGGTATATTGAGAGTGACAGAATATTGTCTGCAGTTAAATTACTGGCCGGCTCCTTTTTGAGCTTACCTGATGAATGAGACTTACCGCTAAGTATAATTGCATTTTTATTTTGAATCGTATCGTTTGTTATTTTGAAAAGGAGAAAAACAATTTCATCATTTTGAAGCATCGGTTCCACGGTAACAGATGGGTTAGAAACCTTACAGGCAGTCATAAACATGAAACTACAAATTAATATGTGTAAGTGTGCTCGTGACTTTAAGGGCATTTTATTTTAGCAAGTAAAAGTACTAAGATAACTCAGCTATCTATGAGCCCTGTAAACAATTTGTTTTAAAGAAATTACTAAATATATAAACTGTGGCATAGTATAGCCGTGTTTCATATTAGCGATAATACTTCAACCTGTATAACGCTTTTGTCTAAAGACTTCGATAGCTTCTATTTGGGTTAATGAAGTATAATGAAATCAATATTCCGAATCATACCTTTTGTCAAGCTGATTGTTCTTTCTGCTTTGTACTGAGTACTGTAGTAATAACAAATCAGAATCATCAACTTACGATAATTAATATCCAATTATTGAAAATAGGGTGTTGTAATTTATCTCGTATTGTTTGTAATCCTATCTATTCTGCTATTTTAACGTGAGCCCAATTTTCACCACTTTTAATTCTCCAAACCTGCATTTCTGATATTTTAAATTGCCGGGCAATTTGTTTTACGGGCCGTTTTCTCTTGAGTAGAAGTTTAATATGCATTACCTGAGTTGAAGTTAACTTAAGCCCTGTCTGTCTCGGCTTTTTCTTGTACTTTCTCCATTTCTTTTCTGCAATTACGTTAGGACTTTTACTTTGATGAATTGCATTTTCCTCCAATGTCATCCATTTTAAATTACTCGCTTCATTATTGAGTTTATCAAAGTCAAGATGGCCCACGATGGTTTCATCCGGCTTTGGCTCAGGAAGAAAATATGTTGCAACCAATCTATGTACGAGGAAATGATGATTGATGGTGCGACTTTTTAAATTTCTTTCCAGCTTTTTACTCAGTTCTTTTTTCTTTACCTCTATAAGTTTGGATATATACTCAATACTATCCGGATGATCAACATTTTTAATTTTCTCTCTTCGCCTTTTATATAGTTTAGAAAGTTCTTTCTTCAATTCGTCAAACTTTTGTTGCGTTTCTTCATTTCTCGGATTATAAAGTTTTAGTCGCACAACCTTGTATCCTTCTGTCATGGATCCTTTAAGAATTCGACCATCTGATACTTTATTAAAGCTTCTTACACGTCCCCAATTTGATACTTCGAATCGACAATTATTAGTGAACTCAAAATCAAATATTACCGGCTTCCAAACTTCTTCAGCTAACTGTTTTAACACCACTTTCTTATTTCAAACCCTATAAAATTACTCAAAAACGGACAAAATCGAATGTTTATTTATTAAACTCAAGAATACGCACACAATAAAAAAACATCTTTTTTCAAAAATGCTATTTTAAGAATAAGGCCATGCAGAGATGGATTGTATCTGCTTGCATAAGGTTTATTGTTGTTTTTATCCATGCGCTTTGTTTCTGCTTCGTCCTTATACTTTCATTAATAATCCGGATGGCAGAAAGTATTTTGTCGTTCGGCTTACACATTAACGTTGAATCTATCTTTAATACTATAACTCAGATATTATAAGCCTGTATGCCTTTACTAAAAGACATACACAAGGCTGCCATCTATTACGAATTTGATATTGTGTTAGACAACTCGAAGAATATAATTTTACGTTTAAACACTCTATACATTGTACAGAAACAATATTCAGAAACGATATTATTAACTCACGTAAAAATTCATACTGCGTTGCGAGTCTAATATTTAAAGAGTAGCGGTAACAACATCGTTTCTCAGCAAATGGACGCTATCTGAAGAGTTATTTAACCGCTTACATCGAAAAATTACGTATCCATGAGAACGGATCTAACTTTTGTAACTCAAGTGTAAACAGCACTCGTTTGTACCAGATATCGTAAGTAGGTTGTGTAAAAATGTTGCGTTTGATATCGTCTGAAACAAGAAGAGGCAAATACACATCGAAAACTCCGGGAATAATATGAACTCCTAAACCTGCATCAAATAGTACATTGTTTTGATTAAATATAGAGGACATGGGATTGTAAACACCCACATCCGTAAAGACAAAGAGCCAAGGGACAGGCAAACTGCTGCTGAGATTTAATGCAAGAGCAGAGAAGCCTTCTCCTAACCGACCTGCATCGGCACTGGTATTAAACTTCATCATACCGCCACTGTTGCTGACTTGATGTGCATCAAACCCGCTGTGTTCAAAGCGACCAAGAAAATAATGATCAATGGTGTAGTCGTTATAACCGTTGCCTGCAGCAAGGAATATTGGCTGGCTGCTGCTAGGGTCGTAGCCTCCATATACCCGAATGTCTAAACCTTTTTTAGCCGAGTAATTTACCCGATAGTTGAACTCGGCAGTCATACGGGAGAGATAATTATTACGGAGTGTAAAAGTGTTTTCCATATAAAATCCTGATTCATTCACCACGCGGAATGAAAATGGATTGACTTTGCGTGAGTTGATATATTCATAAACTAATTGGAAATAATCCATGTGATAAAAATCGGGGCGGAACTTGTACAACTTCTGCGTGCTATTGTTAAAATCATAAAGATATTCTTTGCCGTAAAGCCAAATGTTTCTAATACTAAAAGCATTTACGAGATACGGTTCATCCGTTTTAAAGAATAACTTAAGAGAGCCTTGTACTCGTTGAATTTCATCGAAATAATCGATGTTTTCTTCACTGCGATGTACGCCATAGGCAAAACGTACCGTACTGATATTAAAATTAATTTTTGTAACCGTGAGGCTGTTTTGTGCCGGAAAGAAGTATGTATTGATACGCGCAAAGCCGTTGATATTTCCACTCTCTTTAGAATAGAGGGGTGCTATTTGCCATTCAAAGTTTTTATTTGGAAAAATACTGTTATAGAAAATCAATCCATACATCATTTTATTGTAGAAGTTATAACCAAAGGCAGGTGCAACATAGAGTGTAGTGTATCTTGGGTTTTCTAAACCCCCAATCAATTTAAGTTGAAATGGTTCCGTCTTACGACAAATGCCTCGCATTCTAATATAATTGTTTTGCCTTTTGTACTCTATAGATGAGTAATCGGCATCTAAGCCCAGCTCTTGGAAATGAGCGTATGGAAACAAGACGGTGTTCTTACCCATAAACCCCCCATACCACTGTGTTCTCTCAATCTTATTGTGATTCATGCTGCTTAGTGTGAATGGTATCTTATTGTGTTGCTTGTTTTTGATAAGTACTTTATAAAAGGTGTGACCACCTATGTTTACCGTATCCTTTGCACGTAAAATCTTGTAATCCATTTTTTCTGTGCTGCAAATAATCGTATTAAAGAACCAATCTAAATCTTGAGGCACCGAGTTGCGAAAGGCTGACTGTACATCGGCTGGAGACGGATGTTTGAGAGCCCAAGCCTTAAACAGTTGTTGCATAGTAGAATCAAATTTTTCAGTACCTAAATATTTTTCCAGGTAACGAATTGCAAAAGGCACTTTCATATAAACGATTAACCCATAATTCATGTGTGTAAATTCATCAGCAGGCCGGCAGGCTGCTTGATCATCATGACGGCGATGCAAAAAAGTTAACAATGTGGACTCTCGATAGTTGTCGGTTTCATCCATGTTAAATAGAAATGAGAATTTCTTTTTCTCCTCCAAAGGCTTACTCGGATAGCGCAAAGCGATATAGCGGTTTTGATAATAGGTGTTAAATCCTTCATCTAACCATGGAAAATCTTTTTCATCAAAACCCAACATACCTTGAAACCAGTTATGCCCAACTTCATGGACAATCACACTCTCCAGGCTTTTTTCCGATCTGTAATTTCCTGAGATGATGGTAATGTTCGGGTATTCCATTCCGCTGCCTGCACTCAGGTGGCCGTCAACGGCCGTGGCTTGTGAGTATAGATAATCGCCAATCCATAAAGAATAATAATAAAGTGAGGAGTCAATCATTTTGGCTGCATTGTGCCAAACTGTTTTGTGCTCAGGCAGATAAAAAACCCAAGTATCCACAAGACGCTTACTATTTGGTAATACTACGCTACTCTTATTTACAATAAAGTTTTTGTCGGCAAACCACGCAAAGTCGTGTATGTTGTTTTCAGAGTAGTGTAAAGTCTTGTAACTGTTTGAAGAAGCAATATTTTGTTGCGCAGTTGTTTCTTTACCTACCAAGCTATTAAGCCATTCTTTTTCAGCCTCGGTAAGTAAATTGCCCGTTGCAGCAACTATATAGTTCGAAGGTATGGTGATTTGTATGTCATAATTGCCAAAGTTGTCATAATACTCGGCTTGTTCGGTATAGTAATGAGGATGCCAGCCGTTTTGGTCATACATCGCAATTTTAGGATACCACTGAGTTACTTGATAGGCTTGATTGACATGGCCACCGCGGGAAAATGAGTAAGGTAGCTTCTCTCTAAAACCTGTTCTTATCTTAAATACTTCCCCGCTTTTAATAGGCTTGGGTAAATCGATATAAGCAACATCTCTTGAGTCGTTATCCGGATAAGTGAGAACGAGGGAGTGCTTTCCCTCTTGTTCATCATACTTTTCCATCACGAAACTCAAGCTATCTATATAGCCATAGTCCGATTCGTCTGCATACTGAAACTTGGTATCTCCATGTTTGAGTAGTTCGCGGTTAAATACGGTTTTACGACTTGCATAGGCATTGGGCCATAAGTGAACATAGATTCCATTTAACTCATTGGGAGACTTATTGTGATAAGTAATCTCAACAAAGCCACGAAGCATGTGATGCACATCATCCAGCCGCACTTCAATACGATAATCAATTTGCTGCTGCCAATAGGTGTTCTGGGCTTTAACCGAAAACGAAAAAATTACAAGGAGTAAAATTGAAAAATTATTTTTTCTCATTCTTTATCAGGCATTTGACTGCAAATTAACGGAATGATGAGTTGGGCGGTCTGAATAATTTGTACCTTTGAGTGAGATAAATCACCGGAGAAATGTTTGAAGACGAAAATGACGATTTTAATCAGCGTGACCTTAATGAAACCATAGCACGATATGAAGACATGCTTGTAAATAAACAGGCAGTATTTTTTGATATTTCGGACTTAGAGGATCTCATTGAATACTATGAGATGAAATTAGAATTTACTAAAGCTCGTGAGGTTTTGAAATATGCCATGGAGGTTTACCCTTTTTCAGCGTCGCTGTTGACTAAAAAAGCAACGCAGATGTTGCTTCAGCGAAACTATAAAGAAGCATTGGAATTGTTAGACCGTGCCGAGCGATATGAGCCAAATGATGTCGGCATCTTCTTGCTGCGAGCGGATATCTACTTGGCAAAATCGGATCATAAAAAGGCTTTGGAGATAATAGACCAGGCAATCCAGTTTGCCGAAGATAATGAAGTAGATGAGCTCTGGTTGGAGAAAGCCGATGTCTATGAAGATATAGGGCTTTATGATAAAGTTTATGAATGCCTTAAAGTTTGTTTGAAAAAAAATCCATCAAATTTTGAAGCACTTTCGCGCATGTGGTATAGTGTAGAACTTGCCGATGCATTTGAAGATAGCATAGATTTCCACAAAGAGCTTATAGACCGCGACCCCTATTCCTACCTGGCATGGCATAACCTTGGAAGTGCATATTTCTTTCTTGGATTATTTGAAAAGAGTATTGATGCATACGAATATGCAATTGCAATAAATGAAAACTACGATTTAGCTTATCGCGAATGTGGCGATGCTTATGTACGCCTTAAACAATACCATAAAGCAATAGAGCATTACCAAAAAGCTATTGAAATTTCAAAGCCCTATGAAGAATTACATTATGCCATCGGCTTGTGTTATGAAAAGTTGAAAGATTACGCTAAAGCGCGTCAATTTTATCGAAAAGCAATTAACAGCGATCCCAAATTCCATCAGGCATTTTATCGAATAGGTATCACTTACAAGATGGATAAACAGTGGGATAATGCAGCTCAATTTTATCGAAAAGCGGTACAACTGGACGAAAGCAGAATGAGTTATCTATTATCCTTAGCAGAAGTTGCATCTAAATCGAAAGATGAAAGTACCTTACGTCAAACCCTTGCTCATATACTGAGATTAAATCCGAAATCGAGAAGCAGAAAGTCCTTTAAGCAGTTAACCACATACTTATTACAAGCCCATTTGTATGATTTAACAGTTGACGTAATCAACCTTGCTCGCATTGAAAATAAAGAGTTTGATAACATGATATACTTTGAAGCGATGGCTCACTATTTAGCCGGAACGCATAATGAAGCAATAATGTTATTTGAACACGCGCTTCATCTTAATGCCGACCAATTTAAGATTGTATATAAGTTTATTCCTAACATTATAGACGATGCATCTGTAATGTATTTACTCGATATGTACCGCTCATAATATAAAATCACTATGCTCAATTTTAAAGAACTGAATCTGCCGTTACGTACCGGCAAGCCACGTCAATATGGACTTACCATGGTTATGGATAAGGGTCTTAGCGTTCGTGAAGCAGAAGACCTGATGGAGACTTCGGCAGAATATATAGACATTATTAAGCTAGGATTTGGCAGCTCTGCCATTACCCCACGCTTAAAAGATAAGATTAATGTGTACAAGAAGGCGGGCATCCTTGTTTACCTCGGTGGCACTTTGTTGGAATGTTTCATAGTAAGAAATAAAGTAGATGATTATTTACGTGCTATAGAATCTTTCGGATTAACTTATGCCGAAGTCAGTGATGGATCCTTAGAAATGAACCACGAAGAGAAGTGCTCTTATATAGCAAAATTGAGCAAACACGTTACCGTATTGTCTGAGGTGGGTTCAAAAGATGCTGAAAAAATTATACCGCCATATAAATGGATTGAGTTAATGAAAGCAGAGTTACAGGCGGGTGCCTGGAAAGTTATAGCTGAAGCAAGAGAAGGGGGCAATGTGGGCATATATCGCAGCACCGGAGAAGTACGCTCGGGCCTCGTGGAAGAAATATTAACACAAATACCATCTGAAGATGTTATTTGGGAAGCTCCGAATAAAGCTCAGCAGGTTTACTTCATCAAATTATTAGGCTCTAACGCTAATCTTGGCAATATCGCTACCAATGAGGTTATTCCTTTAGAAACATTAAGGCTTGGGCTGCGCGGCGACACTTTATTACACTTCTATAACGCATCCGGCACCTAATATGCATAAGGTATGAGCAGGTTTGTTTTTGGAATTATTGGTAAACCGCTCACCCATAGTTTTTCACCGGATTATTTCAAGCACAAGTTTTCAGAGAATGGCTTGCCAAATTGCTCCTATCTGCGTTTTGAACTTGATGACATTTCTGAACTAGATAAGGTTATAGAATCAAATCCTCACCTAATAGGATTGAATGTAACAACACCTTACAAACAAAGTGTGATACCGTTTCTGAATGAATTGCGTGGTGCAGCTTTGGATTTGAAAAGTGTCAATACAATCCTGTTTCATAACAAAAAGCGAATAGGGTACAACACCGATGTAAACGGCTTTGAGTATTTATTGAGAAAAAGTAATTTGATTTATAGTAAAGGTGCGATGATACTGGGCAGCGGAGGCAGTAGTGTTGCAGTACAATATGTACTTAAACAACTCGATATACCCTTCATTATTATCTCTCGAAATAGTGAGAAAAAGGACAGGCATAAAAAATACGAATCACTTTCAAGCGATGATTTTAAAAATTATCCGTTTATTATTCATTGCACACCTTTAGGTATGTATCCAAACGCAGATAAATGTGTGCCTTTTCCGTTTGGATTAATTGATAAGAACAATACCTGTATTGACTTAATTTATAATCCTGAGAAGACATTATTCTTGCAGCAAGCGGAAGCTTGCGGGGCGCATATTATCAATGGCTACGATATGCTTATCGCACAAGCTGACGCAGCTTGGACAATTTGGAAGCCGATGGTTCTAGAAACCGAGAAACTCAACTGCCGACTTTAGCTTTTATCTCTTCAACAACTTCAGGATTGAGTAGGGTAGTAAGGTCTCCGATTTTATCAGGTTCTCCTTCCGCAATCTTTCTAAGAATACGTCGCATAATCTTTCCGCTTCGAGTTTTTGGCAAGCCGCTTACGACGCGCATATTATCCACTTTGGCAAATGAACCGATGATATTGCTTATAATTTTATTTACCTCATTATGAAGTTCTATTTCATCTTCAGGTTTGTTATTACAAGCAACAAATGCATATAAACATTGACCTTTTATTGCGTGTGGAACACCTACCACGGCACACTCATAAATGTTGTCGTGCTCATTAATTGCATTTTCAACCTCCGCCGTTCCTATGCGATGCCCTGAAACATTAATTACGTCATCTACACGTCCTGTAATTCGATAGTAGCCATCAGCATCACGGCGACAGCCATCGCCTGTAAAGTAAAGCCCAGGGTATGTGTTAAAATAGGTTTGTTTAAACCGTTCGTGGTCACCATAAATAGTTCTGGCTAATCCCGGCCAGGGTGATTTCATACATAGGTTTCCTTCGGCTTCGGCTCCGGTTATCTCTTTACCTTGTGCATCAACTATCGCAGGTAAAACACCCGGCAATGGAAGCCCTGCATAAGATGGCTTTAAGGTGGAAATACCTGCGAGTGCTGATATCAAAATGCCCCCATTTTCCGTTTGCCACCAAGTATCCACTATAGGACAACGACCTTTACCCACGTTATTATAATACCAGTGCCATGCTTCTTCATTAATAGGCTCTCCAACGCTTCCTAATACACGTAAGGTAGCTAATGATTTACCTTCGAAATAGCCTATTCCCTGTGCTTCAAGTGAGCGAATTGCGGTAGGGGCTGTATATAGAATATTTACTTTGTGTTTATCAACAACATCCCAAAATCGTCCCCAATCAGGATAGGAAGGGACGCCTTCAAACATTACGCTGGTAGCACCACAGAGCAACGGCCCATAAACTATATAACTATGTCCCGTAATCCACCCGATATCTGCAGTACACCAATAAACCTCTCCCGGATTAAATTGAAACACATTTAAGAAAGTATAACTTGTATGAATCATGTAACCTGCCGTAGTATGTAGCACTCCTTTAGGTTTTCCTGTTGACCCTGAGGTATAGAGTATAAATAATGGATCTTCGGCTTCAACTGTTGCAGCTATGTGTTGTATAGGCTCAGGAGCAATCAGATCATTCCACCATACATCACGGCCAGATTGCATCTCAATATTAAAACTTCTATGATTGTACACAACCACTTTCTTAACTCCATCACAATGCCTTAGCGCTTCATCTACGATATTTTTTAATACTAATTTTTTATCGCCCCGAAAAAAGCCATCTGCTGTTATCATCCATTGGCAACCTGCATCATTTACTCGATCAGCAATAGATTGCGAAGAGAAACCACCAAACACTATGGAGTGAATTGCCCCAATTCGGGCACACGACAGCATAGCAATTGCTAACTCAGGGATCATAGGCATGTAGATACATACTCGGTCACCTTTTTTAACACCCATTGTTGTAAGAGCATTTGCAAACTGACATACATTGCCATGTAACTCTTTGTAGGAGATATAACGAGCTGATTCATCTGGGTCGTTTGGCTCCCAAATTAAAGCAGTCTGCTCACCAAGCGATTGAAGGTGCCTATCGAGACAGTTCTCTGTAATGTTTAATTGCGCTCCCTCGAACCACTTGTAATTGACATCGTAAAAATCACCACTAAACACCTTATTCCATTTTCTCTTCCAGTAAAATGAATCGGCAATACCCGCCCAGAAAGTATCAGGGCATGCTATGCTTTCAGCGTAAGCTTTTTGATATTCTTCTATGGTCTTGATTCTCATAACGTAACTTTGTTGTACATTCAATATTAAGCAATCATGAATCAAACAGCTCGTGAAATCATCTTGTCCCTACCTTCTAGACTAAAAGCAGGAGCAGCTGAAGGATTAAATTTTTACTATCATTTTATCATTAGCGGAACACGCGGCGGATCTTTCACCATTACTATTAACAATGGTTCGTGCACCGCGATTGAGGGTTTGAAGGGCGATGATCCCAAATGTATAATTCAAACCTCTGATGAAACTTTTGAAGAGGTAGAATATGGACGCACCAATGCTCAGATGGCTGTCATGTTTGGGAAAATTAAGGTATCGAATATTCCTTCTCTTCTCAAATTCATAGAGATGTTTAATAAAATACATTAATCGTGCAAAAGATTAATTACGAAACATCTTTTTATTAAAAATAAATATCTAACTTACACCAAACTTATCGCTATGGATGTTAATGGCGAACTCATTTTAAAAGTTTGGGAAAAAGCCTCACCGATAATTGGTCAGGATTCATCTGTGTTTCGTTTAGATTCCTCAGGTGCTTGGATTAAGTTGAAACATTACAATGATGTGGATTCTATCTATGGATGGACTATCCATAGTTTAGGTAATGACGATTATTCTTTAAAGAATATTCAAAATCTGTTTCCTATTCATATCAATAACAACAATATACAGCCTTTAGGTTTTATGGGGCCTAAATCGAATATCTTTTCAGACCCTCTCCTGTAATTAATAAAACGAAATACCCTTAAATCAATAACCCCTGCCATGAAAACTCCTTTGTATTACTTTATATCTTTATTGATATACTTGACTTTCATGTCATCCAATAAATCTACAGCTCAGGGAACAAGCGCATATATTATCGGTGACGGAACCTCAAGTGGATTAATGCCTTCAATTATTGAACTCAATCATAATCGCTTGTTGATTGTAGGTTATTCGTCCTACGGCTACGATTCAAGCTATACGAAAATGATTTGGTTAGATAAGGATATGAATGTTACTCGCCATAAAGAAAGCCATTTGACATTACCTTTAATTTATGTATGCAATGCAACTAAGACCACAACCGGATTTTTGATGGGAACGCTGGAATATTCCGCTTTCAATCATCCTTTTTCTCTTGTTCGAACTGATACTGTAGGGCATATTGTTAGACACGATTATACATCATCATCAATACCAACCGGACATAATAAAATCATCCAAGTGGTATCGGATAATTCTGGTTTTTTTGCAGCTTATACTTCAGGATCTAACCTGGCAGATGATATATATAGACTTGAGGGAAACGTAAATGATACCACTATATCGGTAAAGAGAATACATTCTGTTACTTCTAATAATTCAATTCAGATATTCAACGCACTTAATTTAAATGCGGGCAGGCATCTTATTACAGGTACATACTCTATGAACCAGCCCTCACATATAGATGGAGTATTGATGAAGTTAGACTCATCAACTGTATATTGGACTAAAGGATATAACTTCGGTCCCAACTTCGGCGAAATTCATAACCTTGTCGAACTTGAAAATGGACACTTTGCATTCGTTGCAAAGGCGCGCAATGAGAATGATAACTATTCTCACGGCTATATTACCTTAACAGATACTGCGGGCGCCAATATCTGGACAAAAAGAATTTCTTTAAATGGTGGAGGTATAATGCTTTCTGGAATAGTAGAAACAATAAACCATGATCTAATTATCATTGGCACAGATTATACTTACAAAGGGTATTGTTTAAAATTTAATTCATCCGGCACTTTGCTATGGAAAAAGGAAATACAACCGGGTATAGGTAACGTGCTATCTCCACAGATAATTAAAAAATCGGACAATACCTTTGTAGTGGCTGCTTCTGCAGTGCCGGGCTACCTGATTTTGAATTTGGATGTGAATGGAAACAACTGTTATTTTAATGACAATACCAGCATTGAGGTTTCTGACGTAACACCTACTGTAACTGATGCTAATTTTATAATAGGGCTTGCAAACATTACACTAACGAATGAACCTACTCAGGTTAGAAACCTAAATACAACTTCAACTTCAATATGTAGCACTGATGCAGTAGATCAAACTCCATGGGAAGATCCTTTCGTATCTGTTTTTCCAAACCCTACGGCGGATATATGTCATCTAATGTCTAAGGTTAATGAGATTATTTATTATTCATTAATAGATGTAACAGGAAGAATTATTGAAACGGGAAATTTTACCTCAATAACTCAACTACACTTTGATCAACTACCGCATGGAGCCTATCTTATACATGTAAAATCAAATTCCTATAACCGTGTGATTAAGGTACTTCACTAACAGATTTTTCCTATAGGCAATTCGTATCTTAAAGTACAGTTATCAGGTGTTCGCTATAGTTCATTGAATATAGGTCAAGGCCATATAAATTGAATCTCTTTTTCAATATCTGTATGCAAGCTCATTAACACAGGGCAGGTGCGCCCTGCATTTTCTAAAATGGTGCGCGTTTTCTCATCTGCATGAAATGCAGCAGGCATGGTAATCTTGATTTTTATACCTGAAATACGACGCGGATTATTACCCATTATTTTTAATACTTCTGCTTTTGTACCTGCAATGTTCCAGTTATGATCACGAGCTTTAATTCCCATAATAGTGAGCATACAATTTGCAGTGGCAGTTGCTACTAAATCTGTAGGCGAAAAGGCAGAACCTTTGCCCTGATTATCCGGTGGTGCATCCGTTTTTATTCTGGAACCCGAAAGAAGATGTGTAGATTCACACTCTAAATCACCTAAATAAACTACAGTTGAGGTCATCGTTGTATCGCTTTTGTAAAAATGTTTGTCAGCCAAAAGTAGTAATATTGAGTGGCGAAAGCGAGATTACAAATGAATAGTTACCGGAACATACTTGGTGCCGCCTGCATTTTAATTTCATCCCTCGTTGTTGCTCAAGAGAAAAAGGGTATTTTATACTCCTCTTCAACAGCTGTGAGTGGGCAATGGTACACCAATGGATGGGCTGCGAATTTAGAGTTCACAAATATTCTTGACTTACACAATAAAAAATTCTGGCAAATTGAATTTGCACATTTAAAACATCCAAAAGAAATCAGACAAACCTTAGATTTAGGATATACACCTGTTGGATTTAATGCTCCGCGCCCGTTTATTTTTGGTAAAGAGAATTATTTCAACTCGCTTAATATTAATTATGGCCAAATGCGCATGATCGGCCAGCGCGCGAATAAAAGTGGAGTTGAGGTTTCTTTAAAATATTGTGGCGGATTCTCCTTAGGGATATTGACCCCGTACTATTTGCAATTAATTATACCTATTGATAACGAAAGGGCCTATATTGAAGATAAGAAATACAATGAGGCACCTGACTTATTTTTAAATTCATTTTCGATTTATGGTTCTTCCGGGTTTTCACGAGGCATTGGTCAAACGCATTTCATCCCTGGTATTCATGCAAAAGTCGGATTACACTTTGATTGGGCTTTTTTTGAAGAATACATAAAAGCCATTGAAGTCGGTTTGGCTGCTGATGCCTACATAGGGAAAGTCCCAGTTATGATATTGGAGAATAACCCGCGAGTTTTCACAAACCTTTATATCGGGTTGCAACTTGGAAAAAAGAAATCTTGAGTTTGAAGTTAAATTGAAACAATGAGTAACGAAATACCCGTTTTAAATCAAAGACCCGAAAGAGTTAAGAAGCCCGAGTGGCTCCGTGTGAAACTGCCAATGGGCGAAAGTTACAGGCATGTTCGCGGCTTAGTTGATCAGTATCATTTACATACTATTTGCGAAAGCGGCAGTTGTCCAAACATGGGCGAATGTTGGGGCGCAGGTACAGCAACATTCATGATTTTAGGTAATACCTGCACCCGAAGCTGTGGATTCTGTGCAGTAAAAACCGGTATGCCTACCGAGTTAGATTGGGATGAGCCACGCCGTGTCGCTGAGGCAGTTCAGAAAATGGAGGTCAAACATTGTGTGTTAACTTCTGTTAATCGTGATGAGATGAAAGACGGAGGAGCTGCAATTTGGGCTGCTACAATAAAAGCCGTACGCGAATTAAATCCAAACACGACAATGGAAACACTCATTCCTGATTTTAAAGGTAATCCGGAAAGTTTGAGATTGATTATAGAAGCAGGCCCTGAAGTAGTTTCTCACAATATGGAAACTGTGCCCCGTCTATATAGAAAAGTTCGACCACAGGCTAAATATGAACGCAGTTTAAACGTGCTTCGAATGTTAAGTGCCGGTGGTGTGCGCACCAAATCAGGTATTATGGTGGGCTTGGGTGAAACTCGTGAAGAGGTGATACAGGTTATGGACGATTTACGTGCGCAGGGGTGTGTCGTAATGACTATTGGGCAATACTTACAGCCAACTCGAAATCATTTGGATGTAGTAGAATGGATAACGCCCCAACGCTTTAAAGAGTACGAACAAATCGGATTAAGCAAAGGATTCCGCTTCGTTGAAAGTTCACCCTTAGTAAGATCGTCTTATCATGCAGAAAAGCACGTACACTAATATTGAAGAAATTACACACTCTATTATAAGTATCTGCTTTGTATAGAGATAATTTTTGAAAATGAGATATTGAAGTGATGGATTTGTTTTTTGCTATGCCTATTTACTTTTTGTTTTCCTTAACCTCTTTCATCAAATCATCGAGATAATCAGTCTGAACTTCTTGAATCTCCAATAATTTTTTATTCTGATGTATTAAGAGATGATCTATTTTTTCACTTAATATCTTTATTTCAAGTTCGGCCTTTAAGTTAATCTTATAATCATGTTCGGCCCGAACCCTGTCCTTTTGCTCTTGTCTGTTTTGACTCATCATAATTATGGGTGCTTGAATTGCAGCCAAACAAGATAGAATGAGGTTCAGCAATATGAAGGGGTAGGGGTCAAATGATTTTGCTGATAAGAGCCATATATTAATGAACATCCACACCACAATGAAAAAGAAAAAAGTGAGTATGAAAGTCCAACTACCACCGAAGGTAGCAACCTTATCAGCCACAAGCTGACCCACTGAAAGCGCTACATCCTCCTCGTCCTGTATATTTTCAGATAGTATAGCGTTGTTCTGAATTGCATTTAGCACATCTCTATCAATTTGCGCTAATTCACCACGTTCTTGTTCTATCAAATAGGACAAATAAAGCCTCCTGTACTTATTCAATTCACTCAACGAGATATAGCACTCCGGTTTTAAATCAGGGTATTCAATTTTTATAAAATTATATATAGCACTTCTAATATCAATGCATTGCACCTCTTCTCCTTTTGCAATCTCCTTTTTGCTAATGTGGCTTATTCTCATATATATAAGTAAAGTTAGTATATAGCAAATAATGCATCTGAGATGTTTTTAACTTTTTCAACTTTACCGTGGGTTGCTTTTTTTATGGCTTTAATAAATGCTTATAGTTTGTTATATACTCGAACCTCGATAGGGCTTGCAGAATCAGTAATTAATCAATTGACTACTTGACTATACAAACAAGTATTAGACTTCTCACATTTTAATCCCGTAATCTAACGATATTTACAATATTTGCGTAACGTAGAATATGCTTAAGAACACCGCACTCGTTGTATTCATTATATTAATCTCCACTACTCAATACATTCAGGCGCAATGTGCATTTGGACAGTCTTGGACTGTAAATCCGCAACCGGTAAACAATACATATCAAGCAGGTCAGGAAGTAAGCTTTTGTTTTACGGTGGGAGGCTATACTCAAAATGCTGCCAACTGGATTCATGGATTTGTATTCTCCTTTGGTCCGGGTTGGGATATGACAACACTACAAATAACCCAATTACCTACTTCTTGTTCGGCAAGCGGATATTGGCAATATTTTCCAACTTGTGTTTCTGGATTAGGAGCTGTTTTTGGACCCGGAGTGTATTATGATTATGCTACTGTTTTCAGTCCTCCTGACGGAAACCCCGGTAATAATTTTGGTGACAACAATATAAATAATTCCTGCACTTGGGTTTTATGCTTTAAGCTAAAGGTGAAAAACTCGTGCAATGCCGAAAGTCTTAATTTTGGAATTACAGTTACGGGCGATGGTGCAAGCGGATCTTGGGGGTCGGGAAGTGGATCTTGTGCCGGAGTACTTAACAATGCTTTAACAGGCGTTAACTGTACAATGCCTTGTTCAATGGTTTTATCCTATGCGAGTACAAACCCGGGATGTGCAAACAACGATGGTCAGATTACGGTGAATACTACTGGTGGAGTGGCTCCGTTAAGCTATCAATGGTCTAATCAAGCCACTACTCAGACGATAACAGGTATATCAGCAGGTAATTACCTGGTTACCGTTACTGATGGAACAGGTTGTCAAATGACCGGCTCACAATCTATAACTAATACAGATTCGTCTAAGGTTACAACAACAATCGGTGCAGATATACAATGCTTTTCGTATTGTACCGGAGCGTTAGGAGCTTTTCCTTTAATGGGCACACCGCCCTATACATATACATGGTCTAATGGGCAATCATCTCAAAATATCAGCAATCTATGTGCGGGCTTATATACGGTGACGATGGTAGATGCACACCAATGCGCCAGTACAGCAACATTTAACCTAACACAGCCACCCGTACCCCAATATAATTTAACAGCAACGGGCACAAGTTGTTATCAGAGTGGTGATGGATCGGCGAGCATTAACATCACAGGAGGCAACTTACCTATTACACTCATCTGGCAACCATCGGGTCAAACCGGCGTTAATGCCACCTTCTTAACTCCAGGTGTCTATACCGTTAAACTTACTGATGCAATGGGGTGCACGCTAAAAGATTCGGTGATTATTACACAACCACCTAAAATTAAAACCGATATTACGGTAACCGATGTTGATTGTTTTGGTGCCAGTTCCGGTAAGATTGTATTAACTCCTACAGTGGGAAATGCACCTTATAATTATCAGTGGAGCAATGCAGGAGGGTCGGGTAATATTAATCAAAATATACCCGCCGGAGTGTATTCGGTTACTATTACCGATGCAACTAATTGCACCACAGACACCTCAACCATAGTGAACCAGCCGCCCTCGATGATTATCAACTTCGATATGCAACCGGCAAGTTGTGAGATATCTGCCGATGGGATACTTACTGCAATCCCATTGGGTGGTACGGCACCATTCCAATATAATTGGAATAATAATGCAAATGCTGCAACAATTAACGGGTTAAACCCAGGTGCATATAGCGTTACTGTTACAGATGTTAATAACTGCACTGCATCGGGTAATACTGTTCTCGTGGCTCAACCAACTTTTTCCGTTGATGCCGGCCCCGATAAATCAGTAGTGAAAGGGTTTACTACTGATTTAATGGCTTTACCTTCTACAACCGGAAATTATACCTACTCTTGGGCACCGCCACAAACAGTTTCTAACCCTACGATCTATAATGTAATCGTAAAACCGATAGTAACAACAACATATACTATCACAATTGTGAATATTGATAATGGCTGCACGGCATCCGATGAAGTTGTAGTTACAGTAATTCCCAACGAGTTCTTATTTGTTCCTAATGCTTTCTCACCTAATGGTGATGGATTCAATAACACGATCTTTCCTATTCCCGGAGATGGTATTGTAATAAAATCATTTCGTATCTATAATCGTTGGGGTCAATTAGTACATGATGGAAGTGTAAAACTAGCGTGGGATGGCAACTTCAATGGGACTCCCTGCGACATAGGTGTGTACTCTTATTACTGCGAATATACAAATCCGGAAGGCGGGGAATATAGAAAGCAGGGTACAATATTGCTTATGCGATAGCATAGTGATAACAATACTCTCATTAAAGTTAATCTGCTTACCATCATATAATTAGGGCAACTATATATTGGCAATACGAGTGAAAAATTACAAATGGATCACTTCTCCATAAGCAGCAGCAGCAGCTTCCATAATGGCTTCACTCATCGTTGGGTGAGGATGAATTGCCTTAATCATTTCGTGTCCGGTTGTTTCTAATTTACGTGCCACGACAATTTCAGCAATCATTTCGGTTACGTTGGCACCTATCATGTGAGCACCAAGAAGCTCTCCGTATTTCGCATCAAATAGGAGTTTAACAAAACCTTCTTTAGCACTTGCTGCACTCGCCTTTCCGGAAGCACTAAATGGGAATTTTCCAACTTTTACCTGATAGCCCGCATCTTTTGCTGCTTTCTCAGTGAACCCAACAGAGGCAATTTCAGGTGTACAGTATGTGCAGCCTGGAATATTGTTATAGTCTATGGGCTCCGGATGACGGCCGGCAATTTTTTCAACACACACGATTCCCTCAGCAGAAGCCACGTGCGCTAAGGCTTGTCCTTTAACAATATCACCAATAGCATAAATACCTTCAACATTGGTTTTGTAATAATCATCAACAATAACTTTACCTTTCTCTGTTTTAACGCCACATTGCTCTAGTCCAATATTTTCAATATTCGGCGTGACACCTACAGCAGACAATACGATATCACAATCAATTGTTTGTTGACTATTGTTTGTTTTAACATGCACTTTACAACTATTGTTGGTTGTTTCAACCTTTTCAACCGAAGCATTAGTCATAATGCCTATCCCTCTTTTCTTATAGGCCTTTTCTAACTCTCTTGAGATATCTTCATCCTCAACAGGAACCAGATTAGGAGCATATTCTACCAAGGTAACTTTTGTTCCTATGCTATTGTAGAAGTAAGCAAATTCAACTCCGATAGCTCCGGCACCGATTACGACCATCGATTTGGGCTGTTGCGTAAGCGACATAGCTTCACGATAACCTATAATCCTCTTGCCATCTTGTTTTAGATTAGGTAATTCTCGGCTTCGCCCTCCCGTTGCTAATATGATATGTTTTGCAGAAAGTTCTTGTTTTTTACCGTTTGCATCGGTTATCTCCATTTTCTTACCCGGTTTTATTTTACCGGTACCTATTATTACATCAATTTTATTTTTCTTCATCAGGAATTGTATGCCTTTACTCATTCCTCCGGCAACATCACGGCTACGCTTAATAATGGCATTGAAATCAGGAGAACTGTTGCCTGCTTGAATACCATATTCAGAAGCATGCTGCAAGTATTCAAATACCTGCGAACTTTTCAATAATGCTTTTGTAGGAATACAACCCCAATTTAAACAAATGCCGCCCAAAGACTCTCGCTCAACAACGGCTGTTTTTAATCCAAGTTGAGCTGCACGGATTGCAGCAACATATCCGCCGGGGCCTGAGCCTAATACTATTACATCGTAATTCATAGTCTGTTATTTTTCTGAATGTTGACGAAAATAATAATTAATAGGAAACGAGGGTGAATCAATTCAACATTAGCTTGTAACAGATATCTGTTTGCTTATCGTTACCGAGGATAAACGGTTTTGAAGAAAATTTTATAAACCTCATCTTTTCGTAAAAGGTAATAGCATTAAAATTATGCTCCCACACAGCTAACCACAGTAGGTTGTATTGGTTCTTTTTGCTGAGATTAATAATATATTCTATGCTACGTTTACCTAAGCCCAAACGATGATATTCTTTTAGGAAATACAATCGGACGATCTCAATCGGTAAGTAATCTTCCAGCTCTTCAAAATATGCATTAAACCGCAACTTAAAATATCCCGCAGGCTTATCTTCAAAATAAACAATGCAATATAAATTATTAGTGTCTTCAAGTTCATGCTTCAAAACCAAGGGGTTGAAATACTCGTTGATATACGAGGTCATATTTTGTTCTGTATTATCTGCGCCAAAACTCTCCGTAAATGTTGCACCGGATAAATGAGATAACATGTCAATATCCTCTATAGTCCCAATTTTAAATTTAATCTTACTCACTTAGGATTGACTATTTAAGGTCAACTACTTCAATACCGGGATATTTCTTAATATCAAAAACAAAGAAGGATTCGGGTAGGGGAAGGTTCGGAGTCATTTTCTGAATATCGTAGATATATCTGTTTCCACTTTTTTCGAATATTTTCATGCTGGTAATACTTTTATCGGTTTTGTCAATTGTTAAACGTATTTTAAAAAAGTTTTTTTCTTTATCATGTGGAGTGAGATCGATGACCTGAAATACTTTATCATTCACCTTTTTCTCTTCAATCATAGCATAGAAGTAATCCTTTTCATATAAGGTATAAAACTTAGATGGAATGAGGCTTTGCTCACTTTCATCATAGTTGTTTATTTGCACCTCGTTGGCATCTTTTAGATATGTCCACGAAATTTTGCCATCA
Organism: Chitinophagales bacterium; assembly: GCA_039810885.1. Taxonomy (GTDB): domain Bacteria; phylum Bacteroidota; class Bacteroidia; order Chitinophagales; family UBA10324; genus BJGO01. The sequence goes on along the minus strand of JBDHXV010000020.1, from coordinate 20,360 downwards.
CAAAATATTTCCTGATTAGATAACTCAAGTTTAAACATATCATTTTTAGTATAGAGAGTGCCAGCGTGTTCTTCCGTTATCTTTCCTGAAACATTCTCAACTTTCAAGACGAAAGTAGTTTTTAGACTATTGTAGTTTTTGTACTTGGCACTTATATCGTTTAAGATCTTTGTTGCCACGGGATCGTTAGTCTGTGCAATAGCAAATAAAGCCATAGTGGCTTGTAAGAGAGTAAGCAGAAAAATTCGAAACATATTTGATGCAATTACTGACCTCCTGCCAAAAACTGTTCCAGTTGCAAAGTGTCTTTAATTAACACCTCGCGGGGCTTGCTACCACGACTTGGTCCTACCACACCGGCTGATTCTAACTGGTCCATCAATCTTCCGGCTCTATTATAGCCTAATTTTAGCTTTCGTTGAATTAATGATGTGGAGCCTTGTTGCGTAGATACGATGAGATGAGCGGCTTCATCAAAGAAGTCATCTCGTTCATCAATATTAAAATCATCCATCATCTCTTCATTGCTCTCGTCGTGTACTTCGGGTAACAACATCGCTTCCGGGTAACCTTGTTGCTCGGAGATGAAATCGACAATTTTCTCTGCTTCAGGAGTATCAACAAATCCGGATTGGATACGAATAGTATCACCACCGATGGAGAGTAACATATCGCCTCGTCCGATAAGTTGATCTGCTCCGCCTTGATCCAAGATGGTTCGTGAATCTATCTTACTCTGTACACGGAATGCGATGCGAGCAGGGAAGTTGGCTTTGATAGTTCCGGTAATAATATTTACAGAAGGTCTTTGAGTGGCGATAATTAAATGGATGCCGATGGCACGGGCTAATTGTGCTAAGCGGGCAATGGGCATTTCAACTTCTTTACCTGCTGTCATAATTAAGTCAGCAAATTCATCAATTACTAAAACGATATAGGGTAAAAAACGATGTCCCTTCTCTGGATTCAGTTTACGATTGAGGAACTTCTCGTTGTATTCCTTTAGATTGCGAACCTGAGCATCTTTTAGTAAATCATAACGTAAGTCCATTTCAACACACAGAGCCTTTAATGTATTGATTACTTTCTTCGTATCTACAATAATAGGATCTTCCTCGTTCGGAAGCTTTGCTAAAAAGTGCTTTTCTATTTTAGAGTATAGACTGAGTTCAACTTTCTTCGGGTCAATCATCACAAACTTTAACTGTGAAGGATGTTTCTTGTATAGAAGTGAAACTAATATTGCATTAATTCCTACTGACTTTCCTTGACCTGTAGCACCGGCAACTAATAGATGCGGCATTTTAGATAAATCGGCAACAAATATTTCGTTGGAAATGGTTTTGCCCAATGCGATGGGTAGGTCCATTTGTGCGTGTTGAAATTTTTCCGAGGCTATTAATGAACGCATAGAAACCACGTCCTTATTAACGTTGGGTACTTCTATTCCGATGGTTCCTTTCCCGGGTATAGGTGCAATGATACGAATACCCAGTGCTGCAAGGCTTAACGCAATATCATCTTCAAGGTTTTTAATCTTAGAAATACGCACGCCCGGAGCAGGTACAATCTCATATAAGGTTACGGTAGGGCCTACTGTAGCTTTTATTTTTTGAATATCTATATTATAGTTCTGAAGTGTTTGCACAATTTGATCCTTATTACGCTCTAATTCTTCCTGGTCGATTTTAATTTGACCACTACCATAGTTATTCATTAATTCCAATTGAGGAAACTTATACTCCGATAAATCTAAAGTAGGGTTGTATAGTGTATTAAGACTGCCACGCTCGATTTCATCAACCATTTCTTCATCGGCTGTCTCAACGATGTCAAGCGTTAAATCTGAATCATCCATTGAGTTCGTAGATTTTGATTGAGTAGTAACCGGTGAAAAATGCTCTTCAGTATTGACGATTGAACTCGCTATCGGCTCGTTCTTAGGCATATTTACAATATCGGCAGGATTAACCGGAGATTGTGTATTAATTGTTTTAACCTTTAGTTGAATGTCTTCTGCTGCATTTGTATTTAGCATTGGTTCTAACTCAGGCTCAGACGGTATAATCTCATTCTTCCTTTCGGGTATTATTTTATTAAAATCTATATTAAAGAACCATATTAAAGTAGATAATAGAACAACGGCGAGTAGTGCTGCGGTGCCAAATGGTCCGATGAAGTTTTGTAGATATCCGTTAATGACAGAGCCGAATGCCCCACCAAATGGAAACTCAAATGAAGACAATGCAAAGCTAAGTGATACACATACGATGCTACTGGAAACAATAGTGAACTTAATTAGTGAACTAAAGGACAATATCTGTTTCTTTAGAAGGAGATTTATTCCTAAAGCAAAAACAATAAGAGGAATCATCAAAGACATTATACCCAGCCCGTTATAAACCAATTGATGTGAAATGAGTGCGCCGAAGCGGCCTAAATGATTCTTAACTATAATATGGGGATCAAATAATACAGACCATGAGAATTCTTTAACAATATCCTGATCTGTACGCCAGGTAATGAAATAAGATATAATAGCAATGAGGGTATAAACAGCAAACAGCATGAGTCCTAACCCAAAAATCTTGTGCACTCGTTCATCTTTGATAAAATGAAGCAAACGTTGAACGACAGTGATCTTTTCTGAATGTGTTTGTTCAACATCAGATGGATCTTTTTCCTTTACTTTTCTTTTCTTCCTTTTCGTGCGAGGCTTTCCATCTATATCCATCTCCAATTCTAATTCGGGAGAATCCTCTTGCACTATTTCAAGTTCTGTCTTTAAGTGATTACCTGTATCTTTCATGAATATGAATAAAATCTTAATGAATGGCTATAAAATTAATAGGCTCATTATGCTCCGTTCGTTGTAAGTGTACCCTTTATGCACAATGGTAGTGAGAATAGTAGAGTAACTTAGCCCGCCATAAAATTTTAATATGAGTAACGCCATTTTCACGCCACCTATTGCACAGAATGAGCCTGTGTTAAATTATGCGAAGGATTCTAAAGAGCGCGCCGATATTAAGGCAGCTCTGAAAAAGTTTAAGTCGGGTTCTGTAGATTATCCAATGTTTATTGGAGGTAAAGAGATTAGAACAGGGAATACGGGAACTATGAATCCTCCACACGAACACAATCATATTTTAGGAACATATCACAAGGGTGATGCTGTTCAGGTTAATCAAGCAATTGATGCAGCATTGAAATCTAAAGCGATGTGGGAGTCATTCTCCTGGGAAGAGCGAGCATCCATATTTTTAAATGCAGCGGAGTTATTGGCCGGCCCATATCGAGCCAAGATAAATGCTGCAACTATGCTATGCCAGTCAAAGAACGTGTATCAAGCAGAGATAGACAGTGCTTGTGAGTTGATTGATTTTCTTCGCTTTAATGTACAATACATGAGTCAGATATATCGTGAACAACCCTATTCACCTAAGGCTACATGGAACAGAGTCGAGTATAGACCTCTTGAAGGTTTTGTGTTTGCCATCACCCCATTTAACTTCACGGCTATTGCCGGAAATCTGCCTACGAGTGCAGCTCTTATGGGCAATACGGTGGTTTGGAAGCCGGCTAACGCACAAATCTTCTCAGCATATATAATTATGGAAGTGTTGCGCAAAGCGGGCTTGCCAGACGGAGTGATTAATTTGATTTACACTCCGGGTCCATTGACCGGCGATATCGTATTTAATCACCCCGAGTTTGCCGGTGTTCATTTTACCGGATCGACAGGTGTGTTCCAGGGTATGTGGAAGAGCATAGGACAAAATATTGCAAAATATAAATCATATCCGCGTATCGTTGGTGAAACGGGCGGTAAGGATTTTGTAATGGTACATCCAAGTGCAGATGTTGATATTGTATCTACAGCGTTAAGTCGGGGAGCTTTTGAATATCAGGGACAAAAATGCTCCGCTGCATCACGTGCTTATATTCCTTCTAACCTATGGCCTAAAGTAAAAGAGCGCCTACAAGCCGATATTGCGTCATTTAAAATGGGTACCACAGAAAATTTTGACAACTTTATTAATGCGGTTATTGATGAAAAGTCTTTTGATACCATCGCAGCTTACATTGACGAAGCAAAAAAGTCAAATGAAGTTGAAATCATTGCCGGTGGTCAACATAAAAAGAAAGAAGGCTATTATATTGAGCCGACTGTGTTGTTGACTAAGAATCCAAAATACAGAACGATGTGCGAAGAAATTTTCGGCCCCGTCCTAACCGTATATGTTTATGACGACACCAAATACAGCGAAATTCTTGATATAGTCAATGAAACATCGATTTACTCATTAACCGGATCTATCATTTCTCATGATCGGGCAGCCATAAAACTTGCAGTAGAGAAACTGCGTCATGCGGCTGGTAACTTTTACATTAATGACAAACCAACCGGGGCTGTTGTCGGTCAACAACCGTTTGGTGGTGCAAGAGCATCGGGTACCAACGACAAGGCCGGATCTTCGCTCAATTTACTTCGTTGGGTTTCAGCACGTACCATAAAAGAAAACTTATTGCCTCCTACCGATTATCGCTATCCGTTTTTAGAGCAATAACCACTTTCTTTAGATATTTCATATTCATACGATCTGAATCGGTTCAAATACAAGGCGACAACGATATTATGCATGCACAAGATATTGTGTGGAAAAGGAAAGTCGTATTTTACTTTGGGCTATCAGATATTAGCACGACTTCAATTTATTAACCTGATTTAATTTAAGAGTAGAAAAATGTTTAACCCTGCTGATAAGCAACCTGAGGAAAAGCATGATTTGCAGGCTGTGCATAGGATGTATGAAAATTGGTTCATAGACTATGCTTCATACGTAATCTTAGAACGAGCAGTCCCTTCAGTAGAAGATGGGTTAAAACCGGTACAACGACGTATCATGCATGCAATGTTTGAAATGGAGGATGGTCGCTTCAACAAGGTAGCAAACATCATAGGTCAATCTATGCAGTATCATCCGCATGGAGATGCATCAATTGGCGATGCAATGATTAACATTGGCCAAAAAGATTTATTAATTGACACACAAGGAAACTGGGGCGATATAAGAACCGGCGACCCTGCCGCAGCTCCTCGTTATATAGAGGCTCGATTATCCAAATTTGCCCTAGAAGTTTTATTTAACCCTAAAATAACGGAATGGCAGTTATCCTATGACGGAAGAAAGCGCGAACCGTTAACGTTGCCTGTAAAATTCCCCCTGCTTCTTGCGCAGGGTGTTGATGGAATAGCGGTAGGGTTAAGTACTCGCGTGCTGCCCCACAACTTTGTTGAGTTAATAAAAGCCTCGATTGATATCCTCAGAAATAAGAAAATAACGATCTATCCAGATTTCCCTACCGGCGGGCAGATTGACGTTACAAACTATAATAATGGTAAGCGAGGAGGTAAAATTCGTTCTCGTGCACGAATTGAAGAATTAGATAAGAAAACGCTAGTTATCCGTGAGATCCCTTTTGGAGTTACAACAAGTAGTCTGATTGATTCTATTCTTAAAGCAAACGACAACGGTAAAATCAAAATACGTAAGGTGGAAGATAACACCGCAAAAGATTTGGAGATTGTCGTTCATCTTGCCGCAGGCGCAAATACAGATATTACGATTGACGCACTCTATGCATTTACGGATTGTGAGGTATCTATATCTCCGAATTGTTGTGTCATCGTTAACCAAAAGCCACAATTCATCGGCGTTTCTGAATTGCTCCAAATCAATACCGATAACACGCAAAGTTTATTAAGCCGCGAGTTAGAAATCAAACTCGCAGAGCTTGAAGCGGATTGGCATTATTCATCGCTTGAAAAAATATTTATTGAAAAGCGCATTTATCGCGATATTGAAGAATGCGAAACATGGGAGGCTGTTATTACGACAATAGACAAAGGCTTGTCGAAATATAAAAAGTTGTTTTACCGTACCATTACTGAGGAAGACATTGCTCGCTTAACCGAAATAAAAATTAAAAGAATTTCAAAGTTTGACTCTTTTAAAGCAGACGAACATATTAAAGGGGTTGAAGCCGCCATAGCGCAGACCCAATACGAACTTGAGCATTTACGAGACTTTACGATTAAATACTTCGAAAATCTTCTGAAAAAATATGGCTCCGGTCGTGAACGAAAAACAGAGATTAAAACATTCGATACAATTAAAGCACAGACTGTTGCCCTTGCCAATCAAAAACTTTATGTAAACCGTGAAGATGGCTTTATTGGCTATGGCTTAAAGAAAGATGAATTTATTACCGATTGCTCTGATCTTGATGACATTATTATATTCCGCGAAGATGGTAAGATGATGGTTACGCGTGTAGCTGAAAAAACATTTGTAGGCAAGAAAATAATCTATATCGCTATTTTCAAAAAGAATGATGAACGAACAACTTATCACATGATATATCGCGATGGAAAGATGGGCGCTGTTATGGTAAAGCGATTCAATGTAAATGGTATAACACGTGATAAAGAATATGATCTGACAAAAGGTAATGAAAGTTCTAAGGTTCATTATTTCTCTGTAAACCCTAATGCAGAATCCGAAAAAGTGAAGGTAATGTTAGATCCCCGATCAAAAGCTAAAATCAAAGAATTTGAATACAACTTCGCCGACCTTGCTATCAAAGGACGGTCGTCGCAAGGGAATATTCTAACCAAGTATCCCGTGAAGAATGTAAAACTGCTGAGTAAGGGACCTGCCACTATTTCAGGTATCACTATTTGGTTTGATGAATCTACTGCACGAATAAATACAGACGGAAAGGGAATTATGCTGGGCTCATTTCAAAATGATGATAAGATTCTTGTTATCTATGAGAATGGGAATTATGAACTCACAAATTATGAACTTTCTAATCGTTATGATTCATCCAAAGTAATGACCATTGAAAAATTTGACCCTAAAAATATAATCAACTGTATCTATTTTGAAGGTAATACAGCAAGTTATTATATCAAACGTTTTCAGTTAGAAACACAAACTATAGATAAACGTTTTTTATTCATTACCGAACATCCTGACAGTAAGGTAGTTAATGTAAGTACTAATCCCGATACCTCTTTTTTGATTATTTCGGGAAAGAAGAAACAAACAAAGGAAACACACATTATTCCTGAAAAAGCTATTGATATTAAAGGGTGGAAAGCTTTGGGAAATAAGATTTTAGAGAATGATCTTATTGAGATTCGGGCGATAAAGAATGAGGTAAGGCCACCTCAAAAAGAAACGGTTGAAAAACAAGCTATACCACCTGTTCCAAGGGCAAAAAAAGATTCTGATAAAGTGTTAAGTAAAATTAAATTACCTGATGCTACAAGCAAAGCTGATATGGAGTGGGAGATAAAACCCGGTAAAAAAAAAGACGAACTGGTAAAGACCGATAAATCCGGGCAAACCGAGTTGTTTTAACAGATCGAACAATGTATTTCATCGTTAATATTTAGCTGCTTAACGCAGGCGTCTGGTATTTAGCCCTCCCGGTATTGCAATACAGAAAGCTTTTTTTTACATTGCTCCCTAATTCTCTATGCCTTGTGCCATTCAACGATAAAATAATTGATGATCTATTAGGAATTGATAATAAAAGTATAGAAGACGTAATCTATGCTACAGAATACTTTTCCGAGCTTATTCAATTGAAGTTTGAATACGTAATCGCACATTCTGATCGATACAGCACAGAAGATATAGATTCGCTGAGCACGCTACTTCGAAAAGTTACTAACCGGAACGAAGAAGCACGTGAACTTTATGCTTGGCTTAATGAGCACTCGTATGAGCCATCAAAAACACATTCGGCTAATCTATTAAACCATAGACAAGAGGTATTACTTTCTGAGTTACGTCGTCTTGTAGATAATTGGGATGAAGGGGAAGAAGACTTCTAATTAGCGATATCTTTTCATTCTCATTTTTAATACGCCAAGAACGGCCTCCTTAAAAATTCCTTTACTCATTTTAGATTGCCCCTCGATACGATCAGAAAACGTAATAGGAACTTCTTTTATTTTAAACTTTTTCTTCCAAGCTGCATATTTCATTTCTATCTGAAATGCATATCCTACAAATTCTATTTTATCCAGATTTAAACTTTCTAATACCTTTCGTTTGTAACAGACAAATCCTGCAGTGGTGTCGCTTACCGGCATAAATGTAATCATCCGAACATATACGCTTGCAAAATACGACATCAATACACGGTTCCATGGCCAGTTTACCACTTTACCTCCATTGGTATAGCGTGAACCAACAGCTACATCTGCCCCATCTTTTGCACACGTATCATATAAGGCTTGTAAGCGTTCCGGTGGATGAGAAAAATCGGCATCCATTTCAATAATAAACTCATAATCATGTCGGAGTGCCCATTTAAAGCCTGCTATATAGGCCGTTCCCAACCCGAGTTTACCTTTGCGTTCTATAAGGTGCAATCGTTGAGGATAGGCTTGTTGAAGTTGTTTAACTTTTGCTGCCGTATTGTCCGGTGAGGCATCATCAATGATGAGCACTTGTGTCTCCGGATATAAATCAAAAATAACCTTGATTATGCGTGAAACATTTTCAAGTTCATTATAGGTAGGTACAATAATAATACTGTTTTTCAAGAGCGCTCAATAACGTGTAGCTGCAATATTAAGTATAGCATTATATTTTTTCTTTAATAGACTTTAATCTTTGTTTAAAATCAAGTGGAAAATCGCTTCGCATAATCCAATCAAAATATTGAGGTTCTATCTTGAAAATCTCACGAACAGATTTTCCTTTATGTTTTCCGAAGTTAAATTTTTCAACTCCGTCCTGGTCATAATACATATTACGCCCCATATCTACAAAGTCGCCGTCTTTGCTGATATTGTGAAGTTGCTGTGCATCGGATCGAAGTTCATCATAACGATTAATCTGGCTATTTAATACTTCCAGTGTAGCACGTGCGTCGGCTAAGGCATTATGTGCATTATCCAATTCCTTGCTACAATAAAAACGATAAGCTGCTTGAAGATTGCGTGGCTCCATTTTATGGAAAATTCGTTGCACGTCTATGAACTTTCGCGTATCTAAATTTAATTCAAAACCATTACGTAGAAATTCTTCAACAAGAAACGGAAAATCAAAGCGATTTGAATTGAATCCGCATAAATCACAATCGGCAATAGCTTCTAAGTATTTAGGCGCAATTTGTTTAAAACTAGGGCAATCATGAACCATACTGTCCGTAATGCCATGTACATCAGAAGCGCTCTTGGGAATGGGTATTCCCGGATTTACTCGGTCGCAATATTCTTTTGTCGTTCCATCAGGGTAAAGAATAACAACAGCTATTTCAACAATTCGGTCGCGGGCATAGTCCGTACCGGTAGTTTCAAGATCTAATACAGCTAAAGGATTTGCAAGTTTAATATGCTCAAGCATGTTCTGAGGAATTTACTACAAAAGTAGAAAGTTCAGTAAAATCAAGCCCGTCAAAATTTCCTGATGACATCATCAGCAGGTTGCTTAAACCCCAAGCATGTTTCATCAAATGCTCTCTTAATAGTTTCTTATCAGTGATAACGAGTAATTTATCATCCGAAAAAAAACGCTTCACTTCTTCTGGGGTTACTTGCTCAAGTTGCTTTAATTCAATCGTGTGCTGATTGTAATAAACGATTCGTTCTTCGGCTAATGCCATGCAACCAGCATATTCTTTTAAAAATTCTTTATTCAAACTGCTGTATGTATGAAGTTCAAGACATGCAACAAGTTTACGGGAAGGATATTTCTCTCGCATCGCATTAATTGTAGCTTTAAGTTTAGAAGGAGAGTGCGCAAAGTCTTTATAAAAGGCAGTAGTCTCACTTTCTGCTACTAATTCTAACCTGCGGGCTGCACCTGAAAAAGATTGAATGGCAGTTAAAAAATCAACATCACTTACCCCGAGATCACTACAAACATTCCAGGCTGCCATCAAATTCAGCATATTGTGCTGGCCAAAAATCTGTAAAGGGTATTCATAGCCGCCATGTTCAATAATGACTTGTTCCTCCTGCATCTTATATATAGGTATATCGTACCCAATGACTTGCGCTTGAATCGAAGCATGCCTAATAATATCTTCCAAAACGGAATCAGTTTGATTATAAATTAACTTCCCTGAATGAGGAATTTTCTCGGCAAAAATCTTAAATTGCTCCTTGTATAAATCAAAAGTTGGAAATACATTAATGTGATCCCACGCTATGCCGGTTATTACACCAACATCAGCTTTATAGATATGAAATTTGGGGGCTTTGTTTATAGCAGAATCAGGATATTCATCACCTTCGAGCAAGATAAGAGGCGCTCTATCCGACAGTTTAACCGTTAATTCGTAACCCGGTAACTGAGCACCTACCATATAATCAAAATCCATTTCAACAAAGCCAAGTACGTGCATAACCATTGCGGTGGTTGTGGTTTTACCATGACTACCTCCAATAACGATACGTTTCTTTTTTTTACTCTGTTCATAAATAAATTCGGGAAATGAGTAAATGGGAATTTTGAGCGCAAATGCTTTTTGTAATTCAGCGTTATCTTGTTTCGCATGCATGCCCAGTATAATTGCATCTAAGCCTTCATGTATCCTGTTCGGATGCCAACCAATCTGCTCCGGTAATATGTTGTACTTTTTTAATTTGCTGAGCGCAGGATCAAAAATCTCATCATCAGAGCCTGTAACATTATAACCTTTCAGTTTTAATGCGATTGCTAAATTGTGCATAACTGCTCCTCCAATTGCTATAAAATGAACATTCATCATGATACCCAGAACTATTTTAAGTACTTTTACGTAATAAGTGCAAAATACCTACATAATCAAAACCTATTGCACAATGAAAATCACCAGTAAAAACATTGTATTGTGTATATCCATCGTATTAATTGGTGGAATCATGTTTTCTTTAAGTTCTTGTACTCCCAAGTTCGGTTGTCCGGGAGCTATATCTAAAGAACCTATTAAGACTGAGAACAGAAACAGTTAATACGCTTTTCTAACCCTCAGCGCCCTGCCTTGAAGCAGGATGACCATTTTTTTCGAAAATGGAATAGGCCTTCAAATTTATTTTTTTACACAAAATGAAATTTGATTTTTGAGGTGAGGACAGTTTGAAGGGTTCGAAATGCTAAGTTTCAATGCAGCGTCTCGTTGTTTAAAAAATTCCACTGCTTGTTTCATCATCTTCTTGTCAATGTCATAGTGTAGGTAAAGTTTCTCGTAAGCCGAATTCGAATGTAAACATGCCATTTATTCATACAGCCACAACGTTCTTGCAAGAAACACACTTTAGGTAGTGCTCACCACAAATCTATTCTTTACAGCAAACACAATGTTAATTTCGTCAATGACGGGATAATTTTGAAGTCGAAGTTGGCTTCTCTGCCGTTTCTTTTTTTGGTGGAGAATAGTTTTCTTGTTTATTCATAAATGACTAATAGTTATTAATTTATGGTCAATCTATTTTAGGACGGGACAGTGTCTAAGTTTAATAATGGTAACGATGTAAATTGTGAATCAAACTTATTGTGTTGATTCCCTCATCTGGATAAATGACTTGTTGATTTTAAAAATTGTTTATTTATTTTACATAAATTAAAATATATGATGTATTATGAGTTTTACGGTTGAATCATTTCCAAGAGAAAAATATTTACTCATCATTTTAAAGGGGGAAATTGTAAAAGATTCAGAAGCCGAACAGATGCAAAATCTAATTTTTGAATCCATTCATAATAATAGCAATAGGTTTAATAAGGTTATCGTAGATGCAAGGCAGGTTGGACACAGATCTACTATAACAAGCACATTTTTTAGAGCAACTCAAGTACCTAAAGAAATTAAGATTTTACAACTTGCTTATGTTGACAGAGATACACCCGAAAGCACGGCTCGGGTTTCGGAAACTATGTATAGAAATGCCGGATCTTTTATAAAGCTATTCGATAGTATGGAAGCAGCGGAAGATTGGCTCATAAAGTAGTGTTCCAGTCAGTTTCATACTTTTAAATTATATAAATAATAATTTAACTTTAGCCCATTGATACGAGAATGCACTATACAGTTGAAGCTTTCCCACATGATAATTATTTAGAAATTTCTCTTAAGGGGGATGTGTTAAAAGATACAGATGCCGAGAAAATGCAGAATTTGATAATTGATTATTTGAGGGAATACAAAACGAAGTATAATGCGGTTCTTATCGATATGCGAGAATTAGGACGTAGGGCATCCATAACCAGTACGTTTTTTAGAACCGGCTTAGTTCCTAACGACGTTAAGTATATACGAGTTGCTTTCTTAGATTTGATGCTTCCACAAAGCACAATTAAGGTGGCTGAAACGATGTATCGAAACAAAGGCATTAACGTCAAGTTGTTTTATGATTATAACGAAGCAAAGACATGGTTAACAAAAACACCATCCCTATAACTAACAAATAACTTTAAAAAAATCAAACTAATATGAAAAGCATAGTTACACTGATTATAATGATTCTTGCTTGCTCATATATCAGCATAGCACAAACAACCTTTTTTGACGATTTTGAATCTTACACCTCCGGCGACAAATTAGCTGCATCGTCTTCGGTATGGAAAACATGGACACAGCCGTACTCGGCTACTGAAGATGTAACCGTTGTGAGTACGAACGCACATAGCGGCAGCAACTCAATTTATTTTAAATCAACCAGCGGCGGCCCTACGGACATTATTCTTCCATTTGGAAATGCATACAACACGGGTGTATTTGAGTTGGGTATGCAAGTGTTCGTTACAAGCGGTAAGGAAGCTTATTTTAATCTTCAAAAGACAACAACACCGGGACAAATTTGGGCTATAGATGTATATTTTAAATCGAACGGCATAATAGAATTCTCTAATGGTGGTACTCTCCTTTACAGCACACCCTATACACAAAATACTTGGGTTGACTTTAAACTTAGCATTAATTTGAACAATTCGACTTGGGATGTTTTATTAAATGGAACCTCAGTTGGCACTTTTCAAAATTCCATATATCAAATTGGCTGTATGGATATATATGCTATCCAAAATAGCGATTTCTATATTGATGATGTGTCAACCACATACTCGCCCTACACAATGCCTCAGATTAATGCATCATTAGCAGTATTGAGTGTCCCTAATGGATTAGCGGGACAATCTATAAAACCAACACTTACGGTGCGTAACCTTGGACAACAGACTATAACATCCTATTCCGTAAAGGTTACATATAATGGAAATGTGTATCCACAAACCGTTACCGGTCTTAACTTGGCAAGCGGGGTAGAAACACAATTGACTTTAGATCAAGCAATAATTTTAGTTGGTGGTAATAACCCAATAACTGCGGAGATTACTACCGTTAATGGTGCTGCTGATGATGACCTAAGTGATAATGTAAAGTCAATATCAATAGCGCCATTAGTACCTGCACCGGGTAAGATTGTGGTGGCAGAAGAAGGAACAGGAACATGGTGTGGTTGGTGCCCGCGCGGAACAGTATTTATGGATAATATGACACACAACTTCACAGAATACTTTGCGCCTATTGCTGTGCATAATGGTGATCCTATGAAGGTAACGGATTATGACACACCCTTGTCGGCCTTCTTTAGCGGTTATCCAAGTGTCTTAGTTGATCGTGGATCGCCGATCGATCCTTCCGCCATAGAAAATGATTTTGTAACACGAATTCAGATTGCCCCCAAAGCAATTTTGATTAATGGTGCAACATACGATGCTGTTACGGGTACTTTGAAAGTGTCTATTAAAACAACGGCACAAGGGCCTTTTAGTGGTAACTATAAGATAGCTTGCGTATTAACCGAAGATGGAGTGAAAGGAACGGGTAGCGGCTGGGCCCAGTCAAATTACTATAGTGGTGGTGGTAGTGGAGTAATGGGTGGCTTTGAATTATTAGCGAATCCCGTACCTGCGACTCAAATGATATACAATCACGTAGCCCGCATAATAAGTCCTACTTTTAATGGCCTTGCAAATGCATTTGGAAGCGCAACCACGGGTGATTCATTTATCCACAATTTTACATTCACCATACCGGCAGAATGGAAAGTGGACAGTCTTCACATTATCGGATTGTTTATTAATCCGAGCGGAAAGATAGATAATGCATCAAATACCACGGTGCAAAAGGCTATCAGCAATGGTTATATTGAAGGCACTGACGTTACCGGTGTTACAGCACTCTCACCTAATAACAATGCTGTAGTGCAGATATATCCAAACCCAACCACAGACCTTGCTATGCTTGAATTGCATCTGACAAAGGTTGAAGATGTAACGGTTACGGTTGTGCGTATGGACGGTGTGCAGGTTTCAGAACGGATTTATTCTGCTTTGTCAGGGGTACAACAAATCCCGATGTCTTTAAGCGGGCTAGACTCCGGATGCTACTTTGTAAAAGTACGTTCGGGGCAAATTCAAAAACAACTGATGCTCATCAAACAATAAAATACTAACTACAACACGTTGATGAACGTAAATAAACCAATAAACATCACAACTTATGCAATTTCTTAAATCTATGGCTTTCCTTTTCTTTGCCCTTATTGCCTTACATAGTTCTGCGCAAACAAACACCCCTCTCTTATTTCCCGGAACGACTCCAAGAGCACGGTTTAATGAAACGAATTTTATGACATTATTTACAAAAGATGCGAATGCAATTATCAATATCAGTTCATTGGACAACTTTCAATTGAAGGGCGTTGTACTGAGCAATGATTTTAATGCAGATATGGCTACACGTATCGTAATCATACGTCTGACTAATTTTCAAGAAGGTACATTGCTCAAATTAAAGTCGGTAACTCTGAATGGAAAAACTACCTATAAGGCTACTATATCAAATGTAAATTATGACGATGCTTATCAGTTGAGTTCAATATTTGACGGGTGGGTTGTCTTGTCAAAATTTAATAAAAACCAAATAGAAGAGTTGGCTCCTTAGTCTCGTAAGGATCACATTAAGAAAAAGCCCGGTTACTGTCAGTAATCGGGCTTTTTATTTATTATGAAGGAAGAATGCAAAGAGGCCGGAGATATATAAGTGCGATGGGAATGGACAGCATAACCTCATTTCCCACAGTAAGATATATTTCCATTAACCTTTATTACTTTTACACATAGTATAAATCTATACTCGAACGTATGACATTTTTGGATTTTGAAAAACCTATAGAAGAACTCTACGAACAGTTGAATAAACTGAAAAAAATAGGGGAGAGTGGTAAAGTGGATATTCAATCAACCATTGATGAATTAAATAACAAAATTGAGCAAACGAAGCAAAACGTATATAAGAATTTGACCAGTTGGCAGCGCGTGCAATTATCGCGTCATCCTGAAAGACCATACACTTTATATTATTTGAGTCATATCTGTAATAAGTTTATTGAGTTGCACGGAGATCGAAATGTGTCTGATGATAAAGCTATGGTTGGAGGTTTAGGAGAAGTGGACGGACGCACGATTATGTTTATTGGACAGCAAAAAGGCGAGAACACTAAAGCTCGGCAATATCGAAACTTCGGTATGGCTAACCCCGAAGGATATCGCAAGGCATTACGCTTAATGAAATTGGCTGAACGTTTTAATATTCCTATTGTAACATTAATTGATACTCCGGGAGCATATCCCGGTTTAGAAGCAGAACAACGCGGGCAAGGTGAAGCCATTGCTCGAAATCTTTTTGAAATGAGCAAATTGCGCATACCTATCGTATGTATTATTATTGGTGAAGGTGCATCAGGAGGCGCATTAGGAATAGGTATAGGAGATAAAGTTCTGATGTTGGAAAATACCTGGTATTCTGTAATATCTCCGGAGTCCTGCTCATCCATTTTGTGGCACAATTGGGATAACAAAGAAATTGCTGCAGAACAACTGAAGTTAACTGCGGAGTACATGAGTAAGTTTGAATTAGTTGACGGCGTGATACCTGAACCACTTGGTGGAGCGCACAATAATCCGGAACAAATGGCCGCCACATTAAAAGCAGAAATCATCAGAAACATTGATATATTAAGACAGATTGAACCAAGTGATTTAGTGCGAAAGAGAATAGATAAATTCTGTTCTATGGGCGTTTATCATGAAAAAATATAACCGATTGATGGTACAGTGGATACGTAAAAAACTTTATGATTATTTTTTAAAAAAAGAACTCCGGCATCATAAGCCGAAACGTAGCATCATCAATTTTGCCGAAGCCAAAGAAATAGCCATAATACTTGATGCCACAGACCCTACCATCACAAAGATTGTGAATCAATTTGCAGATAGCCTACGGACACCATACAGAAAAGTAAGCCTGCTCGGTTTTTATGATTATCCCAAACCGGCTATTAACTTAAACTTCCCTCACTTTTATAAAAAACAACTCAACTTCTATCTGGAGCCACAAGGTTATCAGGTAGAAGAATTTATAGACAAGCGATATGATGTTTTGGTGAATGCTTTTTTAAACGAAAGTCCCCCACTAGAATATATAGCAGCACTTTCTCAGGCACGTTATCGCATAGGCCCATACAAGGCAAATAAATTGCATTGTAGCGATGTGATGATAGACATAAAAGACTTGAATGATTTAAGTTTTTACCTCGACCAGGTGAAACATTACTTATATATGATTAAATAAATGAAGCATACTTTCCCAACCGGAACGGGCGTAGCACTGGTTACTCCCTTCAATACTAATAAAGAGATTGATTATAGATCGCTTGGAAAAATTATTGATTTCAATATTCAAAACGGTGTGGACTACCTTGTTGTTCTGGGTACCACTGGCGAAAGTGTAACGCTTACACACGATGAGAAAGATGAAATATTTCGTTTTGTCTCGTCACATGTTAACAGTCGTGTACCCTTAGTTGCGGGTATAGGTGGCAATAATACGGCAGAGGTTGTAACTCAAATGAAGAATTTTGCAATTACGGGTTATTCTGCTTTTTTGAGCGTTTCACCTTATTACAATAAGCCCACACAAGAAGGCCTGTATCAACACTATATGGAGTTAGAGCGCTTCAGCCCTTTGCCTATCATTTTATACAATGTTCCGGGCAGAACATCATCAAATGTGGCAGCGGAAACCTGTATTCGACTTGCGAATAAGTCACAAAAGTTTATTGCAGTGAAAGAAGCATCCGGTAACTTAACTCAGATAATGAATATAGTAAAACATAAACCGGCGCATTTTCACCTAATCTCAGGCGACGACAATTTAACCTTACCCATGATGTGCCTTGGCGCAGTTGGTGTTATTAGCGTTGTAGCGCAGGCATTACCTGCTCTATTCAGCAAAATGGTGGATGAGGCATTAAAACACGATTACATAAATGCGCGCAAGGAGCATTATCAAATGTTAGAGGCTATGGATTTATTTTTTGCTGAAGGGAATCCGGCAGGTGTAAAAGCAGCACTTTATACTTTAGGCTTATGTGCTAATGAATTACGTTTACCTCTGGTATCTGCATCAGAAAGCTTATTTCAAAAAATAAAAAAGGCAGTACAGGAAGCACAGCCTTAAGTTGTCATTTGTTATCAGCTTGACTTAAAAACGCTCCAAAGCCGAAAAGTGAAAATCACTTTCAATTTTTGCATTTTCATCACTGTCAGAGCCGTGTACAGCGTTACGTTCAATAGATTCAGCATAGACTTTGCGAATGGTTCCGGTATCTGCATTTACAGGGTTCGTAGCACCAATCAGTTTACGGAAATCTTCCACGGCATTTTCTTTTTCAAGAATTGCAGACACTATTGGTCCTGAGGTCATAAACGATACTAAATCGTTGTAAAAAGGACGCTCTCTATGAACGGTATAAAATTGACCCGCTTGCGCTGTAGTCAAACGTGTGTATTTCATAGCAATAATTCTGAAGCCGGCTTCATTTATCATCTTTAAAATACCGCCAATGTTATTTTTCTCGACGGCATCCGGCTTAATCATTGTTAATGTTCTGTTTCCTTTAGACATGGTTTTTTCTTTTTTATGAATTGAGGCGCAAAAGTAGTTCTTGGCTTTTATGTAGCACAGTTTATTTAATAAATAACCAGATGAGCCTTATTTTTGAAAACAATAAATCGAATTAGTATTTTTTACAGAATTATTACAAAGCGCACATGCACAATATTCAAGCACTACGCAGCCTCTTGACTCAACAGCAAAATATTGTTATCACCACTCATCACAAACCCGATGGTGACGCATTGGGTTCATCGCTGGCATTATATCATTATCTAAAAAGTAAAGGACATCATCCTACCGTAATATCACCAACAGACTATCCCGACTTTTTACATTGGATGCCGGGTGAGCCCTCGATAGTTAACTATGAATCGGAACCACATAAAAGTGCTAAACTCATTGCAGAATCAGCACTTATCTTCTGTCTCGATTTTAATAAGTTGTACCGTATAAATGAGTTTGGAACAGTGATAGATGCAGCTAAGGCTCAAAAGGTGTTGATTGACCATCATCCAGAACCGGATTCGTTTGCAGATTATGTTTTACATCGCACCTCAGCCTGCTCAACTTGCGAGTTGGTCTATGATTTTATTTTGTTAATGGATGATGAGGCATACATCAATAAAGACATAGCGACTTGTTTATACACCGGTATCCTAACCGACACAGACCGTTTCCGTGTACCGACCACATCCCCACACGTTCATAGAATTACAGCTCGTTTACTTGAATGTGGGGTAGATATGACTTATGTATATCAGCAGATTTATGAAACGTTTCCTGAATACAAATTACGTTTCTTCGGCTTTTGTATTAGTCAACGCATGGAAATTATACCTGAGCTGCATACAGGGATAATTGCTATAGAAGCCGAAGACCTACGCCAATTCGGAATAAAGACCGGCGACACGGAGGGATTGGTGAATTTCCCTTTGCAAATTACTCTTGTCAAGCTAGCAGTAATTATTATCGCACGACCGGATCAGGTTAAATTGTCATTTCGTTCAAAAGGAAATGTGGATGTGAATATATTAGCCCGAGATCACTTTGAGGGTGGAGGGCACAAGAATGCATCGGGAGGTAAGTCTGCCTTGACAGTAGCCGAAACAAAACAGAATTTAATTGCTATTTTAGCGCGCCAAAAAAATCAACTGTTTCATACCTCATGATGCGCCTCCTTATCAGCGGACTTTCTCTCTCTCTTTTATTCGCTGCTTGCAAACCTTCAGATAGTGATAGCGGATACACTACTTCTTCCAAAGGACTAAAATACCAACTTATCACCAACACAGCAGCTAATAAAGCTAAGGTTGGAGATTATGTGAAATACTCCAGCACCTTGCGAACAAAAAATGGAGATATCATATTTTCTGCCGCCGAACCAAGTAAACTTTTATACGCAATGGTAATTGAACCGAATCACGATGGCGACCCGTCAGAAGTGTTGACTATGTTAGGCGAAGGAGACAGTGCAAGTCTTTTGATTCCCGAGAAAGAATTTTTTAAAAACATTACTTCCTTACCTGATAAAGTAAAACCCGGTGATTTAGTAAAGTTAGATCTCAAAATTCACAACATCTATACAGCAGATCAATACAATAATGAAATACTACCTACTATTAAAGCCGCACCATACCTAAAGGAAGATCAGTTAATTAAGGAGTATATTAACGCACATCAGTGGATGTTTAGCCGCACTCAAAGCGGCTTATATGTTGTGGTAGATAAACCCGGGACTGGTAAAAAGCCCAAAGCAGGGGATAAGGTTAAAGTTAACTACAGCGGATTTTTATTAGATGGCACTCCATTTGATTCCAATGTGAATCCACAATTTAACCACGTGCAACCCTTCGAATTTACACTCGGTACCGGTCAGGTTATAAAAGGATGGGATGAAGGCATACCATTTTTTGCAAAGGGCGGTAAGGGTAAGCTCATTATCCCGTCGCGCTTAGGCTATGGTGAACAGGGTAGTGGAAAGATACCGCCTAACAGCCCTCTGATGTTTGAAGTAGAGCTTTTAGACATTCAATAAATCAATTATAATTCATAAAAATCCATGAACACAACAAAAAAGAAAGTCCTGATTAGTGCACTATCCATTGCTTTATTGGCAGTAAGTGTACCCTTATTTATCGTTTTTGCCGGCAATGGTCCTAATTACAAAACGACTCCTAATGGCTTACAATACCGCATCATTAAAGACAATAAACAGCGTAAAGCACAGATAGGTGATTATATCTCTCTCAACATGACCTATAAAACTGATAAAGATTCAGTCTTATTTACCACACGCTCTATGAATAATAATGAGCCTGTAGAAGTTC
>JBDHXV010000019.1:0-47752 GCA_039810885.1 Chitinophagales bacterium | reverse complement strand
GGGGGAGGGTTATGTAACTTCATTATTTCGGGTGTTTAATAATCATGATTTGTGAATAAAGAACTTATAGTAAATGCCGGAGATGCCGGTATTGAATTAGCCTTGTTAGAAGACAAGACTCTGGTGGAGCTGCATCGTGATGCAGGCCAGGAAAAAATTATTGTTGGTGATGTGATATGGGCCTCAGTCAATAAAATGTTGCCTTCATTGAACGCCGCCTTTGTTGATATAGGACATCATAAGAACGGATTTATCCATTATTCAGATTTAAGCCCGCAAATACGCTCTTTGATGAAATATGCTAAAGCGGCACATGACGGTATCGCACCTAATGACTTACGAGGTTTCAAATTAGAACCGGAAACTCATAAAACCGGAAAGATTACATCAGTGATTACAAAAAAACAACCACTGCTTGTACAGGTAACCAAAGAACCTATTTCTACTAAGGGTCATAGGCTAACAGCGGAGTTGTCATTTCCGGGACGTTTTATGGTGTTAATTCCTTTTGTGAATTATATCAATGTCAGTAAAAAGATTAACAATCCCGAAGAACGTAAGCGATTGATGCGATTAATAGAGAGCATTAAACCGCAAAACTTCGGTGTAATTGTGAGAACGAATGCCGAAGGAAAATCGGTTGCAGAGTTACACGAGGAAATGAATGTGATGATGGCAAAATGGAAAGATCTGACACAGAAAATGAAAGGGGCAAAAGCACCGAGCAAAGTGCTGAGCGAGCTAAACAAAACCTCAACCTTGCTTCGCGATTTGCTTGATCCATCCTTTAATAAAATTATAGTCAACTCACGCGAGGTTTATGATGATGTGAAGCAATATCTCAACAAGATTGCACCGGATAAAGAATCGATAGTTCAACTCTATACAGGAAAAACACCCATCTTCGATCAGTATGATATAACCAAGCAGATAAAACACAGCTTCGGAAAATCGGTTAACATTGAGGGAGGAGCTTACCTCGTTATTGAACATACAGAGGCACTTCATGTTATTGATGTGAATAGTGGCTTTAAGATGAATAATGAAGAAAGTCAAGAAAATAATGCCCTTCGCGTAAACCTTGATGCCGCTAAAGAAATTGCGCGCCAACTCAGGCTGCGAGATATCGGGGGCATTATTGTAATTGACTTTATTGATATTCGAAACCCCGAATACAAGAAGCAACTGTTTAATGCACTACGTGATGCGATGAAGGGAGACAAGGCACGCCACACCATTTTACCGATGAGTAAATTCGGACTGATCCAAATTACACGGGAGCGCATGAAGCCTCAGTTGACAATTGAAACAAGTGAGCAATGTCCTACTTGTGGTGGCGAAGGAAAAATTGGTCCCAGCATATTACTAATGGATCGTATCGACAAAGATTTAAAATTCATATTAGAGAAACAAAACCAAAAGAGGCTAAGCCTGGTGGTGCATCCTTATCTGGAAGGCTACCTGAAACACGGTGGCTTATTCCGTTCCATTCAGTGGAAGTGGTATTATAAATACAAGCGATGGATTTCAATAGACTCTACAGACAGTATGGCTTTAGTTGACTATCACTTCTATAATAAAGATGGAGAAGAGATTGAAATTAACCAGAGCGCGTAACTTTGACCTAACAGTTTCACCGGATTATTTTAAAGTAAAAAGCTTAAGATATGTTGACACGACTTCTTGAATCAAGGCTAATTGATGTACTGCTTATTGCCACAGCGTTATACTTTCTACTCCCTAGATTATTCTCTCGTATTAAACGTAAGGAAGATAGAAACAGTGAAGGATATATGCGTGCCAATGAAATGAAGTCAGCGAAGAAGCCGGAAGAGCAAAGAGGAGAATACATTGATTATGAAGAGATGAAATAGTGTGCGTAAGTAATTAAGGCCTGTATAAATGATCATAGAGATTGCGCTTACTTTAGAGGGCAGGCCTTATCATGATTAAGATTAGAAAGAAAGTGCAACTTATGAGTAGAAAGTCTAAACAATCTACTAAATCGGGATTGCCCCCCGGAAGAGTAGTTTATATTGGTACTAAGGCGGATAGTCCTGTACACATTACGGTGTTCGATTATGATGTAAACGGGTTAAGAGAACTTACGGTGGCTCAAGCTGCAGAGTGCACCAGATATATGTCGTCCGAAACAAGCACATGGATTAATGTTGACGGTATTCATCAAACACACATTATAGAAGAAATGGGTAAAGAGTTTAATATTCACCCACTGGTATTAGAGGATATCGTTAATACTCACCAACGCCCGAAACTTGAGGTGTATGACAAGTATATATTTATAGTATTCAAGATGCTTGACTATGATTATGCGACTAACGAAGTAAAGATTGAGCAGATTAGCCTTATACTAGGGAAAGATTACATAATCTCTTTTCAAGAGAATGTAGGGGATGTATTTGAGTCTATACGCAATCGTATTCGCAACCCGCAATCGCGCATACGACAATTAGGCACAGATTATTTAATTTATGCATTGCTCGATAGAGTTATTGATAATTATTTTATCGTAATGGAAAAACTTGGAGAGCAGTTAGAAGATTTTGAAGATGAGGCATTCAACAATCCCGGACGACATATTGCCGAACGTCTGAATAAATTACGCCGCGAGACTATTTTTATTCGAAAAGCAGTGTGGCCGCTGAGAGAGATGGTTAATCACATGGCTGCCGGCGACCTTAGTTTAATAAAGCAAAATACAACTATTTTCATGCGCGATTTATACGATCATACAGTGCAAGTATTAGATACGATTGAAACATATCGCGATGTGCTGTCAGGCATCATGGATGTCTATCTTTCTAATTTAAGCTTTAAGATGAATGAAGTTATGAAAGTATTAACCATTATCTCTACTATCTTTATTCCTCTTACATTTATTGCCGGGGTGTATGGCATGAATTTTAGAGATATGCCGGAATTGAATTATAAATATGGTTATTTTATAGTGATGGCGTTTATGTTTGTTATCGCAGTAGGCATGTTTTTATACTTCAAAGTGAAGAAGTGGTTCTAATCATCGATACGTAACAATTCCCAAACGAACTCAGCATTATAACCCTTACGGATTGCAAAAGCCGCCAACTTTTGTTTCCTTTTAAAAGCATTAGGTTCTTTAAGTGTAAGCGCTTTCTTCTCCAATAGGGATTTTAACACGAGTTTCATATCGCCGGGCTGAATTTCCAACAAGGCTTTTTGTATGCAGTAATCAGAAATATTCCGTTGTTTCAATTCGGAGATTATTTTTTGAGTGCCCCACTTTTTCATGCGAAACTTACCGCGAGCAAAAGACTTGGCAAAGCGTTCTTCATCAATAAAATTTTCACTAATAAGTTGTGCAATAATATCTTCAAGAGAAATTCCACGCTGCCCCCATTCAAATAATTTATTACGCACCTCAGTTTGGCATCGCTCCTGATATACGCAATACTTTCGTGCTCTCTCAAGAGCCTGAATTTTTGAATAATATTTTACTTTCCGTGATGCGGGCATTTACGAAAAATAACAATAGAATAGATAACATTTTATAACATAGTGTTTCTATGACTCCTCTTCGGCGCTTTTTTTCCTTACTATATGCAACTGACAGTATTTTCAGACGTGGCAAAGGATATTAGTATGATTGCTATAATGAGGTTTTTCGTAGCCTTCATACATCGCGCCCAGATGCTGGGAGTAGCTTATTTTACGGCCATATTCATTCTGATTTTAAGGATGCTTTATTCCGGCAGTTTAATTGATTGCTATTCCCCTAAAGAATAAACATTAGAAATATATATCCTGTTTTTACCATTTTCCCAATATTCCCCGCACCAGCAATTTGGTTATACAGCGATGCCCTCTAATTTTTTATACAGAATTTCAATTGGTTAGAAATAAAAAGTATGTATTGGCAGGTACTGTGTAACACAACATACCGGATTTAACAATATATTTACAAAAGGATTTATCCCCTCACCCATGGATATAGAAAACTCAAAGGCTCAAATGCGAAAGGGAGTACTGGAGCTATGTATTCTCTCCATCATAGCTAACGATGAAGAGTGTTATGCGTCAGAAATATTAAAACACATGAAAAAAGCAAAACTCATTGTGGTGGAGGGAACCTTGTATCCTCTGCTGACACGATTAAAAAACGAAGGGTTGCTCAGCTATCAGTGGGTTGAATCAAAATCAGGGCCACCGCGGAAGTATTATAAATTGACCCGTAATGGCGAAGGCTTTCTGGAAGACTTGACTAAAGCATGGTCTGAATTAGTGAATGCAGTAAATACATCACGAAAATTAAAATAAATACAGTTATGAAAAGAACATTAACAATCAATTTAGGCGGTATTGTTTTTCATATTGATGAAGATGCTTACGAAATGCTGTATTCTTATTTAGATAAATTGAAAAAACATTTTAGGGAAGATTACTCAAATGAAATAATGGATGACATTGAAGGCCGATTGGCCGAAATGTTTAATCAACAAAAGATATTTGATCATTATGTGATTACACTTAGCGATGTAGAAAAAGTTACTCAGGTAATGGGAGATCCTGATGAAATAGCAGGAGAAGCGACGAAGCAAAGCACAAGCGAAACTTCTTCAGGTAAGAGTAATTATAAAAGCAATAACAAGAGGTTTTTTAGAAACCCGGATGATAAAATTTTGGGAGGAGTCTGCTCAGGTGTTTCGGCATATTTTAATATTGATCCGATATGGTTACGCTTAGTATTTGCACTCACAATCATTTTTGCCGGCACCGGTATTATGATTTACGTTATACTCTGGATCATTATCCCGGAAGCAACTACGCCGCTTGAGAAAATGCAGATGCGTGGAAAGGAGTTGAATATTTCCAACATTGAACGCAGTATCAAGAACGAAGCGAAAGGAATTAAGGATCGGATGGAATCTTTAAGTAAAGATTTCGCTTCTGCAGAAAGCAAACACCGCATTCGATATGCAATCCAAAATATATTCAACGGTCTGGGCCAGGTAATACTCGGTACCGTCAAATTTCTAGGACTTGCTTTAGGAGCAATAATATGTTTTATCGCCCTTGCTGTTTTAGTATCATTAAGCATCATGTTATTTGTGGCATTAGGTTGGCTGCCCTCATCGGATACCTCATTACTGGGAAACCGGTTTTTATCAAAAATTGTAACAGACCGTCAATTGTTGATTACAAGCATAGGCGTACTTGTGATAGTAGCACTACCGGTTGTGGTACTCTTATTAAACGGAATCAAAATCTTATTTAAAGTATCCTTGAATTTGAAAAAGATAGGAGCAGTATTATCTGCTCTTTGGGTTATTGGAATTTTTATAGTGTTGTATGAAACTATTAATATCGGAAAAGATTTTAGACAGAAAGCGGTAGTCTCAGTTAAAGAAGTTATTCCAATACACTACACGAATAACTTATCTATTAAATTAACTCAACATGTGGAAATGAACGAGCAGGTTTTTGAAGGCAACGAGTTTATTATAAGTAATGGAAACACCAGTCTCTTATTCTTTCCCGAGTCGGGAGATAGTGTAATGTGCTCCGACATACGACTGGACATAAGTAGCAGCCTTAATGATTCTGTGTATTTGGTGACTACCTATTCTTCGAGGGGGCGAACGATCGAAGAGGCAAAGAAACTGGCGAGTCAATGCAGCTACCTTTATTCTATTGCGGACTCTGCGATTTACTTAAATGATGTATTCAATTTAAGCCGTGCAAAAAAATATAGAGCACAACACTTGAATTTGAATTTACAAGTTCCCATCGGCACGGTCCTAAATTTTGATCCCTCTCTCGAAGGATTTTTACATTCGATAGAAGGCTTTACTGGAGGTATCGAATCAGAGATGTTAAATCACAGATGGCAAATGAATAAGAATGGGTTAGAACGCATCGATTATATAGAAAAAAAACAATCGAAAATGGATGTGACCCCGATAAAGTATGGTATTTAGCTATTTATAACAAATCAAAATACGGTAAATTCCTAAAGCCACCACAGAAGCAGCGTTCTGGAAAATGCTTGCCGACTTTTGTTGTAAAGCAAGATATTGCTTATATAAAGTACGTGAAGCAGTAACCTTGGTAAACATAAGTATCCCGTCCTTGTTTAAGTGCTGATAAGTGCTTTGTAAGAAAATGGACTCCTCGTACTCGGAAGGCACATAATAATCCAATGCTACATCAACAATTATTAAATCATAACTCTCTTTATCTTGTAGAAGAAATTCATAAGCATCAGATTGGATAAGAGTTAATCCCTCGTAATGCTCTGCATCAAAATAGGTTCTTGCATAATATATAATACGCTCATCTTTTTCTACGCCGGTGATAGAAATGTTTCGATCGCCAAAAATTTTAAAAAGCAACTGAGCGGCCGTTCCTGAGCCATACCCAAGAATAAGTACTTTGTGAATCGCATGCTCACGAATATGAATTGTTCGAAAAGCTTTATCATACACTTGCCGGATACTGCCAAATGAATAATTTGCTGTGGCTGTATTGAGAACAAGGTGCCCCGATGAATAAGCCACTTCTATATACTGATGTAAAGAGCTATGATCACATTCCACTATTATGGGTAGGATATAGCTTCGGTAACGTTGCCACTTTGTAAACTCAGGCTTCATGGCTGCAAAATAATGAATAGAAAACATTTGATGCACCTCGTGTATTTTTGTACAGCCGATTATGGAAGAGTTGAGAAAGCGCTATCTCGAGGATGCTCGTATCCGAGACATTGCTGAAAAGACCAAACGAATATCCCCCACAGAAGTGCTTTCTGACAGGCGAACTCTTATCTATCATGTGAAAGGAAGTGTCGCCTCGTTTCCTGCGCTATTAATGGCTTCTGTGTATAGTCTTAATCATGCTCCACAGTTGATTATAGCTAATTCAAAAGAAAGTGCGGCGTACATTCAAAATGATATTGAACATTTACTCGATAAGGCTGATCCGTTGCTTTTGGTAGATTCATTTAAAAAGCCCGGAGTTTATACAGAGTGTTTGACTACCCATATACAACTCAGGACGGAAGTATTAAATCACATTGCCAATAATCCGGCGAAGAATAATATATTAATAACTTATCCTGAGGCACTTGTTGAAAAAGTAATCAGTAACGAAGCATTTAAGAAGAGCAGTATTCAAATTTTACTCCATGAACAGTTAGATGAAGACTTTATTATTGATACGTTTAATCATTATGGATTTGAACGAAATGATTTTGTTTACGAGCCGGGGCAGTATGCTATTCGCGGAGGAATTATAGATATATTTTCGTTTGGAAGTGAGAAGCCCTATCGGGTGGAATTATCTGGATCTACAATTGACTCTATTCGGATTTTTGATCCTATCACTCAACTTTCTGAGCGAAAACTGTTACAGATTACAATCGTTCCCAATATACAATCACAAATAAGTGCGGCAGATAAAATTTCGTTACTTGACTTTTTACCTAAGGATACCATCATCTGGATTCAAGATTTTAACGTGCTTAGAGATATTGCCACACGTAGTTTTGAACGAGCAAATGATTTATTTGAACAATATGCAAATACACGGAGTGCAGATCATACTCAACCGATCAGCACCCCTCCAACCGAGTGGCTGTGTGGCATGGAGCAAATACAACAAGGGTTATTCACAAAACATATTATTGAGTTTGAAAAGAATTACCTGAATGCGGATGAAACCGTTCACTTTAATATCCGGCCACAACCTTCCATAAATAAAAATTTTAATCTCTTAATACAAGATTGGAGTCAGTTAAAGCAGCATGGTTATGAGATCTATCTTTTTTCCGATAACAATAAGCAGATAGACCGCATATACGCAATACTGGAAGATTTAAAAGCCGAGCTCGCTTTTCTACCAACATACTACGCCTTGCGCGAAGGGTTCATTGATGATGAACACAAAATTGCCTGTTATACAGATCATCAAATATTCAATCGTTACCATCATTATCGCTTAAAGCAAGGATATGCACGAAGTAAAGTACTATCCATAAAACTATTGCAGGAGCTGCACCCGGGAGATTATGTTACGCATATTGACCATGGCGTTGGTGTTTTTAGCGGGCTAGAAAAAATTTTGGTAAACGGACAACAACAAGAAGCCGTTCGATTGATATACAGAGATAACGATTTACTTTATGTCAATATCCAATCGCTACATAAAATCAGTAAGTATGTTGGAAAAGAAGGTGCTGCACCCAAAATAAATAAGCTGGGAACGGATACTTGGGAAAGTGTAAAACGACGTACCAAAGCAAAGGTTAAAGATATTGCTAAGGACTTAATTAAGCTCTACGCAATTCGTAAAACACAAAAGGGTTTTGCTTTTCAGCCCGACACCTATCTGCAAACCGAACTGGAAGCGAGTTTTATTTATGAAGATACGCCGGATCAATACAAAGCCACACAAGAGGTAAAACGGGATATGGAAAAACAATTTCCTATGGACAGATTGGTTTGCGGTGATGTGGGGTTTGGTAAAACTGAGGTGGCAATGCGTGCAGCATTTAAAGCAGTAGCGGATAGCAAGCAGGTAGCTTTGCTGGTGCCTACAACTATTCTTGCATTGCAGCATTACAACACATTCAACGAACGACTAAAAGATTTTCCGTGCAACGTAGATTATTTGAACCGCTTTAAATCCACAGCGCAACAAAAAGATACACTTAAGAGACTGGAAGAAGGGAAGGTGGATATTTTAATTGGCACAAGTGCCATTATTGGAACAAGAGTAAAATTTAAAAATCTAGGTCTTTTAATTATTGATGAAGAGCAAAAGTTTGGTGTGTCAGCAAAGGAAAAAATAAGACAGCTTAAGGCAAACATAGATACACTCACCTTAACAGCGACACCTATCCCGCGAACGTTGCAATTCTCATTATTGGGAGCGCGTGATTTTAGTATTATAAACACACCGCCCCCTAATCGTCAACCCATAGAAACAGAAGTTATTTCTTTTGACCCGGAGCAGATTAAAGAAATTATTGAACAGGAAGTATATCGTGGAGGACAAGTTTTTTTCATCCACAATAAAGTAAAAGACATAGAATCTGTTGCCAATACACTCAGAGAAATATGCAAGGGAATTGACTTTGTTGTAGCACACGGCCAGATGGAGGGAAACTTACTGGAAGAAAAACTAATGGCTTTTATCGATCGCAGGTATGATGTGCTTATTTCTACTAACATCGTAGAAGCCGGATTAGATATACCCAATGCCAATACCATTATTATTGATGATGCGCACATGTTTGGGTTAAGTGACCTACATCAGCTCAGAGGCAGAGTAGGAAGAAGCAATAAAAAAGCATTTTGTTACCTGATTACACCGCCTATGAGCACGTTAAGCACGGATTCTAAAAGAAGACTCAAAACAATTGAAGAGTTTTCCGATTTAGGCAGCGGGTTTCAAGTCGCAATGCGTGATTTAGATATACGGGGAGCCGGAAATTTGTTAGGGGCGGAGCAAAGCGGCTTTATCGCAGATATAGGTTATGATACCTATCATAAGATTTTAGATGAAGCCGTGCAAGAATTAAAACAAACCGATTTTAAAGAGTTATTCGCAGAAGAAAATCAGCAACGTAAACTCTCTAGGGAATGTGCCATTGAAACGGATGCTTCTATGCTAATTCCGGATTATTATGTTGAAAACACTAACGAACGCTTGTCATTATATACTGAGTTGGACCAGATAGAACAAGACATTGAATTAGAACAATTCAAACAAAGACTGCATGACCGTTTTGGCCCGGTACCGGAGGAAATCAATCATCTTTTTGATGCAATTCGACTAAGGCGTTTGGCACAAAAACTCGGGCTTGAAAAAATTAGCGTGCGACAGAATGTGATACGTTGTTACACCATTGAAAACCCGGAGTCGGACTACTACGAAACGGAGATATTTAGAAAAATCCTGCACTACATCAGTCAATGTGCAACCAAGTGCAGTATTAAACAATTAGAAAAAAATTTAATGATTGTAATCAAAGGAGTTAAAAACCTGAAAGAGGCAAGAGAGGTATTACAAGATATTATTTCTAATTAACGAAATAAATCATTCTCAACTAAAGGATCTCCGCTATCTGGTGCAGAAGAACCATCTAAAAAGTAAAAGGCAGATTGGCTTTCATTTCGTTTTATCTGGACCCATGCAACATCTCCCGATTGTATCGGCTTGAAATTGGGAACCTCCGTAAGTAATATTTCTGAAGCGGTACTGCTCCAGGCGGCAATATACCCTTTAGGCAAAGCGATGTTAATTCCGTCTTTGTCAATATAGTATTCAATTTGAGTTTTATACATGCTATACGCCAGAAATGTTTTTCGAAGAATATTTTGCAGCCGGTGATAATCGGCTAATTCTGTTGCTTCAGACAATGGTGGGGTGTGCTTGAATATATTTTGATAATCCGATAGGGTCACATGTTTTTTTTCCCTAAGATTGTTCTTACATAAGAAGGCATAGTGATATGCCCATAAAGGAGATATTCTTGACGAATTAATGACTGTTTGAAATAGAGCAATATTATCATCTAAGTACCCCTTTGCTGTTCTGATGCTGACAATATTTTTTATTCTCCATTCACAAGTCGAGTTGTAAGATTCAATTTGTGTAAAATGTTTTTCCAATGTGCCATATATGATTTGCTCATACTGTTTTTCTCCGTTAGTATATTCAAATTTCACACAAGCCGTTTCTCCGTTGTCTTCCTTATTATCTGTACGAATGAAGTGGATATTAGATAAGGGCTTCTTCTCAACATTGCGAACTTGTTCAGGCGAGGTTATATAAAGAGGGATAACATAATCGGTAAGCGCATCTATGGCATTGGTGGGCAGATGACTCGATTCGTATATTGTATCCTTAGTAAGCTTTACTGTGCTTAAATCCAGAGGTAGTGAGGCCGTTTTGGTAATAAAGGTGAGAGACGGAAAAAAAGTTATCGTATTTGAGTCGAAAGAATCCTTAATCTCAATTTGAAATTTTAAAGGATCGCTGACATCGGCACTATTCCAAAAGATAGATTGGTTAACTAAGTAGGATTCGGGAATAAAAACACTTAGAAAATCTTCGTTGGTAATGATAGTGTCTTTAAAGGAAATATTCTTAAAGACAATCGTCTTGTCTTGCTCTACATTAATAGAATCCGAGTCGCTTGAATATTGGTTAACAATAATCTGCTTTACCCCATCCGAACAACCGAATAGCGTGGTTAAAAGAAACAGATAAGCTACAACTTTGACCGGCATATAACCCCCTAAAAGTAAGAAAGCATCTCTGTATAAACACAAGATGCTTTCTTCATCATAAACCCCTTTACCCTATGATACTTAAATAAGCCGATTTTTCAATAAATAGTTCAGTTATTAATCAAGATCTTCCTCATGAAACGGTTTGACTTCAAAATCTTTCAATCCCTTCCATTTAAGCTTAAATTTCTCAACTAAAACATACATTGCCGGTACTAAAATCAGAGTGATAAGCGTAGCAAATCCGAGCCCGAATATTATAGTCCACGAAAGGGGGCCCCAAAATGCTGCACTGTCGCCGCCAAACCAAATATGCGGATTAAATTCCGTAAATAAGGAAACAAAATCTATATTCATTCCCATAGCCAGAGGAATGAGTCCAAGAATGGCTGCAGAAGCAGTTAGCAGTACCGGAGTCATACGAACCCGTCCGGCATGAATAGCCGAAGTGATTATATCATAACCCTTGCTACGCAGCACATCGGTAAATTCAATCAATAAAATACCGTTTCTAACAACAATACCAGCAAGGGCTACCACACCAACCCCCGTCATCACGATGCTAATATCCATATTAAACATAGCGAGCCCAAGAAGGGTGCCGATAACGCTGAAAACAATTTCGCTCAGTATAATGATTGGCTTGCTGATTGAATTAAACTGTGTAACCAGAATAAGAAAAATCAAACATAAAGAAATCAATAAAGCATTCACAAGAAATGACATCGTTTCTGCTCGCTGCTCTTGTTCTCCGGTTAATGCAATGTTAACACCTGATGGCTTTTTATATAACATCGCTGCTTTTGTAACGGCACTGACAACCGTATTTGGAGCATAGCCTGCAAGGATATTGGAATAAATAGTAACAACGCGTTTTTGATTCTTTCGATTTATGCCACCTAAAGCATTTTCATAATGAATTTTTGCTATGGAAGAAAGAGGTATTGATCGTACCATTCCTCCCATCACCATATCACGATAAGTGATTTTTAAATTTAATAATTGATCAACGTTATTGCGTTGGTCGTAAGTATAACGCAGCTCAATCGGATATTCTTCATTCTTGTCTTTAAATTTAGAAACCTCCTTCCCATACAGAGATGTTCGTAGCTCACTGCCAATTTGAGCCGTGCTGATTCCTTCGCGATTAGCGCGTTCACGATCAATTTCTATTACAATTTCCGGCTTGTATTTCAACAAGTCGGTTTTCAACTCTTCAACGCCGGGGATTTGCAAGGAGTCAAGATAGCTTCTAAGCCCTTCCGATATACTAATAAGTTCAGTATAATCATCGCCGCTTACTTCAATATTGATAGGCTTACCCACGGGTGGACCATTTGCTTCCTGCTCAACTGTAATCTGAGCCAAAGGAATTCCTTTTACAACATTTCGGATTTCATCAAGATAGGACTTTGTGCTTTGTCCATTTCGTTTGTCAAACTCTACAAAGGCTATACTGACTTTACCTTTATTAGATGACACTGAACGATCACCTGATTGTGGATCATTGGCGCCAACGGCTACATTAGAGATAACCGACTCAACAATAGGATTATTGTTACCAATAACGGAATAAATTCTTTTTTCTACCTCAAGTGTTATGGAGTCAGTTACTTTTTGATCTGTTCCTACAGGTAGTGTGATGTAGGTATAGATGAAGTTGGGATCGCCTTTAGGGAAGAAAACCACACCGGGCTTACGGACTACCGTAACAAAGATTGAAAAAAAGAATAGAACGATGGTAAAAATGATCAGCCATACGGGACGAGAACCGTGCAAGCACCAACCGATTATGCGTTCATAAAAATCTTGAAAGCGCGGCCAAATTATTTTCTGGAATTTGTTGGTGACGTTTTCGAAGAATAAATATTCTGCCCAGATAAGTATCAGCACAAACAAGGTAAAATTACCCATGCCAAAGGTGCCGGTTAAGTAAAAAATGATTGCGACAACAAAAAATAATATAGTAGTAATTCTTAATTTTTTGAAAATAGTAGCAAAACTTTTCTTTCCATGATCCTCTTCGTGAGGCTTCATAAAGGACACCGCAAAAACGGGATTGAAAATATAAGCAACTAACAGTGAGGCGAGCAGAGTAGTGATTAATGTAATCGGTAAGTAAAACATGAACTTCCCAATAATGCCCGACCAAAAAGCCAGAGGAATAAATGGAGCTAATGTAGTTAGTGTTCCCGACAGTACAGGAAGAAATACCTCGCCGGCAGCCATCTTAGCCGCTTTTGCAATCGGAACTTTCCCGTTTTTGAAAATACGATGTGTATTTTCGATAACAACGATAGCATCATCAACTACGATACCCAAGGCTAAGAGGAACGAGAACAGTACAATCATGTTCAGTGTAAAGCCTAATGACGGCAATACGAGGAAGGCAATGAACATGCTGAGTGGGACGGATAATGCCACAAAGATGGCATTTGTTGCTCCCATGAAAAACATTAGAATAAGTGTTACCAGAATAAACCCAATGATAATAGTGTTAATCAAATCGTGCAGCGTGGTGCGTGTTTGTGTGCTTTGGTCTCCGGTAAGAATGATATGTAATCCGGGTAGGTTTTTTTCTTTCTCATAAGCCTCAACAATGTCACGACATTTATCTGATGCATTGATCAGATTTTCACCGCTGCGTTTAATAATATTCAGCGTAATTACGTTCTTACCATTCAGGCGTGCATAGCTTTCCTTTTCTTTAAACCCGTCTTTTACTTCGGCAATGTCTTTTAAATAAACTGTAGAGCCGGACATGGAGCGAATAACTATGTTTTGTATTTCCTCTACACTTTTAAAGTCGCCTTTCACACTTAATGATCGACGCACGCCGTCGGTTGAGATCACGCCGCTTGAAATAGTCATGTTCTCATAAGCCACGGCATTAGCAATATCATTCATTGATATCTGTGCAGCCTGCATCTTAAACATGTCGGCATTAATCTGTATTTCGCGATCCAGTGCACCAACAATGTCCACGCGTGTAATTTCTTTCTGTCCTTCTATACGATCCTTGATATCATCAGCAAAGCTTTTAAGTTTGTTTAAATCAAAGTCGCCGGAAATATTAATATATAGAATCGGGATCTCAGAAAAGTCAATCTCCCGAATATTCGGATCTGCAGGAAGATCTTTAGGTAAATCAGTTTTTGCCTTATCTACCGCATCTTCGACTTTGCGCTTTGCTTCGGAAACGTTAACGTTTGTATTAAACTCAACAATAACATTAGAGAAATCCTGCACCGAGTTGCTGGTTAATTTTTTTACGCCCGAAATACCCTTTATTTGCTTCTCGATATGTTTGGTCACTAGCGCTTCCATGTCGCTTGGAGAGGCTCCGGGATAAACGGTGCTTACATATATTGTAGGGATAACAATATCCGGAAATTTTTCCTTCGGAATATTTATGTAAGACATAATACCGGCCAGTGTAATAATGACACTTATCACATAAATGCTAGTCTTATTATCTATGGACCAACTACTGCCGATAAATTCTTTAAACGATCCTTTCATATTAATATAGTCTTACAATAAATTTTACTTACCCGTTTTTATGATGACACCATTGGTTATATCGTCCAGTCCCGTAGTAATTATTTCGTCTCCAGCTTTCAAACCGGAAGCAACTTCCATTTTGCCATTGTAAACAGAACCGGGGACAATAATTTGCTTTTGTGCTGTTTTAATCCCATTCTGTTCTTTCACGATATAGGTGTATGGTCCATCTTCTGAAAGTTGAGTAACGCTAATTGGAATTACGATGGCTTCGGGGTTTTCATAATCTTTAATCTTTACGACAGCAGCCATATTAGGTAATATCTCTTCATTGCCGAGTATATTTACAATTATCGTAAAGGTTCTATTGATTACGTTAATGGATTTTCCTTTGTAAGAAATGGTGCCGGTAATTTCTTTATTAATATCGTTCAGGTAAATAACAACGGGACTGCCTTCCTTTACGGAGTTGCTAAAACGTTCTGCTACTTCCGCTTTAATCTTGAGTTGATTATTATTTACAATGCGAAAGGAAGGAACGCCCGGGGCGGCAGCTTGTCCTATCTTAATCATTACCTCATCTACTGTTCCGTAAATAGAGGATTTGATTTTATATAACTCCAATTGCTCCATCATTGTTTTCATTTTTTTCTCCAGACTTTCTTTCTGGGTTTTCATCTGCAGATATTGTACTTCTGAGCCAATGTTTTGCTTCCACAGATTTTCTTGCTTCTCGAAAAGTTGCTTTGAAAGATCTAAGCTGGTTTTTAATTCTTCAATTCCTTGACGTAAAACCTGATCGTCAATTTCGGCCAATACTTGCCCCGGCTTAACGGCATCACCTTCGCGAACATAGACTGCTTTAATGGTGCCGGCAGCCATAGGCGTTACGATTATATTTTGATCTGATTCTACCTTTCCTTGAATCTCGATATAATGAATATAAGGTTCAGGTTTAAGAATTAAAGTTTCAACTAATTTTTGTTTTAGAGAAGAAGTGTCAGTAGCAGATAATGCTTGTTCGAGATTTGCGATTTTAATCGAAATTTCTTCTTGTTGCTTTTTTAATGATTCAAGTTGTGCCCGTTTATCTCCGGTTTGACACGCCGTAAAAACGGTAACAATTAAGAGAAGCGTTGATATTTTATTCATAGTGTAATTCGTCATTATGGTTTAATAAGTCCCGTAGATTTTTGATAATCAATCTTGGCTACAGTAGCATCATATAAGGCTGTTAAGTAATTCGTTTGTGCCGTTTTTAAATCTGTTTGGGCGTTAATCATTTCAAGGCTGGAGCCTATTCCTTGCTCATATTTTATTTTAGAAGTATTGTAAACGGATTCGGCCAGTTCCATATTTCTTTTTTGATTTTTAAGATTAGCTGTTGCATTGGTTAGCACAATCTTAGAACTATTCGCTTCCAGTTGAATGGCATTCGTTAAGTTCATTAAATCATTTTCAGATTTTTGCATGTTGAGTGAAGCTTGTTGCCAACGGCGATGCTTTTGTAATCCGTCGAAAAGGGGCACCGATAATTTTAATCCTACCATTGCTGTAGGATACCACCGATCAATCTTTTGGTACGAGCCATTAACAAAACCATAATCCGGTTTCTTGAAAAAATTAAAGGTGTCGCCGGTAGCTTGATACCCATAAGATCCGAAAGCCACAAGACTGGGTAGATAAGCAAATGTGTTACGTTTTTTATCTAATTGGTAAAGATGAACTTGTGTTTGAACAATTTGATACTCAATTCGACTTTGGGGATTAATCGTGCCTGATTGAAGTATTTGTTCAAAATCATCATCACGAATAGTGTCGGTTAGTTCAATGGGGCTATTCACATCCATGCCCATCTGAAATTTTAAAGCCATTAATGAGATATTAACTAACCGCTCAACCTTTTCTTGCTCAGTTAAAAGATTAGTATAGGTTACTGAAACACGATCGAAGTCTAGCTTTTCTACAAAGCCATTCTCATATAATACTCTAGTGTCATCGTGTAATTTCTTAAATCGATCGGTATTGGCCTGTAAAAGCTCTAATTGTTTTTTTGCAAGTAGTGCTCCATAGTATGCTTTCGATACGGATACCGTTGCTTCAATTCTTGTACGGGTAACGTTCTTTCCACTTAAAGCTAACACAGCACGTTGTGCTTGCAATCCTACAAAGAATTGCCCATCAAAAATTAATTGACTGGCATCAATGCTCCCGGTAAGATTATATTTTGTCAAAAACTTTACTGGAAAGCGCCCACTGCCGCTTTGTTGTGGCATAGAACTGATTAATCCATTTTGATAGAGAATCCCATATAGCGGACCTTCTATAAAATTAGGCAAGAGCATTACAGGGACATCGAGATAATCTTGCAAAGTTGAACTTGCATTAATCTGAGGCATCCCGATACCTTGATACTCTTGAACCTTATGACGGTAAATCTCTTCATCAATCTGTGCATTCACGACGGTATTATTATGCAATAAGGCGTAATCAATAGCTTGGCTGAGCGAGAAGGTATTAGGCGTTTGTGCTTGCCCGTTGTAAAGCAAGGAGGATAAAAACAGGATAAATAAAAATCGTAAATAATTCATTTTTTTGAATTGCCGGTGAAAAATCTTTTCCTTTTGTAATCTTTTAATAGTTCATTTCCTTTTTCTGAAAGGAGCCCGTGTAAAAACATCAACATTGTTTGATAATGCATGGTCTGAAATGCATTCTTTTTAATAGACATTATCTCAGGATTGAAAAAACTATCAATCTGAGCCAAGCGCATTGTTGCAATTATAGTGGGATCTATATCACTTCGATATAATTTCTCATTTAAGCCGCGGCGAATATTGGCAACTACCCCATCATACATACACGTCTTTTTGTGTTTTTGATAAAGATTCCACGCTCGTACAAAATGATTTCTTAAATCAAAAAGCATTTCAGGATTTATGTTTTTGAAAACTTGAGAGGTGAATTCCATAATCTGAATCATTTCATCTAAAGCATTAGAGGAGTTCTTGCTAATCTGTTCTATCCGGAATTCAATCTGAGTAAGCATTTGCTTAGTTACGCTATAAACCAATGCTTGTTTGTTGTCAAAATGTTGGTATAATGTTTTTTTAGAAATACCTAAATGTATGGCGAGTTCATCCATAGTGATTTTTCGAGCACTATACTTTTTAAACAATATCAACGACCCTTGAAGAATCTGTTCTTTACGCGTCATAAATTTGCGGGGGCAAACGTATGGAAACTAATTTAATAAAAAAAGTTTCCGATATATTATTTTCTTAGAATACCCACCTTCTTAAAGCGACGAAATACCGATTCGGTATGCGGAGCATAGGCTATTTCATCAGTTAAGTCTTGTCCGGCCCAGTGTTCATAGTGGTGTCCTTTAATCCAGAGACGACTTTCAGACACATCGTAAATCACGCTGCGGTAGGCTATCCAAATTTCAGGCTTATCCTGTCCATTTCTTAAAGCCAATTGAGATAGAGAATATTCGGGCAGGTGATTCAGAGTTAGTGCTTTATAATGTTCTTATGTATTAGCGCTTGTAGGATTTGCACTGCATTGGTTGCGGCACCCTTACGAAGATTATCTGCTACAATCCAACAATTGAATGCATTGGGCTGAAACAAGTCTGCACGCAACCGGCCAACAAAAACTTCATCACGGTTTTCACAATACCGAGGCATAGGATAAATATTCTCAGCAGGATTGTCTTGTATGATAATGCCCTCACTTCGCTTCCATACGTTAAGAATATCCATCGTTGTAGCCTTCCTGTCTAATTCAAAATACACGCTTTCGCTATGCCCAAGCCTTACGGGAACACGAACAGTTGTCGCTGTGACCGCTAATTCAGGCACTTGCATAATTTTTCGCGATTCATTAACCATTTTCATTTCTTCTTTAGTAAAGCCACTCTCTAAGAAGAGGTCTATATGAGGAAGCAGATTAAGATCAATCCTATAAGGATAAACTTTATGAGTGGGCTGTTGGTTCCGCTCAGCCTCCAATTGATGAATCGCCTTAGCTCCGGAGCCGCTTACAGATTGATACGTGCTGACAATAATTCGTTTAAGTCCGAATGCTTTATGTAGAGGGTTTAATGCAACAACCAATTGTATCGTGCTACAATTGGGGTTAGCTATGATATGAGTATCTGTGGTTAATACATCTTCATTTATTTCGGGAACAACAAGCGGAATTTTATCATCCATGCGCCAGCAAGAAGAGTTGTCTATAACATAGCATCCGGTATGGGAAAACCTTGGCGCCCATTCCTTAGAGATTATAGATCCGGCAGAAAACAATGCCACATCACATTGAGCTGCTACAGCCTCTTCGGGTGTAATAATGAGGTAATCTTTGTTGTTGTATGGAATAGATGTGCCTACAGAATGCTCAGATGCAACGGGGATAAAATCGGTAATCGGGATTCTTCTTTCCTCAAGAACCTCTATCATTTTACGGCCCACCAATCCAGTGGCTCCCACAAGGGCTAGTTTCATAATTAGTAATCCGGTCAAAGGTATCAATCCCAGCACATAAAAGAAGTTATATTTACCCATTCCAAAAGAAAATAATGCCTATGAAGTTTCAGCTTGCAATCATTCTTTTCATGAGTGCGGCTCTTAATTGTAACGCGCAATTTGTCGAAGATTTTAATGATGGAGATTTCACTAACGGAAATATTTGGAGTGGCGACGTATCGAAGTGGATCGTCTTGGATACGATTCTTTCCTCTAATAGTCAGGTGGTCAATGACACGTTCTACTTAAGCACGCCTGTTGTCACACTTCCCGGATTAGAGTGGAGAATTTATATGAACCTCTTATTTCAAACCTCTTCAAATAATTATGTGGATGTATATCTATTGTCAAATACAGCAAATTTAAAGTCGCCTAATATCAACGGATATTTTGTGCGGGTGGGAAATACTCAGGATGAAATTTCACTTTATAGAAGAAGCGGAAGCACAATTACAAAAATTATTGATGGCATCGATGGGCGTTCCCAACCGGGGAGTACTGTTAAACTTCATATTAAAGTAACATGGAATAATGCCGGAGTATTTGAGTTAAAAGATGATAACACCGGCGGCATAAATAATTTTGTTACTGAAGGCTCTGTGGTAGATAATACTTTTTCAAGTGGAGATTATTTTGGCATCAGTGTAAAACAATCCACCTCCAGTTTTTTCAACAAGCATCTATTTGATGATATATACATAGGTCCGATTATAGTAGATACCGAGCCTCCTCAGCTACTTGGAGCCTCACCGGTAAATGCGAACACTCTGGATGTTTTTTTTAGCGAACCGCTAAAACTGAATACGGCAGAAGACATCAATAATTACATGGTGAACAATGGTATTGGCGTTTGTGATTCGGCACGATTAAATCTGTTAAATACCTCGGTGGTGAGATTGTTCTTCAGTAATGCATTTACAAGTGGCAGTACTTATACATTGACAACTTCAGGAGTTGAAGATTTAAGCGGTAATGCCATAACACTTGCAAACACGACATTCAGTTATTACGTAGCACAGCCGGGCAACATAGTCATTAATGAATTAATGGCTGATCCGGATCCTCCTGTTATGTTGCCTAATGCAGAATACGTTGAGTTGTATAACACCACGCCATACACGATTAACCTTGGCGGATGGAAATTCTCTGACCTATCCACCACGGCAACCATCCCGGCATTCGACTTATTGCCGGATAGCTATGTAATCCTTTGTTCCAACACGTATGCTTCTTCCTTTGCACCATACGGCTCGGTCATTTCTGTACCAAGTTTACCCAGCTTAAACAATAGTGGAGATCATCTCTTTTTAAAATCTCCCAACGGGGTATTAATAGATGATGTTGACTATAAAGATTCGTGGTATCGCAGTTCATCCAAAAAAAATGGAGGTTGGTCATTAGAGCTCATCGATCCATACAGCCCCTGTGGTGGTGCATCAAATTGGATTGCCAGTATTGATTCTTCAGGAGGAACACCCGGGAGGCAAAACTCCACTTATATGACATACGTGGATACCTTGCCTCCAGTAATTTCCGGAGCCTATGTTATTCCTTTTGATACTATTGTAATTAACTTTAATGAGGCTATAGATAGCGTAGTTGGCTCACAACTTAATAACTACTCAATAGATCATGCTGTTGGGCAACCTTTGGCTGCAATTGTAGTTTCACCTTTATTTACACAAGTAAAACTTATTACACCCGTGGCTTTGCAGACGAATGAAAGTTACACCGTGACTATGACAACCGTACAAGATTGTAAAGGAAATGTGAATACATTGCCTTTAACATACACCATTGCTATTCCTGATACCATAAAGCCACTTGACATTATTATTAATGAAATTTTATATAACCCAACATCCTATGGCTATGATTACGTTGAAATGTACAACCGCTCCGAAAAGATTTTAGATTTAAAAGATTTAATTATAGGAGGAATTAGTAGCACGGGAACATTAACCAAGAAGAGTATTTCTGCTACTACGCGCTTATTAAGGCCCGGAGAATTTGCAGTGTTGTGTCAAGATACAGCTTGGCTTCGACAGAACTATTTCACCAATAACCCCAAAGCATTTATTAAACTCAGCAGTTTGCCTTCTTATAATGATGATGCAGGAACCGCTTTATTGATAAACAATAAAGGGAAGACAATCGACAGCCTAACATATAGTGCAAAATGGACCTTTGCTTTGATTGAAGATCAAAATGGCGTAGCCCTTGAGAGGGTAAGTTATAATGCTCCCACAAATGATCGGGATAATTGGCATTCCGCAGCAGCTATTGTGGGCTATGGAACACCGGGTCTAAAGAACTCTATGGCTTATGAAGATAAAGAAATCAATAATGAGATTATATTGGATTCAAAAGTGTTTTCACCCGATCAAGATGGTTATCAGGATCTATTGATAATAAATTACAAATTTGATCAACCGGGTTATTTGGCGAGTATTCGCATCTTTGATGAACGGGGTACTTTAATCAGAACGCTTGTCAACAACCTTACCCTCACACAAACCGGATTTATTACGTGGGATGGTATTGATGACACACAAAAACGGGCATCCGTTGGGCCGTATGCTATCTTCATCGAAGTGTTTACTACAGAAGGATCTGTAAAACACTTTAAGAAAACGTGTGTTCTGGCGGGTAGAATCAGAGAATAAATATATTAACATATAGAAACAGATTAAATAAATGAACACTTCTTTATTACTCGTTGATGACGATAAGAACTTTTTAAAAACGATTAGCCCGGTATTAACACAGAACGGATATCAGGTTGATATTGCATTTGACGGTACAGAAGCCAAAGAGTTATTAATTGCATCACCAAGTAAATATGCTGTCGTAATTCTAGATTGGAATATGCCCAAGATGGATGGCATTGAAGTGCTGAAATGGATCAAACTGCAGGCGGCGTTTGACCCCATGCAGGTAATTATGCAAACATCAAATGAAAGTACAGATCATATTAAACAAGGAATTGAAGCCGGAGCCTTTTATTATTTAATAAAGCCATGTAAAAAAGAAGTTCTGCTATCAACCGTACGTTCTGCTATATTAGACTTTGAGCGAAAAAAAGAGTTGCTTCAAAAGCTCCGCGATAGCGAACACTCATTTAGATTACTTGAAGAAGGCGTATTTAAATTTAGAACTATTGCAGAAGGTGATTTTCTAGCTATACGCATCGCCAATATTGCGGCCCAACCCGAAGAAGCCATGTATGTCAGTGAGCTTTTTGCTAACGCAGTTGAACATGGCAACCTTGGAATTACTTATGATGAGAAAACCACATTGATTGATAAAGGCGCATTAAAACAAGAGGTAGATCTCAGATTAGATCTGGAGGAAAATCGAGGAAAGTATGTACACGTTTTTATCAGAAAAGAAGAAGGTAAATTAAAAGTGAAGATACAAGATGAGGGTAAGGGATTTGATTATGCAAAATATTTACAATTTGATGATAACCGGATTTTCGATAATCACGGTAGAGGAATAGCTATTTGTAACTCATTGATGAATTTAAGATATGAGGGAGTGGGGAATGTGGTTCATGTGGAGTTGCCATACATTAATTCTTAAATTAAATTTTCTGTTACGATAGATGCGGCTCTTACAAAAGGTAACTTATGCTTATTTATTATCTTCTATTCTCATAGGGAAGATGTTGTGTCGTATTTTAATAATATTGGCACCATTGCTTCGTAAAAAACCCACAAAAGATTTCTTATTTCTTCCCTATAACCATAAAGATAATATCGGGTGCCAAGTTCGCGTGCAAGCATACTTGCCATTACTCTTAGCAGGAGGTTATTCGTTTGATGTACATTATATCAGCGACACTAAGCATTTCGATTGGGTTTTTCATCAAGCTAAACAAACCCTCATTAGAGAATATCTGTTTTACAACAAAATTTTTTGGAGCAGGAT
This sequence comes from Chitinophagales bacterium, assembly GCA_039810885.1. Classification (GTDB taxonomy): domain Bacteria; phylum Bacteroidota; class Bacteroidia; order Chitinophagales; family UBA10324; genus BJGO01. The sequence continues at coordinate 24,492 of JBDHXV010000019.1, read as the reverse complement.
TCTATGGTGTTATCGTTCAAGCAGGTACAAAACAGTGTTTTTTCAACGAGGTCTCTTCCCAGAGTTTTATGATCAAACAGGAACCCCTTTAGAAAAGCTATTACGCGCTTATAATAAGAATATTATAGTTGATTACTTTGACGCAGATTATGTACGCAATGTAAAGCTGATACTAAGCATAGTTAAGGAATGTGATACCGTTGCTGTCGTTAATGATTTTCTGAAAGAATTCTTTTTAAAACACCATAAGCACGTGGTCATAAATGATTTAAGTATTGACACACATCTTTATAAAATAAAGGGAGACTTTTCGATACATTCTCCCGCAAGGCTCTTTTGGACAGGGAGCCCTGATAATCTTCAGCATATTAGAGACCTCCTCCCCATTCTACGAGAGGTCAATGAAAAACACCCAATTAAACTCATTCTTATAACTAGGGCAATTGACGATATTCAAGATTCATTTGTGGAGCATCATTTATGGTCATCAGATTCATTTAATGATATCATCATAAACTGTGACATAGCACTTTACCCGGCACCTACTCAAGATGATATTTCAATGGGGAAAGTTGCATATAAATGTCTTGAATATGCTTGTTGCAAGCTGCCCATTATAGCTTCACCTTATGGCTTAACATCACGATTTACAAAGGACGATGTGTTAATAGCTAAAACGAAAGAAGAATGGAGGCAGAATATAGAAGAACTTATAAAAAATCAGCCGCTGCGAGAGATATTAGCTCAAAATGCGTATCAAAAAGTGATACAATATCACGATACAGAAGCCACTTACAAGAACTTTCTGAATATACTTACTGAAGAACGAAAAGGATAAAAAAAGCCGGAACATTGTCCGGCTTTTTTTATTGAACAAAGAGAATTATTCTCCTAAGAATGATTTTAGCATCTTACTGCGAGTACTGCTGCGAAGTTTTGTTATGGCTTGGTCACGAATTTGACGTACCCGTTCTTTAGAAAGATTTAAACTCTCCCCTATATCATCGAGGCTCATAGCTTCGCTGCCACTCAGCCCAAAGTGCAAGCGAATAACATCACGTTGCGTCTTGGATAAACTGGCAAGAGAAAGTTCTGTTTCACGCCTTAAAGAATCCTGATAATCCATTTTTCGGTCAGCCATTTCAGCATTCCCGTCCTCAATTACATCGAGTAGCGAATTGGATTCGCCTTCCTGGAAAGGCGCATCAAACGAAACGTGTGTACCTGATATGCCAAGAGTGTTCTCAATCTCTTCCGGTTTCACATCAAGAAATGAGGCTAACTCTTCGGGCGAAGGCTCCCGCTCGTATTGCTGTTCCAAATCGGAGAAGGCTTTGTTGATCTTCATTAATGAGCCGAGTTTGTTGGAAGGAAGACGCACCAAGCGACTTTGTTCTGCCAAGGCTTTAATGATAGACTGTCGAATCCACCATACCGCATAGGATATAAATTTGAATCCTTTAGATTCATCAAAACGCTGTGCAGCCTTTACCAATCCCAGGTTTCCCTCATTAATCAGATCATTAAGAGATAAACTCTTGTTTTGATATTGCTTGGCAACAGAGACAACGAATCGAAGATTGGCACTTACTAAACGTTCCAATGCGGCTTGGTCACCTTGTCTGATTTTTTGTGCCAAAATAACCTCCTCCTCAGGCGTTACCATTTCCACTTTTCCTATTTCTTGTAAGTACTTCTCTAAAGAATCGCTATCGCGTTTTGTGATTTGTTTTGAGATTTTAAGCTGACGCATCTAATTCGCTTGTTTTTTAGTAAAATGATTAAACCGTTTGAAACGTTCTCTTTATTGTGCAATTATTGTACACTTTTTTGAATTTCTGCCACTTTTTTCAATCGATTGGCGCAAATATAGAAGAATAGACATCAGTTCCAACTCCGACATTCAAATATTTTATTTTGGAGATGATTCATAAATATTTGTCTAAAAATACCCACAAATTGGTAACCATAATAGGAGGGCGGCGTAAATGGTTTCTCCTCACTATTTTATGGCTAATTTTTACAGAACAAAGGCTTCAACCCGACAATACACTACTCTAAAACTCAAGATTCGCGCTTTAAGTATAACCATAAGTGCTGTTGTATCTATGGCTATTTTAATCGCATCTATTTCAAATGTATCACTCAAAGAGAAGCACGATAACTTAATTCTAGCCTATAAAGTTAACTTATCGGGCAATCCATCCGGGGTATTTAATACCCCTTCTATGGTTCGAGGAATTACAAAAAACACCCAAGAGCGCTGTTTGAAGTTGGAAGTTATATTAGACGAAAATGCAGAGGGAATAATTTTTGAAAAAAGGGGGACAACAGGACTAAAAACGGAATCAGTTTATACTGTAAACGATGTGCTTTCTGCAAAACTGGGCTCACCGATATGTTTAAACGAACAAAAAAAAGCTATCATCACGTATTGGGATGATGGTACTGAAACAGCCTATTATCGGGTTACTTCAGTCCCCAGATTGAAGTTAGAGTATGACTCCGTTCTGTTATTAGGGGCAGGGGAAAAACAGATAAAAGTTAGTGGATTAGAATCGGAAAGTATTCACTGGAAAGTGCTTCAGGGATCAAAAGAGTTTATCAAAACTATTGATCCATCTAATGCAATAACCCTTGATGACAAGTTGATCGCAGGGGATCAAAAAATTCTAATTGAAGTCAGTGGTACACATGTTAGTACTTGCGGAGGTTCTTATTCTTGCCGTCAGGTGATACAAATTGCTTGCTATGAGCCGCTGAAGTTGAATACCACCCCTCAAAAAAGTATTTGTGCCAGAGGGGGAAGCGTTACAATGCAGGCTTTTGCAAGTGGAGGGAAAAAGCCCTATTCATACATTTGGAAAACGCAAGATGGAAGGTTAATATCATTTAATGAAACATGTTCGGTAGAGGAGCCGGGCAATTATACCGTTGAAGTAAGTGATGCTACAAAACAAGCTTTGCTATCGCAAACTATTTCTATTGATGCTGCAAATATTGTTCTTCCTACAATGATACAGTCTAATGAGGTTTCTCAAAATACAGCACGTATTGTGTGGAATGCGTTAAGTAACACGAGCAAGTATAAGGTTCGATATAAGGAAGCCGGCTCTTCTTCGTGGCAATTTGTGCAGGTTGATGCAAATGAGACGGAAGCATATTTGAAAAAATTAAGCCCGGGGAAGGAATATGATTATCAATTAATGGTGTATGGCAAACAATCTACAGACACTTCGGGCTGGAGTAAGACGTATCATCTGACTACATTATCGGAGTGTGTGCCGGCGACACAATTAAGCTCAAAAACGACCTATAATAAATTACTCTGTAAATGGAAATTGAATCCATACAACAGTAAGCAAGTGCTGTTATTAAGACCGGCAGGGAACTCGGAATGGACACGACAATTCAAAATCGGCAGTAATGTATTTGCTGTTTATTTAGATAACTTAAAGTCCGATATGATTTACGAATGGATGATTATTAGCTATTGCAAGGATGGGGAGATTCCGTCTTCAATACAAACCTTTAAATGCTCGGGAACGGGGACTACAGTAGCCTCTAACTAATCTACCAGGCTTATGTCAAACTGTACAAGATCAATAAAATCCTGAATGCGTTCTTCGATTTCCTCGTGATTGAGATTGATCAAGCGCTCCGTTCCAAACTTTTCAACACAAAAAGAAGCCATTGCCGAACCATAAATAATAGCACGCTTCATATTATCAAAGGAAATATCATTAGTTGAAGCTAAATAACCAACAAATCCGCCGGCAAAAGAGTCGCCGGCACCGGTAGGGTCAAAAACATCTTCTAAGGGCAATGCAGGGGCAAAGAATACATTCTTCTCATTAAATAATAAAGCACCATGTTCTCCTTTTTTAATAACCAAATATTTAGGCCCCATAGTTAAAATTTTCTTAGCTGCTTTGACGAGTGAATATTCATTTGAAAGTTCGCGAGCCTCTGAATCATTAATGGTTAATACATCTACCATCTTTATAACCTCATCTAAATCCTTACGAGCATTTTCCATCCAAAAATTCATTGTATCCATGATGATTAGCTTAGGGCGACTTTGCATTTGCTTTACTATACTCATCTGCACAGCCGGGACTAAATTTCCTAACATCAAAAATTCAGGATTGCGATACGACACGGGCAATGCAGGGTTAAAGTTAGAAAGTACGTTCAACTCAGTAGCGAGTGTGTCGCGGGTGTTCATGTCCAGATGGTATTTTCCTGACCAAAAAAAAGTTTTTTCATTTTCTAAGATCTGTAGCCCATCGGTGTTGATCCCTTTATTTTGCATCAACGCAATTTGTTGTTTCGGAAAATCACCTCCAACCACACTGGCTAGATTAATTTTCCGTGCAAAATAAGAAGCGGATAAAGAGATATAAGTGGCGGCACCTCCTACAATCTTATCAGTCTTTCCGAAGGGAGTTTCTATCGCATCAAAAGCAACGGTTCCTACTACTGTGATACTGGACATGGAGAAAAATTTTTGCAATATTCCAATAAATACTTTGCTCCATCAAGTGGAATAGGTCTAAACATAAGGAGAGAAGGATATCTTTTTGCTAATCATCTCAAGTCAAAAACAAAAAAATCAAAAAAAGAAGTTAAGATACCTTGCTCCAGTTTAGCTTTTGCTTCTTGCGGTTTTGTATGGATATGGATAAGACATAATTTTCTCGATGTTGTAAAGAGGGGTCTGTACTAAGAATACGTTGTACATCTTCCCGCGCACGCTGCAGCCAATTCACATCTTTTACAAGATCAGCAAGTTTTAGATTTAAAGAGCCGCTTTGTTGTGTGCCGGTTAAATCGCCCGGCCCTCTTATTTCTAAATCCACGTCAGCAACTTCAAAACCATTGTTAGTTCGCACCATCGTTTCCATACGACGACGAGCTTCAGCGCTCAACTTGAGAGCTGTGAGTAAAATGCAGTAGCTCTGTTCAGTTCCTCGCCCTACGCGCCCGCGTAATTGATGCAATTGCGATAACCCAAATCGCTCAGCACTTTCAATCACCATTACACTTGCATTGGGCACATTTAAGCCCACTTCAATTACGGTAGTGGCAACCATAATTTGTGCTTCTTTATTGAGGAACGATTTCATTTCAGCATCACGCTCCTCGTACTTCATCTTACCGTGCATCATTCCTATTTTATACTCTGGAAATTGTTGTCGGATTTCTTCAAAGCCTTCATAAAGGTGCTTGTAGTCCATCTTCTCGCTTTCATCGATCAAGGGATACACAATATAAACCTGCCGCCCTTTAGCGATTTGTTCCCGAATGAAATGATATACCTGAGCCCGTGCATTCTCAAAACGATGTACAGTAATTATGGGTTTACGCCCGGGAGGAAGTTCATCAATTACGCTCACTTCCAAATCACCATAAATAGTCATAGCTAAAGTACGTGGAATAGGTGTTGCCGTCATAACGAGTACGTGTGGAGGGATATGCTCATTTTTATGCCACAGCTTGGCTCGTTGAGCTACACCAAAACGATGTTGCTCGTCAATAATCACTAAGCCGAGCTGCTTATACTTTACTTTGTCTTCAATAAGAGCGTGAGTGCCAATGAGCAAATGAATTTCACCTCGTTGCAATGCTTCAAGGATTTTATTTCTTGCTGCTCCCTTAACTGATGCGGTAAGTAATTCAATTCGATATTCCATGCCTGCAGTCATATCGCATAATGAGCGATAGTGCTGCTGTGCCAGAATTTCTGTTGGGGCCATCAAGGCACTTTGGAATCCATTGTCTGCTGCTATAAGGCAACATAACAAGGCTACAACGGTTTTGCCGCTGCCTACATCGCCTTGAATTAGACGATTCATTTGCTTGCCACTTAAAGTATCTCTTCTTATTTCTTTGATAACTCGCTTTTGTGCATTCGTGAGTTGAAAAGGCAAATAATGATTATAAAAGGTATTAAAATAGGAATCAATATTTGAGAAGATAAAGCCGGCATATTCGCGATTTCGCTCACTTCGGATAGATAGGATATCATATTGTATAAAGAATAACTCCTCATACTTTAGTCTATTTTGAGCTTGTGTTAACAGCACCTCATTTTCCGGTCCGTGAATTTGTTTCAATGCTTGAAGACGAGATAAAAAAGAATATTTATTCAGCAGATAGGCTGGGAGTGTTTCGTGAATATCTTGTTCTTTCACCTCTATTAAAACGTTTTGAATCAACTTGGCTATCGTTTTTGATTCAATACTCTTTTGTTTTAATTTTTCCGTTACGGGATATACCGGTTGCATCTTCCCCTGGAACGTGATCTTTTCAGATTCATCTGCAAGTTCTAACTCAGGGTGTGCTATATTAAAGCGATTCTTAAACTCTGTTGGCTTTCCGAATAAGATGTATTCCTTTCCTGCCTGAATTGCTTTCGCAATCCACCGGGCATTCTTAAACCACACCAGTTCTATCGTGCCCGTTGTATCGCTAAATCTGGCAATCATTCGCTCGTTACGTCCATGCCCCGAAATATCGATATCTGTAATTATTCCCTTAAGCTGTATATACTGTGTTTGGAAATTGATATCGCGTACCTGGTAAATTTTTGTACGATCATAATATCTGAATGGGAAGTGAAGCAATAATTCGCCGGCAAAAAAAATGTTTAATTCTTTTTTTAAGAGTTCTGCTCGTTGAGGACCTACTCCTTTTAGATACTCAATAGGCTTCATTAATATATTATCAGCGCCAGACATTGCATCGAATCAATTATTATTCTTACTATCGGAGAATTCTTCTTTGTAAGATTTAAGCATAATCAAGAAATAGGAAATGAGTAGGGGCCCGAAGATAAGTCCCGTAATGCCAAACCATTTAATGCCAAACAACACACCCAATACGGTAATAAGAGGGTGTACATCGGCTAATTTTTTTTGAATAACAAAACGGAATACATTGTCAATCTGTGCAATAACGATAATTCCATAAATCAATAAAGCAATTCCCTGCCAAATGCCGCCATCGATAATTTTTGAAATACCAAGAGGAAGCCAAACTAATGTAGTGCCGACAAAGGGTACAAATGAGAATAATCCACACATAGTTGCCCAAAAGCCCGAATCACTAAAGCCGAGGATTAATAGAGCAATGTAACAGGCGACACCTTGAATAAAGGCGATGATGGGGACGGCAATCGCATTGCTTATTGTTTGTCGTTCTAATTCCTTGGCGTAAGTATCATCTAATTTTGCTGTAAAAGGAAAATAATCGTTCAGTATTTCCTGCATTCGCCCACTGTTGATGAGCATATAAAACAAAATAAAATACATAATAACCAGGTTCAGAATCATATTAGCTGCGGCAGAAAGCGCATCAGAAGCATAACTTGTGATATATCCCTGCAGTTGTCGAATAGTATCATCGGTTATTAATTCTATCCCATAGCGCGTATGGAAATAGTCCACTATGTTTTCAACGGCTGAAAAAGCAACGGTTGGATTACGAATAATATCTGCAAGCTTAGTACTGAGAGATAATCCTATAATGGAAAGTGGGATAAGAATTACAAAAATGGTAAGTATAATAACCACTATTGCTGCCAGCGATGGGCGCATATTTTTTCTGACAATTAGATATTTCATTATAGGTTGGCAGATAATGTATATTACAACAGCGCTCAGCAACGACGTTACAAATTCTCGTAACGCATAAAGCAAAAACCCGCCTAACAGAATAATGACAATAAGAACAGCCCATTGCTTTGTAATAATTGAGTTTTTCATATTCAGCAAAGAAAGTTAACAAAATCTTCAACGATATCATTTAACTTTATATCAAGATAACAATACGTTATGAACGATAAATCAAAACTTGCCCTCGCTTTTGCACTTGGTGCATCCGTAGGGGCTGCCATTGCTTATTTCTTAACTACCGAGGAAGGCGAAAAAACAGTAGATCAAATGAAAGAAAAGGCTTCGGAAATAAAAGATCAATTAGATGAACGATTCGAAAAAGGAAAGCGAGCTGTTCACGATTTAGTAGATACTGCAGAAAAAATCATTGATAATCTTAGCCAACAGAAATCATGAATGAATCTGAAACATCTCAGGATGAAGAGAGTTTGCGCAAAATAATCCAGCACTATATCTCTAAGCGAATAGAACTTGTAAAGCTAGAAGCTGCAGATATTAGTGCCCGTGTATTATCTCTCTTTTTAGTTTATTTTCTTTTGATGTTTGTTCTTTTTATTGCAATCATCATGTTAAGCCTGCTCGTAGCATTGGTGCTGTCAGAAAAATTTAGAAATTACACGTTGGGGTTTGGCATTGTATCCATCGTGTATTTATTCTTCTTTTTGCTCTTATATGTAAACAGAAACAGCATAGCTGAAAAATTTTTAGCAAATCAATTTATCACTTCATTTTTTAAGAATCGCAATGGGAACGGAAATTCATGACTTAAAAAGTTTACAGCAACGAATTGATTTGTTACGGGGGGAGTGTCGTTCGCTTGAAAATAAAATGAATGAGCGTGTAACCTATTATCAACATAACGCCGGAAGCCTTATTCTTGAGAATCTATTGAAAAGGGTGTTTAATGTGAGTGCAAAGCAGACGATGCGAACCTGGACAAGGAACAACGTTGACGATAATGAAAATGAACGAAAGAGCAACATGCGTAGTGACTTGTTTCAAGCAGCGCTGGCTGTGGCTCTGCCTCTTGGGCTTAAATATTTTAAGAAAATATTCAAATAGAAATTGATCGGTGCAGAAAGCCATTTTTATTCTATTGGAGAGAAGCAATTGCACTATCTCATATTAGGCGAAGGAAATCCAGTACTATTTGCCTTTCATGGATTCGGAGATCACGCAGGGGTATTTAAAATACTGGAATCCTCGATGGGGAAATTATATACGATAATTTCAGTTGACTTGCCTTTTCATGGGCAGACCAAATGGGGAGAGGGCGAACCATTAACCCTAAATGAATTACTAGGCTTTATTGAGTTTATCTTAAAGCTATATCAGCAAGAACAATTCTCTTTAGCGGGCTTTAGCCTTGGAGGGAAAGTAGCACTTGCTCTTTATCATAGACTACCCGAAAGGGTTGAGCGCATGTTCTTATTCGCTCCTGATGGATTGAAGAATAACATTTGGTATAACATAGCCATATATCCCAAGTGGGGCAGGCAAATGTTTAAACACATCTTACTTCGCCCAAATACATTCCTGAGATTTGTTCGCATACTCAGATATACTCATATCATACAAAAACAATATGCACTTTTCATACAAAAGCAATTAGACAGCGAGCAAAAACGCAGATTAGTCTGGGATATATGGAACTGTCTTCGAGGGTATGAAAGAAAAAGAGGCGAGCTTCAAGCTTTGATTAAGCAGCATCAGACAAAAGTGCTTGTCGTGGTTGGGAAATATGATCGCATTATCAAGCCGGCATTTGGAAAGCGGTTTTGTACTAATTTAACAAGTGCTGAGTTGCTAGTTATTGATAAGGGTCATTATCTGTTAAAGGATTATCTGAATCCGTATCTTGCGGAACGATTATAAACGGATGTGGTGCTATCTATTGCCGATATTGCTCTTAAGTGGAATTTATTATGTGTGCATTCTCCTTCTTATCTATAGTTGGGACCGACATACTGTACAGCGTGGGGTGCCTAAATCAACCCCCATAATCAGTATTGTTATTGCAGCCCGAAACGAAGAGTCGAACATAGAGGCCTGCATTCGAAGTCTATTGCAACAATCCTATCCTGAAGCACAAACAGAAATAATTGTTGTTGATGATTTCAGTACAGACAATTCTTATCAAATTGCCACAACATTCTCACAAGTAAAAGTGCTTCGGTTAAAAGATATTGCTGAGGAAGACTCTATTAGAAGCGGAAAAAAGCAGTGCCTCGAGTATGGCATTCAACAAGCGCAAGGCGAATACATATTGCTTACTGATGCAGATTGCATCGCCTCTCCTCACTGGGTTCGCAGTACTATGAGCGCATTTGAAGAATTAAAGGCCGATGTTATTTGCGGTACAGTTTGTATTGAAGAATCAGACAAATATTTTAATAATCTACAAGCGTTGGACTTGTGGTCATTCTTGGCTCTGACAGCTTCAACTATTGGTCTTGGACACCCCATACTTGCTAATGGGGCTAATTTTGCATTTAGAAAAAAACTTTTCTTTGACGTTAATGGATTTGAAGATTCAAAACAAATATCGTCAGGAGATGATATTTTTCTGTTACATAAGTTTAATCGTTACGGAGCCAAGATCTCATTTAATAAATCAATAGAAAGTCTCATTACAACGCATGCAGAAGATAGCTTGCTTGATTTTATGAATCAACGAATTCGTTGGGCTTCAAAAACGGCGAGCTATAGAAATATCGCCACACTATTCGTAATTATCATGTTTTACACTTACTATCTCTCGTTCCCCTTCTTATTGATTTTCGCTGCGGTTCATCCTATACTAATCAAATGGCTTGCAGGAGCATTGTTGGCAAAGAGCTTTATAGACTTCGTTTACCTCCGGCGTGTGCTAAACTTTTTTAAGAAGACGAGATTGCTCCAACTATTTTTACCCGCACAGTTTTTCCATCTAATGTATGTTTTGATTACAGGGGCCGTGGCTCTTTTCATACCGGTACGTTGGAAAGGCAGAAAACTTTACCGATGACACTCACTAATATTCAATTTGAATTGCTGGATCAGCTTTATTTTACAATGGAATATTATGCATTGTGCCAGAATTTGTCTTTGACAGGAGCCGAGCTAGATGCGGAACTTAAACAGCTATTAGAATTACGATTGATACATCAACTTATCTATAATGAACAATCTAAAGAGTATGATTTCTGTGAGGAAATAAATCTCGAACGGTTGCACACCTCATCGTACGTAATTACAAAACAAGGTTTGATTATTCATAACGGACGCTGATGTTTATACGTTTTAATAAGAAAAAAATAACGACGGGTAATTCACCGACATCGCAAACGTGGAGGCGATTTAAAAAGAACAGATGGGCATGGGTATCGCTATATCTAATGTTAGCATGTATCATCATAGCAATCCTCGGCTATGGAATTACACCGGATAACACAATTGAAGGCAATAGAATAATCCCTTCTCTTGCATTTCAAAAACCATGGAGTAAGAACATGATCTTGCGATTGCCTAACGACAAACAGCACTTGAGATGGGTGTGGTTAGTAGGAGATAATAGCAACTACTCTTACTATGTTCTCGATAAATATGCTGTTGTAAATGATACATTGTACATGACTGTCTTTCTGGGAGAAGGGTTACAGGACACCTTAATAAAGCTTCCTACGGCTGAACTATACACACAAGCTATTGCAAACCTTGAGCAAGCAATATATGTACAACACCATTGGCTGGGCACAGATAATCTTGGGCGCGACACTTTGACGAGACTTATGCTGGGATTAAGAATTTCGTTAAGCGTAGGATTGGTTGCCGTATTTATTTCCCTAACCATCGGTATTCTGCTAGGAGCTATTGCAGGCTATTATGGCGGGCCTGTCGATAAAATCATTCAATGGTTAATCAATGTTATTTGGGCTATTCCTACCGTGCTACTTGTATTTGCATTAACTATTGTCTTAGGAAAAGGTTTTTGGCAAATATTTATTGCAGTGGGGTTAACCATTTGGGTAAGTGCTGCTCGACTTATTCGCGGCCAGGTTATGGCAATTAAGCAAGAACAATATATTGAGGCCGCTCACAGCCTTGGCTTTGGCAGCATTCGTATCATTTTCAAACACATCCTTCCGAATATTATAGGGCCTATATTGGTTATTGCTGCATCTAATTTTGCAACAGCAATCTTACTTGAAGCAGGGCTTAGTTTCTTAGGCATTGGAGTGCAGCCGCCGGCACCATCTTGGGGCAGCATGATTCGGGATTATTATGGGTACATCGTTTCAGACAGGCCTTATCTTGCACTTATACCCGGCTTTGCCATTATGTTTCTTGTACTGTTGTTGAATTTAATAGGCAATGGGCTACGGGATGCGTTAGATGTGAAGACGAAACTTTCATAAAATACGTTACTACTTTGTATTGATTAAAAATCATGGTTGTTAAAACAGCAGATACTGTCACAGATGTACTTCAACTGCAAGAAAAGCTACAGTTGAAAACGATCCAGTTGAAAGCATTGCTTGAGATTACCCAAGCGATAAACAGCAACTTATCACAAAAAGCACTGACTGGCCTTTTTTCGGATACGCTGAAAGGGAAGATGGGAGTAAGCAAGATGGCGATTTTCACACAATTTGACGAATGGGCGTGTAGCGGATGTTATGGAGTGAATGATTCAGTAATAGCCTTGCTCTCAAAAGAAACTCTAATGAGTTTTAAGCATATAAGTTATCTGAAAAAAAATCATCATAAACTGGCTGAAGACTTTAAAATAGTGATTCCGGTTTATCATAAAGCCCACCCGATTGCTATTTGCTTTTTAGGCGATGCCGGAAATCTTAAAGGCGAAAGTGAAGAAGATCGACTAAACTTTATTCAGACTCTAATCAATATTATTGCTGTTGCTATTGAAAACAAAAAACTGTTTAAAGAACAGTTAACACAACAGGGCATAAAAAAAGAATTAGAGTTGGCGGGTAAAATGCAAACCATGTTGATTCCAGAACTCTTACCGGCTAATGAATATATGGAAATGGATGCTATTTACATGCCGCACCTCGATATCGGCGGGGATTATTATGATTTTATGCAACTGAATGAAGATGAACTCATGTTTTGTATGGGAGACATCAGCGGTCATGGCATTGCGGCAGCATTGTTAATGGCAAATTTTCAAGCGAGCCTGCGTTCGTTAATTATGCAACAAGATTCTCTAAAAGATTTTATTACGCTATTCAATATAAAAATTAATGAGATCACACGCGGCGAAAAGTTTATTACCCTATTCCTTGCCCGCTATAATACATACAACAGAAAATTACATTACATCAATGCAGGGCACACGCCTCCTGTATTTTATAACAAAGATGGTGCTCAACTTTTAGAGAAAGGCTGCACCATACTGGGGATGTTCGAAAAATTACCCAGTATCAGCGTGGGTGAAATCAGTATCCGGCCTAATGATTTCTTATTTTGTTATACAGATGGGTTAACCGAACTTGAGGATGATCGTGGAGAACAATATGGCGTACCGCGCTTAAAAGATTTTGTACAACGTCATCAAGCACATTCCGTTAAGGATTTTAATAAGCTAATGCTTGATGAGATTATTACATACAAAGGGAAGCAGTTATTTAATGACGACGTCAGTTTTCTGAGCACCCGATTTTCGTGAGCCGTAATGCTTGTATCCCAATACGGCAATCATTGCAAGATTCATATAATATATAGACCCCACCTTGTCTGTTTCTAACATGTCGCTCAGTGTATTATTAACTAAGATTGCCGCCATACTCATCATTATGGCCATAAGCCACAGGCGGTCTTCACGCTCTTTAAGTCGATAAAATAAATATTCGCCATACACAAACACACTGATTGTTAGCAGGGCATAGAGCAATAACCCGATGATGCCTTGTTCAACCAAAGTCAGAATAAAATAATTGTGTGCAGTAGAGTGTTCAGGGTTTGCACTTACATAGGTCTTGAATGCGCTAACGGTATAGCCTTTATAGAAGTTGTAAAAATTTCCGGGACCAAATCCCCATACGGGCTCTGCGGCACTCATACGAAGGCCGGCAACCCACCTATAAATTCTTTCGGCACTGGATATATCTTCCATTTTGTAAGTAGAAGACAAGTGGCTGCTCAAATCTTCGTGATAAATAGTGGATTCAAAATTGGGCGCATAATGCATGTAATAGTAATCACGAGAGAGAATACCTAATAAAATAACAACAACAACTACTCCCGCAGCAGCAGCCCAACGAGTTAATTTCAAACGAATCATAATCTGAATACCAAAGGCGGCGAGCAATGCCAACCATGCAGAACGGGTGTAAGAGAAGAAAACCCCGACAAGCATTATCGGCAGTATTACTATTAGCAATTGCCTTCCAATGGTATGACGTTTATACCACATAAACCCGAGTATCACAAAGGGTATCCATTCGGATAGCATAGCCGCATAACTCACATGATTTCTGAAAAAAGGAGACATCGTATTATTTACACTCGCAAAAGAAAAGCCCACATGGCTATGGCGGACTAGAGTATATATTGTAGTAAAAAAAAGAGGTAGAGTAATTAACCAAAAGATAATTTTAAAATCCTTAGTTGATTTTATAATCATTGTCGTTAATACAACAAAGGTCATCAGGTACCAAAACTTGGATAATGTGAATTTGGTACTCACAATAATATTAGATGAAAATATTGTAGCCAGTATCATCCACACAAATTGTATAAATAGAATACTGGTTACAGGATTCAGAACAAGCGCATTTGAATAATATTTATTATTGGAAAGTAATAAGCCAATGGTCAGCAACATTAACCCGACCATAAACAGCTCATCCGGAAAGTCTATTCCGAAGCCGCCGGGAAGTGTGGCTTCGATTGATAATGGCAAGAAAAAACAAAGAGCATAATACAGAGTATGTATGCTGTTGATGCCAAGATACAGCCCCAGCATAGCTAAAGGTAGAGCAAACCAATAAGCATTGTCTGTAGCTACTCCCGCAACAATACCGACAACAAGCGTAAGCCCAAAAAAATAAAACTGACTTAAATCAAAAGCATTAAGCCTCTTTTGCATGACTCAATTCCTGTTTGATCGAACGGAACTTTTCGATACACCACGCCATAATTATAGATCCTGCAAACGCAGTTATCAAACTTCCGAGAACAATAATCCAGCGAATAGGTTTTGATTTCTTTTCTGCAGGATAAGCCTTCTCAAGAGTAAAAATAGTGGGGACATTGCTGTTTATGGTTGACTTGTATTGTTCTGCCAGACCTATGGTATTATTTAACTCTTTAAGGCCTGCTTTCTTTTGATCTTCTAAAAGCTTCAGTTGTTGATCCAACATTTCCGGGCTTTTTAACTCTGTGGCAGCAGCCATACTATTTCGATCCGATATCGTAAGTGCAGATACTCTCTGTATCATCATCTTCACTTTAACAATACTATCGTTCAATACTTGTAACTGCTCTTGTTTCTCATGCAACTTCGTATCGTATATTCCTAAAATACGGCGTTTGTTTTCTAAAATAATATTGTTATTCATTTCATCCACCTTAGCAACAATATCATTACACATATCAGCAGCCTGCTGCTTATCTATATCATAGACGGTGATTTCTACAGCACCTTTATCATTTCTAACAGCAGAATAATTGTCTTCTAACTCCTTTGTCACTTTATAATTCGGATAGTCTGTGTTCGCAGAATCTATGCGGTAGTGTTCAAACAGCTTATACTTGTTGATGATGTAGTGTTTTAGTGGAGCGCTGTTGGCAATAGACAGCAGACGGTCAATATCGTCGCTGCTTCCAAAGTACTCAGCGTTATTATCTACAAACAAGGTTTGACTGCTCGTCATATTGGGGCTGGCAGCAAAAAAAATCGAGGTGCTTTTGTATTTCGGTTTAATAATATGTGGATCGGTGATAATTGCAGAGGCAATAAGGGTTATTCCGCAAAGAATCAGGATGGGTTTTCTCCATCGCAAAATCAGCTTAATCAACTCCAGCAGATTTAATGTATTGTCCATTCAGTTATTTAAAATTTTGGCAAATGTAGAAAAATAAGTTTCCCTTACTTCTGTCTGACTAATTGAAGCATCTGTTTTACTTGCTGGATAGAAACAAGCCGCAGCACAAACGAAGTTAGTACGATTGCCAGTATCAGCAGAAAAGATTTGAGAAGCCACTCTGAAGCAAGATAGTTCTTTATAATAAATGCATAACCAAATGTACATCCGCCGATGACCAAAAGCCGTATCCACACAGAGTTGCTGATTTGCTCTTTCAAAGTTCTTTTGATATAAGCATATTCAGCAGCCGCTACAAAAACAGTACAGATGAAAGCGCTCCATGCAGCACCTGACATGCCCAACTGTGGTATCAGAATTAGATTGAGTGCAATATTTCCGGTGGCGGCAATGCCTGTGATAATGTTTAATGCTTTTAGTTTTGCGGCTGCGGCAAGCAGCGTTCCGAAAACATACACTCCAAAGCTGCCCCAAAGGCTCATCATCAGGACAGTTAGTGTCTTACCACTATCACACACTGTATTGTGATACAGCAACGACATAACTCGATCGCCGTGCATATAGGCTACGCCAACACCCAAAGTTGCCAATAACATAATCATAATAAACGCCGATTGAAGAAGAGCCTGTATAGAAACTTTATTCCCCAACATACGAGAGAAGATGGGCAAGAGCAATGCTGCAAATAAATATCCGAATTGATTTGCAGCATCCAAAAGACGATAAGCGGCCGCATAATTACCCGCTACTTCTGCCCCCGATAACCGCTCCAACAACACCGCATCACTGCGTGTGTAAAGGGTCATAAAAAAGATAACCAGCACATAAGGATAGCTGTTTTGCCAAATAACTTTTAAATGCGAAACAGAAATATGCAGTTGGATATGTTTAAGATATCGGAATGAAGCAGCAAAAGCAATTAACAACGCTGCCGCATAACAAACCGTTTGTCCGTAAACAAACCACCTTATATTAAACCCTTCTCGGAGAGAAGGAATAGTGAGGATAGTGCCAAAAAGCAGTAACATCAATACTTTATCGGTTATAGACAATAAACTATCCGTTTTGAAATGATGCAAGCCTGATATATTAGACCTAAGGTAAATAATTAGAGAAAGTAAAACCTGATTAACGCAGAGCATAATAAGTAAGGGATAGCTCGCTGATGGAAGCTTTGTGAGCGTTGCAATTAAAAAGGTAAGAGCAATATAAATGACGGTTAATACGCCTTTGAGTAAAAGAATATGTGGGGCGAGAGATTTTATCGCTGATGGCCGCTGTGCTATCTTTCGATTGTTGTAATACGTCATCCCCATATCGATAAGGATGTTAAAAAGCATCGAGAGTGCACTGAGAGAAAAGTATAATCCGTAGGCCTCTGATCCTGTTATGTTTTGTACCCCCCGATCTATGCCAAGCACCCATATAGGCTTGATAATAAGGTTTAGTAAAAACAGAAATACCAGATTATGGAAAAAGGTGCGCCGCATGGGTTGGTTGTAACGATACAAAAGAAATTTTCTTTTTGCACATAGTCTTTATTTATTTGTGTCCGATGGAAACAGGACCAGCTTTAGTGACCAGAGAAGAATTATTGAATAGGTTAACTCGTATTTACAATACTGAACAACGAGGCAAGATGGCGAAATGGGTGGAAAATCCGCTAAAACGTCTCTATGTGTTTTGGTGCAACAGAATTATATATCCTTTCATGAAACAAGGAAAACTGGTTAAAGCCACCACCTTTTGGAATCAAACGATGGCAATCCAATTACCGGCAGCGGCAGAAATTTTTTTGACAGGAGCAAAGGTACATTCATCCGAAATTCAACTGTGCAAGTGGCTTGTGAAATCCGTATCTGCAGGAGAAACTTTTATAGACGGTGGAGCACATTATGGTTTTTTTAGTTTACTCTTTGGTTATTTAAGTCAACAATCAAAAGTGTGGTCTTTTGAGCCGCATCCTACCACATTCGGCGTATTACAGAAAAACAAACAATCCAATCAAATACTATCTCAGGCGGCGCTATCAAACTATGTCGGTATTGTGAGTATGACTCGGCCTGATGTTAAAAACTCGGAGGGTAATGAAATATTACCCGAGGGGAATAGCTCAGACTTTCAAGTTCCCTGCACAACGATTGATGAAATTTTTAATTCGGAGGAATTAAAGCCTGATTATATCAAACTCGATATTGAAGGTCACGAATTTGAAGCAATATCAGGAGCAATAGAAACGATAAAAAGACATCATCCGATTATTATACTTGAAATTTGGAATGCCTTATTCCGCGATAACTCTAATCAATTAAAAGCTATTCAATTGCTGCAAGCATTAAACTATCAGTTATATCTTCTCGATGATGACGGAAAAATGCACGCATGCAACAATGTTGAACAGTTAAAGCAGTTTACCGCAGATTCTTTTAATGTTATTTTGAAAACGAACTCATGAATATAGCGGTCAATACCCGTTTTCTTATTAAAAACAAACTAGAAGGCATAGGCTGGTTCACATACGAAACATTGAAACGTATTACCCGGGCACATCCCGAGCATCAGTTTCATTTTTTCTTCGACCGACCTTATGATGAAGAATTTATTTTTTCATCAAACGTAACCCCACACACCATTCATCCGCCTGCCCGGCATCCATTACTGTGGTATTGGTGGTTTGAGAAAGGAGTCCCTGCGGCATTGAAAAAAGTAAACGCCGATTTATTTCTCTCCACAGATGGCTTCTTATCCTTATCTGCAAAAACAAAACAAGTATTGGTTATCCATGACTTAGCTTATCGGCATTATCCGCATCATGTAAATCAATCAGCTTTAATCTATTACAAGTATTTCACTCCCAAGTATGTTGCACGAGCCTCTCGTATTGTTACCGTTTCGGAGTATTCAAAAAATGATATCCTGCAAGCGTTTCACTATCCGGCAGGTAAGATAGATGTGATTGGCAACGGTGTCCATGAGTTTTTTAAACCCATGCCTGATAAGGAGAAAGAAAAGATTAAACAACGCTATACAAAAGGAGCCCCATATTTTATTTATGCGGGAGCTATTCACCCAAGAAAAAATGTAGATACCTTGTTTCAGGCATTCGATAAACTAAAAGAGGAACACGACCTGCCGCATAAACTCGTCATTGCAGGACGATTCGCATGGAAAACATCAAGCATTAAATCGATTTATGATAAACTAAAACACAAGGAAGATATCATCTTCACCGGTCATCTTGGAAGAAAAGAATTAGCGAATATTACTGCTGCATCCTTTGCTATGGTCTATATCAGCTTGTTTGAAGGCTTTGGTATTCCGTTAATTGAAGCTATGCAATGTAGTGTGCCATGTGTTACCTCGAATAGCTCCTCGTTGCCGGAAGTTTGTGGCAATGGGGGCTTGTTAGTGCAAAACCCACGAGATCTCAACGAGGTCAAACAGGCAATGCTGCAATTAGTAAATGATTCTCAGTTATATAACCAATTACAAATTCAAGCGCCATTGCAAGCAGCAAAATATACGTGGGAAAAAAGCGCAAGCGGATTATGGAGAAGTGTTGCTAAGGTGATGCAAGGTTAGGGTGTCAAAGCATTAAAAGCCAAAGCCCCGCATTGCGGGGCTTTGGCTTTTAACAGAACCTTATTTTACTCGCATTATTTCACGACAGTAACTTTTGTTGAGTAAGTGCCCTTTGAAGTGCTAAGGATAACATTGTATATTCCCGATGACAGATCTTTGACATCTATATCATAAAAATAATTGCCTTTCAATTGTGTGCCGCTTGATATTGATTTAATCAAACATCCATTGACATCATATAATCCCAATGCAACAGTTAAGATGCTTGGCAGGTTGTATTCTATATGCAAGTTATCAGATGTGGGATTAGGAAATGTTTTAATCTTAAACGTTCTTGTGTCAATATTTCCGGCACCGAGGTTCATTCCGTTTCCACTTACTTTAATATCATCAATACTTAAGAGATTATCATCTGTAGTGCCGTGGCAAAAAGCTATATAAATAGTTTGGCCGGCATAGTTTGCTAAGCTGGCAGAGAAGGGGTGTAATACACCACGAAATCTTAAAGAGTCGCCGTTATACTCAATAAATTGTCCGTCTTGCCCGTGTATGAATCCGTTAGGAGTAAAAGCGAAAGAACTGTATAACGCTGCAAGTGATGAACTATCAGTTGTTCCAAGTGTACTTACATATTCAGAGGCGTAAAATAAAGTGTCGGTGAAGTTATCAGGAAAATTTCCGGTGGTTGAAACCAGTACCTGATATCCGTCTAAATAACGAGGAGTTTGATATGGGGCAGATTTCCATTCAAGGGTACCGCTGTTATCTAAAAGTTTTATAGGAGGGAGAATTAAATAATTAGCAACTGGATTGTTAGGGTCATTTGTCCAAGAATTACTGGCCATAACAATGTTGGTGCTATCTACGGTGGCAAAACCATTGGTGCGAAACCATTCGTTCGGGCGGTTTGACGGGCTACCGTCCGCAAGGCCGTCAAAGTCAGCGTTTATCCATGTGTTATTGTTCCCCGATGGAATATCAACAGGTATGTTTAATGTATCTTCTTCAAAGTTTTCAAAGAGAATAACATTTTGTGCTCGTGTGGCAGTAAAGGCAAATAACGTAAAAAACAGAGTGTAAAATTTCCTCATTATTAATTTGATTTAATTAAAAGAATGGCGGTAAATTAATTAAAATATATTACGATAATGCTTGTTGCAAGTCGTTGATTAGATCTTCGGCATCTTCGATGCCAACGCTTAAACGAATAAGCGTGTCTTTCAGACCATTTTTTAAGCGATCTTCTCGTGGAATGGAAGCGTGAGTCATTGTTGCTGGGTGTCCGATTAATGATTCCACCCCTCCAAGAGACTCCGCCAATGAAAATAATTTTGTGCCGCTTAAAACGCTCAATGCTTCATCCATTCTGTCGCCCTTCAAGGTAAAAGATAACATACCACCAAAGTTGCTCATCTGCTTTTTAGCAATTTCATGATTAGGGTGATTTGTTAATCCCGGATAATACACGCGTTCAATTTTAGGATGATGAACTAAGAAATCAACGATGCGCACAGCATTTTCACAATGACGCTGCATACGTATATGCAAGGTTTTTATCCCGCGCAACATAAGAAAGCAATCTTGTGGTCCCGGCACAGCACCACACGAATTCTGAATAAACTTTAATTGTTCGTGAATGCTGTCATTGTTTACTATAACAATTCCCATTACCACGTCACTATGTCCGCCTAAGTATTTCGTGGCGGAATGCAACACAATGTCCGCACCTAAGCTTAGTGGATTCTGTAAGAAAGGCGATGCAAAGGTGTTATCTACAACGAGCATTGCCTGATGCTTCTGACAAATTTTTGCAGCACCGGCAATATCAATAATATTCATTAATGGGTTAGTAGGAGTTTCTACCCAAACCATTTTTGTTTTTGGAGTTATATGCTTCTCAATAGTTGAGATATCATGCATTGGTACAAAATGGAAACGAATGCCGTAGCGCTCAAATATTTTAGTAAAAATGCGATAGGTCCCTCCATATAAGTCATTTGTGCTGATCACTTCATCTCCGGGAGATAACAGCTTTATCACCGCATCGGTAGCCCCCATGCCACTGCTGAAGCATAATCCGTGCTTGCCGTTTTCTAAAGCAGTCACATTTTTTTGTAAAGCATCGCGGGTTGGGTTCTGTGTTCGGGCATATTCATACCCCTTATGTTTACCCGGCGCAGACTGTACATAAGTAGAGGTTTGAAAGATAGGCGTCATTATGGCTCCGGTACTTGGATCGGGTTCTACGCCGGCGTGTAGGGCTTTGGTTGCGAATTTCATGGCTTTGATATCAGTTAATTAAAATGCGGTACAAAGATGCATTTGTTTTTACTCCATTTATATTTAGCGCGTATGTCACAGCCATCCACTCCCTTTTCTTGCACTTATACCCCCTCATTTCCGCAGTTACTTTCAAAATTAGGATGTACTCTGATTATTACAACGTATCAGGCAGGAAAGGTAATTTTTATTTCTCCCACATCAACTGACAAGTTGATTCAACTGCCTCGTACATTTAATCGTCCTATGGGTTTAAGCGTTTATAAAAATAAAATGGCCCTTGCAACGCGCACCTCGGTGACTACATTTATTAACGAACCAAGCCTGAATTTGAATTATCATAAAACACCAACTCCTTATGATGCCATGTTTTCACCGCGCGCTACATATTATACAGGCCCGCTCGATTTACACGACATTCATTTTCACAACCGGCACTTACTCGCTGTAGCTACAGCATTTAACTGCATTTGTAAAATAACGCCGGAAGAAAGTTTTACACCGGTATGGAAGCCCGGCTTTGTTTCAGCTATTGTGGCAGAGGATCGTTGCCACCTCAACGGGTTAGCCATTCTGAACGATGATTGGGTTGTAACGGCATTTAATCAAGGTAATACCCCCAGAAGTTGGCGCAGCGACATATTACATAGTGGAGTGCTTATTCATGCAAAGTCGCAAGAAATAATTCTAAATCACCTGGCGATACCTCATTCTCCCCGAGTTTATCAAGACAAGCTGTATTTATTATTATCGGGGCAAGGGGCTATGGTCGAAGTTGATATTCAAAAGAAGTCCTATAAAGTTATAGCAAAGGTGCCTGCGTTTATTCGTGGACTGTGCTTCTTATCACATTATGCGTTTATAGGAATCTCAAAACTGCGCAAATCGTCTTCACTCTTCGACAAACTATCTGTTGAAGCACAGCAACGGCAAGCAGGTATAATTGTTATTGATACCAATAATGGAAATATCGAAGCGGAATTGTGCTACCAAAATTCTGTTGAGGAGATATACGATGTTCAACTCTTACCCGGCATTTTGCGACCTAACATTTTATCTCCAGATAAATTAGAACACCAACTGGCAATTGTTTCACAAGGACATTCATGGTGGGCATCGGTTGAATAAGTATTTACTCCCTTGTTTTATAGAATAGATATCTTCACAGCGTTCAAAAAAACTTTATGCATTATAGTCGCCAACTTGCTATCTTAAAGAACAAGATCCTTGCTCTGGACAACACCTCAACAAAAGAAATTACCTTATGTAAGAATCTTTTTTTAAAAATTCAGAGAAAAGTTGCAATTGGAACTATACGAAGAATTTTAGGAGCAACCGTTTTTGCGTTATTACTTCAATTGATTTCGCCGGAAGTTAAGGCACAAAGCAGAGCAGTCTTTAATTACGGACCCGATCAATTGAACCCGTTTGGCTTTCAGACCATACAAAATAGTGCAGCCTATTTCCCCACAGTAGCCGATCTTGATGGTGATGGGGATATCGATATGATTATTACTTGTGCCGACACTTCAACTTATCAAGCAAAATTTTTATACTATAAAAACATTGGCGATTCTTTTTCTCCGGCCTTCGATAGCCCGTCAAACGCTATATTCCCCGATACCATTGCTAACTCAAATTCACCGTTAAGCTTTCCTGTGCTTGTAGATTTAGATGGAGATGGAGATTTAGATCTTATGGTTGGCAACTACGATTATTCTGCGTCTAACTATGAGGGGAAGTTTACTTATTACCAAAATGTAGGCACCGCATCTAATCTGCAATTCGCCTCAGGAGTGGATAATCCTTTTGGCTTATCTTCTCCGGCAACAACTATTTTTTGGTCGCCAAGCTTTGCAGATATAGACGGTGATGGAGATATGGACATGTTCGCCTCATGCTATTCAGGAGTAATGTATTTTAAAAATAGTGGTACGGCTACAGCCCCACAATTTGATGCTCCGGTTGAGTTAAGTACTGCTTTCGGTATTACACAGCAAGGCGTCAACTTCATATCTCTTGTAGATATGGACGGTGATGGGGACATGGATATTTTTATAAACGATTACAACGACAGCAAGCTTTTGTTTTTTGAAAACACCGGAAGTTCTACGAACCCTTCGTTTGCTTTGCCGGTTGAAAACCCGGGAACACTTGTCTTTTCACAGAATAACTATAAGTACAACTTTGTGAAGTTCGATGCTGACGCCGATGAAGACATCTTTATAGGAACGGATGCCGGTGTTATTTACAAAGAAAACTTAGAACTTGGTGTAGGTATCAGAAATAGTATGGTCAAAGAAATAGAAATCGCTCCAACAGCAAGCTCGGAGTTTATTCATATTCTTAATCTAAAAGACGCAATATATACCGTAACGGCGTACAACCCATTAGGTACCCCTTTTCAACTCAACTATATTAATCAAACGATAAACATAAAGTCGCTCCCGGACGGCTTTTATTATCTATACCTTATAGACCAAAAAGGTGAATTTTATATCGCACCATTTATTAAACAATAAACTATGGCACAAGAAAAATTTCTAATATTTATTATAGATGATGATGTGTTCATGCGAAATGTGCTCGAAAGTTTTATACTCTCCAAGTATGAAGGAGCAAAGGTAGTAGTATATGAAACCGGAGAAAAAGCAATGCTTGATATGCACCAAAGACCCGATGTGATACTTCTGGACTATCATTTGAATAGCAAGGAAGAAGAAGCACTTAACGGCCTCGAAATATTGAAGCGAATAAAACATTTACTTTATAATGTGCCTGTAATTTTCCTTTCTGCATCTGAAGATCCGCAAATTAGTGCTGACATTATTAAATATGGTGCTTTTGATTATATCGTAAAAGGTAAAGAAGCCTTACCTCGCCTTGAAGTAATGATTAAT